>NZ_CP073355.1:628863-1257726 GCF_023525255.1 Thermospira aquatica | reverse complement strand
CCGAAAACTTCTTGGGTTTTTTCCACTTAGCAATCATGGACTTCTTTGCCATACGTTCCCTCCCTTACTTTTCCTTGAAAGGCATACCCATCAAAGAAAGCAACTGATATGCCTCATCATCTGTCTTCGCTGTCGTCACAAAAGTAATATCCATACCCCGAATCTTTTTAATCTTATCATAATCAATTTCAGGGAAAACAAGCTGTTCACGAAGTCCAATAGTATAATTACCGCGCCCGTCAAAGCTGGATGTAGAAACTCCCTTAAAGTCTCTCACACGAGGCAAAGCAATCGTCACGAGCTTATCGAGAAAATCATACATCCTTGCCCCACGAAGCGTAACCTTCACACCAATAGGCATCCCTTCACGAAGATGGAAGTTAGAAATCGACACCCTTGCATACGTTTTTACAGCTTTTTGCCCAGCAATAAGGGTGATCTCATCTACCACAGGGTCAATAGCCCCTTTGTCCTGCACGGTATCTTTACCAACGCCCACATTGATCACAATCTTTTCCAATCTGGGTATCTGCATTGAAGAAGTATACTTGTACTGTTCCTGAAGTTGCTTCCGCACTACCTCAAGATAGTGCTTTTTCAAGCGAGGAACATAGCCACTGGCGAGCGGAGCTGCCGGCTTGTTACCTGTCTTTGCCTTTGCCATGATTAACTCCTCGTCTCTTCAAATTTGTAACCACACTTCTTGCATACGCGGTATTTTTTGTCTTTGTCGATAACCATCTTTACACGTACACCCTTGTTGCACTTCGGACAGAAGAGCATCAAGTTAGAAGCATGGATAAAAGATTCCACCTCAACAAAACCACCCGCAGGATGTTCTTGTGAACGACGTACTGCTTTCTTCACAATATTTATACCCTTCACAATAGCCTTGTCAGCCTTGCGATCAACACGAACAACCTCGGATTTTTTCCCTTTATCGCGTCCAGCGATAACTACAACCGTATCACCTTTTCGAATCTTCATAAGCCTCTCCTAAAATACTTCTGGAGCCAGGGAAATAATCTTCATGAAATTCTTATCCCTCAGCTCACGAGCCACCGGCCCAAAGATACGGGTTCCGCGGGGTTCTCCCTGTTTGTTAATCAGAACCGCAGAGTTTCTATCAAAGCGAATCGTCGAACCATCTTTACGACGAAGCTCTTTGGTTGTGCGAACAACAACCGCGCGAACCACCTCTCCCTTCTTTACTCCAGAGTTTGGAAGAGCGACCTTCACACTTGCAATAATAGTATCTCCCACCGATGCATAGCGTCTCCGAGAACTTCCCTCAACATGAAAACATTCAATAACCTTTGCTCCGGAGTTATCAGCTACGGTGAGCCTTGTTCCTAACATAACCATAGTACGCCTCCCTTAGTCTCTGCTTTCAATAACTTTGGTCACAACCCAGCGTTTTGTCTTGGAAAGAGGACGAGAAAACTCAAGCTCCACGACATCACCCACATGAGAACGATTCTCCTCATCGTGAGCATATACCTTCATCTCACGGAGAACCTGCTTCCCATACTGAGCGTGGGTCTTTCGTTTCTGAACCGCCACAACGCGGGTCTTATCCATCTTATCACTGACCACTTTACCAATAATGGTTTTTGTCGTCTTCTGTTCCATGGTTATTTCTCCTTAGCCTGCTTCATTTCCATTTCTCGGAGAATTGTATGAATCACAGCAATCTCACGGCGAATATTGCGTTTCTCCATGGGATTTGTTGGCTTCTCAATCCGAGAACGGAAACGTATCTGCAAAAGCTTTTGTTGAAGATCTGCCAAAAGCTTAAGAAGTTCTTCTTTCTTAAGCTGCCGAAGCTCTTTTACCTTCTTTGTAGCCATCATCCACCTCCATTACGAATCCACGCGACTCACAAACTTGGTGGTAATAGGTAGCTTATGAGAAGCAAGACGAAAAGCTTCTTTTGCTTCTTCTTCAGAAAGCCCGGCAATTTCAGCAATAACACGACCTGGTTTCACCACAGCTACCCAACCATCAGGCATACCTTTTCCTTTACCCATACGGACTCCCTCACCCTTTTTGGTATAGGGTTTATCAGGAAAGATCCGGATCCACATCTTACCAGACTTGCCCAGCATTCGGCTTATAGCCACACGCATAGCCTCAATCTGCCGATCGGTAATCCAGGCAGCTTCCAGAGCAATCATTCCATAATCACCGAAGGAAATGAGCTCTCCTTTATGTGCGAGTCCCTTCATGGTCCCGCGTTGTTGTTTACGATACTTTGTTCTACTTGGGAAAAGCATTAGCGTCTCCTTTTCTCAACAGTATCTCGACTGTCTCTATAGATCCACACCTTGATGCCAATTGCACCCATTTCAGTATACGCTTCAGAAACACAGTAGTCAATATCAGCCTTCAAGGTAGAAAGAGGTAGTCGGCCCTCTTTGAACTCTTCGGTACGAGCAATCTCCGCGCCATTCAAACGACCGGAAATTCTCACCTTAATACCCTTTGCACCACTTTTCATGGCATTACGGATAGCCTGTTTGATGGCTCTTTTGTAGCTGGTACGCCGCTCAATCTGACGAGCAATATCCTGTCCAACCACACTGGCATCCAGCTCGGGAACCTTAATCTCCTTTACGGAAACAGAGACCCTTCGACCCTCTTTCACCAATTTCTGAAGTTCTTTGGTAATAATCTCAATCTCTGCTCCCTTCTTGCCGATAATAGAACCCGGACGAGCAGCATGTATCGTTACCCGAACCTGATCGCTAAAACGCACTATCTCAACATGGGAGATAAAGGCAGAGCCATAGTTCTTGCGCAGATACGTTCGAATCTTGTGATCCTCGAGTACATTTTCTGCATAGTTTCTCTCGCTATACCATACAGAATCCCAGCCACGACTAATCCCTAAACGCAGTCCATTAGGATTTACTTTCTGTCCCATAGCATCACCTCTTTCACTTATTCCATGACCTTCACAACGACAGTCAGGTGAGACATTCTTCTGTGAATGATATCAGCTCGACCACGTGCCCGAGGCATAACACGCTTAAAAGCACCAGCCTCATCCACAAAAATACGGTCAATCACCAACACCGAACCACGAGCATCAGGATAACGGCTAATGAAGTTTGCCTTTGCAGCATGGAGTACTTTGTACACCATTTTTGCGCCCTTGTGAGGGAGCAGTTTCATCATATCCATAGCTTCCTGAAGCTCTTTGCCTTTCAAAATCTTTATCACCTTACGCAACTTCAGCGGAGAAATGCGCAAATAGCGCGCTCGTGCTACTGCATTCATCGTCTTACTCCATATTAGGCTTTCTTCGTCCCGGCGTGTCCACGGAAAATACGTGTCGGAGCAAACTCACCAAGCTTATGCCCGACCATATTCTCGTTGATATAAACCGGGACAAATATTTTACCATTATATACCTGAATTGTCAAGCCAATCATCTCGGGAATAATCGTTGAGCGTCTTGACCAGGTTTTGATCGGCTGTTTTTCTGATGCATTCTGCATCGCTATTACCTTCTTGTACAGCTTCGCATCTACATAAGGTCCTTTCTTTACCGAACGACTCATAGTCTCACCTCTCGTTATTTCTTACGCGACAAGATATACTGGTTGGTATACTTGTTCTTCTTGCGCGTCTTGTAGCCCTTGGCTGGCACATTTGTACGGCTTACAGGGGTTGGATAACCCTTCTGCTTACCACGTCCACCACCATGTGGGTGATCAACAGCGTTCATGGCTGTACCACGAACGGTCGGACGAATACCCAGATGCCGAGAGTGCCCAGCTTTACCAAGGACGATATTAATACGGTCAGAGTTGGAAACCTCTCCAATCGTAGCCATACATACCTGAAGCACCATGCGGATTTCTCCTGAAGGCAGGCGAAGAATGGCGTACTTTCCTTCCCGTCCGTCCAGCTTCGCATACGATCCGCCAGAACGAGCGAGCTGTCCACCCTTCCCAGGCTTGAGCTCCACATTGTGAATCAGTGTACCGACAGGAATATTCTTCAAAGGAAGAGCATTCCCTGGCTTGATTTCGACGTTTTCACCACTCTCGACAAAATCACCAACTTTTAAATCCTTGGGGGCGAGAATATAGCGTTTTTCCCCATCAACATAATGTAATAAAGCTATACGAGCTGTTCTGTTTGGATCATACTCGATAGCCACCACTTTAGCGGGAACATTCCATTTATCGCGCTTGAAATCAATGATACGATAAAATCTCTTGTTTCCACCGCCTCGATGTTCCGCTGTGATACGGCCCTGACTGTTACGACCGTCTCCGCGTCCCCGCTTTGTACCACCAATCAGTGTCTTCTCGGGTTCTGATTTGGTGATCTCACTGTAGTCATAACTTACCCGGTGTCGAAGTCCGGGAGTTACTGGCTTAAATCTCTTTAATCCCATAGTTTTCCCTCACGCTTCAATTTTTACGCCTTAAAAAAGTCGATCTCACCTTTTTCAAGAGTCACCACGGCTTTTTTCCGCCATTTGGTTAACCCTGATTGCATACGGATTCTCTTCCATTTCGGATGAACCCGGGTGATATTCACCTTTGCCACCTTAACACCTTTGTAAAGAGCTTCTACTGCCCTTGCGATCTCAATCTTGTTGGCATCCATAGACACTTCAAAAACATACTTTTTCTGTTCTTTAAGCATGCTGCTCTTCTCAGTAATTACCGGTGCCAACAGAATCATAGCTGGTTCTGTCATACGCATACCCCATTATCCAAAAATCTTGGCATAACGCTCATCAAGAAGCGTCAAGGCCTTATCGGTTATGTAGATCCTATCAGCATACACAAGGGGCAAAATATCCATCTGATCTACATACATTACAGTTACATTGGGGAGATTTCGTGTTGAGAGGTACAGAGCGGGGTTTTTAGCCTCTGTGATGATAACCATCTTTTCAGCAGGATCAACACAATAAGCAGAAAACGCCTTTAAAAAGGCTTTGGTTTTCATCTCGTTATAGCTAAACCCTGTAATTACCTTCAACCGCCCAAGCTCATTCATTTTTGAGAACACAGAAATGTAAGCCTTTGTTTTCATCTTCTGGTTGATCTTCAAAGAAAAATCTCGAGGTTTCGGTCCAAACGTAACACCACCACCTCGCCAGAGAGGAGAACGAATAGAACCTGCGCGGGCACGTCCCAGACCTTTCTGACGCCATGGTTTCTTTCCTCCACCACGAACCTCAGATTTTGTCAATGTCGAGAGTGTTCCCTGTCTCTCATTTGCCAGACGAACAACAACAGCCTGATAAATCGTATGCTCAGAAGTAGCCTCAACCTTGTCCGTTACCGCCAATTTTACTTCCAGAGAACCACTCTTCGTATTGCCCTGAAACACATCCAGCTTCATTGCTTTACTCCTTTACCGAATCTCTGACCATCACGTAGCTGTTCCTGGATCCGGGAATAGCTCCTTTAATATAGAGAAGCCTCTTCTCTGTATCCACTTTTACCAGCTGCTGATGGAGCACAGCCACATTGGCATTCCCATAATGGCCAGCCATCTTTTTCCCTTTCCAGACTTTTGCAGGGAAGGTATGTCCACCAATCGATCCTGGTCTCCTATGCCAGTGTTTAGCACCATGAGAAGCAGGACCTCCATGGAAGCCATGGCGCTTCATCACTCCCGCAAAACCACGACCCTTCATTACACCGAACACATCCACGCTTTTGATTTCCTGTAAAGCCTGAAGAAATTGACCATCTTCATAGATGGCGGGATTTTCCAGACGAACCTCCCGAATATAGCGTGGCTCAAAATCCTTAAAATCATACCCAAGAATGGCTGCCACATAGCCATTTTTCTCCTGTGTTCGGGTACCTATCAGAATCATGTCGGAAAAGTCCACGACTGTTACGCCGACAAGCTGACCATCAACATACATCTGTGTCATACCCAGCTTGCGCCCAATAATACCGACCTTTTTTGCTTTCATATTACTCCACCTATCTTATAGTGTAAGGCCATCCCCTCTTTATAAGATGGCCCTGCTTATCCATAATAATCGAATCTCTTGCGCTTTCACCAAAAGCGCTTCCGTGTGCGCCAAAAACCGCCTACTGCTTGATCTCAATCTCCACACCTGCAGGAAGCTGAAGCTCAGAGAGCGCTCCAATCAACTCTGCAGAAGGGGCAAGAATATCAACCAAGCGCTTGTGGAGCCGGATCTCAAACTGCTCTCGAGAATCCTTGTCCACATGTGGTGATCGAAGAACCGTGTACTTGCGTATACGGGTAGGAAGGGGTATCGGTCCCGATACCCTTCCACCTTTACTTTTCACGGTTTCAACAATCATCCTGGCGGATCGATCAATCAGCGCGGCATCATATGCCTTCAGTCTGATCCTAATCCTGCTCACATTCGCCTCACTTGACTTTATTCGATGATGTTTGTCACTACACCAGCACCAACCGTTCTACCACCCTCTCGGATAGCAAAACGCATACCCTTCTCGATAGCCACGTTTACAATGAGCTCAATGGTCATATTCACATTATCACCTGGCATCACGAGATCAGCTCCTTTAATAGCTGCAATAGTACCCGTCACATCAGCTGTTCTGATATAAAACTGAGGACGATACCCAACATGGAAAGGTGTGCTTCGGCCACCCTCTTCTTTCTTAAGCACGTACACTTCTGCTTCAAACTTCTTATGAGGGGTAATAGCACCGGGCTTAGCAAGCACCATACCACGGCGAATTTCGTCTTTTTCTACACCGCGGAGAAGAAGACCTACGTTATCACCAGCCAAACCTTCATCGAGAAGCTTGCGGAACATTTCTACACCGGTAACCGTTGTCTTTCTGGTTTCCTTGTAACCTACGATCTCTACTTCTTCACCAACCTTTATTTTTCCACGTTCAATTCTTCCCGTTGCCACGGTACCACGTCCGGTGATGGAGAAGATATCTTCAATAGGCATGAGGAAAGGCTTGTCAAGCTCTCTCTCGGGTTCCTTGAAGTAGTTATCCAAAGCCTCGGTAAGTTCCTTGATACAAGCATACTCAGGAGCGTTTGGATCAGTAGAAGTTGACTCATTCGCAAGGAGAGCCGAACCACGGATGATAGGAATCTCATCACCAGGGAACTGATACGAGTTGAGAAGCTCGCGGATATCCATTTCCACGATGTCGATCAACTCTTCATCACCTTTTGCAATCTGGTCAACCTTGTTCAAGAAGACCACGATAGAAGGCACGTTCACCTGACGAGCCAGAAGTACGTGCTCACGAGTCTGAGGCATCACACCGTCAGTAGCAGCCACCACAAGAATAGCACCGTCCATCTGAGCTGCACCAGTGATCATGTTCTTAATGTAGTCAGCGTGACCAGGACAGTCTACGTGAGCATAGTGACGTTTGTCTGTCTCATACTCAACGTGAGCCGTATTAATGGTAATACCACGAGACTTTTCTTCAGGAGCATTATCAATTTCATCATACCTTCGAAGTTTTGCCTTCCCCTGAAGAGCAAGATACTTTGTAATCGCTGCCGTCAATGTTGTTTTACCATGGTCTACGTGACCAATAGTACCTACATTTAAATGCGGCTTTGTTCTCTCAAACTTACCTTCAGCCATTTTATCCTCCTTTTGGTTATTCTACTTTTTCAAGATAGCATCCCAATTGGCTTTGGGCACTTCAGCATAATTAGAAAATACCATCGAATAATTCGCGCGTCCCTGTGAAAGCGAACGTAGCGTTGTGGCATACCCAAACATCTCACCCAGAGGGACTTTTGCTGTGACCACTCGCGCATTACCTTTTTGCTCCATACCCTCAATCTTCGCGCGTCTCGAGCTCAAATCGCCAATCACATCGCCCAGATAATCCTCAGGAACAATCACGTCCACCCTCATGATCGGCTCAAGAAGCACAGGGTCTGCTTGAGCCATAGCATCTTTAAATCCCTTGGAAGCAGCAATCTTGAAAGCCATTTCCGAAGAGTCAACCTCATGATAGCTTCCATCCAGAACATTCACGCGAACATCCACGACGGGGTAACCACCAATAACACCATTATTCATGGCTTCTTCTACACCCTTTTGGATAGCAGGAATAAATTCTTTGGGAATACGTCCACCAACTACTTTGTCAACAAATTCAAAACCAGCTCCTTCAGGGAGAGGCTCAATCTCCATAATCACATGACCGTATTGTCCCTTACCACCACTTTGACGGATGTATTTACTCTCCACCTTTGAGCTTTTTCGAATCGTTTCACGATAGGCAACCTGAGGTTTACCAACATTTGCCTGAACCTTAAATTCACGAAGCATACGATCAACGATAATCTCAAGATGAAGCTCTCCCATACCATAAATGAGTGTTTGCCCTGTCTCCTCGTCCGTCTTCACACGGAAAGTAGGATCCTCTTCTTGAAGTTTTCGGAGAACATCATTCATTTTATCGATATCGTCTTTGCTCTTGGGTTCAATAGCCACATTAATCACCGGTTCAGGAAAATCAATAGACTCGAGAACAACCTTGCGTTCTTCCGCACAAATCGTATCCCCTGTCACCGTATCTTTCAGTCCTACAACCGCAACAATATCACCAGCTGCAACAAAGTCAATCTCTTCTCGTTTGTTCGCATGCATTCGCAAAAGTCGCGCTACGCGTTCTTTAACTCCCTTGGTTGCGTTGTATACATAACTTCCCTTTTCAAGCTTACCAGAATACACTCTGACAAAAACAAGCTTTCCTACAAAGGGATCCACCATAACCTTAAAAGCGAGACCGACAAAAGGCTCGGTATCTACAGTCTTACAGACAACCTCGTTCCCGGTAGCCGGATCAGTACCTTTCACAGCTGCTATATCAAGCGGTGAAGGCAAATAATCCTTAATCGCATCCAACATAAGCTGAACACCTTTGTTCTTCAGAGAACTTCCACATAAGACGGGGAAGACCTTAGACTGAATCACCAGTTTACGCAAGCCTGTTTTAATCTCCTCAACTGTAAGCTCTTCGCCACCAAGATATTTCTCAAGCAAAATGTCATCTGATTCACACACGGTCTCGACGATATTATGACGAAATTCTTTTACTTTATCTTTGTATTCTTCAGGAACCGGCTTTATCTCGTATTTCATACCCTCCTGATCATCATTGGTCCAATCGTATGCCTTTTCCTCAATGACATCGATAACCCCAACAAAACTTGACTCCGAACCAAGAGGTACCTGCAGAGGTAAAGCCTTTACCCCTAATTTCTTGTGCATTGATTCAACGCACATGTAAAAATCAGCGCCCACTTTATCCATCTTGTTCACAAAAGCGATACGGGGCACGTTATATTTGTCTGCCTGGCGCCAGACAGTCTCAGACTGAGGTTCCACACCCTCTCCGGCATCAAAAATAGCTACAGCCCCATCAAGGACACGGAGAGAACGCTCCACTTCAGCGGTAAAATCAACGTGTCCAGGTGTATCAATAATATTGATCTTGATATCTTTCCAAAAACAGGTGGTCGCTGCACTCGTAATCGTAATACCACGCTCTTTTTCCTGAATCATCCAGTCCATCTCAGCAGCGCCATCATGTACCTCACCAACCTTGTGGGTTTTTCCGGTATAGTAGAGAATACGTTCCGTTGTGGTCGTCTTACCCGCGTCAATATGGGCCGCAATACCAATGTTTCGTACTTTTTCGAGTGGATAAATCTTTTCTGTGGCCATATCCTCTCCTTACCAGCGGTAATGAGCAAAGGCACGGTTAGCCTCTGCCATCTTGATAGTATCTTCTTTTTTCTTCACACAAGATCCGGTATTATGAAAAGCATCTACTAATTCCGCCCCAAGCTTTTCAGCCATAGAGTGGCCTTTCCGTTTTGCAGAAAGTGTCACCAACCAACGAAAGGCAAGAGCAATCTGACGCTCTGGTCTCACTTCAACAGGCACCTGATAGGTAGCACCACCTACACGCCGAGAACGAACTTCAATAGGTGGTTTAATGTTTTGAATGGCTTGCTCAAAAGCCTCTAAAGCAGGTGTTTTGGTTTTTTCTGCAAGATACTCAATAGCACCATAAACAATCTTTTGAGCAATCGCTTTTTTACCATCTTTCATCGTCCTATTGATCAGTTTAGCTACAAGTACACTTTTGTATTTAGGATCGGGAGTCACCGAACGAACTAATTGCGCTGTTTTTTTTCTAGGCATACTTCACCCTCTTTTTCTTAGGATTTTGGTTTCTTAGCACCATACTTTGATCGGCTGGTAAAACGCTTCTCCACACCCAGCGCATCCAAAGTACCACGAATAATATGATAACGCACACCAGGAAGGTCTTTTACACGACCACCTCGAACCAAAACAACAGAGTGCTCTTGAAGATTGTGACCAATACCTGGAATATAGGCGGTCACCTCTATCCCATTACTCAAGCGCACCCTCGCAATCTTACGCAAAGCAGAGTTCGGCTTCTTGGGGGTCATGGTCGTCACTTTTACACACACACCTCTCTTCTGAGGATTTCCCTCGAGAGCAGGCGACTTACTCTTATAGAGTACCTTTTGTCTGCCCTTGCGCACCAATTGATTGATCGTTGGCATATCAAATATCTCCTTGTCCTTTTTCAAAAAATTAAAGTGAAAAATATTATAAACCAAAAAAATCTATTTGTCAAGCAAAGAGAGGGATAACAACGAAAAAGAAAACAAAAAATTTTTTATTTCATATATTCCATCTTTGAAAAGTCTTGGAGCAGAGAACAGTACCCACCTTTCCCAATCATAAAAAACCAAAAAATGCCTTCTTTGGAAAAATTTTGTCAAAATTTTCCAAACCCTAGAAAAAAATTACCTGGGTACTTAGGACGAGACTAGCTTTTGGGGTCTAGCGATGAACGGAAAAAAGTTAGAAAAATCTAAAAACATACTTTTCTGTTTCAGCGTGGATCAATACTTTTGCTTTTCCTTCTTTTATTTTTCTAGTACAGGTATCTTTAAAAATCTCCATCCAAGCCTATTATAAGAAAACGTAAACCTGTTCTACGGTAGTACTCGAGAGAAAAAATACAGATATATTCAATAAAAACTTTAAGATCGTCTGATTTTCTTTGACAGATACCTCAAACTCTCATTATAATAAGAAACTACAAAATGATGGAGTTCGCGCGATGGATAAATATAGACTTAGGGGAGTTTCTCCAACCAAAGAGGATGTTCATGCTGCCATCGAGGGCCTCAATGAAGGGGCTTTCCCTGGAAGTTTTTGTAAAATCTTACCTGATCCTTTTCATCACAACAGGTACATTGTCATGCATGCCGACGGAAGTGGGACAAAATCAAGTGTGGCGTATCTGATGGCAAAAGAAACCGGCAATGATCAATGGTATGCCGGCCTCGCGCAGGATGCCGCTGTAATGAATATTGACGATATGGCTTGCGTTGGAGCAACGGGACCATTTTTGTTTTCAAATACTATCGGAAGAAATGCTCATCGTGTGCCAGGAGAGGCGATCAAGGCAATCATCCATGGCTATGAAACGTTTTTCTCTTCCCTCAGGCCTCACAATATTGTGTGTATGATGAGTGGGGGAGAAACGGCTGATGTGGGTGACCTTGTTCAGACAGTGATTGTTGACGCTACCGCTATCGCCAAACTCAAGGGCGAAGAAGTGATCACCATGAAAATGCAACCTGGTGATGTGATTGTGGGTTTCTCCTCAACGGGACAGAGTAGTTACGAAACTCAACCAAACTCTGGCATTGCCTCCAATGGTCTCACGCTTGCCAGGCATCAACTCCTCTCGCATGAGTATGCTCTCAAGTATCCTGAGAGTTTTTCGGCTACCATAAATCCCGATCTTGTCTACCAGGGGCCCTATCACCTCGAAGATAGACTCCCAGGCACCAACTTTTGCATAGGTGAGGCACTTCTTTCTCCAACAAGGTCGTATCTGCCCATTATCCGGGAGATGCTTTCTACGATGCGAGAGGCTATCCACGGTATCGTTCATTGTACGGGAGGAGGACAGGTTAAATGCAAGCATTTTGGCTTTTCTCTTCGGTATATTAAGGATAACCTCTTTCCTGTTCCACCTCTTTTTGAGATTATACAAAAAACTGGTGTGCCCTGGAGAGAAATGTACCAGGTCTTCAACATGGGGCATCGTCTTGAGGTCTATGTGCCACGTGACGCTGCCGAAACACTGGTCCATATCGGAGAAAAGTATAACATCGAAGCGAAAATTGTTGGAAGGATTGAATCATCCCCAAACAGTCACAATGAAGTGATCCTCAAAACACCGTTCGGGGAATTTTTTTATTAAATTATTGATTCGTCAAAGCCTGAATACGATTAACAAAAGCTTTATATTCCTGGGTGGGAGAAAGCCTGTAAGCCTTCTGATACCATTTGAGTGATTCCTGGTAGTTTTTCACACCTTCATAACACTCACCCAGAAGACGAGAGGCAAAAGCAACATTAATCTTGCCCGAGGCTTCTCCATAATGGAGCGCGGCCAGAAGGGCAGTTTCTGCTGAGTAGTAGTTTTTCTGAGCAAGATGGGCATTGCCAAGCTTAAGATAACAAACGGGATTGCTGGGGGCTTCTTTCACGGCGTACTGATAGGAGATGATTGCTTTGGAATAATCTCCCAGTGTCATATAATCATCCCCCATGAGAAGGTAATAGTTGAGATTTCCTCCCACGTTTTGAATCGCTTTGATAAGGATCTTGAGATGGTCTTCTGTGCGATTCTGACTTCGGTAGTAGTCAAGTAAACGATTATACGCATTTCTATCAGTAGGATTGGCCTGTATTGCTTGAAGAAGTCGATCTTCACTTGAAGGGGATAAAGCAGGACGTTTTGGTTCCACTATCTGTGGTGAAAGTGAAGGTGCAGGGGTGGGTCTGGTCTCTGAAATAGATTCCGCCGGTGCAGACTCTTCGATCTTTGGTGTTTCGGTGGTTGGTGTTTCGGTTTCTGTTTCCTGCGCAAAAACAGTGCCCCACAAAAAAAGAGTGGCTATAAAAAACCATCTTTTCATATTTACTCCTTAGACTTTCTTATTAAGATAAAGAGAAAAGAAAGTTTTTGCAAGTTTTTTCGCTCGTGTTTTCCATGGAGTAAGAAATGATGGTTAGCATAGGGAAAAAAATAAAACAAGAGGCACTTCGTCTCTTCCTTAAAAGAATTGCTCTTACCCTGTCGCAGTTTTAAAAAATGAGTGGTGTGTGGTTACATAGTAAAGGCCCTTCATGTTTTCCCTAGGTAGATAACTCTTTCCCTGTTGCAGTGAGAAAAATATGTTTTGCGCTTCCCGTGTTGCAGGAGGATGTCAATGGCACGTGAGCTATTCCCTTTTCCAGTTGAAAAAAACATTATAGCTCTTTCCTTATCACAGTTTACTAGAAAATCCAGGCCTGCAAAATGGGAATATCACCTCTGCCAGACAAGGATTAAACTGTTAAATACTTTTTTTCGTTCACTCCCGTGTGCGGAGAGACGATTGCTATTACCATATTTCAGGAAAAAGAAAATAGCCAATGCTCTTTACTTGTTGCAGTGTGATAGCAAAAAAATCGGTGCTGCGATAAAAGAATAGCAAGTTGTGACAACCCTTCACAGCAATATAAAAACAGTGAGGAAATTTTGAGTTTAAGACCTTGCAACAAGCTCTTACCCTTTTACAGTTTCTTCTACCAAAAATCAGACTGTAGTAAGGGAAGATCCTGCTTTGCTTGCGAAAACCTGGAACGTTCCTCCCCTCGGCAGTCCATGGGTTACTATCCGTAGACTGCGATAAGGTAATAGCAAGTTTTGATGAGGATCAAAACACTCTGCCGAAATAGTTGCCCTGAAATTTTGTCATAAGCTCTTAGCCCAACTTGCAACATTTTACCCCAAAAATCCTCCAATTTGGGTTATCTTAAGCTCCTAACCCCTTGATTTTTATGAATATCGTTTCTGGAAATTAGTATGTAGTCCCTAAATAATAGTTTCTACTTGACATTACTGCCACTCCTATGCTATACTCTACTCATGTTCGTTAAACCTATATCCATACCTAACAGAAAGACTGGTAAACGGTATACCTACTACCGCCTCTGTGAGAGTTATCGCCTCGGTAATACTGTAAGACATAGAAATATTCTCAACCTTGGTAAGCTCGAAGAACTTCCTGATAGATCAGACCATAAAGTTCTTGCTGACAGGATTGAACAGATTGTTTACAAGAGGCCTTCCCTTTTTGTTTCACAGATACCCCAAAAGATAGAAAACCTTGCTCAGCATTATGCCAGTATTATCATACAGAAGGGGTTACTGGATATACCAAAGGAATCCCTTGTAAGCACAGAGGCAGCAGATGAGGGGTCTCATGACTATCAGGAGGTAGATGTAAACAGTCTTGAGCATAATGATGCTCGTGAGGTTGGTGCTGAGTGGTTATGCAGGCAGGCACTTGAGGAGTTAGGGTTATCGAGATATCTGGGTGAATTGGGGTGGGAGGAGAGATGGATTAAGATGGCGATGATATACATAACTGCCCGTGCGGTATTTCCTGCTTCTGAGCACAAGACAGAGGAATGGCTGAAGGAAAACAGTGGGTTAAGTGAACTTTATGGGGTAGAGCCTGGGCGTGTAAGCAGGCACCATCTTTACAAAGTGAGCCGAAAGCTTTATCAAGCCAAAGAGGAGATAGATCGATGGATGGCCAGACGCACTGGGGAGTTATTTACACCGCAAGACAAGATAATACTCTATGATCTAACGAATCTCTATTTTGAGGGGGAGAAGAGGGATAGTGAGAAGGCGAGGTTTGGAGCAAAGAGAGGCGTAATGATGCAAAGCTTATGGCATTGGGATTGGTGACAGACACGATGGGTTTCATCCGATACAGCCATATCTATGAAGGAAACATCAGGGACAGTAAGACTTTGAAGAAGACTATTAAAGACATGGAGGAGCGATATCCTGGAGGGTCACTGTCCTGTGATAGTAATAGATGCAGGGATAGCCACTGAGGAGAATCTCAGGATGTTACGGGAGCAAAAGAGGGACTATGTATGTGTATCCCTTGCGAAGATGAAAGACCGTCATATAGCTGAGATAGAGGAGAAGGGCAGAAGGCTTACAGACAGAGAGAGGCAATGAGATTTTTGCCCAATGGGTAGAAGTTGAAGGATATGAAGACAGGTTTTGTATATAAAGAGCAAGGGAAGGCGCTCAAAGAGCAGAGCATGGAAGAGGAACTCTCAAAGAGGTATGAAGAGGGGCTGGAGTCTATCAAGCGGGGGATAGAGAGGAAGGGAGGGATAAAGAGGATAGAGAAGGTATATGAGAGGCTTGGGAGGTTAAAAGAGAGATACCCCTCGGTGAACCGTCTGTACGAGGTGAAGATAAAGGAGAAGGATGGGATAGCGACGGAGATTAAGTGGAAGAGGGTGGAAGGAGTGAAGGTGCCTGGGGCATTTTATCCGCACCACCCTCAAGGGGGAAGATGAAGAGACGATATGGAAGATATACAACACATTGAGGGAGATAGAGGGAACATTCAGGGTATTGAAGAGTGATCTGAAGATGAGACCAGTGTTTCATCAAAAAGACATCTATTCAGAGGCACACATCTATGGGAGTATCCTTGCGTATATGGTTGTAAACACCATAAGGCAAAAGCTCAAGGCGAAGGGGATAAGAGATGATTGGAGTAATATAGTCAGGAGGATGAACACGCAGAAGCTTATTACCAGTGAGATGAAGACGAGGACAGGGAGGACGATTTACATAAAGAAATGCAGTAAACCCATCGTTCGTGTAAGGGAGATATATCATGCCCTGAACTATAAGGAATGTCCCTTCTTTCAGAAAAAATCCGTGTTACCTAAAAGGGAGAATCGAAAAAATGAAAGCCTTGATACATCTTAGTTTTAGAGCATTAGGTTGCAAGTTGGGTTAGCTTTTTGCAGTTTCCATGCATACACTATACCTGGAAGAAATCAAAAAATAAACCCTCTTTTCTTTGTTACCGGCAGATGGTAAAACCAACAAAGTGTTTTCCCTGTACCATGGTAATAGCTCTTCCCCACTGCAAAAAGGAAATAGCACCCTCTCGATACTCCACCTTCTTAAAAAAATTTTTTTTCAAAAGACCCGCAAAGGTGCCTTTTTTTAACAATTATAACAAATTTTTTTCGATATAATATGTAGCAAAAAAACAAAAAACAAGGAGGATCCTATGTCCAAATCCGTTAATGTGGTGGTTGTTGAAGGTGGTGTTGTCCGTGAACCCCAGATCCGCTATACCTCAGAAGGTTCTGCTTACACTCGATTCGCTATCGCTCATACAGCCTTCTCCCAAAAGCAAGCTGAAAAAAAGGAAACCAGCTACTTCGAGGTGACCGCCTGGGGAAAAATAGCCGAAATCTGTGCCGCCTACCTCAAAAAGGGCCGCAGAATCATCGTCTCAGGAAAACTCCATAAAAGCCGTTGGGAAGACCCAACCGGACAAAAACACGCAAAGGTTACCATCACCGCTAACGATGTCAAGTTTATGCCACCCTCAAAACAGAAAAAGAACTCGTAAAAGTAAAATCCCAACCTTCGCTCACCTCCACAAAAAAAGCCCGGCGGAAAGCCGGGCTTTTTCTTTATCTCGCTATCACAATCGTCCCACTGTACACATACCCTCCTGCCTCAATCTTGTACACATACACCCCACCAGCAACATCATATCCGGAGAGATCCTTACCATCCCAATAAACCTCTCCATTGGCAAACTCACCACTCCTCTCGACTTTGTACACCAGATTCCCCTTCAGATCATAGATCTTCACCACATACTTCTCAACAGGTTTTTCAAACACTATCGAAAGCTTCATGTTCTGAACCTCACGTCCACCACGGCGCGGCGTAAATACCTTCGGATCCGTACGTACACTGATGAAGCCTTCCTTCACCTTCTCCGCTATGTCAGCCATCACCGTGTAGTATTTGTGGAGATAACTCACCTTGACTTTTACCGTACGAGCATTGCGATCAACTACGCCTCCAAGCTTTACCCACTGCTTCGTCGTGGCTCGCCAGTAGTAAATCGAGAGCTTCTCCTCACTCCAACCCTGCGCACTGATATACGCCGGATCATACGCTATCGTAATCGTCGCATCGTTTCTCAACCACTGCTCGGGCTGCTCTTTTCCCTTCGCATTCCGAATCACAAATATCCACGCCTTGGCGTTCGCTTTGTCAAGTGGCGCCTGAATGGGTTTCTGTCCCGTTGCTTCCTGCTGCTCAGGTGTCATGTTCGTAATCCAGATATCCAGTCGGAAGTTCTCCCCTATCGTCCCGGATGGGAACGTGATCGCCGTCTCCATGTCATCCAGACATACCACCGTCTGTTCTCCAGTCGCATCCGGACTCAAAAGATCATGCTCCATCTTGTTCGTCCCGATGTTGGTGACTACATTGGCAAAAACCTCTATATTTCTGACACGAACCTCACGGTAGTTTCTCCCGCTTAGTCCAACATCATAGATTCCTGGCATAGCAAAGTCTACCGTATAAGCTCCTGTTCCAGCTGCACCTGTTACCAGGAGTTCTCCAAATTTATTCGTGGCTACTTCAGAAGTGCCTGGTTTGTAGAGTTTTATACTCGGGTTTGCAAATCCGGGCAACACAACACCTCTCACACGACCAAAGTCTGCTAACAAAACTGGCAGAATGTTCTGTTCTCCTGTCGGCACAATAGCATCCTCAAAGTTTATCGAACCATCATAACGTACCTTGGCAGGCATATCATTTGTCCAGTTGGCGTTGTTCGTGTATATCAACTCAATTCGAAGTTCATCGGTATCACTGTGGAGAATGCCATCATCTCCGTAACTAATGACAATATTCGTACTGTTCGTTGTGAACGAGAGATTTCTCCCCAGTTTCACCGAACGAATGTTCGTTACCAGGAGTACTTCATTACTCGAGGCAATCATAACCTCCTTGATATCTCTATCATAGAGTCCATTTCGTACAACATAGGTAACAACAGCATAGTTGTCTATGCTGTAAATGGTTTGGCGGTTCTTGATATACCCCTCGGTAGGTTGTGGTGGTTGGGTAAAATCAATTTGCCTTGTCTCCTCAAAGACCTGAGAACCCTTGTTATACGCTCTCAGAGAAACATCCACAAGTTTAGGAACACCCACGCTATTGGTAAACTGGAAACTAATCGTATCAGATTCTCCTGGAACAAAATACGGAGCACTATACACTATCTGAATCGTGGTAGCATTGAGTCTGGTCAGGGTTGCACGAGGATGCGTTGTAGCAATACCAGCCGGTGTGATATTGGTGAGCTCGGCAGGAATGGTAAGGATGTTAGTGATCACCACTACCTCATCTGCACTTCTATTGGATACGGTCAGACGGAAGTCCGCTATGCGATCATTACCTGGAATAATGTACCACGAGGTATGCCAGATATTTGTGACATCAGGTTTAGAAATAGTGGTGTTCTGCTTCAAAGCACCGGCTGATTTTTCTCTCAGAATCGCCGGTTCTGTTCCGTTGTCTCCCCATACCTTCCACTCAAGATCATTGGTTATAAGCTGGTTGGTATTGTCATACAGGGTCATTGTCACCGTATCGACCGATCCTTTGGCAAGAGGTGTGGTATACACGATCCAGAAACTGTTCTCTGTGACGTTGGAAATTGTCCCAGCAGAGCTCGTTATACTGTTAATATTGGTGTAGAAACTGTTATTAGGCTCTACTTTCACCCGCAAGAGTGGAAGCAAACCAGGCGTATTATTGTACACTTTGAGGGTTATGGTGTGACTCTTTTTGTCAGAGGCAACTGTTCTTTCTATCAACTCTGCCGAACCTGGATCAATCACATGGGAAAGGATCGTGATATTCGTCGTCACATAGCCATTGTCCATCGTCCATACCCATGGCACATCATAGGTGGTGTTGGTCAGCGTGTTGGTTACATCAATCTCGACGCGGATTACCTGATTGGTGAGAAGTCCTGTTGGATAAAATTCGTAGATATTGGGGAGTATCACATTGGTGTTGGTAATATCAACAGGTGAAACAAAGCGAATCTTACTCACATCCAGAATGTTGGTAAATCCTTCAGGAACCTCGAGACGCATTCTCTGCACCGTATTTTGACCGTATCCCTTGTTGGTAAGCACGAAGGTGAGGGTTCCTTCTCTGAGTGTCGTATAGATCTCATTTACCACAAGCCCTGCTCTCATCTCAGGAACAGGCATCTTAAAGTTGACAACATTCGTTGCCCCGATCTGTGGAAGAGCCTCTACATAGGTAGAACCCGATGTCGTATAACGGACACTCAGGGCAAGGGTTGTATTGGTTTCACCATGCTCAAAATCATCTAACCACTTGAGGGTTATAATGTCATTCGATCCCGGTGCCATGCGCCCTACCGGATAGCTTATCTCAAGATAGTTGGTACCATTTTCATTGGTAATAGTATACCCTGAGGCTTTGGTACTTACAAAGGCAATGGTATTGGTGCGGAAGGGCCATGGTATCGAAATCCTAAGTCTCTCAATCACATCTGCAAAACTTTCACTTGTGTTCTGGAGAGCAAACTCGAGGGTATTGGTCACATCAACCGTGTTAAGATTGGTCGGTGCAATAGCGTAAACCGTCTTGTAAGGAGGGACAACAAACTCGAGGGAGAGATCATTTGTCCACAGTGCAAGGTTAGGCTGTCCCTGATTGGTTGGAAGATCCCAGCTTGCGTTTGCTGCAAGAATCTGCCACGAGAGAGCCCTTGTCCCACTAAAGTACGCTGTATTCTCCCTATCATACGCCGTAAAGACAATCGTGTCCACTTCTCCACGCTTAATTGAGGTTCCCTGGGAGAGATAATCCACATAGATCACCCCATCATTGGAGTAAACAGCGTTGTTTCCAATACGAGAGGAATTCACACCCGTGATATTGGTGAGTATCTCTTTGAGATTAGCATTGGTTGATGGTGGTACAATCTTGAGAAGCGTGATGTTATTCCCTTCTTCACTTGTATTCGTGATCGTCACCGTATACTGCATGTATGCAAGGTCTTTGTTTACCTTGTTGGGAGAAACCGCGGCATAGAAAGTAAGTGGCACATTGATGATATTCTGATCCTGTGCCCCATAGCTGTCCATCTCATATTCTGTAAAGTTACTTGAATAGGCAACCGTCACCCGCCAGAATTGATTGGTGAGTGTCTGCTGGATTCCTTTCTTCCACTGGAAGTCTACGGTAAAGTTTGCTCCCGCTACAAGCTCGCTTGCTGAAAAATCGAGCCAGATGGCGTTATTGGAGATCGTCTTGAGAGGACTATAACCATCTACCGTGATCGTGTTGGTCAAAACGACATAGAGGGATGGGATCTCTATCTTCATCCATTTTACAGCCATGCCTCCCGCAATACCATTGGTCACAGAGAATCTGAATTGACCATTTGTAACGGTACGAGTCACATTCGTCGTATCGAGTGAAGCCACGAGCATAGCCGTTCCATAGGCCTGTCGCTGAGCCTCAGTACCCACATTGGTAATCTCAAAATAGTCTTTGGGAGGGCTAAAACCATAGTCCACAAACCCATTGTTAGCCAGAATCTGCCATGTGCCGCTTACGGGCAGGGTTGTGCGGTTGGAGATACGAAGCTCTAACGTGACATAATCGCCCATTCCCGACTTGAACTCATGACTTCCCACAGGATACGTAATCCTCACATTGGTTGGTGTAATGGTAAAGAATCCACTGTTGGTAGAGGTAAGACCCAGAAGGGTACTTGAGGCCCATGCGACAGTATTGGTCCACGGCAGTGGAAGCTTGATCTCCACACTGTTGAAACGATCGTTCTGGCCTCCTGTGTTGGTGACAAACACCACCACTTGCTGGGTCACTACCGATGGTCCATTGGTATTGACAAAGAAGATATTGGGTGTCACCCAGCCACCACCAGAGGGTTTAGGAAGACGGAAGTTAAGCGAGGAATAGTAATCCCCCACGATGTTGGAAACAGTAAACCACCCTCTATCGTTTGTTACCTGACATGAGAGAAGCTGATTGAGAAGATCCATGTTGTCTACGTGATCTACCATGTCAAAGTGGGCATACGCTGTCTCTCCACCGACAAGAGGGGAAGAGAAGTTTACCTGGATAACTCCCGTTGTAGGTGTATAGAGAAGAGCTCCCACTACGGTCCCTGCACTATTCGTTATGATGGTGTTAACAATATTGGTGGTGACATTGGTCGGAATGGTTAAACGGGCCTGATAGATTTTATTGCCTGAAAGACCTCTGTTACTGATCACCCAGGTCATGCGGTTCGTCTCTGTGGTAGAATCAAGATCCCCTGGCTTCACACCCCATGAAATCTCGGGAAGAGGATAATTTACATACAATCGATTGGAGCCCGAGAACATGATACCTATCGTTGCATCGTTAGAAGAGTAAAAATCCGACGTAGGAACATCCGTCTTGTACACGCGGACAGGGATGATGAAATTGGTAGGAAGCTCAATACTGTCGAAAACATCGACTACCACCTGGTCTTTTGAAGAGGCTACATCATCGTACAACGAGAGGAAATTCGTGTAAGCAAGCCTTACGACGAAATAGTTTCCCTCTTCTATCACGGAGAGAGTGGTATTGGTTGTCAGACTGCTTGATATTGGCACGATATTGGTGAGAAGTGTCTGGGGATAGAGGATATCAATACTTTGTATCATCACTCCCTTGGGAGAGGTGTTGTAGATCCAGTGGATAAGTCTGCTAGAGACCTTGTCTGTCGTGATTTCAGGGGCATTGGTGACACTTCCTTCTACAACGTTGATAGCATGTTCTCCCTTCACTCTCGGCGGAAGGATAGAAACCCTCCAGGTGAGGGGGGCATTCTCGTACTGGAGGGTGTAGCCTGCTGAGTTGTTGTTGTCGGCGTAGAGAATAAACTCTGCCGTCTCTGATGCTCCCGTGACATTGGTATTGGTAAAGGCAGCCCAGAACTGAATCGTTGAGGTAGCTCCGGAAGAGAGAGGCGTCCCATAGGTTACCCATATTGCTCCATTGGAGTAGGCTGCCGTTGCTCCCGGTGTGGATACGGTGATATTGGAAACGGAATTGTCAGAGTAGTTCCCCGGTAGCTGGATGAAGATCCGATGGACGTTATTGCCTGTTGGACCATCGTTTTTGATGGTATAGCTATAACGAATCGCATTGGAACTATAGGCGGCATTGATAGCCACCTCTGCAGGACTGATGGCTGCCGCTACCTGGGCATTGGAAGAGGCTACACGTACAAGCTGACTCGAATAAACGATGTTGGTACCCGCCTTGGCCCACGAAACACCGCTCACAACCTCATCACTGTTGACTTCAACCTGCCACAGATAGTTAGAGTAAGGAATTCCTGTAAACAAAGGCGTCCCATATACCTTGAAGTTGATCTTGTCAAATCCACTTGCAGGAGGGAGTCCCAGGGTCACCAGGTTGGTATAGTAGATCCAGATAAAGTTACTGCCACTGATGTTTGTCACCCGGATATTGTTGGCACTGGCTGATGCCCCCAACACGGTCGACACAATATTTGTCAGCGTTGTGGTGTTGTTTGATACCGTAAATCCTGAAGGAATATAAATACGCGCACTCGAGATCGGCGGAATCGTTGTTAGCCCTTCGGTGGAGAGCTTCACGGTGAAGCTGCTCTCTTCGGTCCCGATAATAATCGGAGAAGGGCTATACTCTACCTTGGCATATGCCTGAGGGGCACTGTACACCCGTACCCGTAAACTATCAGCAAAAGCCTCACGGGCTTTTTGGCGTCCTGTTGTGGCGTAAGGGAGTCCATTCACCGTATCAAAAAGAACATCCTGCGCGGTATCGGTGTGCTTCACACTATCCACATAAACCTCAAAATTGTCTCCTGCCGGATTGGGGGTAGAGGGTGTCGTCAGGGTAAAGTACACATCTATATCATCACTGCGGATAATATCATTCTGAGACTGACTCTGGGCCCAGAAACGGATATAAAGATCACCTGAAGCCAACACCTTTACCTGAAATCTTCCGCTTGTCGGAGCAGACGCTCCATTGTTGATAAAGCCTCGAATCGGCACTCCTCCCGAAGAGTTGGTTAGCGCCACACTTGCGGTGTTCCATGCTCCGTAGCCTGCTGGCTTCTTGATATACAGTTCCTGGACACCACTATCCTCTGGTGCGGTCTCCACATGAACGGTAAGCTTGAACTGAAGAGAACGGTTGGTCATCACGCGAACAGGAGAGATTCTCGCTGTGAGATTACTTGCCACCGTCCGGATAAGAAAATGATCAAACTGGGTCTCTACCTCTCCCTCACGGAAAAACGGACTCTCCGTCGAGAGAAACGCCACAAGGTTGGTACTCCAGGGAACCTCTTTTTCCCCTACCTTAACCCACGCATTGCTCAGATTGGGCGTCGTCCCCAGAGGATTGTAGTTAACGTAGAAACTCACCTTGCGCCCATCATGGGTCACACGAATCCCCAGGGGCGCATTCACAGGATTAAAGTAACCATCCCCGCCTGTAAAATGTCTAGAAAGTGTGTTTTGGTAATTCTGGTTATTATCATCGTAGTTTCTTTGAAAAGTAGCGGTAATAGTTGCAGCGGTACCTACCGAAACACCGTCTATATCCGTCGTGGGAAATCCCACCACATATTCCCGCGTCTCAAAAAAGCCGTAGGTACTTGTCTGGTTCCAGTGTTGCTTCTCAAAAAAGTAGGCAAAATCGTTCCACCGATCATAGGGCTGGGATGCCCCGTTATCACTTGCTATCCAGACGTTGACAAATGATTTCTGGTTGGGAGTTGAAGAATAGCCATATGCCTCGCCCGCATCCCCCCGCGGATCCATGCTATTGGTATAGCGAATCACCGTAAACCCAAAGGGCTCCTCAGGCGTGGCATTGATCGTCCCCAGCCCAGCACCAGCAGGACTAAACTTCGCCCCATCACCAATATACCAGTTATTCCAAGCAAGCGAACTCTTGTTGGGTCTCCCATAGATCTCAAGGAGCCCATTGTAGCGCCTCACCGTAGCTGGGAAATCCCTATCTGTAGCCCCAAACAGATCCTGCACATCCCACACCATCATATCTCTACTCATGGGGAAATTCCACTGCCAGCCACCGCTGTTGTAGCTATTGGTATCCATAGCCGGGTCTGAGAATCCCTGGTAGTAGTAGAGAGACCGTCCCCACATACTCACTGCCAAAGCCAGGAAAAGGATGTATCTCATCGCCTTCATACTCCACCTCCTACCGTGCAATCACCAGCGTACCACTGTAGGTCTCACCGCCGGCATATATCTTGTACACGTACACACCATTTTTCACATCGTAGCCTTCCGTGTCTTTGCCATCCCAGGCTATCTCTCCCTGCGTATACGGACCATCCTCACGGATAAACCGCCGGATGAGGTTGCCCTTGAGATCAAAGATCTTGACCTCGTAGCGCTTTACCGCCTCTCGAAACTCTATCGTTACCCGTATCGAGCCGTAGTAGCCGTCCCCCGACCTGCTGGGGGTAAATACCTTTGGTCGAAGCGTCACAGCCGTGATTATACCGGGCCTCTCTTCACCAGCACGGCTAAAGACACCGTAAATGCTATGCACATAGCTTACACGAGCTACCACTCGCTTCGCCGTCGTATCTACCTCGCCTCCGATCCTCACCCAACGAGGATTGAGACCATTGTCATCCCAGTAGTAGATCGCAAGATCCTGTTCACTCCAGCCGCGAGAAGCTATATCCACTGGATCGTAGGCAAGATACAGAATAGCATCACGCTTTACAATAGCTCCATCCATGGGCTTATCGTCTCTCGTGTTGAGGGCAAAACGGTACCCATACATGTTCTCAGTCGTAGATGGGGCTTTTACCGCCTTGTTCTCCGTAAGGTTACGCTTTTGCTCGGCTGTCAGGGGTACCCGTGTGATATCTACCGAGAATTCCTTACCCACTGAACCGCCAGGGAAGACAATAAAGCTATTGGTCTCTTCGTAACATTCTACCACCTGCGCTTCATCCTCACCACCCAACAGTGGAGCATTGCGCATCGGGATCTGAGGAATCTCGGTGATCACATTGGGCTGGATGTTTGTCCTGTAGCGCTGACTGCGGTAGTAGGGCGCAGAGAACTCAATATCATACGTACCGCCCGGGATCTTGCGGATCACATAGGTTCCCTCTGGCACACGACTGGAGGTGGAGAGCACCTGTCCATTAATATCCAACGATGGAGTCGAGCTCTCAGGCGCATAGATCTTGACATTGACGGTTCTGTTGGTTGGGAAGACACTTCCCCGTACCACACCCCAGTTCGCATTGGTGATGAAGAGGAGGTTCACCTCAGCGCTTGAGGCAAGCACCTTGAGGGCGTTGACGTTGGTTCCGTTGGGTCCTGTCTTTTCAAGCCAGACACGGGTCGTGATGGGGATTACATCCGTGTTGGAGAGGTTGTAACGAAGCGTAAACACCAGATCCTCGTAGTATCCCTGCCTGATTCCATCTGCTGTTGTATAACTCAGGATAAACTGGTTGGTATTGGTATCCGGACGCGTCACTGTGGCTATCGTATTGGCCAGGCTTATCTCTGAGAAGTAGTTCGTGATATCCTTCTCAAACGTGATAACCACCTGCGTCACCACACTCTCAAAGGTTCGGTTCAATACCCTGTAGATAAGGGTGGCATTGGTATCAATGAGATAGATGCGATTGTCACCGTAGAAGCCTCCCTCGACTGCAACAAGGGGATAGTTAATCTTGAGGAGGGAAACTGAGCCATTTATTCCAGGTGCTACCGTGAAGAGCATCTCACTCTCGTTGGTAAGGTTTGCTGTATCGACATAGAAGCCTACATTGGTGGGAACACGGTAGAGATTGGAGAAAGTGAAGGTTATCTCATCCATCTGGTTGGTTTCCAGGAAAGCTGGACGATAATCCACCACAATACGATGCGTGGTTGCCTCATAGGTTGCAGTTCCTTTGGTGCTAAAGAGACTGTCAATGTTGGTAATCCCCATCGGCAGGACAATCCGGGCCATGGAGACAGGATTGTCGGTTGTTGCCCGGTTGGTGAGTCGTATCGTGGTATTGGTTACTTCGGTATCTACGTAGATGGTTGTCGTAGTCATGGACTGAGCCGTCTCTGTCGGCGGCATCTCAAAGATGAACTGGTTGGTCTTGCCACCTGCCACAGGAAGCTTGATCCAGCGTTCGCTCTCTTCTATCGCGAGTCCATCGTCAACATATACCTCTACATAGTTTGTAAAGCTCCCAATCCTGAGATTATCCCAGAGTCTGAAATTCAGTACATCGTAATCGCCACTTACGATCTTCCGTCCGTCAAGGGCGTATTCTGCGATGATGTTGGTTGGATGCCCTGTGATGTGAGCCGTGTTGGTAATGTAGCGCTCACTCCCGTAGGCATCTCCATTGGTAAACCAATTCGTCGGGAAGGCAACACGGATCCTTCCGACACGGAGAGACGTATTCACCGAGTTGTCAATATTGATCGAGAAGATGTTCGTCATCGTGGTGGTATCTACCGTGCGATTTGCCTCGGATTGGTTGACGTACACATAATAGGTAGGAAGCGTTGAAAGGGAGAGTACGGTGTTTCCCGAGGCCGGTCCTGTTTTCACAAAGTTGCGTACGGTTACCGTGAGTGTCACATCGTCGTTGACCGAGGAGGCTGTATTGGTTACCAGGAGGTAGATGGTATCTTTAGCTCCAGGTACAATCGGCGGACTATAGGAAAGTGTGAGTACTCCACTACTATAGTTGGTAGAGGAGGCTACCGTATTGGAAACTTTTGTGATATCAAAGTCGCTCTGCAACACTGATGGAAGGGTAATCTGAACCTGATCGATATCGCTTGTTCCCCGTCCTGTATTGCTCACCACAAGGCTAAGCCAGAAGCTTCGACGTTCAAGATAGATCTCTGATGGCAAAAGGGTCGCCATCGCCTGAGGCGAAGGCATCACATAGAAAGCTGTTGCTGACTGACCTACCTGGACAGAAGCATCTTTGTACTGGTCTGCTGTCGTATTGAGGTTTGCCTGGAGTGTCCAGGTGAGATTGGTCTCATAGTGATCTATTCTGTCTCGCAGGGTAATCAGCACCTCATCCCCATCCATCGGGAGAATCGGATTGCTACTGTAGTTCACCCATACGCTATCGTTGGAGAGGGCAACCGTTCCCTTGAGACTTGTTACCGTCATATCGTTGGTAATAAAAAGGTTGTCCGGTGCTGTCGTAGGATCATAAATCGATGGAATGGGAATCCGTACAGCAACGATATCATTCCCGGTGGAACCAGTATTGTTGATAAAGATCTTAACACTGTTTGTTTCCTCTGTGGCATACATCCGGTTGCGCTGAGAGGTATTGATGCTATTGGTAAACTCTACATAGTAGTTTACCTGATACGCAGGACGTCGAATAGTAAGAATCTGGCTATATCCTGGCAAAACTCCAACACTCTGGAAGAGGGTATCCTGCAAAGTATTGTTGACATAGAGGTCCCACACTTCCGAAACCTCTGTGTTACTAATATTGTCAGAAGCCTGCCAGGAAATAGTATCCACCTCGCCCGGGGCAAAGCTTACATTCGTATAATAGACATCTATCACCGAAGGATAGACGAACACTACCGCCCCTTTTGTAGAAACTCCCGCAGACATCCCTGTAATAAAGGAAGGAGGCACAATCCTGACCCACTTGATATCGTTCCCTGTATCCCCGGTATTGGTGATAAAAAGGGTGTAGTTTGTTGCCAAAAAATCCTGCCACACTATCGATGGAGTTACGTACCCCTGCGCAGATGCTGCTGGGTTCTTAAAATCCACAAGGTTGGTGTAGCCTTCCTTGATGAGGGCAGGTTCTCCTCCCCCAAGTGGATCAGCCTCGTACCATACCTTTGCTGTCACCAGCATATTGGTATCGCCCTCGAGCCACCTATCGTAGACTCGTACAACGATCCACCGTCCTGCATTGGGATCCAGAGCAGGGGTATAATCCACGCGAACATTGGTACCACCAATCACTGTTGCCAAACCTCCTGAACCTGCATTCAGCACCTCAACGTTTGTAATGAAATTATCATCATAGGTGAGTTCAACACGACGGATTTTTCGTCCGAAAGCCTCCACCCCATTCTCAATACGATTGGAAAGAATCGTTGAGGTTGCCGGCGTGGCAATGACGGTTGGCTGGATATAGAATCTCGCAGGATCCACCAGCGTAAAGATATTGGTAGCACTTAAAACAGCCACATTTGTCCAGTAATTGGTCCACTGATACTGACCTCCCTCATCCAGGGAGTTGTTTGCTACCGCCAAGACAAAGTGTCCTGTTATCGACTGATTGGTAAACACGCCAAAGGTAAGATAGGTGTCATCGGCATTTCCTGCCAGAAGTTCCTGACCACCATCAATGTAACTGATCTCAATAAGGTTAGAAGCCACGAGTTTCACCGGTCCTGCGGGCTCATTGGTACGCTCGAGAAGGGCGTTACTGACCTGTTGCAGTTGATTGGTGAGCCCAAACGGAATCCAGAGACGCAGTTTGTGAAGCTTATTGCTCCCCCATCCGAGGTTGGTAACACGGAGTCTCACGGTCAGTGTATTGGTTTCCCCTAGACTTACAGCCTTAAAGGCAACGGTACGCTCTATCCCGTAAGCATAGAAAACAGGGGGTGGAATCATTTTGACGTTCTGCGTTTGAGTGGGGGGTGCAGGAAGCTGGTTACTCCACATTCGGAGATTGGAAACAGAGAAATAAATCGGAAATTCAGCACGGTTTTCCACGTTATCAAACACTTTGAAGGTAAGGAGTTCGTTGGATGCCCCGTAAAAGGTGGTGTAGTACTGTACCTGGAAACGATAATACGGTGGGGTATCCGGAACAAATCCTGTGTAGGTGCCTCCCAGAGAGGAAGAGAGGAACTGCACATTGGTGATATAGTTGGTATTAATCCAGAGATAGAGCTCTTTGATCTGATTCTCGTGGAGGCCTGTATTGGAGATAGCGTAATAAATAGTGGCCTCGTTGGTTGCCGCATCAATGAAACCATCAGGAACAATGACATACCCTTCAGCTGCTGGCTTCGGATAAATAAAGCGAAGATCGAGATTGTCTGCCCCCTCAAGCCCACCGAGGGCATAGTTGGTGGTATTGGCTGCCTCAACCTGGATGGTCTTCGTCACGGGAGCATGAATATCATCCCGAATCCAGAGAAGCAGGTCATCCACTTCGGTGGGGGGAATGGGGCTATTGGTGTAGAAGAATTCAGCGACCACGTTCTGACCACCATTGGTTGTATAGGTCCTCATCTGCGAAGGTCCTATCCGTAATGAAGAAACGCTATCAATGTTGGTTATCCCATCAGGGAGGGTCACGCGAACCTTGTAGATACTATTCTCTGGTTCTCCCCAGTTTTTGATACGCAGGCGGACAAGGAAGCTATCTTCTCTGTCTGTATATCGATGGTGGTTATAACTCGCATCCAGGATGCCATCTTCGTTGAGGGGCTCTACAATATACGAACGCACATTTGCCGGTGGAGTATAGAATTTGGTAACCCATCCTGTGGTAGGTTCCTCGGTAGCCGCTACCCAACCATCGCCATTGAAGTTGTCGGCATAGCTTATATTGGTAGCGTAGAGATCATTTGCCAACGAGGGAGCTGTATCATACGCCCAAAACGTCACTGTCGCACTCTCCCCCTTGACAACGTTGGTAGAAGCGGCTGCATAGTCCACGAGAATCCACCAATATCCCTCCGTATTGGTAATATTGTTGTTTGTAATATTGTAGGAAAAGGTAATCACTGCCGGTCTATCTGCTACCACTCCCACCACATTCGTAAATATTCTGTCAAGACGAACCAAAAGACGACGGATATTGTTTCCTGTGTTTTCTGCTTTGTTCTGGATGAGATAGGCATACTGGTTACTTACCAGGGTGTTACTTACCTCGGTGGGAAGCATCGCTCCCTGCATTTTCGGGGGTTTTTTACGGATGAGAAAACTCTGCAGGGGGTAAGAGAGACTCGTTACATTGGTAACGGGCTTTGTCCCCGGAAGGGCGGCATAGCTTACCACGAGAATCGAGTTGGAGATCTGGTTGGTTCCTGCAGGAGGGATGGTATCAAGATTGGTGGTAGAAATATTGTTAAAACGGATGGTATCAATCCCGGAACCTGCAATGAGGTATTTGTTCTCGTTGGTATAATACACGGAGATACGACGCAGCGCCGTATCATACGCAATACTCGAGGTATTGGTCAGCCTTTCGCTTGAGAAGCTGCCTGGTTGAGCCTCGAAGCCCGGTGGAAGATAAATCTCCACTTGCACAATATCAGCATTGTTGTCTGCGGATTCGCTTGCATCTTTGGCGGCTACATCGACAAACCATGTCTTGGACTCTCCCTCATAGGTAAAGTTGGGTCGAATCGCAGCGACACCAACGGGATCGTTGGCTGTGGAAAAGGAGAGGGTGTTGTTGTCTGCCATAAAGCCTGAAAAGGCTGTTACATTGCCTGCATATGCCTTTGCCGGTCCCGTGGTCGCATTATTTGCCCAGGTGGTATCCTGGTATTTTTCGTTATTTACATACACCTCTATCGTCTTTCCCGCTATGTCGGCTCCTGCAGGAGTGGAAAAGTTACTCACCACGATATAGATCATGTACTGGTGGGTTGTAGCAATACTTCCCCCAAAACCACTATAATTGGGATGGAAAACATCGGGAGTTGCTGCGGCATTAAAGCGGATCTTGAGTCGTTTGCCATTCTCTTTTACAGAGATCGCTACCGTCCCTCCTGCAGGATTGACATCTGCCCATTGTCGATTAAAAGTACGATAGATGGTCTGCCCATTGGTTTGTGCCCAGAACACTCCCACCTGATTGGTAAAGGCTGTCCAGTTGGTATAGCTAAGATAGCTCTGCGGTAAATCAACATACACCTCCTGCACTCCCGCTTCGTTTACGGTCGAAAACCAGGGATGGATGGCTATCCGCAGGGCATTCGTTGTCCCTGCTCTGGTCATGACAGGCGAAATCTCAGCGACGTTGCTTGCCGCAATGGTGCGGATCGTCATGTCATCCACATAGTAAGAAAGCATCTCTCCATCAGGACGATTATCTGAAACACCAAACATGGGGATAAGGTTATTGGAGAAATTCACTGCTACCTTCCCCACCAAATAGAACTGGTTGGAATAGTATCCCGCTGCACGAGGAGTACCATCATAGTCTGTCTTACCTACCCCGGTAGGATTAGGATTCACATAAAAGTAGGCATACTCTCCATCGATTGTGACACGGAAACGTACAACATTGTTGTTATTAAAGTAGGGCCAATTAATAGAACCCGTATTTCCTTCGTAAATCCCCAACCCATAATTATCATCATATCCCCACAGGAAAAGGGCCGAGAGATCGTGGCTTCCTCCCCCATTTGGAGGGGTAAGATTTGAAAAGGAGTATGCAGAGCTTCTCGTAAAGGCGAGGTCAGATGCCCAGAATGACCGGGGAAGAATATTTGGTTCACTGGGAAAACCGTCATTGGTCCCAAGTTGAGGGCGCATAAGTTCGGAGAAATGGACAAAATTGGAAAGAAATTCTCCAACAGTATCAACCGCAGGATCGTGCTGGACCCACATGAGGTGAAACGCTTCACGCATACGTCCTGACTCGGCCTGAATCCCTCTATCTGGGTCCAGTCGACAAAACGTCCTCGTCAATTCAAAACCTATGGGTCTTTCCTTGGTTGCGGTATATATTACATTGGTTTTGCGGACAAAAAAACCGTAAAGCTCATTATAGTATGCTGCCGTGTTCCCTTGACCGGTAATCCTAAGGGTACTTGTATTAAAAGCCGTAGCGTAGTTGTTTCCCACATTGTGCACTCCCATCTGGGGCGAGTACAAAAAATTGTACTGGAAGATAGTATTCTCCGCTGCGTTAAACGTCGTGAAGAAATACTCTGCCCATCCGGGAAGAGCTCCCAGCCATAGAATCAGGGGGAAAAGAATGCGATGCGATTTCATATCGCCTCCTTGCTGTAACTCTGTTTCAGTATGACTTTTTTTGTATATCGGCTTCACGCCGCTCTTTGTTGATAGGAGGAGAAATTTTTGATAGGAAATCGCTTTTTGATAGAGGTGTCGTCCGTGACGTAAAAGAATTTATCATTGGAGAGGACAGACTCCGCTGTACTCTCTGTATAATATACTCAAAAATTTACTAAAAAGTGAAATGGAAAATAAATTTTTTTTTGGGGGGCGGCTGTTGCCTTGTTGCAGTTTTGTATTGCTCTTCCCTTGTTGCAGTGGGGGATGCTCTTCCCTTGTTGCAGTGTGGGACAAGGGGATTTGGGGTTTAGCTATTACTTTGTTGCAGTGGGAGAGAACTGCTCTTACCCTGTTACAGCAAAAAAGTGAAAGAAAAAAACTGTGATAAGGGAAGAGCTTTTGTTTTGTTCTTTTCTTTTTTCTCCAAAGGTATCATCGGGAGACGGTGGAGGAGGCACTGCTCTTACCCTGTTTCAGTTTTTATGGTGCTTGTGGACGGTTTTTTTACTGCAACAGGGTAATAGCTAAAAAACAGTTTTTAGCTGTAAGAAGGTAAGATCAAATGTCTTTTCACTCAAGAGTGTGGAAGAGAAACTCAAGTTAAACGTTTAACGCGAGACTTGCCAAAATTGCTCTTACCTTATCGCAGGAAAGCCGTCACCATACCGTGGGGTATAAGGTGCTAAAAACTGCAACAAGGTAATAGCACATGTTTTTTCTTCTTTCCCCTCACGAAAAAACGTTTTCACCATGAATTTTCGAGTTTCTCCTCTCTTTTTCTTTCAAAAGGATAAAAAAAATCCAGAAAGAAAAAAGTAAAACAAAAACCTTCCATTCTCATTTGACAGACTCAGGAAACGTTGTGAGAAAGAAAAAACCAGAACCTACGCGTGGATGGGGAGAATAAGCCCTTCAGCAATAAGCTTTTTCCACGGGAGGAGCTGACGACGTTTGCCAAGCCTTCTTAAAAGCTCTTCAAGCCTGGAAGAAACCCCCTCGATGTTAAACCGAAAACAGAATTCATCAAGATAGCGCTGCATGTGCTTTCGACAACCATAGTGATAGACGTCTTCAAGAAGGTTTTTCAACCCATCGTTAATGTGGGAAAGCCACGGCGTTCTTTTTTCCACCGAGGTGTGGCGGAAAAACTTGCCAAAAAAGTCTGAAAGCCAATCGCTACTCACATCATCCACAAGGTGAATGTGAAGTTTAGAAGGGATATCATCTGCATCAATTTCGACAACCTGCATCGGGGAGAAATTTTTTCGCTGGCGGCGTTTGATACCCGAGAGAAAGAAAAAGGTTTTGACAAGTTTTCGTATGGATTTTGTGTGGTGACGGTTAGTAAGCCGCATGAGGCTTCGTAGCTTTTGAAGAAGAAGCCAGCTTGCCTTGTAGCTAATATGAAGAAGTTGGGAAAGTTTCACGGCGTTTATGCCACCATCTTGAGAGACAAGAAAGATGGCGATAAGCCAAACCTTTGGCGAGAGGTGACTTTTTCGCATGATGGACTGGCTTTTTAAGGAAAATTGCCTTCCACACTTGGGGCACTGATACACCAGCCGGCACGAGAGAAGGCGTGCTTTTGCCTTACAGTGGGGACAAATCGCCCCTTCTGGCCAGAGGGCTTTTTCGAGGATTTGGTAAGATTCGTTTTCTGAGAGGGTGAAAAAATCTTTTTCCATGGTTTTCTCCTTAGAGAAATTTTTTCATACTATATATATCGAAAATTTTTTGTTATAGTTGTTAAAAAAGATGTTTTATATATTTTAAAAGTAAGATCGATGGGGAGATTTTGGGGGTTGAGAAAAATGCTCTTACCTTGTTGCAGTGTATGATCCCTTAACCTTAGACTGTGATAAGGTAATAGCTGGAATTGCCTCCATCCTGTAAAAAGGTAATAGCAACTTTTTTCTGTGATAAAGGAAGAGTTTTTGGTTTTCACCTTCACTGCGGTAAGGTAATAGCAGGGGAAAATTTTTTACTGCGATAGGGTAATAGCCGAGGGTTTTTCTGTCACTGAGTAGCTCCGAAGGAGCGTATCGAAGCGGTTGCTGAGTAGCGAAGCGTACCGAAGCCCGGTCGCCGAGTAGTTCCCCAGGAACGTATCGAGGTGACCATCCCCCTCGTCTCGAGACATTTCTTTCCTTGACAACCGGCAACTTTTTCTCCTACAAGAAAGGAAGAGCAGGGGAATTTTTCGCGTTCACTGTAACAAGGTAATAGCAAGTTTTCTTACTGCGATAAGGTAATAGCCTTTCTCTCATAGCCCATACTGCAATAAGGGAAGAGCTTAGAAGTTTCCCCCTCACTGTGATATGGTAAGAGCAAAAAACTTTTCTTCCTCTTACACTGCAATAAGGGAATAGCCCGCATGACAGACACACTGTAACAAGGGAAGAGCATGGCAGTCTTTTTAACTGCGATAAGGGAATAGCCATCACACTGGTGGTTTTTAACTGCAACAGGGTAAGAGCTGGTGAGCTTTCTTTTGCTTTCCACTGCAACAAAGGAAGAGCAAGCTCCCCCTAACAAAAAAATCCCCACCACACTGTGATATCGTCATAGCTAAGCCCTCTCCTGCCTGAACCATAAAACACCAATAATCTCTTTCTTTATAACCCTCTAGCTTTTTTGCATTTCTTTCCCCTTTCTCCTTATAATAAAAGAAAAATTTTTATTTCACAAAGGAGCCCATCATGGACTATAGCAAAACCGTGAACCTCCCCAACACACCATTTTCGATGAAGGCAAACCTCGTCGAAAAAGAACCAAAAATCATCGAAATGTGGGAGAAAAACCGCATCTACTTCAAACAGCTCGAAAAAAGAGCCAAGGCTCCCACATTTATTCTTCACGATGGTCCTCCCTATGCCAATGGTGAAATTCACCTTGGTACCGCTCTCAACAAAATCCTCAAAGACATGATCGTCAAATATAAGTTTTTCCGAGGGCACAAGACTCCTTTTATTCCCGGCTGGGATTGTCATGGACTTCCCATCGAACTCAAAGTAGTCGAACAACTCGGTGGAAAAGCCAGCGAAATTCCTGTAAAAAAACTCCGGGCAGAATGTCGCAAGTATGCTGAAAAATACATCACCATCCAGAGAGATGGTTTCCGTCGTCTCGGTTGTATCGGAGATTGGGAAAACCCCTATCTCACCATGTCACACGAATACGAGGCAGCAATTGTAGAGGCTTTTGGTCGAATTGTCGAGAAAGGTCTCATCTATCGAGGCCTCCGTCCTGTTCACTGGTGTCTTCACTGCTGCACCTCACTTGCCGAAGCCGAGATCGAGTATCATGATCACCACTCTCCTTCTATTTACGTAAAATTCCCTGTCATAAAGCATAATGTGAGTGCTCTTCAAGAAAAACCTCTCTTTGTTCTTATATGGACCACAACCCCCTGGACCCTGCCAGCCAATACCGGTCTCTCTTTTCATCCTGAAGAAGCCTATGTGGCCGCTGAGATCAACGGAGAATATCTCATCGTAGCAGAAAAACTCCTCCCCTCCGTAGCTTCTGTAATCGAAGCAAAGATCGGCAACATCCACATCCTCACACAAAAAGAACTCGAAAGTCTTAAGGTGATGCATCCCTGGATTGATCGAGAGTCTCGTGTCGTTTTTGGAGAACATGTTACGATGGACACCGGTACAGGGATTGTTCATACAGCGCCCGGTCATGGTATGGAAGACTATCTCATCGGCAAGGAAACAGGCCTGGAAATGCTTTCTCCCGTCAACGACAAAGGAGAATTCACCCCCGAAGTCCCCGAGTTTCAAGGAATGAACGTCTTTGATGCCAACGAAAAAATCATACAATTCCTTGAGGAGAAAAACAGACTCTACGCACGCACAGACATCGAACACAGTTATCCCCACTGCTGGCGCTGTAAAAAACCCATTATCTTCCGTTCGAAACCACAGTGGTTTTTCAAGGTTTCCGACCCACAACTTGCCAAAAAGGCACTCGAAACCCTACCCCATATCCAGTGGATACCCGCATGGGGACAAACACGTATAGAAAACATGCTCAAAGACAGACCAGACTGGTGTCTTTCCCGTCAGAGACACTGGGGAGTACCCATTCCTGCCTTTTACTGTGAATACTGTAACGAGCCTCATCTTGACAAGAAAACCATCGACCACATCATTGGTCTCATCCACGAACACGGTATCGATGTCTGGTTTGATCGAGATGCCGCCGAGCTTCTCCCTACTGGAACTGTTTGCCACAACTGTGGTGGCAAAACCTTCCGCAAGGAAACCGACATTCTCGATGTATGGTTTGACTCTGGTGTAAGCAATATTGCTGTTCTTGATAAACATCCTCAGCTTCATTCTCCGGCGGACGTCTACCTCGAAGGCAATGACCAGTACCGTGGTTGGTTCCAGGCCTCTCTCTGGCCATCCGTCGCCGTAAAAGACAAAGCCCCATTCAAAGCCATCATCACCCATGGATGGGTACTTGATGAACAGGGACGCCAGATGCACAAAAGCCTGGGAAACGCTGTCTCCCCCCGAGAAATATATGAGAAGTTTGGGGCAGACGTGCTTCGCCTGTGGGTCGTTACCGAAGACTACCGTGGGGATCTGCGAATCGGTTCCCAGCTTATTCAAAAGGCTGCCGACAGCTACCGCAAGGTCCGAAACACCTTCCGCTTCATCATGGGCAATCTCGATGGCTTTTCCACGGACAAAAAACTTCCCGTCTCCAAACTCAAACCTGTCGATGCCTACATGCTCTCTGAACTGGCCAACCTTGCAGACAGGGTTACACGCTTTTTTGATCAATACGAATTCTACCGAGGATTCAGGGAACTGTACAATTTCTGTGCCGTTGATCTGAGCGCTTTTTATCTCGATATACTCAAAGATAGGCTCTATATCTACGAAAAAGAGAGCTATGAGAGACTTTCTGCCCAAACCGTTCTCTATGAAATCCTGCGAGTCCTTACTATCCTGTTTGCACCGATTCTTTCTTTTACTATGGAAGAGGTTTATCAGACCTACTTTGCCAAAAGCGAAGGGGACAGTGTCCTCCTTCAGGATTGGCCAGAGATTCCTCAAGAATGGCGAAACGATGATCTTGCAAAAGACTTTGATGCTCTCAAAGCTATAAGAGAAAGTGTTCTCAAAGCTATTGAAGCCCTGAGAAGTCGAGAAACAGATCTTGGGGGCTCCCTTGAGACCAAGATCCTCCTCGAACCAAAGAATCCTTATACCCGGGGTCTGCTTGAGAAATACGAAAAAGACATTCGTTTCTTCTTTATCGTGTCTCAGGTAGAGATTACCTCTGTCAACCAGGCCGATGCCGAAGACGACAATGTCAAAGTAAAAGCAGAAAAAGCAGACGGACAGAAGTGTGCCCGTTGCTGGAACTACTCTGTTCACGTTGGAGAATTTTCCGACTACCCCGATCTCTGCGAACGTTGTGCCCCGATTGTATCCAAAATGCAGGGTTAGACCATGTCACTCAAGGTAAGTGTTTCCGGCATTCGAGGAATCTGGGGAGAGAGTCTCACCCTTGAGGAACTCTTAAAATACACACGAGCTTTTGGCCTGTTCATACGAAAAAGGGCAACTTCACAGCGCCCCCGGGTCCTCATTGGACGGGACGGGAGAAAAACCGGTCCCATGATCGTTTCCTACGTGAGCGCCATTCTCAATAGTCTGGGGATTGACGTTATTGACGCAGGACTTGTTCCTACTCCAACAGTTCTTTTTGGCGTACGGGAGTGGAACCTTGACGGCGGCGTCATTGTCACCGCCTCCCATAATCCCATTGAATGGAACGCTCTCAAGTTTGTCGTTCATGGGGGAACATTTACCACAGAAAACGATCTTTCTGAAATTCTTGATTCTCTCCCCTCACCCTCTTTTCACGCAAAGTGGGATGAGATTGGTACTACCACCCTCACCACTGAGATCGCTCAGGCACATATCGATCGTATTCTCTCCCACATAGATACCAGAGCCATCCAGAGTCGTCATTTTACTGTTGTTCTCGATCCCGTGAATAGTGCCGGCGGACCTATCACCATCCAGCTCTTAAAAGCCCTCGGCTGCCACGTCATTGGGATCAACACCGAAGTGACAGGAAACTTCCACCGTGTCGCAGAACCTACGCCTGCCAATCTGTCTCATCTTTCTGAAATTATCCAGAAAGAAAAGGCTGACATAGGATTTGCTCAGGACCCTGATGCTGACAGACTTGTTGTTGTTGATGCCAGAGGGAGAATCCTCAGCGAAGAATGGACGCTGGCACTTGCTGTTCGCCATGTTCTTTCACAAAACCCCGGACCTGTGGTGGTTAATCTTTCTACTTCTCTTCTTAGCGAGATGTTTGCGAAAACGTACAACCAACCCTGCTATTACACCAAGGTAGGGGAAGCAAACGTTGTCGAGGGGATCAAAAAATATCATGCCCGCATTGGAGGAGAAGGAAACGGTGGCGTGATTTATCCCACCATGAATCTTGGACGAGATAGCCTCGTGGGTATAAGTCTCATCCTTGAGGCTATGGCACTCTCAGGCAAGTCACTTTCAGAATTGGTGTCTGATTTCCCTCAACTTTTCTCCATAAAAGAAAAGTTCTCAAAAATAGCCGACATTCCCACACTTGCAAAAAAACTTGCCAAACACTACCCTGATGCCACCCTCAACAGCACTGACGGCGTGAGAATGGATCTCTCTCGTGGAAAAGACCGTCTCTGGGTACACATCCGCCCATCCAACACAGAACCCATCATGCGACTTATCGGAGAGTCTACCGACAAAGCATGGCTTACTTCAGTAATCGAGGAGATTCGCATTCTCTTAGAGAAGCTGTGAGAGCGCTATCTTCTTTTCAAAGGAAGCTTCTATCTTTATCGTTCTTGGCAAACAAGAAAAAGCTCTTACCATTTTTCAGTTTTATCATCCCCCAAAAAGACTTTTCATTCTCTTTTTGCTGAAACATGGTAATAGCAATCTTTCCCCCCATTAAAACACCCCTTTCTTGATCATTTCCGGATTCTTTGTTGTTTACCAACAAAAAAATTCCTATCCTGCGATGAACTCCTTGTCCCCTCAAACCTGTATCTCACAGACCAACCCAACAAGACTCTTTCCCCTAAAAACAAAAAACCCCTCTTCTCGCAAAAGAGGGGAATATCGGGCCTGGGGGATTTGAACCCCCGACTTCTTGGACCCGAACCAAGCGCGCTAGCCAAACTGCGCTACGGCCCGTCATGATACACGTGACACTGTATATTATAACATATTTTTTCATTTTTGGAAAGTTTTGAGAGAAACTTTTTATCAACAAGCATTTTACTTTCCCTCTTTATAATAAAAGAGTTGTTTTTTTTCTTTTCTTTCTTTATAATTTTTCTTATCAACACAGAAAAAGAGAGGATACGCTATGGCGGAGACCAATGCAGAACGTGAAAGGGCATTGCAGATTGCAATCTCCCAGATAGAAAAACAGTTTGGCAAGGGTGCCATTATGCGTCTCGGAGAACGGGGTAAAACAAACGACATCCCCGTCATTCCTACTGGGGCGTTAACCCTTGACCTGGCTTTAGGGATTGGAGGTATCCCCGTTGGAAGAGTAACCGAAATCTACGGTCCAGAATCCTCGGGAAAAACCACCCTTACCCTCTCCATCATTGCAGAATGTCAGAAACGTGGGGGGATTTGTGCCTTCATCGACGCAGAACATGCCCTTGATCCCTTCTATGCCAAAAGCCTCGGTGTCGATATAGATAATCTCTACATCTCCCAGCCAGACACCGGAGAGCAAGCCCTTGAGATTGTCGAGAGCCTCATCAGAAGTAACGCCATCGACCTGATTGTTGTGGACTCTGTAGCGGCTCTTGTGCCACGGGCAGAGATTGATGGTGACATGGGAGATGCTGTTATGGGGATGCAGGCCCGTCTCATGAGCCAGGCCCTCAGAAAACTCACCGCCATCCTCAACAAAACCAAAACAGCACTCATCTTTATCAACCAGATCCGTATGAAGATAGGCACGTACGGAAACCCTGAAACCACGACGGGTGGTCTTGCTCTGAAGTTTTACTCGTCTATCCGTATGGAAATACGAAAAAAAGACACCCTCAAAAAGGGTGAAGAAAACTACGGCAACCGTATTAAAGTCAAAGTGGTCAAAAATAAACTTGCCGCCCCCTTCCGTTCAGCAGAATTTGACATCATATTTGGCAAGGGAATATCAAAAGCAGGATGTCTTGTCGATGCAGGACTCGCCTGTGGTGTTATCGAGCGTCATGGCACATGGTACTCGGTGAATGGTGAACGTGTGGCCCAGGGAAGAGAAAACCTCATCTCCCTTGTAGAAAGTAAACCAGAAATATTTCAAAAGATCGAAGAAAGTGTACGAAAGCATCTTGCTGAATCACCCCAGATAGACTTTGGAAGTGACGACGAAGAGGAGAATACCGAGGCATGAAAACCTATCGTATAGGTATCTGTGGAGGAAGTGGATATACTGGCATTGAGCTTCTCAAATGGCTTACACGTCATCCTGCCTTTGAGGTGGTTTTTGTCACCTCTGAAAGCCAGGCTGGAAAAACCATTGGATCCTGTGAACCCTATCTTTTTGCCTATACGGATATGGTCTACATCACCCTCGACGATGCCACCCAACGTACGGATATAGACCTTGTTTTTCTTGCCCTGCCTCATGAGGCTTCCGCCAAAGTTACCCCTCAATTTCTTGCCGCGGGTATTAAAGTAGTCGATCTCAGCGCAGCCTACAGAATCAAAAATCAACAGGTTTTTGAAAAAGCCTATGGGTTTACCCATCCGTCATTTCCCCTCACCCAGGAGGCTGTGTATGGTCTTCCAGAACTTTCTCGGGAAAGCATTTGCCAGGCCCGCCTTGTAGCCAATCCAGGATGCTACCCGACAAGTATTCTTCTGCCCCTGATTCCACTTTTCAAAGCAGGGCTTATACAAAACAGCACCATCATCGCAGACTCCAAGTCTGGATTTTCAGGCAGGGGAAGAAAAACAGACATTCCAGGCCTTTTTTCTGAAATGAACGAAAATTTCTATGCTTACAGTGTGGGCAACCATCGACATCACCCTGAGATTGTGCAGGAGTTAGAGGCGACCAATTTTTCACCTGTTTCCCTGATCTTTACCCCTCATATTATGCCTATAGATAGAGGCATGTTGAGTACGATTTATGTGCCTTTTGATACCGATCCAACACAAGATATCTATGATCTCTGGACAAAAACCTACAAAGACAGCCCGTTTGTACGTATTTTCAGAGGAAAAGCCCCTCAAATCAAATGGGTACAAAATACCAACGAAATCCACATGAGCTTCACCTACCTTCCTTCCCAAAAGATGGGCATCATCTTAAGCAGTATAGATAACCTTGTTAAAGGTGCTTCAGGACAGGCAATCCAGAACGCGAATTTGATGGTAGGACTACCCGATACCTTAGGACTCATAACTCAAAAAGGGGTATAAATTATGGAAAATTTTCGTATTCTTGAAAACGGTGGCATCAATTCACCAAAAGGGTTCAGGGCTACTGGAGTTTCCTGTGGTCTCAAAGAGGGTGGCTACAAGGACATCGCTCTCCTTTATAGCAGTATCCCCTGCGAAACAGTATGCGCTTTCACGCAAAACAGGGTCAAAGCCGCCCCTATTCTGATCAATATGGAAAGACTTGACAACAAAATACAGGCCATCATTACCAACAGTGGCAATGCCAACTGTGTCACAGGTGAAGAAGGTATCCAAAATGCCCGTGAAATGGCAGAAATGACGGAAAAATTTCTGGATATTCCGGCGGGCTCAGTGATGGTAGCCTCTACTGGTGTCATCGGAAGAAAACTCGATATGGAAAAGATCCGCTATGGTATTCAACGTATCTGTAATACCATCAAAACAGACAATGATATCCGCAGTTATGCTACTGCCATTATGACAACAGACACCAAACAAAAAACCCTTGCATGCGAATTTGATATTGAGGGTGTTCCTGTTCGGATAGGAATAACCGCCAAAGGAGCAGGGATGATCAAACCCAATCTCAAAATTCCTCATGCCACCATGCTGGTCTACATCACCACGGATGCCGCCATTTCCCATGAAATGTTAGAACTTGCCCTTGATGAAGCTCTTTCTCTTTCCTTTAACCGTATTTCTGTTGACAATGATACCAGCACCAATGATAGCGTCTTTTTACTCGCCAATGGTCTCGCTGAAAACCCTTCTATCACCCAAGAAGGAGAGGCTTTTTCTCGTTTCAAAGAAGCACTGATCTTTGTCTGTCAGGAAATTGCCAAAATGATAGTAAAAGACGGTGAAGGAGCAACGAAACTCGTCAAGATTGACATCAAAAATGCCCTTACTTCCACTGACGCAGAGAAAATAGCCAGAAGCATCGCTGATTCCTATCTTGTAAAAACCGCCATCTTTGGCCAAAACCCGAACTGGGGGCGTATTCTCGCTGCAATGGGGTATTCCGGAGCAAAGTTTGAACTTGACCGTGTCGTCGTGAAACTAAACGGTGTAGAGATCTTCTCGCGTGGAGAACCACAAAAAACAGGCATAGGCCAGGCAGACGTCCTCATGAGAGAGAATGAACTGACTATTGAAATCGATCTTGCCATAGGACACAAAGACTATTTCCTCTGGACGTGCGATCTTTCCCATGACTATGTAAAAATCAACTCTCACTATATTTCCTAGGAAAAGGTTTATGCAAAAATATATGTGGTTCCTTTCCCTCATGGGGCTCCTGCACGCAGAGGAATGTAGTCTTCTTATCCTTTGTTATCACACCTTTTCTCCACACCTTCAGAGCCCATATAATTTTTCTCCAGACACATTTTCTAACCACATACTGACCATTCAAAAAGCGTGGTACCGTTTTGTCTCCTGGCAAGATGTCACAAACAATACTCTCACAGGAACGAAAAACATCCTCATCACCATCGATGATGGAAACACATCTGTTCGTACTATCGAAGCCCTCCTTGATGAGATGGGAATCAAACCTATTCTCTTTATTTATCCCGCGATTATCGGGAAAGTACCTTATGCCCTTACATGGGAGGATCTTGATCGTATGAAAGCCAAGGGATGGACCATTGGCGCCCATGGTTACAATCATCTCTTTATCAATCAACAACTCTATGAAAACGATAGAAAAGCTTTTTACCGGGAGATCCGTTATAGCAAACAAGTATTGGAAAAGAAAACAAGCGAAAATATAATATTATTTGGTTTTCCATTCGGTGTTTATAGTCCTCTAACGATTGAACCCCTTCGTCAAGAGGGGTATCGCTATGCCTTTACCATCGTGAGAAAACCTGCTCTTTGGCCTCCCTCTGATCCCTACCGCATTCCCCGCTATCTTATGACACCCTCGATGTGGAATCATCTCGCGAAGTTGCTCACCAATACCAATCATATTGCCTTAAAGGAGTAAAAAATGTCATCTCTTCGGATTGCCCTCTGCCAGGTAAATCCTACCGTTGGGGATATTCACAACAACACAGAAAAGATTCTCTCTTTCTGGAAAAATGCTTCCCATGACGGTGCTCATATCGCTGTTTTTCCTGAGTTATGCCTCCCGGGATATCCCCCCGAAGACCTCCTCTACAAAACAGAATTTTTACAAGCAAATCTTGCGGCACTCAATAGGCTTGTTGAGTCCTCACAAAAAATTCCTACCGCCCTTATAGTTGGATTTATCGACCAGGATGAAAGCGGTATCTACAACGCCGCTGCTCTCATTGCCAACGGAGAAATTATCGACATTTACCACAAGATCTTTCTCCCCAATTATGGTGTTTTTGACGAAAAGCGTTACTTCAACGAGGGAAAACACCTCTCCGTTTGTACCATCAACGGGATCAAGACAGCCATAAGCATCTGTGAAGATATATGGTATCCCGATGGCCCAATGCACTTCAGCTCGCTTATAGAAGACGTCCAGGTAGTATTCAATCTCAGTGCCTCTCCCTTTCACAAAGAGAAACCCTCCCAGAGAGAGCGTATGCTTACTACCCGCGCCTCAGACGAAAACACAATGGTCGTGATGGTAAACGCTGTGGGAGGACAGGATGAACTGGTCTTCGACGGGCATTCCTGTATCATTGGTCCAAAAGGCAACATTGTTGCAAGACTCAAAGCCTTTGAAGAGGACTACCAATGTGTTGATGTTTCTTTTGTTAGTGTCCTCCAGAACCGTCTCAAAGATGCCCGGCGCCGCCAACAAAAACTCTACTTTCAGGAGATTCCTCTCCCATGGACATTACACAAAAAAACCATAGAACTCTCCCCTTCTCAAAAAAAACCTGCCTTTGGAGTCATTGAACCCCAGATGGATTCGATTGCTCTTTTGTATAAGGCTCTGGTTGTGGGAACCCGAGATTACGTAGAGAAAAACGGTTTCAAAGAAGTGATCGTTGGTATCAGCGGTGGGATTGATTCTGCTCTTGTCGCCACTATTGCTACCGACGCCCTAGGAGAACACAGAGTGCATGGAATATTTTTGCCTACCCGTTTTTCGGCAGATATCAGCCGTGAAGATAGCTTTCTTCTTGCTAAAAACCTGGGTATTGACCTCAAAGAACTTTCTATCGAAGGTCTGTTTGGGAAATATCTGGAAGAACTCCAACCATTTTTCCATAACACTCCTTTTGGTATTGCTGAAGAAAATCTCCAATCCCGGATCCGGGGAAATATTGTCATGGCCCTCTCAAATAAATTTGGGTACCTAGTCCTCACCACAGGCAATAAAAGTGAAATGAGCACCGGCTATGCCACCCTCTATGGGGATATGGCAGGTGGTTTTGCGGTCATCAAAGATGTTCTCAAAACCGAAGTATATGCCCTTGCTCATTATAGAAATAGTATCACTCCTGTCATCCCCCAAAGAATTCTTGAACGGCCACCTACAGCTGAGCTTCGCCCCGATCAAAAAGATACCGACACTCTTCCCCCTTATGAGATTCTTGACAGATTAATTCAAGGGTACGTGGAAGAAGATCTCTCGTTCGAGGATCTCTGTCACCTCTCCCCGTCACCAGAAATCGTCAAGAGGGTTATACGACTCATCGATACCAGTGAATACAAACGAAGACAGGCACCTCCAGGGATCAAGGTGAGCGTTCGCGCATTTGGAAAAGATAGACGCATGCCTATTACCAACCGTTTTCAACCCACACCACCAGACAAGAAAAGTTGACAAATAAACAATTTTTCCTTATAATACTATTTCCTGGAAACAGGCAATGGGCCCATAGCTCAGTCGGTTAGAGCAACTGACTCATAATCAGTGGGTCCCTGGTTCGAGCCCAGGTGGGCCCATTTTCCTATCACAAAGGAGGAAATCCATGATTTCATTCGGGACCGGTATTCGCCTTGATAAGATAAAAAAGCTTGTAGAGTATCAAAACCTCTACAATCGTGAACAGGAGATACGCAAAAAGTATCAAGATGAAGAAAAAAAGATGGATAAACTCCTCGCTGATAACGCTACCCTGGTTGCGAGAAAAAATGATCTTGAAATGATCATTTATGCAACCCAAAAAAAGCTGGAAGAGGAACAGCAGAAAAAACTTCAACTCGAGCAAAGACTCAAAGAGCTTGATGAAAACAAAGACAAGGTCAAAATTACCCGCCAGATCAAAACCTGGGAAAAAGAAATGGAAACCCTCCAGCAAGATCTCAACATGATCATCCACCAGATTGATTATGAGACACATAAACAAACCGATACGATGGAAGAGCTCAATCAGGTAAACGCCAAAATGCTGGAAAACGATGCAAAAATCAAAGCCCTTCGTGAAACAATTGCGGCTATTGAAGCCAAACACAAGGATGAGCTCACGTATATCCTCGAAACACAAAAAAATATTGCCTCTGAATTCGATGTCTCTGTGATTGAATACTTTATCCTCTTGCTTCGGAAAACAAAAGGACAGGCAATTGTTTCCGTGCTCGATGGTGATACATGTTCGGGATGTTATACTATACTTCCTACCGTTATCCAGGGAGAGATTGGACCAAATCTTCCCGAGGAAGAGATTGAACTCCAGCAGTGCCCCCATTGTTTCCGTTTCCTTTATTATCCCCAATGGCTGGACTAAAACAAAACCCTCGTAGGGGTTGACTTTTTTTCAAAAATATGTTATACTATATCTCCTATGTTGGGCGCTTAGCTCAGATGGTTCAGAGCACCTGCCTTACAAGCAGGGGGTCATAGGTTCGAATCCTATAGCGCCCATTTTTTACCACTTCCATCCACCTCGTATGCAAACCATCCCCGCATCCCACTCACTGTAACCTGCCTCAAAACTTACAAATTTTGTTCCTAATTGTTTAAAAAATCCAATTCTCCCAAGTTCCTGGTCTTGAAAGCTTCTATAGAGGAGAGCTTTCCAGAAAAAACCAAGATCTCTCGTGCGATTCCATATCTGGATATCGAAACTGACTTCCTGGCCATCATTCAGATACCCCAAAAGTGCGATGTCTATAAAGCAACGTTCCCACCAGAAGTTATATCCAAATCCCATCATTGCCCCATCACTTCCCCACCTCAAACGAGTCTTCCACAGCCACAAAGGCAATACAAAAGATACATTCCATTCGTTTTGGGGAAGGGTAACCTCGTCATAGTGTATTTGCGAAAACCTATACCAAACAGCCCCGGTAGATGACCAGAACTTCAAGGCAATTTCACTCTCAAAATCATACTTTACCGGTCCGGTATCCCTTTTATCCTGATACCCGTAATCCAGTGCCTCTGTCTTCACAAAACCCTCTATCCATTGGTATCCTGTTTTTAGCCACAAAGACACAGAATCATCCCGATACAACGTCCAGAAGGCAACAGTATTTTTCCCGAGAGTGGTTTTTGCCTCTCCTCCACTCCATATCCCCGACAAAATGCCCCCCAAAAACCCTATCTGACCAAAAGCCATCGAGAAACAGAAACTCCCCCATAGGAAACAAGAAAGCAATAAAGTCCTGGTTTTTCTGGTGTCTTCCATACAAGATATTCCTCCCCATGAGATTGCATAGTGGTAAGAACCCTACCTTTTTCATCAAAAATGATAATCTTCGCTCCTGAGATCACTTTTGAGAGATAAATTTCTGAGGAACGAAAAGCAGGATTGGGATAAATCACAAAATCTTTTACTGTCTGCCCTTGTTCAGGAAAATTCCATCCATCTTCCCGGTAAAAAAAGTCCCAGGAAAAAATCCCGTATTCATTCGTATAGATGAGGGTATTTTTCCCTCCATTTTTCACAAAAAGATCACAAACCTCCCCTGATCGGCCAACCCTGAGAAAACCAGAGAAAAATCCATCCTCGCCGCCAAACTCAACAAAGGCTTTCCCGAGTTCACTTCTTGCTTGAAGAAAAACTTTCCCTCTTTGAATTTGAGGATCACTCATAAAAATATCGAGTCTTTTTGGATCGCTTTCATTCCACTGCATTACAAGATACGGTCCAGAACCATTGATAGCACCATACGTTGAGGGGAAAATCTCCCATCGAGCTATATGATCCGGGGCATTGTGAGGAACACGTTGTAAGGAATATTCCTCATAGGTAGCCAGGGACGAGGAAACATTCTTAAATTCATAGGAAAACATCGCTACCTTCCGTCCCCAGAGTGGATGATCGTCGTAGAGGATAATCGTTGCCTTGTTCGCAAGCCCATTCTCCACCGAAAGAATGCCCAAACTCTCTGGAGAGAGAAAACCATCGGATGAAGAGACCACTCCTGTACTCCCATCATACCGAAGACGAAGTCGTCTGTACCCCCGTCCCTGGGAGGTAATATGCTCCAGGTACCAGTTAGAAATACGTATACTCTCAGAACTCCTGTTGAAAATTTCTATCCACTCGTCATTTTCATTCACCGTTCCTCCACCATCGGATCCCGTCCACCCCCCTCCCGAGTAATCCTTTTTGGGAGAGGTGAGAATTTCACTAATCATCAGATGGGCAGAATACGGCGAAGAGAGATTTGTATCCAGAAAACGGATCTTGTGAAAGACACCCCCGCAGGAAAGAATCCATGTCTCCCCGTGGGAAAAAGCCCCCGGTAAAGTCACCACATAGGGCGACGTCCCGGAAAGTGGATAGATGTCTTGCTGTCCCGAGGGATATCGTTTCACACAAAGCGCTGAAACCGATTCACCGCTTTCGATAACAATCGGTACAGAAGTCCCCAGACAAACCACACGAGGGGCAAGAATACGAACAGATTTTGCCTGTCCTGGTCTTGGAAAATCCTCTTGCCAGCTCCCATTTCTCCAGACAAGAGCTTTTCCTTTTTCAGAAATGGAAAGGGGTATGTTTGGCGGAGGCGAGATTTCCTCTCCATTGTACACCAAACGAAAGAGGTGAAGTCGATTCGCCCAGCTATACGTCCAGGATGTCTTGGAAGAAGGTTTAAAAAGAAGTGTGTTCGTATCCCATGAGAGCAGTCTCCCTCCAGTATTGTAATCTTCAGAGAGGATAACGGCCCTTCTCCCCGGCAGCAGAATCCAATTGGTAGTGTGTGCTTCTCCTTCAAAGAGAATAAAATTCCCCTGCTTGAGGGTAATAGCCACAGTAGAGGTATCCGAACGAGGCACCAAAACGGTTAATTTGCTCATATCAACGGGTTCACTTCCATCGTTGAGAATCTCCAGGTAACGTTCACTATCGGGAATAAAAAGATCCCCTCCATAAAAAATCTCACTTATCGTAAGGGATATCCCCCAACAGGGAAACAAAAGGAAAAAAAGAAAACCTCTCATAACCTTTTCTCCCAGAATTCTACCCGTTCTCTTACCCGCCTATCCGTAAAACGCTTGTCTTTCAACATAGTGACAAACATCTGTTTGGCTGCCTGCTGGTTAGTAGTTTTAACTTGAAGTGCATATTCAATAAGAGCTACACCCCATTGATAGTAGAGGAGATTGGTTGCCCAATCTGGCTGAAAACGAAGCTCAAGTTCAGCCCTTTCAAAAGCCCATAGGGCCAGAGGAGATTTTGCCTGAGCGAGGTAGGTTCGTCCGAGGTAGTACAGTCCCCAGAAGAGAAGGCCAGGATAATCCTCAATCTCAAAATAACACACGCCCATCCCATAATACCACAAGGGCCTTTGTTTTTCATCTACCTCTGGAAGAAACTTTTCATAAATCCCTAGAGCCTTTCGATACACACCAAGCCCTCGATAAACATCAGCAAGCTCTTTCGCCACCCAGGGGTTTTGGGGGAAATCCCTGTAGGCTTGAAGAGCTACAAAATAGGCATTGGAGTATTTGCCTTCTTCCCGGTAGATCTGGGAGAGGAGGATGTAGTGCGAGGCAATGTCCGGCTGTTTTTGAATTTTTTCTTGAACAAGCCTTCTTGCCTCCTGATAGTTACTTACCTTAAGAAGCTCTCGTACCTGCGATGAAAGACTCTCTTTTGCCCAAACCTGGCAAACTTGGCAAACCATGAGAAAAAAGAATATTTTCCAACGCATGGTAATCCTCCAAAAAATTTTTACTGACGATAGGATAGTCAGAAGAGATAAAAATGTCAATGGGCATTTGTCACAATTTTCGTTTGATACCAGAAATGACACGAAAGTAATCGAAAGCAATAAAAAGAAAAAGGTATGAAAGGATAAAGAAAAAACAAAAAAACCCTCTGTTTGAGTAAAACAGAGGGTATATTAGCCCTATCGGGATTTGAACCCGAGTCGCCGCCGTGAGAGGGCGGTGTCCTAGACCAGGCTAGACGATAGGGCCATCTTGCTGCTGGGGCGGAAGGATTCGAACCCTCACAAACAGATCCAGAGTCTGTCGTCCTGCCATTAGACAACGCCCCAATAAGGGTATATATTATACGGCAAGCCTGCTTCTTTTGTCAACTGTTTTTATCATTATTTGTAAAAATTTAGTCTTACTTCGGTACTCCACCCATAGGCAGGCGTGGTAGTATCGGGATAGCTCTCCATTTCTATAGACTCCATCCCTACAAAAAACTCTCGAGCAAGCCGAATACCACTATCCTGAGCAAAACTTGCAAGCAAGGTTTGAACGTCGACTTTGAGCTGCATCCCTGTCCGTTGCTTCGGATTCATAAAAAACGGCGGTTGTGGGTTTCCTGACTTTTTCTCGTAAATATCTTTAATACACTGAACAAGTAAATCCTTATCAGAAGCAAAGAAAAACTCATTGTCAACCAGACCAAAATAAAAAGAGCTATTTGTCATCTTGTAGTGGTAAAAAGGTATCGTAAAAACCTCAAAGGCATACAACTGGTCTCCTTTCTGAAGGACCATGTTTTTGAGCGATTCCATCAGATTTTTTGCCAAAGTTGTGTTCTTTATCCCAATTGAACCGTAGTACAGGAACTGGTTATTTTGATAACGATCGACGATGAGCACCAGCCTTCCTTCACTGTTGTGGATAAGATCTCTTTCCATGTCTACTCCATAATCGCGACGGAGCGAGACCACCATTTGTCCAATCCCCAGGATATCCAGCTTGTCAACAGCACGGTAATACCGATAGAGCTGAGAGATGTTGAGAGAAACCTGCCCTAACAAAAGAGGATTTCCCCGAACAAAGTCCAACACCTGAAACCGTGGGTTATTCTCAAAACGCTGAAGCTGATAAAGAAGTTCCTGTTGAGATTTATCTATAGCCGCAGTGTACATTCTCAAAAGAAGACTCTTTTGAGAAAAAATCACGTTTACAAGACCAAATCCCAACGGAAGATTTACCCTGTCCGAAACCCCCGTTCCACGAGTGATAGAACTCAGGTAACGACTTTCAAACCATATCCACCCATTGGACCAGAGACCAGGAAGCTTTGCTTCAGACATCACAAAAGCATCCGTTTTTAAAAGACGGTTTGAGAGAGCAGCAAAGACTCCCTCATTCTGGGAAAGAAGCACATAGTTTGAGACAAAACGAAAGGCCGTCTGAGGTAAATTCTTTTTAAGATAAACCTCAAATGTTTTCTGATTGGCTAAAGGCAGAGCAAGATATCCCCTATCAGCCTCCACGTGAACAAAAGCCATCGGGGCATTGGTCTGAATACCAATCGAAGCAAGACTACCGGGGTCCAGAACATCCACCCCATAGCCGGCTTTACTCTGCGCGGACAACTCTGCCCACTTTTGAGTAAAATTTGCCCCATAAAAATGGCTATAAAGAAAACGCAAAGAATTCACCAGATAGCCATGAGAAGGAACAACGATAACAAGCTCTCCAGACGCCAGAATCGGCTCAAGAGAACTGCTGGCAAAACCCTGAAAAAACACTCCCAAAAAGAGAAAAACAACTCCAAACCGTTTCACATAATCTCCTCATGAGAGATAACCCCCCGTCTCGATTGCCGGAAGAGAAAAAGTTTCTTATGTGCCTCTTCTTTTTCTGGGGTTGCCATACCATCTGCTAAGGGCCGAATCATATCATGGGGAACTTCAATAGGTTTGTGAAACTCAAGAGAGAAACGTACAACATCTAAAGGACGGACTTCTATATACTTCCGCCACAACCACCACGAAAGCAGAATCTTCCCCTTCCAGACACCCTCATCCTGAAAAAGTTCAATATGTTTTATCCGTATACGAAGAGCTCGAAAAATCCGTCTCAATAAAGGATCGGTGAGTAGAAAAGGAGCCCCCATTATCTCCTCTGCCATCCCCTGAATAGGGATATGAAGCACACTTTTGTTATCCTTTTCTTGAGACACAAGCCTGAGAGTATAACGATTGAGATGGGGATCTACGATAACTTTTTCAAAATGCATGGGCACATACGTAGATCGCGATATCTTTTGTACCATCTTCCCTCCTCTGAATTCACGGTTACATTCTCTGCTTATTTTTCTTTGTATTATAATGTAACCATTTTTGAAAAAAAAATCAAGTGAAAAAGGGACTCTTTTTCAATAAAAACGAGAAAAAGCCTCCTACCAACAAAGAGTCTGGTTATTTTTCATCAAAAATACCCTGCCATTGCAAAAAAGTTATACATACTTCTTTGTCTTTTGGGCATGAAAATATCCCATGCTTGCTAAACCATTTGCTATTAAAAGGTAAATAAAAACTTGCATTTTTCTCCCATTTTCGCTATACTTAAAATATAAAGGAGGGTTCTATGAAAAAGTATGTGTTTTTTGTGACACTCCTGGCTGTTGTTTTTGTAGGTTGTTCTCCCAAGAAATCTTCAGCAAAAGAGTCAGAGGAAGTTTCTTCAAAGCAAGAAACTGTTCAAGAGATCCCCGATTTCATCAAAATTCGGCCGGGTGACAAGGTCATCTTAAATTCTCCTCAGGTCTTCTGGGAGATCACTATCCTGTTAAATTATGAACAAAAAAAGTGGCTTGCTGAGCAAACCAATACCAACGAGGATGTGTCTGATGAAGAGGCTTATCTCTATCTTCAAAACAAGAGAGAGGAATTTTTTCAGAGCCTTGGTTTAAGTGAAGACCTCTATAATCAGTATAGCTTTGACCATTACCAGAAGATTCAGGATTTTCTCGAAAAAAATCCTCAGTATAAAGAAGCCTACGAAAATTCTCAAAATCTCTAGAATTGAAAAAGAGACACAATAAATAACAGGCTGCCTTACAAGACAGCCTGTTATCTTTTTTTATACCCCTGGCGGAGGTGAACCAGGGAAAGGAGGGCATGCCCCCGGGAGCATCCCGGAAGGCATGTAAGGAGGTTTTATAGAAAAAGGGGGTTATCGTTCTATGCCCCGATAGTACACATAACCACGTGAAGCTATCACAAAAAGGTAGGATCGTTCGTTTCCATATCGTTTGACAAAATCCCTGAAATCTGAAATATTTTTGATGGGCTGGTTATTGATAGCCATCACAATATCCCCGGGACGCATGATCTGGGTAAGCACACTGTCCTCTTTGACATCCTGAAGGATAACACCATACTCCGCTCCATTGGCATCAAGTTGACTCTTGTTAGCCTCTGCAAAAATACCTCCCAGAAATTCTACGGTTGCCAGACCAGGCTGCTCTTGAGAAGGTTCTTTCTGCGCCGATGATGTCGTGGGACGTTTATCGAGGGTTACCTGAATATTCTGTTTTTTGTTTTCTCTCAGGATCTCGAGCGTTACCGTAGCACCAGGCTTTTGACTTCCAATCATAATTTGAACATCTTCGGGTTTAGAAACGGATTTTCCATTCACCTTGAGGATAATATCTCGAGCCTTTAATCCAGCTTTTTCTGCAGCAGAGTTTTTCTCCACGCGAGCAATGAGAACTCCCCCGTCTATTTTCAACAGTTTACGGGTAGTTTCATCTATCTCTCCGAGAACCACTCCCATGTATCCCCGTTCTACACGCCCTTTGGTAAGAATCTGATCTGCTGAAGCAAGGGCTGTATTGATAGGAATGGCAAAACTAATCCCTTCATATGCCCCCGTTTGAGATCGAATCGCTGTATTGATACCAATAACCTGCCCACGAATATTGATAAGAGGGCCCCCTGAGTTACCAGGGTTCACCGCTGTATCTGTCTGGATAAAACGCTGGAAGCCCGTCATACCCTGTCTTCCCAGGGCACTCACTACGCCGAGGGTATATGTTCCCGAAAGCCCAAAGGGATTGCCAATAGCAATGGCAAAATCGCCTACCTGTACCGTATCAGAATCTCCTATTGCCACGACAGGGAGGTTGTTGGCGTTGATTTTCAAAATAGCAAAATCAAGCTCTTCATCGTAGCCTACAACCTTTGCCTGAAATTGACGATTGTCTGAAAGAATAACCACAATCTTGTTTGCCCCTTTTACCACATGGTAGTTGCTAAAGATGTAGCCGTCCTTGCTTACAATGAACCCAGAGCCTGCTCCCTGGAGTTTTCTCCGATACTCTTTTGGCATCTCATCAAAACCAAAGAATCGTCTCAAAAAGGGATCATCAAAAAAGTCCGCATAAGGATTGGGAATAACCTCTTCTCCCTCTACCGTGATACTTACCACCGCTGGCATAACACTCTGAGCAATGTTTCGTAAAACCTCCTGAAGGGCAAGGACACTACTAAGATTGGGGGTCTTCTCCACAAGGTCATTTTTGTTCTGGTAGCTTATGCTCTGGGAAAAAAGATGACTGCAAGAAAGCCCCAGGGCAAAGACAATCACCAGAGCTGACAATACCCATGGCCATCGCCAGGAAAACGATGCGTGTTTGTGTTTCATAGCTGTTCCTCCGTTTTAGTGTTCTATTTAACTAATACACCTATAGTATACAAACTTTCCTTCGAAAAGTCAAGTATTTTAAAAAATTTTTTTTGTTTTATTTTTCATTATTTACCGCTTATCTTTTGGGAAAAAACTAAAAAAATTAGTGATATTTTCCAAACTTTTTGATACTTTTTTTTCGTGAAATCAGGTTTTAAAAAATATTGCTTCTTCATTCATTTTTTGACAAAAATCTTCAAAAGGCGTATAATTTTTACAAATATTATTACTTCGGGGGAAATATATGAAAAGAAAAAATCTCATTTTTGGCATAGTTATTCTCATAATGAGTGGTTTTTATGGATGATCTCTCATTCCTACCATGACCCTTGATGAATTCATCGATCTTTTTTTCCCAAAATGGTCAAAAGGCTGGCAACCCGTCGGAAACCCGGGATTTTCAACGGGAGAGGCCTCCTATATCTCTCTCTATGTCTACAACGGTACCCCTTATGTGGCTTATGTGGATGAGGCACATGGCTCCAACGCCACCGTGATGGTCTACAAAAGGGTGATGGTCTCCAAATAAAGAGAAGCGCCTCTCCCTTTTTCCAGGGGGTGGTTTTTCTCGTAAAAAGACGTGACATGCTCTTCCCTTGTTGCAGTTGGGGAGAAAGCTCTTACCCTGTTGCAGTAGGAAAGAGCGTGCTATTACCTTGTTTCAGTGAGCTTCTCTCAGGGAAGTCACTGTGATAAGAGAAGAGCCAAAGGTTTTTCTCTCGCGACTACCGAAGCGTATCGAAGCCTGGTCACTGAGTAGCGGAGCGTATCGAAGCAACCGCCACCCCCTCGTCTCGAGACGTTTCTTTCCTTGCCAGGCGGAAACCTCTTCCCCTGCAATAAAGGAAGGCGGGGGAATTTTTCGCGCTCACTGCGACAAGGCGCCCCCTACCAGCTTCCGCCACCTCCTCCACCGCCACCGCCACCTGAAAATCCGCCACCTCCACTCCTTGAAGGAGACGACGACATCACTGTCCCCATCTGAGAGATAGAGGAGTGGATAACGTCGGAGAGGTATACCGCCGAAAAACGTCCTCCCCCAACATACCAGGAGGGCGGGGTTGTAAGAATGGGAGCAAACTTCTGGATCCACTTCTTCTCCAGGCCAAAAACAATCGCATACGGCAAGGTCTTATCAAAGTAGAGGGGATCATCCTTGAGAATTCGTTCTAACCTTGGCCACTCCGCACGTTTAATAAACTCCCGAAAACCTACCAGTTGTTCATAGTATTTTTGCCCCTCAGGAGTACGAGCAGGCATGATAGACGCAAAGAAAAACGACACGACAGCAGCAAGTGCCCCAACCACAAAAGGAGGTGCTACCTCAGTCATCGCTGAAAGCGCCACCCCTCCAATAAAAAATCCAAACCCAAGAAAAACACAGAGAAAACTTAGCTCTCGAGAGTAGGGCTTATAAAGCTGTTTATCCTTCACACTTTCGTCAATCTCTCCCTTCGCACGCTCAAACGAGGTATAAAAAACATCTTGAAGATCAGAGAGCGCAACACTCTCTTTTTCCAGCACCTCACCAGGAAGAGCAGCTTCTCTTCTATCAGAAAACAGTCCCAGCCACAAAACAGCCTCATGAGGATGAGGATTTTCCAGAGGTTTTTTCTTATGGAAAACAAAATCCCTGGAGAAGGTTTTCTTTTTTTCCTCGATAACGATATGCCCCCGCCATGCCCAATCAAAAAACGTGGCCACCACATCCCTCTGGTCTATTTTGTCATCAATGAGCATCCCTGCTTCAGCGGGGGTAAGTTCAGAGGGCGGATAAAAATGCACCATTTTTACAAAGGGTTTATCCTTCCCGAACTTTCTCCAGAGAAAGAAAAGAACAATCGTATACACGATGAGAAAACCAAACGAGAGCACATCCACATACCTTTCAAAAAAATTTCTCCCATCATTGATAGGCCAAAATCCATCCGGAAAAAAAGCAAGGATGGTTATCCCCTCTTTTGGAGCAAGCTCTCCTCGAAGCTTCCCGCTAATGGTTTGCGAGGAAGTATCATAGCTCGAGAAAACACGCGAGGTATTGGTCCCCCCATACGCACCAGCATAAACGACAAACTCGGCTTTCTCCCAGGGCCTATCTATTTTCACTTCAAAGGTAGCATTTCGTATAGGCACATCCCAGTCCGTACCAATGAGATTCCAGTACAAGCTCTGAAAAGATTCACCCTCATTGGTAAACGCAAGGATAGGGTTTACCACCGTGTAATGGATGGTATACACCTGGAGTCCCTCCACATACCGCGAAGCCGAACCAATCTTGATAGTAAGAAGTCCACTCTCCCACGAGGTATCATAGGAGAAATTCTCCACACGAATATCCCGTATCCCAAAACGACGGGCAAAGTTTTCAAACTGGATCCTGGTGGGAATAGTTCGGTATATCCCATGCCTCGGTTGATAAAACAAGACGGTAATCTCTTCCGTCATATCCATCATCCCGTTAGAGAGAATATGTGCCCTCACCATGTAGTTACTGATCTCAAAAAACTCTCCCCACACCCACGAAAATACAAAAAAAATAAAACAAAAAACGATTGCTCGCTTGTTCATCGCTTTCCCCTTTCGCCTGGAAACATTCTTCCCGGCTTTATCTTCCCTGAAGGAAAAAAGAGAAACACCCTAAAACTGTACCTTCACATTCTGCCGTTCACCCTCAGCAGCCTCAAAGAACGGCCGTTTCCGAAAACCTGTCATATTGGCAATAATCACAGAGGGAAAAGTCTCACAGAGAATATTAAAATCCCTCGTTACAGCATTATAGTAACGACGAGCAAGAGAAATCTGCTCCTCTATGTCGGCGAGGTTTTTCTGAAGATCGAGAAAATTGGTATTGGCTTTGAGGTCCGGATAATTTTCACTCAAAGCAAAAAGCGTTTTCAGCGTACTGGCAAGCTGGTTTTCCGCCGCTATCTTATCCTCAATACCTGTTGCCTGCATAGCCATATTTCTTGCCTGGATAACCTTTTCAAGGGTTTGCTGCTCGTGTTTCGCATAGCCTTTCACGGTTTCCACAAGATTGGGGATAAGGTCATAGCGCCGCTTGAGTTGCACATCAATACCGGACCAGGCTTCATCCACCTGATTTCGTAGCCCAACCAGGCGATTGTAGACAAATATACCATACCCCACTGAAAGAATAACCAAACCCAGGACCACCCAACCTATTATCATGGTATTTCCTCCTTCATTACTTCTGCCTTAAGTATAAAGAATAGAACAATTTTTGTCAATTTTTATTCTTTTTTTCCAATAAAAAAGACCATAAAAATACGCTAAAAACCATTAATGATATAAAATGTTCAAGGATCATTCGCGCGAAAAGCTCTTACCCTGTTGCAGCATGACATCGAACCTTTTTCCCTGCTTATCCCTCTTTGAGAACGGTAACAGGGTTATAGCTATCTTTCCCTTCATTCTAACCATACTCTTACATAGAGATGTTTCCAAAATTTTTCCAGATTTTTCACCAATACAAAAAAAAATCCTAAGTCTTTTATGAGAAAAAACTTGCTTCGCAAAATGCTGCTTTATTATTATAAAATAAAAACTTTTATATAACAAATATAACAAAAAAAATTCGATATATATTAGAGAAAAAATAAGATCTTTCAAGGAGGCTTGTATGAAAACACACAAACCTATTAAAACCTGGCGTGAGGAAGATAGACCCCGAGAGAAGCTTCTCCAGCGCGGACCAGAAGCACTCTCTACCACTGAACTCCTCGCCATCCTCATCAGGACAGGAAGCGAAGGCAAGAGTGCGCTGGAGATAGCAAGTGAACTCCTCGAAAAGTTTTCTCACCTACGAGGACTGGATAGCGCCTCGCTTGGTGACCTCTGCCGTATCCATGGGATAGGGCAGGCAAAGGCTATCGAAATCAAAGCCTGTCTTGAGCTGGGAAAACGCCTCATGCGAGAGGAGGTAAAAAAGCCCCCAAAAATCTCCTCTGCTCAGGAGGCTATCAACTACGTTCAGCAATACTACGGCCCCGTCCTCAGGGATGCCAGACAGGAGGTGTTTTCGATCATCTTGCTCGATATCCGCAATAAACCCCTGCACCACCTGGAAATAAGCCGTGGGAGTGCCTATGCCACCGTGGTTGATCCAAGAGAAGTGGTTCGCCAGATCTGCCTCCACCAGGCCAGTGGGGTAATCCTCGTTCACAATCATCCCTCAGGAGAGTGTACTCCCTCTCAAGATGACCAAAACCTCACCAAAAGGCTTGCCTCAGCCTGCGAAATGGTGGGAGCTCGCGTTATCGATCACATCATCATCGGCAAGAACCCCTCAGACTATTACAGTTTTGCTATCGAAGGTCATCTTTAACACTTGACGATATTCAGGGGTTATGAGTATATTTATAGTAAAAAAACAACGGAGGAAAACTATGGTTGTAAAGCCCCTTGGAAATCGTGTTCTCGTTAAGGTTAAGGAAACAGAGGAAAAAACCAAAGGCGGTATCTACATCCCTCAGACCGCTCAAGAAAAGACACAGACAGGTGTTGTCGTGGCTGTAGGAACCGATGAATCCATTAAGGTGAAGGTTGGGGACCAGGTTCTCTACGACAAGTACGCCGGCACCCAGATCAAGATCGATGATGTGGAGCATCTTGTTCTTTCAGCTGACGATATTCTCGCCATCATCGAATAAATAGGTGGAGTATCTCTAACAGATAAGCCCTCTTTCCTTTTCAGAAAGAGGGCTTTTTTTATTTTATCTTCATCTGGTTTGTTGAAGAGGTGTTGGTAAGAATAACACGAATGGTATTTGTCACCACGCCCTCTGTGTATTCAGGATAAACAAGAGTATATCTCGTCCCAAACAACTCCTTTTCCGCGAGAAGTTTACAGTTAGCTATCTGAAAAGGATCAAGACTGACGAGACAATTCTCAAGTTCCCTCTTTGAGGAAAGATTGGTGATGACAAAACGAACCCTCTGCACCGTATCATCTCGAAGAATCGTCACCTGCGCCTGATTCTGAATAGAGGTATTCACCACCTCAGTATACTGACTGTTACTCACTTCTACAGTTCTGCCGGAGCCAAGAAAAAAGCCTCCCACTCCACCAAGGGCAACACCTATCAGAAACAAAAGAAGTGCAGCCTCCATATTTCCTCCTTTTTCCCCCTTCTCATGTGATTATTTACCCACCTCATAGACAAGTTTCCCGCCGGCATAGGTAGCAAGAACACGTCCATCAAGTCGCATGCCAAGAAACGCCGAGTTGTGAGAACGAGAAAAAAGCGTGTGTTCACTGACCTCCCATGATGTCTCCTGGTCAACGATAGTAAGATTGGCAATCATGCCCGGAGCAAACCTTCCCCGATCAATCCCGAGAATACGAGCTGGATTCAGCGTAATCCACGGAAGCCATTTTTTGGAGGGAATATTTTGCTTTTTTGCCAGGGTAACAAGCGCTGAAAAAAGAGTTTGCACTCCAACCACGCCAAAAGGCGCTTTTTCTATTCCTACCGCTTTTTCCTCCTGTGTATGAGGGGCATGATCCGATGCAACACAATCGATTGTACCATCGAGAAGCCCATCGAGAAGTGCCTGACGGTCACGTGGCTTGCGAAGCGGTGGATTCATCTTTTTGTTTGGATCATAGCCGCTTTGTTTGACATCCTCCTCTGTCAAAAGAAGATAATGCGGCGCCGTGTCCGAGGTTATCAGACCGGGATACCATCGCTTCAGCATTCTTACCGCTTCCACAGACTGCCAGCTGGAAAGATGGGTAAAATGCACCCTCACCCCGGCAAGACCAGCAAGAAGTCCCGCCTGCAATACCGCGAGACTTTCTGCCTCCCGGGGCTGTCCCTGCCATCCTCTCTCTCGTGAAACAGAACCATCATGAAGCGGTTTCCCCATAGCCAACAAGGCAATCTCCGGATGCTCTACCCAGAGTTGCCCGGTCAAGCGAAGACGTTCACATGCCATGAAAAGAAGCTTTTGATCCTGGATACTTGAACCATCGTCACTAAGCCACAAACACCCTGTTTCTTTGAGAGACTCAAAGTCTGTCAGCTTTTCTCCCTTCCTTCCAACTGTCATGGCACACGCCTGTAAAACCTCTATACAGGCCTTTTCCCGCGCGATGCTCATAACCTCCTGGTATCTCTCTTTCCTATCAATGGGGGGGATAGTATTGGGCATAGCAAGCACAGTGGTGACACCACCTGCTGCTGCTGCCCGCGTTGCCGTGGCCATGTCTTCTTTGTGCGTCTGTCCTGGCTCCCTGAGATGAACATGCATATCCACAAAACCAGGATAAATCCGTTTTCCTTTTATGTCCATGCGGGTAACGTGTTTTTCCTGTATGTTGCGGGCAATCTTTTTTATTCTCCCATTTTCTATCCAGACATCAAGCCTCTTTCCCGAAGGTGCTATCACTGGATCACATACTATACCACCTGACAAAATCACTCAAACACTCCTTGATATATTCTTTTGTATGGATACACCCTCTCAAAAAACCACCCTTCCTTCACTGGCAGAAAAAACCTTACCCGATCTCCCCGATTGAGCGACATGGTTTCCGCTACCTCCCAGAAAAAAAGCTCATTTTTCTCTTCAACACAGAGGAGTTTTTTCTTCTCTCGAAAAAAATGTTCCACCATAATCACCTTTCCCTCTACTTCCAGATCCCAGGGATCATCGGCGGTAGCCTTGCCCAGCTGAGGAAGTAACACCACATCGTACTCACACTTTTTTTTCCAGCGTTTTTCTATAAACTCAGCAGAAAGAAAATTCTTCCGGGAATTTCCCATAAAAAGGGCTGTAATACGACTTACGGGAGAAAAACAAAGCTCTTCATATCCCCCTTGCTGAATGATCCTCCCCTGATCCATAAGTAAAAGCCTATCACAGAGGGATGCCATCTCCTCCTGATTATGAGAAACCACCAGAGCAGTCTGACCCCGTTTTTTGATCCAATCTCTAAGAAAATGCCTCAGCACATCCCGAAAATTATCCTCAATATTGGCCAGCGGCTCATCGAGGAGAAGAATTTTTGCCTCCGATGCAAGGGCTCTGGCTAAAGCTATCCGCTGTTTCTCTCCACCGGCGAGACTTCTTGGAAGTCGTTCAAGAAGACTTGCCTCCGTGAGATGAAGATGGGTGAGAATCTCTCTCACCACAGGATGGAAACGTATCTCATGTTTTTTTGAAAACTGTTTTCGAATCCAGTAGAAAAAACCCGCATTTACCTCTCCGGGTAGGTGAGGATACAGAACAAGCCGCTGACTCAGGTAGGCCATCCCACGCCCAGCAGCAGGTCTCTCGGAGAGCGCCTCTCCCTCCAGAAAAACCTCACCCTCATCCGGTCTTTCTAAACCAAGAATGGCCCGCAAAACCAGGCTTTTCCCTGCTCCACTGGGGCCCAAAATACCTACTATCTCGTTTTGATCCACCTCGAAAGAAACCGAATTGAGTTCTTTTGCCTCATCTGCTTCTGCTCTCTCTAATGTCAGGGAAAGATGCTCTACCCTGAGATAATTCATATCATTTCCCGATCTTTGGAAGAGGAAGCTGTTGCACGGCTTCTTGGGCTTTCTTTTTCAGCGCCTCCTCTTGTTCTTTCTTTATCTGTTCAATACGATTTTCCACCTCTTTTTTCTTGGTCTCTACAAGCTTCTCATAGCTCGTCACATCCGAAAGACTCTTGAGAGAGAGCTGATTGATATTTTGGAGATTCTTCGCAAGAAGTTCGTTCTGAGAAAGCCCCTGTTGAAGCAAGACATTGAGTTGTTTTTCAACAATCTCCTCAAGCTCTTTTGCGGTTTTGGCAAGATATTCCCCTATCTTTTTTTGAAGCACTGTATCCAGAGAACTTGCAAGGGTAAACTGAAGATTGCCATCGGAAAGTATGGTATACGTTACCACCACATCTATACTGGGAGTTTCGGCCAGAATTTCTGTCACCACTTTGGTCACAAAGTCTGCGAGATCCACCTTCTCCCATCGTAAACCAGACAGTATTACTGATATCTTTCCTGTACTTTTGTCCCTATCCCACTGAAAAGAGGAAACAATCTTCATGGACGCACTCAAATTCGAGATCTTGAGAAAACCAAGATCTGACACGGAAAACGGTAATCCTTCTCCCTTAAACTCTGCCACAAGAGGTGTTACCGCGTTGGAGCGGATATCCAGCGAAACATTTAGCGCATAGTTTTGAAGCTTTTCAAGCTGTCGATAAGTCAACTGAATAGGTTTATCCCACTTGTAGGGATCCGAAGAAACATTCTGGAGCCTTGCCTCAAAACGACGATCCGTATTCTCTACGGAAGACTGCAAGTTTTTGAGAAGAAACGAGGGGTAAGGATCAGAGGGATACGGGATATCTCTGCCATTGAGACGACGATACCCCTGTTTTTTCGGTTTCTGAGAGGGATCGGATTTTATCTTCTCGGCATACCTCCACGCTCTCATCCCATAGGTGTAAATTGCACCCAGTTTCTGACGTAAAAATTTGTCTGCCATTCCCTGGAGGATATTTTTCCCATCGGTAACGGGCAAAGAGATCAAAGACTGCAAATAGGCTTTATCCTCAGCTATAGCTGTTGCTATAGTTTTCTGACTCTGGAGTGCCTTTTCATAGGTGGTTTTGAACTGCTGTCCCGTCGTCTTGATATCTCCCCCGATAGAAGAAAGACTTTTCGAAAAGGCATCTATCTGGGAAAATGCCTTTTGTGCCTCTTCCACAGTCTTAAGAGAAGCAACCTGTATCTTTTGTATCTCGGCAGCCTGTGTCGAGAGTTGCGCCAGCTGAGCATTCTTCTGTTCGTAGGTTTTCATCCACTGCTCAATTGTATTGGAAAGCTCTGTGTTTACTCTAAGAAGAGTCTGTTCGCTTTTCAGATTCGTTCTCTGAGAGGAGATAAGACTAGAAAAATTCTCTTTTACCTGAGAAAAATCCATCGTCGGAACTTTATTGGCAGGAGCTTTCTCTTCTGAAGACGCCATTGATTTTTCTCCACGAGAAACTCGTGAAAGCGTCCCTGGTGTCGTTCGCGAAGTTCCCCAGCGGATATCTTCACACTGCACATTTTCAAAGACCACACGCCCGAGGGTCAGAGCATCAGGATTGAGCTTGAGTTCAGTTTTCCCGAGCTCAAAGAGATTACGATAAGGATTTTCAGCATCCCCCACGGTGAGAGAACGAAATGAAAAAGAAAGCCCGGGGATATTGAGACGAACACCCACCACATCCACTTTTGCATCGAAAACAGCCTCAAGGGATTTTTCAATAGCGTTTTCTAAGAGTTTATTCTGAAAAAGGGCAAGAAACGCCGAAACACCCAGAAAAATCACGCCAACGGCAACAAGCTTCCACACCTGGAGAAAAGAGTATCCGAGCTCTATACGTTTTCCAATCTCGGAGAGCTCCTGAGTTTCCTCGGCAGTAAGGTCTTTGCGAAGCACATAGCGTTTTTTCTTGTCCTGCTCAAAAAAAGAGAGAAGTTTTTCTCTATCTGACTCATGATAACACTTCTCTAAAAACCTCTCCCAATGGGTTGGAGAGTATTTTATCTTAAACATCTTATGAATTTTGGCTTTTGGGGGCTTTTTTTCCTTTGCCATACACTACTCCTTCGCTTAGGATTTGAATTTGCTCGAGATAAGGGTTGTGCTTTTGTAGATTTTCATCAAACCAGCCACAAGAGGAGTGGAAGTAAATGCCTTAAACCACTTACTTTGAACAATTTTTTCCCGTACAAACTTACGATACCCCCTCACCACGGGCACCATCACAAAAAGAATAGGAAAATACAAAAGCACGCCCAGGGCAAATCCACCCATCACCACTGTATTATGAAGTTTCAAAAGAGGGACAAGGGGCATATTGAAAAAGCTATCATAAAAATCCTCAAGGGCTGAAACAGTAAGAAGAGCATACCCCAGCGTATCAAGCATCGGATCAACAAATGGCATAAAAAGCTTGCCTATTGCCATAACGACAATCATCATGCCCTGATGAATAGTAAGGAAAAAACTTATCAAAAAAACCATCCACCACAAGAGATTATTAGAAGGAATCAGTGCCAGAAGAATACCAAACCCAATTCCCTCGGCAATCTCAAGGGGATGCTGGTTTGAGTTAAGGGCTTTAAAAATCTTTATGAGCCAATTTACCACGATCATATATCCCTCCTTTTATCCTCGAACTCTCATTACATTCTCTCTGGAGCACTGACTCCGATCAGGTTTAAACCCAATGAGAGCACATTCTTGGTTGCCTTCACCAGGACAGCCCTGTTCGCTGTCTTCTGAAGATCATCGGTGATAATCCGATGGACGGTATAATACTTGTGAAAGATGGTTGCCAGGTCTTCAAGATACTGAGGAATACGATGAGGTTCCAGAGCCAACGCAGCATCCTGAACAATCTCAGGAAATCGCAAAAGCCGGGTAGCAAGGAGCCTTGCCTCCGGACTATCGATAATTTCCTCCCTTATCGGTTCCGGCAATTCGGGAAGATTTCGAAGAATCCCACAGATACGAGCATGCGCATACTGCACGTAAAAGACAGGGTTTTCCTCACTCTGCTTCTTGGCCTCCTCGATATCAAACTCAAGATGGGTGTCTGCCTTGCGCATCACCATGTAGTAACGAAGCACATCCTTTCCCAGCTCCTCCAGCACCTCTTCAAGGGTGATCATATCCCCTGTTCGTTTTGACATACGCACGGGTTCACCATTCCGATAAAGACTCACAAGCTGCCCTATGAGAATCTTAAAATCCGTTTCCACACCATCCGCCTGAGAGAGAAGCCAGACTGCCGATTCCATTCTCTTTACATAGCCGTGGTGATCTGCTCCCAGGATATTGTACAGTTTTCGAAATCCTCTTTTAATTTTATCCTGATGGTAAGCAATATCAACTGCAAAATAGGTGTATTCCCCGTCTGATTTCACAAGCACACGGTCCTTGTCATCCCCATGGTCAGTCGTCCGTAACCACAGCGCCCCCTCAGACTCATAAGCCACCCCCTTTTCACGAAGAAAATCGAGCGTTCTTTTTACTGCCCCACTCTCATGAAGGCTTTTCTCCGAAAAGAACCTATCAAACTCCACCCCAAAATCCTTCAGGGTTTGTTGTTGCCAGCGAAGAATAAAGGAAACAGGATCGTCGTCTTGCTTTGCCACCTCAGCGATATACGCTCCATGATAACCATTCTCAGGGATTTCTTTCCCCGCTCTTACTGCTTCAATCGTCTGTTGTAAAAGCCTGATCTGATTGCCCGCATCGTTGACATAGAACTCCCGCCAGACCTCAGCACCCGCATAACTGAGAACACGATACAAAGAATCTCCCAGAGCAGCCCACCGCCCGTGACCAACATGAAGAGGACCTGTGGGATTGGCACTGACATACTCAAGAAGCACCTTGTGCCCGGAAAGAAGATCACTTGCCCCATAACGCGGTTCACAAAAATCTTTTTGAGCCATCTCGCCGAGCCTGGTCTCATTCACAAAAAAGTTCAGATACCCTGGCGCCATCACCTCGACACGACAGATATCGGTCCATGACCAGTTCTCAGCAATCTTTTGAGCAATATCCAGCGGACGTTGTCGCAGAGTCTTGGCAAGGGACATTGCTACAGAGGTAGAATAATCTCCAAAATGTGCATGATCCGGGTACAAAACAGGAACGGGCACTTCTACCCCCCAGAGTTTCTGAAGAAGATCTGTTATCCTCTCTCGAAGAAAAGCCTTCACAATCATAGCACTTCCTTACACAAAATTTTCGATTATCATAGTATAGGACAAAAGAGAGAAAAAAGCAATCTCTTTTCTATCACATTCATAGACGGCACACCGTTACAGGTTCAAAATAAAATTCCTCATGATAAACGACATCCCTCTCTGTTTTTCCACCATCATGAGATCCTGGGACAAAAAACTCATTCTCTCATGCTTTTCGCATGTTTGCCGATAATCACACAAAAGAGAAGGAAAAAATCATGATAGAACACATCCAGGCACTCTCCACCCTTGGCAAACTTGATGCCATACTCTACGAAGTTCTGCAGACACGTCATGAACTCGCCCAGGTAACGCAAAAAGCTATTCAAAAATCCCCTCTTGAAGAAACCAAAGGCCAGATTGTCGATATCATTGTCTAAGAAACATCCAGACAGATGAAGGCAATATCATCCTCCAAGTGACGTTCTCCATGAAACTCCCTCAAGTCTTCCAGAAGGTTTTGCATGAGATCATACGCCTGAAAATCTCTGTGCGTTTGCAAAAAATGGGCAAGGTTTTTTTCCTCGTAGCTTTCCCCTTCCGGGTTCGAGGTATCGAGTAAACCATCGGTATAAAAAAGCACTCTTTCTCCTGGTTGCAAACAAATAGTCTGCTGCTGATACTCCATACTTGGAAACGTACCAATCGGCTGAGAACGAATAGTTGCGAGCGTGGCAAAATGCCCCTGACGGTAAAGAAAGGGATACGGATGGCCAGCATTTGCGATGGTAAGTTTTTTTTCTTTTTGATTGTACAGGGCATAAATGGCAGTAAGAAAATATCCCCTCAACTGATGAAAGAGATTTCCATTAAGCCTTGAGAGAAAATGCGCAGGATTTCTGGCAAATGGTTTTAATTCAGTCATATTTTGTTTCAACATAACAGTGATAAGAGAAGCCGCAATACCATGTCCACACACATCGCTGATAAATATCCCCACATTGTCAGGATCTATCTCAACAAGATCAAGAAAATCCCCCCCAATCTCCTCCATCGGTTGGTACAGATAAGCAATCGTTGAAAACTCCTTGTGTGGCAGAAGAGAAAACTGAATCTCTCTCGCCAGACGAAGTTCAAGACTCAAAGTTTCCTGATTTTTGCGTAGTTCATTGCGTTCTTGGATAAAGATCTGTGTCATATCCATGATGGAATCCTCGAGTTTCTTTTTTTCTTCTATATCGAGGATCTCAATCAGCCACCCCTCTTCATTCCCCCTCGGGAGACAGGAGATATTCACCATACAGGGGAGGGATCTGCCTTGTGTCACAAGGCGCATCTCGAGATTTGAGATGTTGACACGCCTCTCCAGATAGTGGAGAATCTTTTCTCTATCTTCAAAAAGATCGGAAATCCCCCCTTCTCGCAAAAGGGATTCTGCCACAAAATCCCTGGTTCGTGAGTTGGCATACCAGATGTTTTCTTTATTCCCCCAGATTATTCCACTCTGAAGACGATTTAACAGATTTTTAAACGAAACTCGTTCAGTCTCAAGTTCATAGGTGAGGGTACTTACCTCCTCAAAAAGTGCCTGAATCTGTACAGAGCTCATTTGATCGAGGAAAGCCACAACCGTTCCTTTGATCTTCGGGGAAGACAATTGAAAATCATACGCGGTAAGAGTAACAGGGATCTTCGTCTTTATAGGTGTAATAAGTTCCATACGTGAAAATCCATGAAGAGTGGACACAAGATTTCCTCTTTCCAACGATGGGAAAAGCTCCTCTATTGAAGGGAGAGAAGACCCAGCTTCAAGCCCAAGAATCAAAAACACAAAAGGATTGCACATAAAGACATCTCTTTATCCATCTAATGAATACGTTCGCATCTGAAGTGCAAACGAGATACCATCTGTCCAGAAAGGATAGTTGTCACAAGGAGTCTCTCTCCACTCGGTCCACGCCTCCCCTCCTTCGAGAAAAGCCACCGCTTCCAGCTGCATATCAAAGATCACAAAAGGAATCACCTCCCAGAATTTCCAGCGGATCTCACCATGCACATCCCAACAATTGTCCCCCAGGAGCCCAGGACTTTGTGAAAGCGTATGGAGCCCATTAATCTGACGAAGGAGATACTTTTCACTTGATTGTAACTTCCCATAGGTAAGACCATGGTGCCACTTGAGACCCAGTTGCCAGGTTTTCCCCAGGGGAGTATGCCATGATGCTGTTGTTTCCCAGGAAATTCCCCCCGAAAGAAAAAACCACCTCGCATCGTTTTGCCAGTGCCATCCTGAGGAAAACGATGGATATCCCCGCCGTGTATCCACAAGATAGGAAAGGGAGAGATATCCCCCTCTTTCAAGAGGCATCTGGTTCGTCTGGACAATACTCTGTCCTCCCAGACTCACCCACATGATATGATCCGGAAAAACATGCCATCCTACGAGGGCTTCCCCCTTTTGCCTCAGGGTGAGAAATGTCTGATAAAAATCCCCCCTATACTCTACGAGGTCTTCCTCTGTTGTTCCCAGGGAAACCTGATAGAAAAAGGGAGAAAAATTGTACATATGATCGATGAGTGTAATCTTTTTTTGAAACGTTCCCACCTCAAAGAATATCTCCTTGCCCTTTCCCCAGATGTTTTGTTTGCCAAACCCTACCGCTCTATCAAACAGTTGTGCCGTGTAAAAAAAACTCTCTGTTAACTCAAGAGAAATTCTCACCGTATTCTCCGGAGTATACTCATTGGTGACATAAATATTACGAAACCATCCTGTTCTTTCAAGTCTTCGTGCCCAGTTCTGCAAAGCCCTCTCAAGTTCGCCAGGCGTATAGTCTTTATCAGGATCATACTCAAAAAAATAGAAAAGAATAGTCCTGGAATTGCTATCACTATTTCCCCGGATAAAAATATCTTCGATCTTTACCGCAAAAAGAGAGCCTACAAGAAACCAAAAGAAAAGGATGAAAAAGATTCTTTTCATACTCACTCCTTTATTGTATCATGCGTTTTTTTATTCCATGGATACTCAGTGTGCCAAACACAGTAATAGTCAGTACAATAAACACAAGATCCCAACCAATCGCCTGATATCTTTCAAACACCACCCCTCTGACCATCCGTACCGCGTGGGTGAGAGGAAGAACCTCCGTGATGGGCTGGATCCAGCGAGGCAAAGAGGATGTGGGAAAAACAATCCCGGAAAAGAAAAACATCGGAGACAAAAACCCCGTCATATAAAAGCTAAAATGATCGATATTTTTCACAAACGAGGTGACAAACAAACTGAGAGAGGCAAACATTACCCCCGTCAAAAAACCCACCACAGGAACAAAAAACGCCCAGGGTGTTCTGAGAAGGCCGAAAAGTGACACTACCAGCAACACCGCAAAAGAAAAGAAAAATCCCTTGCTCCCCGCCCACAGAATCTCCCCTACCACCATATCTGTGAGGGAGATGGGGGCAGCCAGAATCGCATCATAGATCTTCTCATACTCTAAACGAATAAAACTTCCAAAGGTACACTCGTAAGCTGCTGTCATCATAGCCGTAGAAACACACAGCCCGCTTGCCAGAAAATCAAGATACGGAATACCATCCATCTCTCGAATGACCTGCCCCAGACCCAGTCCAATCCCCGCCAGAAAGATCAGAGGTTCAAAAAACGGGGGAAAACCATTACTTAAAAGGTTACTCGTGTATACCATGAAATGCCGGTACCATACGCTCAAAATTCTTTTAACAGGATGTGTAAGTTTATTCATGCAGCTGCCTCCCTGTGAGTTTTAGAAAAACATCCTCAAGATTTGCCTGACGGATAAAACCTGTCCCGGGAGGAAGACACTCGGCCAGGTGTTGAAGAACAGAAACATCGTGAGCATAAAAGCGAACCATTTCCCCCGATTTTTCAAGCCTCACATAGTCAGGAGGTGTACAGTTGTTTGCTTTAGACTCAGGAACTTCATACACATACGGTTCAATATGCGACCTGATAAGTTCAGCAGGTTTTCCCTCAACAATTTTTACCCCCTCGTGGAGGATCATCAACCGATCAGCAAGCTGAAACGCCTCATCCATGTAGTGGGTCGTAAGAAGAATAGTCACCCCTTCTCTCAACAAGACCCGTAACTTATCCCAGATATGATGGCGTACCTGGGGATCAAGCCCTGTTGTTGGTTCATCGAGAATCAAAAGCCTCGGAGAATGAAGAAGTGCCCTCGCAATAACGAGCCTCCTTCGCATTCCGCCGGAAAGCTCCCGAATATTGGCATTCTTTTTATCCCGTAAGTCCATAAACTCAAGAAGCTCATCTATACGCTTCTGGATCGTTTTTTGATCCATCCCATAGTAGAGACTGTAGATACGGAGGTTTTCCTGAACAGAAAGCTCATAGTCAAGGTTGTCATCCTGGGGTACAATCCCGGTAAAGAAACGTATCTTAAGAGAGTCTTTGAGAGAATCAAGTCCAAAAACCCGGATCTGACCGTTTGCAGGATGATGAGCAACACGCCCATAAAGAAGCTTCATCATCGTTGTTTTCCCTGCTCCGTTTGGCCCTAACAGAGCATAGCATTCTCCCTGATACACAGAGAACGAGACATTCTTGAGTGCCTGGAACTGATCATAGCTTTTCGAGACACCCTGAACTTCTATGGCTACATCAGGCATACTGGTTCACTCCTTTGTTATCATTATACTGCAGGGAATCATTCTTAGCAAAAAAGTCATACCTTTTCTATCCTTTTTGTATCTGTTTCAAAAACTCTTCCATGGGAATAATAGGGATCCCCTGTTTCTCGGCTTTGGCAAGTTTTGATCCCGGCGATTCCCCCACCACCAGAAAGTTTGTTTGCCTGGTGACATTGTCCTGAGGAATACCCCCTTCAGCCTCAATAAACTGAAACAACTGTTCTCTTGAGTAAATCTCGTGTTTCCCCGTAATACAGACATATTTTCCTGCAAGTTTTCCTTCTCTTTTGTCCTGCTTTGGGTAAGCCTTTACCTTTATCCCTGCCTCAAGAAGATCATCTATCACCTTTGACCGGAGAGGATCCCTAAAGAAATCTTCAAGACTTCTAGCAACCACCTCCCCAATCCCATACAACCTCACAAAATCCTCAAAACGAGCCTTGCGGATATTTTCAAGCGATCCAAACTCTCTGGATAGAATCTTTGCTGTCTCCTGACCTACAAAATCAATACCAAGGGCATACAAAAACCTATCGAGAGGCACTTCGCGTTTTGCCTCAATGTTCGCAAGAAGTTTATCCACAAGCTTCTCCCCTAAACGATCCATCTCTATCAGTCGATTCCGATGTTTTTTGAGCCGAAAAATATCCCCCAGGGAGGTAAGAATCCCCTCGTTATAGAATCTCTCTATAAGTTCCTCCCCGAGTCCCTCAATATCCATCGCGGATCGAGAAACAAAATGCCGGAGTTTTGCCTTGATAACCGCAGGACAGGATGGATTGGGGCAAAAGATACCGACCTGATCGGATTCTCGTTTCACAGGGGTACCACAAACCGGACAGTGGGTAGGCTCCTCAACAGGCTTTGCCATGGGGGGACGCTTTTCTTTTATAACAGCAACCACTTTGGGAATCACCTCCCCCGAACGTTCTACCACCAGGGTATCCCCATAGTGGAGATCAAGTCGTTTCACCTCATCAAAATTATGAAGGGTAGCCCTTTGAACACGAGCTCCTGCAAGAAACACCGGATCAAAGATAGCCACAGGTGTAATGGTTCCCTGTCTGCCTACACCAAGCTCAATCTCACGCAAAACTGCCTGCGCCTGCATGGGTTTAAACTTCCAGGCTATGGCCCATTTGGGGGTTTTGGCATCGTAACCAAGCGTTTGCTCCAGAAGAAAATCATCCACCTTTACCACAATCCCATCAATTTCATAGGGGATCTCATCGCGGTGAGTTTCCCAATAGTTGTGATACTCCTCTATTTCATTGATATTCTCGGTTTTCAATCTGTGAAAACAGATCGAAAAACCCCGTTCAGAGAGATAGCTCATGCGGTCATAATGAGAAAGGATCACCGTATCATCCGGAAATCTTACCCCATATGCATAAAAGAAAAGCCTCCGCTGAGCAGTAATCGAGGGATCAAGCTGCCGAATAGACCCGGCTGCCGCGTTTCTCGGATTGGCAAAAGGCACCTCGCCAGCGGCTTCTCTCTCCTCATCGAGCTTCTGAAAATCCTCCCGATGCATCACAACCTCACCATACACCACAAGCTCATCAGGAACACTTCCAAGAAGTTTTAAAGGCAGGTTTTTTATCGTTCGTACACTATGCGTCACCACCTCCCCAACCTCACCATTCCCCCTCGTTACCCCCATGGTGAGAACACCCTTTTTGTAAATAAGTTCAATGGCCAGACCATCAAACTTGTGTTCTGCTGTCCAGACAATGGGTTTGTTGGCCGTTGCCTGTCGTACCCGCTGAACAAAGGCGTGAAATTCTTCCGTGTTAAGCGCATTCCCAAGGCTATACATTTTATAAGGATGGGTAAAGTTCTCAAAAGACTTGAGAGGTTCTGCCCCCACGCGCTGGGTTGGAGAATCGGGGGTGACAAGTTCAGGAAAGAGCTTTTCTAGCTCGAGAAGACGTCGCATGGCTTCATCATATTCAGCATCAGAGATCTCGGGATTATCCAGCACATAGTAACGGTAGTTGTGGTAATGTAAAAATTCCCGGAGTTTCTCTATTTCCTGCCTTGCCTCTTCGATGGTCATCTATTCCTCCTGTTTGTAAGTTTCAAAGAAATCCTTCAGTCTTCCTGCAACCTCTTCAAGTTCCTTTATATCAGGAAGAAACACAAACCGGAAGTGATCGGGTTTGGGCCAATTGAAGCCCGTCCCCTGCACCAAAAGAATATGTTTCGTGCGCAAAATATCATAAACCAGCTTCATGTCATCTTTGATGTTGAATCGCTTCACATCTACTTTGGGGAAAAGATAAAGCGCCCCCATGGGCTTCACACAGGTAATACCCGGAATATCATTGAGAAGCTGATATGAGTAATCACGTTGTTCTCTCAGTCTCCCGCCAGGTCTCACCAGGTCATCAATACTCTGGTATCCCCCAAGCGCTGTCTGAATGGCGTACTGGGCCGGAACATTGCTACAGAGACGCATCGATGCTACCAGATTAAGCCCTTCAATATAGTCTGTTGCCCATTCTTTTTTTCCGGAGAGGAGAAGCCAACCCACACGAAAACCAGGGATCCGGTGGGATTTCGAGAGTCCATTATAGGTGAGAACCAGTGTTTCATCGGTCATACTCGCGATGCAGTACGCTTTGGCATCTTCGTAAACAATTTTTTCATAAATCTCATCTGAAAAGATGATAAGCTTGTGTTCTACGGCAATCTTAATGATCTCCTCGAGAATCTCTCTGGGATATACCGAACCTGTGGGATTGTTGGGATTGATCACCACAATCCCTTTGGTCCTGGGAGTGATTTTTTTGCGTATGTCCGCAAGATCAGGATACCAGTTTGCCTCTTCATCGCAGATGTAGTGGATAGCCTTTCCTCCCGAAAGAGTGACAGCCCCTGTCCAGAGAGGATAATCCGGGATAGGCACAAGCACCTCATCCCCACTATCAAGGAGGGCTTGAAGTGACAGAAGAATGAGTTCACTTACGCCGTTACCTATATAGATATCATCAATAGAAATATCCTGTATCCCTTTCAGCTGGTAGTACTGCATCACAGCTTTTCTCGCAGAGAAGACGCCCTTTTCATGGGTATATCCCTGAGCCTCTCTGAGATTGTAAGCTACATCGTGAATAATCTCATCCGGAGCATCAACCCCAAACCGAGGGGGATTCCCCGTGTTGAGCCTGATGATGTTGTACCCCTCCTGTTCCAATCGTTGAGCCTCAGCAACCACAGGCCCGCGAATATCATAAAAAATCCCTTCAAGTTTCTTTGATTTTTGAAATACTCGATGTTGCATCGTTATTCCTCATGTTCATAGTAATAGGTGTCTTTGGGGTATTCTATAGTGTATCCAAAAGAAAACACTTTCTCCTCTCCTGGTTTTAGACTGATCTGCCATTTGACAATACCATCATTCGTCTGGATAGCTTTGAGCTCTGCGGAGCTTTTATCCGTAGCAAAAATATTCTTTACCGTGATCCGCTCTTCGGAGGAAAGAGGAAATCTATCCCACACCGTCAGTGCGATGGTTCTTGGTAGCCTATTTCTTACGGTCAGCCGGTAGTGTTTTTCATGTTGAACCGTTGGTCGCAAAAGGCTGGGCATCTCTTTATAATCCCGGACAACTTCTCGTCTCACCTCGATATCTTTTACCTCAAATCCAGGAAAAGTGTAGGTACTACTGGCAACAAGACTCCGGGAAAGTATCGTCTTTTGTGTTTTCCCCTGTGAATCAAGAATAACCTCACCAGGAATAAGGGTATAGCCCAGAGTATTGGAGAGAGTGGTAGCATACCATCCCCAACTTGCCCGTGGTGCCAGAACAAAATAGGTATTCGTAAGACTCACTTTTCGTGGTTCCCAGAGTTTCACCGTCGTATTCCGAGAAAGCGTCACGCGGTTCGTAATACGCCATACCGTTCCCTGTCCCTCTGAAGACTCCACCGGTGAAGGGCTACCGGATTCAGGCTCAAAAAACACCCCTTCTGCTTCGGACATTGCTCGTGGAACCTCGGGTGCCTGGGCTGATTTAAGAAATGTTTTCTGTCTCCCAGGAGTTTGAAGATAAAGCTTTAGCCTTGGCAAATATTCCTCCATCTGAGGACTTGTGTAGGAGTAACCGAGAATCCAGAGAGAATCCACACGCTCCTGAAAACCCTGAGACGAAAATATCTCCACCTCCGCGCCAAGAGTCTCCTTCTCCACCTGGAGAGTGTACGACGCTCTCCAGCCGCCGGGAAGTGTGTAGCGTAAACTTCCACTGGCTGGTTTTTCTAGTTCCAGTATTTTGAGAGGGATAATCTTTGATAAAAGAAACCTTGAGATCTCTTGAATCCTGGCATCAAGCAGAGCAATCTCCTGTCGAAGGACCTGAATATCTGTTTCCAGCTGACGAATAGCTTTTTCAGCGGAGGCATACTGCCTCTCATACTTCTCCATAAGCTCTGTTGTTCTGGGATTCTGACTACTGGCAAACCCTCGCAAAAGATCCTGGTAAAGTTTTATCCTGTCATTCTGTCCTGCCAGTTTTTTCTCAAGCTGCTGGAGGTTTTTCCTTTTTTGGGCGACTTGATTGGTAAGAGAAATATACTCTACAACGGTAGAACTGAGGTTTTCCGGGTAGATATTCGTCACCCATTCCTTGAGAAGGCTCACTTCAGGACGTATCTCAACATCCTTTGCCCCAAGGGGTAGAACAATCTGAGTAACCGCACGAAAATCTCGTTCTATGACAATCCTGTCACGGTAGACAAAAGCCTCCTGTGCCCACGCAAAGAGAACCACACAGGTCCCGAAAATGATTATCCATTTTCTCATAAACCCCTCCTCTGGAGTTTTTTCTTTAGAGAACGACGAAAACTCTCGTAATGAGTAAAAATAAGATTGGTTTTTGCGGGATCAAGCTCCAGAACATAGCGGACTCGTGAAGTTCGAGAAACCATCACCTCCGTATTGAACGGTATCCCCTGATGAATCTCAAGAATGTTGAGTTCCTCATCCGTATAGACAATACTCATAGGAAGATAAGTATTCTTCATCCAGAAACCAACCTGTTGCGGCCCGGGAAAAACAAAAATCATCCCTGCCCATTCTCCCCATCCCCTCCGATACATCATACCAGTTCGCTGTTCTGTTTCCGTGATCGCGAGGGGGAAAAGAAGCTGCTGGGTAAGAAGCGTCACCACAATAAAATTGGTAAACATTACTTCTCCCTCCTTATAAAATGACGATGTTCAGAGAGATCAAAACCACAATAGGGACAATGCCGTTGAAAAACCGGCTTTCCATCTAAAAAGGTAATGTCTACCTCATGCTGACATCTGGGACAGGTGAGGACCCTGTCTTCAAGCCAGTGGATTTGATGGGTAAAGTAAAGCCAGGCAATCAAAAAACCAAACCATCCTACTACAGCTACAGCCCAGAGAAATGCCAGCTTTACAGGAAATATCGTCTGAAACAAAAAGAAAAGCCCTATTCCTAGAAAACCAAGAAAAATGATAATTTTTACAAAACCCATATATCCCCTCAAGGATTTTTTGTTCGGTAAATCATCATATCAATCATGGCAAGATTCTCCGACGGAACAGGCTCAACCAAAAGAAACTCTGCCCTTGCTTGTTCATACGCACCAATAGCGTTGTCCCGTAGCTGGAGATTCCTGTACACCTCCCCCAGGTAAAAGTACAAGAGTCCCCTCCTTAAAGGAGACACGCCATAATTATCCAGCGCTTTTTCAAAAAACACCTCAGCCCATTCTCGTTGACGAGCAAGGATAAAAAAACGACTTATCCTGACAAGGTTTTCCGTACTCTCTGGATTAAAACCCAACAAAAGAAGTCCACGGTCTGTGAATCTTCTCCACTGTTTAAGCTGGTAACTAGCCTCAAGGATAAGGAAAAAAACCGTCTCATTGGTATAGTAGGCAAGAAGACGTTCTGCAAGGAAAAGAGCTTCCTGAGGTTTTTGGTTTTCAAGATACAACTGAGCAGAGAGAAGTCCAAAACGCACCCTGTCTCGAAGAGAAACAAGTTGGGGATAAAACTGCTGGAGCGTCTGAAGAGCCTCCCCCCCATTTTGTCGAAAATAAAGCATCTCTGCATAGATAAATACCACGTCAGGATCTTTGGGATAACGAGCAACAAGATTGGTGGCAAGTGACCACGCCTCATTGGTATTCTGGAGAATTTTTAGTGCCCTCACCTGACTGGCAAGCAGAGAGGGAAGCGGTGTTTTCACGGTCTTCTGGTATGTGTCCATGAGCTGAAGAAACCGACGAGCCTTTTCTTCTGTGAAAAACCATCCTTCATCAAATCCCCTCGCATAGTACCGACAAAGGGTTTCCCACAAAGTACCATCTTTAGCATACTGATTGGTAAAGGGGAGAAGAACGGCCTCCACAGGAAAATAATAGGAACGCTTTTCTCCATCACTATTCGAAAGAAGAAACTCTTCCCCGTTTGATGAAATCCCCCATTGAAGCAAAAGATTGGCTGCCCGAATCATAAGAGAAAAGTTCGTATAACGAACATCATTGTGCAAAATCCGTTGAAAACCATCCAATACCATTCCTTTCTCTACCAGGCGATAAATTTCATCGTGCTCCTGACAAAATGCTGCGCCTCCCCATGCAAGCCAGAGAAAAAGCCCAAGAAGTTCTTTCTTCATTTCCAGTTGCCCTTTTAGACACGGTTATTGTAAACAAGATAAGAGGAAAAATCAAATTTCCATCTCTTTAGCCCGCCCACAGAAAAGAAGAAATCCCGCCTGAACTCTCCTCGACAATAAAAAAGAATATATTCACTTCCATGAAAAAATACGACGCATGGTGTATACAAACAATGCGCTGGAAAGACTCTTTAAAAAACTCAAAAGGAGATGAAAAACGATGGCAATGTATCAAAGCCAAGCTTTTAGCAAGAAATATTTTTATCCGTTATCAAGATACTAAAATGAGAAGTTCTTGAAAAGAGGGTCAAAGAACCCCACCTATTTTTTCAAATCTCTTGTAAGCAACACCCATACACAACAAAAAATATTCAGATAAAGGCTATCGTATGGCCAGACACACTTTTCTTGACACAATGTAATAAGTTATTTAAGAAAAAGTTCTTCTATTCTCAAAAAAATAAAAATTCAATCTGATAAAAATTGGACAAAAATCACATACTTATAGTATAATAAAATCATAAAAGTGTATGAGTCTTCTTATTTTTTAAAGGAGAAAAGAAGAAAATGATGAAGAACAAAAATATAACAAATTACTCTGAAAAGTTTATCCATTATTACAGCGATCATATTCCAGAAAAAATAAAGGAATTATTAGAGAATTTTCGTTTCACTAAGATTGCTGACATAGGTTGTGGGGATGGTGCTCTTTTATATTCCCTTAAAACCAACAACTATTTTGAAAAGTTTGAAAAAATATATGCTCTTGATGTCTCATCGTTAAGACTAGAAAGAGTTAAAAATATAGATGAGAAAATCACTGTTATTCATGATGATATATCTATATTAAACAATCTAAATATTCTTGAAAAAGTAGACTTTATTATATGCAATCAAGTAATTGAACATGTTTCAGATGATGAAAAGGCCATAAAAAATATGAGTGCTTTCTTAAAACCCGGTGCATTGTGTCAAGAAAATTGTGTCTAGTCATAGGATAACCTCGCTGTGAATATTTTCTTTGGTGTATGAGTGTTGCTCACGATAGAGTTGAAAGTAATACTCCCAATTTTTTAACTTTCTTTTTAAGAACTTCTCATTTTGGTATCTTAATAACAGGTAAAGATATTTCTCAGCTGAAGCCTCGCTTTGACACATTTCCATCGTTTTTAATCTCCTTTTAAGTTCTTTAAAGAGTCTTTCCAGGGCATTGTTTGTATACACCATGCTTCGTATTCCTTCAGGTAATTCCATGTAAGTGAATATATTCTCTCTTATTGTCAAGAGGTTATTCATTAAGTTGGGATAGATATTTTTCCATTTTTGTGTAAATTTCATAAACAATTGTTCTGCCTCCTGTTTGTCTTTGGCATGAAATACCTCTTTTATTTCAGTGGCAATGATATTTCTGTGTTGAACTCTCACTTTAGCCAGTATGTTTCTCATGACATGGACTACACAGGGTTGATACTGCGTTTTTCATACCACTTAAGCCATCAGAGACAATAAAATGAATCTGTTTGACACCTCTTTCTCTTATATCTGCAAAATTTCCCGCCAGTTATAAGCACTTTCCATGCCTCCTGGCAGGTAGTATCCTAAAATCTCCCGTCTTCCCTCAGGTGTAATGCCTATAGCTACATATATTGATTCATTTTCTACCCTATCTCTCTTGATAGGAAACACCATAGCATCCAGAAATACCACGGCATATTCTTCCATGAGAGGGCGACTACGCCACTTCTGAATCTCTTCTATGCCTACCTGGCTTATCCTTGAGATGTTAGCATAAGAAATCTTTATTTCATAAAGCTCTTTTAAAACTTCTGCTATCTTCCTTGTTGACATTCCTGATATCAACATAGCCCTGATTAATGCATCTAAGTCTTCTGTGATGCGTTTGCGATAGGGAAGAAGGGCACTTTTAAATCCATTATCCCTTGTTCTTGGAACACGTATGGCTGTAAGCTCGCCAAAAGCTGTCTTTAAATCCCTTTCGTAAAAGCCATTGCCTTTTGTGGGAGGATTGTTTTCCAGGTAAATCTCTCTTTCCTCTTTTAACATACTCTCTAATACTTCCTTGACAATTGGTTTGAATAGCTCTAAAATATTCTTCGTCTCAATCATATCTGGCCTCCTGTGATAGTTTTATTTATATTATCACAGGAGGTTATCTTTTTCCTACCAGACACAATTAAGTATACACTGCCCACCCGGTGGGATCCTTTACTTAACTACTGTATATAAAAAATGGTATGGTTGGTATTTTTACAAAAATAAATATGGTGAGCAAGTTATTGATCCCACTCATGAAAGAGAATATAAAAATGACTTTGAACTTCCCTTGCTGTTAAAAAAGTATGATTTTGAGATATTATCTAACAAAAAAACTTTATTTAAATACCCTTTTCTAGATTTCTTCCTTAAAAGAATAGGTTTCAAACAAGATATTTATGAAAAAAACAAAATTATAAAATTTCTAAGAAACATAAAAATCCCAATATTTGGCTATTACCTGTGGGAATTGGTGGCAGAAAAAAAATAATCAAAAATTTTTTCTAAAACCATTTTGGGGTACTTTTTCTCCTCTTTTGCTGGTAAACACGCGATAAAGCCCCAAACCAACCTCTTTTTTCTTAAACCTTTTCAAAATTCGCCGATACATAAGTAAAAACAAAGAAGGAGAGGGGATATGATGCGTTCACTCTGGACAGCTGCCTCCGGGATGATTGGAGAGCAGTTTCATATCGATACCATTGCCAACAACCTGGCAAACATCAATACCACAGGTTTTAAGAAAACTCGAGCGGAGTTTGAAGACCTTCTCTACCAGACGATTCGTCTCGCGGGAACGCCCTCCTCGGAGATTTCCCAATATCCGACAGGAATTCAGGTGGGACTGGGTGTCCGTCCAGCCGCTACCCAGAAATTCTACACGCAGGGGAGCCTCCAGAATACTGGCAACAAACTGGATATCGCCATTGAAGGTGAGGGGTTTCTTGGGGTAATTCTGCCAGATGGAACTCAGGCTTATACAAGAGATGGTACCCTTAAATTAGACAGTAATGGAGAGATTGTCACCTCCCAGGGATATCGATTAAATCCACCCATTGTCCTACCGGATGAATTTGAGATTCAGAGTCTTACTATCTCCAAGGATGGTCTGGTCACGGTGAAGGTTGCAGGCGAAGATGAAGATATCGAAGTAGGAAGAATTCTCCTCTACCGTTTTATTAACCCTGCTGGTCTTACCAATATCGGAGAAAACTATGTCAAGGAAAGCCCTGCGTCAGGACCGGCTGTTGAAGGGATACCTTCCCTCGCTGGCTATGGAAAAATCCACCAGGGTTTTCTCGAAATGTCAAATGTCAATGCCGTACAGGAAATGGTGGACATGATTGTAGCTCAGCGCGCGTATGAATTCAACTCTCGAGCTATTCAAACGAGTGATTCCATGCTTGGAACGGCGAATAGCCTGAAACGATAATCCCTTCCCCCTTACATAAAAAAAGGCTACCTTTTTGGGTAGCCTTTTTTTTACACCTTGAAAGACTAACGCGCATACTCGATAATTCGGGTTTCTCGAATAAGGGTTATCTTAATCTGACCAGGATACTTCATCTCGTTTTCGATCTTTTTGGCTATATCACGAGCCATGATAGAGGCTTTCTGATCATCCACTTTGTCACTTGCGACAAATATGCGTACTTCACGACCTGCCTGAATGGCATACGCCTTTTCCACACCCTCAAACGAGGTTGCTATTCCTTCAAGAGTCTGGAGACGCTTGATATAGTTTTCAAATGATTCTCGTCTGGTACCTGGTCGGGAAGCCGAAATACCTCTCTTTTCTCTTCCGAAAAATAGACGATCTTATTTTGAAGAAAATGTTTCTCATTTCGTTATCCAAGCGAAATTATCTTCCAACGACACACAATTCTTTTGACACAATAGCAAAAATACTTTCACATTTTTAATAAGCCTTCATGTTCAGTGAGACCAACACCATTATATTTTTATCCGCTTTAAAGTCAAAGAATTTACTACAACATTAATCGAGCTAAATGCCATAGCAAGTTCAGCAACTATTGGATGAAGTATTCCACTCATTGCGAGTGGAATGGCTATAATATTGTAGAAAAACGCCCAGAAAAGGTTTTGTCTAATTTTACCAAATGTCTTTGTAGATATCAAAAACGCCTTATATACTCCCATCAAACTTCCACTCACAAGGGTTATATCACTTGATTCGATAGCAATATCTGTCCCCGTTCCTATAGCTATCCCTACATCCGCTTGCTTTAAGGAAGGCGCATCGTTTATTCCATCACCAACCATCGCTACTATTTTACCATCTTTTTGAAGCTTTTTTACTATTTCAATCTTATCTTCTGGCAGAAGTTCAGAATAAACCTCATCAATACCAACACTTTTTGCAATATATTCAGCTGAAAGTTTGTTGTCCCCTGTTAGCATTACTATCTTTAAACCAAGGGCATGAAGCTTTCTTATAGCCTCAATAGAATCAATCTTTAAATCATCAGAGATTGCAAAAGCCCCCAACAAAATATCTTCCTCAGCAACTCCAACAATAGTTTTACCCTCATTGGCGAATTTTATAAGCTTTTCTCTATCCTGAAAGGAAATATTTACTTTTTTCTCTTCAAGAAAACTTATTTTCCCTGCTACAACCTTTTTGCCATTTATAATTCCAGAAACTCCTTTGCCAGCTAAGGCACTAAAGTTTTCAACTTTTAATTCACTTTTTGTAGGAATAAATTCAACTATTGCTTTAGCAAGCGGATGTTCTGACAGGCTTTCGAGTGCTAGCCCATAGTTAAAAAGTTTATCTTTATCAATGGCAAAATAGTCCGTAACTAGTGGTTTGCCTTTCGTTATGGTACCTGTCTTATCAAAAACTATCGTGTTCACATTTTTCATCTTTTCTATCGCTTCACCTTTGCGAATCAATATCCCATTTGTCGCGCCCATTCCCATTCCAACCATTAAGGCTGTCGGAGTAGCAAGCCCAAGAGCACATGGACAAGCTATAACAAGTGTTGCAATTCCACTAAACAAAGCCATCGACAATTGATCACTTCCTATCATTAGCCACGGGAAAACTGGTTTAACAAGCATTAAAAATCTCTCTCCAATTTCTGGAAAGAAAAACCAAAAAAGAAAGGTAGCTAAGGAAAGTAAGAGTATTCCTGGAACAAAGTAAGAAGTAATTTTATCCGCAAGCTCTTGAATTGGAACTTTGCTTCTCTGCGCCTCTTCTACCATCTTTATTACCTGTGCTAAAAATGTTTCACTACCGACCTTTTCTATTTTGACTTTTATTACTCCAGACTGATTAATGGTTGCACCTATTACTTTATCCCCTTCTTTTCTATCTACTGGTATGGATTCACCTGTAGCTATAGATTCATCTACAGTAGAAAAGCCTTGGAACATTACATCAGAAATCTTGAGTTCATTTACTGGAATATCAATAATTCCATTTTCAGTAACAAGATGAGCCTCCTTTGCTCCAAGTTGAATTAACTTCTTTATAGCCTCACTTGCTTTTCCAGTAGACAGTTGTTTTAAATAATTTCCAATCTGATTTATTGCCATTATCATTGCACCAATAACAGAGAAATCCTCTATCTGTAAACCAAAAATTTTTAATACTCCTGTTGAAAATGAGGCAATTGTACCTATCCCAATAAGAGAATCCATATTAAAAGAAAGGGATTTAAAGGCAAAAAATGTTGATCTTATTACAGGAAAACCAATTATAAAGATAACTATCCCGCTTATTACTAAATCCAAGTACATTCCTATCATCTCTGGTATAATTTCAATATGAAAAACCATTGAAAGTATCATTTTAATGGCTATTGGTAATGTAAAAAGCCAGACTAAGATGAGTCTTATCTTTTCTTTTTTAAGATAAATTAACTCTTTATCAACTTCTTCTATTTCTCTAAGCTCATATCCAACCTCTTTCACAACCTTATAAAATGTTTTCAATGGAATATCCCCTTCATATCTTACCTTAGCCTGTTTTGTACTTAGGCTCACCCATACATCAGTAACCCCATCAATCTTTCTCAATGCCTTTTCTACCCTTTTTTCACAACTTGTGCAACTCATTCCTTCAACATTGAAGATTATTTCTTTTTCCTCTTTGGGATAAGCATTATAACCAGTCTGTTTTACAATATCAATAGCCTTCTCTATATCTTTTTCATCCTTTAAAAAAATTTCAGCCTCTTTACTTGCAAAATCTACTTTTGCTTCAAGAATTATATCAGACTTTTTTAAAGCCTTTTCAATATTCAAAGCACAACTCGTACAACTCATACCTTCTATTTTAAGCTTTATGTTCTGCATAAGAACCTCCTCTCAACACTAATAAAACTAATAAATATATACACAAAACCATTTTTCCATAAAGTATAATCTCGGGTATAAACTCTTTACGTTAATAAGTTTCGCATCCCAGTTTATAAATCTTTTTTTATCCTATCAAACTCTTCTTTAGAAATCTCTCCTTTAGCATATCTTTCTTTAAGAATATCAAGCGGTGTTTTATTTGAAAAAACACTTGCTCTTCTCTCTCTCAAAATGAGATATACTATCACTCCTATTACGATCAAAAGCAAAATTATCATAAACCAACCTCCTAAACCATAATATCCAAATCCCATCCAGGGATAATTCCAGTGCATCCAACCCATAGGCCAACCTCCAAAAATATTTTCTCTTCCTCTATAAAAAGGTAAAAACATCATTCCAGGACCCATAAATGGAGAAATTCTTTCTCCTTTCAGATAAGCAATATAATTCGCCGCAATTGTAATATGCATATTCTTCAAACTTGTTGAACCTTCTCCTCCCATCATATTGTCCATATATTCATGCGTTGCTTCATCAGGGATATAAAGACTCATAACCGCATCCCCAAGCCTCTCAAGAGTAGAATCATCAATTTTGGCAATGTTAATATCCTTATTGTTGCTCACACTTTGTTCTGCCTTTATACTGTTAAGTATACTATCAATCTCTTTCTGTGGACTCTCGGAATACGAAAAAGATAAGCCAACCAAACTACAAAGAAAAATGTCAACACAATTAATCTTTTCATGTCTGACCTCCTTACTCCTTAAGTTCTTCCTCTAAAACATCTTCTTCTTTTTGTAAGCTTGCCTTGTATGAAGTATTCTCATTTATAGAACTTACAAGTTGTGCTGATTTTACATTCTCATCACAAATAATCTTTGCACTTCCCGGAACAAGCTCAACCTCAACATCCACAACACCCTCTACCTTCATCAAGGTGTTTTTGACAATATTCATACAGCCCTGACAGCTCATCCCTGAAATGTTTACATATACTCTCTTCATAAAAACCTCCCTATTTTAACATTCTTCTAATCGTTCTGGTTAATTCTTCAACCACCTCAACCTCACCTTCTTTAATCTGATCAAAGACACATGTCTTAATATGCCCAGAAAGTAACTTTTCTTGTACTCCTGCAAGAGCAGAACGAATGCCAGTAATTTGATTTAAAATATCATCACAGTATACGTTTTCTTCAATCATCTTTTTTATTCCTTTTACCTGTCCTTCAATCTTGTTAAGACGCTTAATTAAATCTTTTTTAAATTCTTCGGAATGATGGGCATTTCTACAATATTCCATAATAAATCCTCCCTTTTAATCCTTATTCTTCTCAATTCTTTCTAGACTTCATCCGCCACAACACCCACCTGCCCTTGGACTTCTGTAGTTTTCAAGCTCTTTTTGTATTTTTTGAATATCAACTTTTCTCAAATCTTCCACAACCTTTGCATACCCATTAAGCATACCCATCCAGCAAGTAAAAGTAAAATCTTCTGAAACATTTAACAAGGGTGTCTCCCATTGTCCCACACTCAAATCAAGCCTGCCTCTATACTCAGGGAAAATAACCACGTAGTTGCAACTTGTAAGCTTCTTTGGATTAAAGATTATCTTTGCTTGAATATTTTTCTGTAATACTATAACTGAAGGTGAATAACCATTTTCATCCACATTAATAACCACCTCTTGAAAACCATCTTTTATTTTAGCAATTCCAATACTGTCTAAAGGTAGTTTTCCACCAGAATATCGTCCGATATTTCCGCTCGCGCAACAACTTCCACCACCACCTATATTCTCTTCAACAACAATATCTGATTGATTTATATTGTTAACAACCTTTATAGTACTTGAAATCATTCCCATCCAGCAAGAATAATAGATATTTCCTTCATTTGTAGGAGTAAATTCAATAATATTCTCTCCTGGAATTAATCTTTTTTCTATACCGAGGGCTGGAATTACTATTGCATTGTTACAACTATTCAGGTTTTCCTCGCTCACCTTTATGATCCATTTCACTGGTTTTCCTTTTTCTACAACTATGGGTGGATATCTATTTGGCTCAATCTCAGTGATAACTGTCTGAAGATCACCATTCAACTTTGCAACACTATAATTTTTATCCTTTTCTTTAAACAATGGATTTCCAGTAAGTGCTAATCCATTTGAAAGCATAGAAATGCCTAAAAAAATTACAATAAGCCCACTTACTTTCATCATGTGATAGCCAACTTTCTTAGACAAAAAATTAACTAAAACCCCCAACCCAAGCATTAAAGGTAGTGTTCCAAGAGCAAAGAAAAACATCGATAAAGCACCAGTAAAGAAACTCCCACTACTCAAAGCATAAATCTGCATTCCCTGAAGTGGTCCACAAGGCATAAGTCCGTTCAAAATACCAACAAAAAAAGGATCAATGAGTTTTCCTTTTTTGTTCACCTTTGCATAAACCTGACTAAAAAATTTTGATAAAAAATTTCCTAAAGAAAATATCCCAAAAAGATTAAGTCCCATTGTAATCATAAATATCCCAGCAATGATAAAAATAAAACCCTTAGAAAAAGATGAAAGTGAAAAGAGTGTACCTATTCCACCAAAGATTCCACCAATTAATGTATAAGCAATTAGTCTGCCAATATTATACTTGAGAGAAGGGATAAAATTATTTTTATCTTTGTGTAAGCTCTGCGTTAAGTTTATTCCTCCGCACATTCCAACACAATGAAAAGATGTGAGTAAACCAACAACAAAAAGTATTCCATATCCCATTTCTTTCGTTATAACTGGAAGAAAATGTATTCCTAATTTATTTTGCAATATAAAAAAAACTAAAATTACGCCACTCGTTATGAAAATAGGTATAAAAGAAAAATTTAAATTTCCACTTTCATTCGTCAAAACACCTTCTACCTTATAACCGAGTTCATTGATTAAGCTTTTTATTCTTTCTAAATCAATCTTTTGTGGATTATAGCTTAGAATAACCATATTTTTATTTCTCTTCGCCTTAACATTATAAATCCCTTCTTCTTTAGAAAGTACCTCTTCTATTCTGATTTCACAGGCATTACAACTCATCCCCCTCACATTGAGTTTTACTTCTTTTTTTTCCATAAAAAACTCCTTGCATGGCATTAAAATTTTATATAGTATACCATCCTATGGTATATTTATTTTAATACATTTGATCTAAAAAGTCAAGTATAAATCAAAAATATTTTTAATATTTTTTTACTCTCTCCTATAAAAAAACAGAAAAAGCATTTTCAGAGGAGGGAAAACACGATAGGGAGCAAAAGCCTCTTATAAAATTATTCAAATCAATAGCTCCGGAAGTATAGGAAGGTATGTTAAACGAGAAAAGAAAGATTTATTTTTAGAAGAGAATTCTTGGACGAAAGGCGTGGCATACCACACAAGCGAGTTCCATGACAGCATTTGACAAGCTGACTGGCACAACGACTTCTCAAAACAAGAGAGAACACAATCAAAAAACTAATAAGCAGTATCTCAAAGAAAAATATTGGGTAAACGTTTAACCTGAAGGCTCGAATGGATGCTTTTTTTTGCAGTACCGAGCAAAAAACTGTCATAAGGTAATAGCTCGCTCAAAACCAAAAGCAAACAAAATCTTCCGTCTAAACTTTCAAAAAAATTAGAACTGTTACACAGTACCAGCTTTTGGAAAAGCTTTTCTTTGACACTTAACTCCCCAACTTTTTCGTAAAAATCTTTACATACTTTATCCAGATGATCCCCTTTTAAAGCTTCAAAAAGCCTTTTCCTTTGACTTTCCAGGGCAAGAAAAACCTTACAACATTTCCCTTCTATCCCTCTTTTCGCGATCCCTTCAATACTTCTCATCAGAGCCTTGCACCACTTTCCCGCGCATGAACGGGTAAACACGCGATAAAGCCCCAAACCAACCTCTTTTTTCTTAAACCTTTTCAAAATTCGCCGATACATAAGTAAAAACAAAGAAGGAGAGGGGATATGATGCGTTCACTCTGGACAGCTGCCTCCGGGATGATTGGAGAGCAGTTTCATATCGATACCATTGCCAACAACCTGGCAAACATCAATACCACAGGTTTTAAGAAAACTCGAGCGGAGTTTGAAGACCTTCTCTACCAGACGATTCGTCTCGCGGGAACGCCCTCCTCGGAGATTTCCCAATATCCGACAGGAATTCAGGTGGGACTGGGTGTTCGTCCAGCCGCTACCCAGAAATTCTACACGCAGGGGAGCCTCCAGAATACTGGCAACAAACTGGATATCGCCATTGAAGGTGAGGGGTTTCTTGGGGTAATTCTGCCAGATGGAACTCAGGCTTATACAAGAGATGGTACCCTTAAATTAGACAGTAATGGAGAGATTGTCACCTCCCAGGGATATCGATTAAATCCACCCATTGTCCTACCGGATGAATTTGAGATTCAGAGTCTTACTATCTCCAAGGATGGTCTGGTCACGGTGAAGGTTGCAGGCGAAGATGAAGATATCGAAGTAGGAAGAATTCTCCTCTACCGTTTTATTAACCCTGCTGGTCTTACCAATATCGGAGAAAACTATGTCAAGGAAAGCCCTGCGTCAGGACCGGCTGTTGAAGGGATACCTTCCCTCGCTGGCTATGGAAAAATCCACCAGGGTTTTCTCGAAATGTCAAATGTCAATGCCGTACAGGAAATGGTGGACATGATTGTGGCTCAGCGCGCGTATGAATTCAACTCTCGAGCTATTCAAACGAGTGATTCCATGCTTGGAACAGCGAATAGTCTGAAACGATAATCCCTTCCCCCTTATAAATAAAAAAGGCTACCCAAAAGGGTAGCCTTTTTTTTACACCTTGAAAGACTAACGCGCATACTCGATAATTCGGGTTTCTCGAATAAGGGTTATCTTAATCTGACCAGGATACTTCATCTCGTTTTCGATCTTTTTGGCTATATCACGAGCCATGATAGAGGCTTTCTGATCATCCACTTTGTCACTTGCGACAAATATGCGTACTTCACGACCTGCCTGAATGGCATACGCCTTTTCCACACCCTCAAACGAGGTTGCTATTCCTTCAAGAGTCTGGAGACGCTTGATATAGTTTTCAAATGATTCTCGTCTGGCACCTGGTCGGGAAGCCGAAATAGCATCCGCAGCACTTACAATGGCACTCGTGAGATATTTTGCTTCAACCTCGCCATGGTGTGCCGCTATAGCATTGACCACTTCATCAGGAAGCCCATACTTGCTCGCCACATCAGCACCAACCGTGGCATGAACACCCTCACCCAGGGTTTTGATTCCCTTGCCGATATCGTGAAGAAGCCCCGCCATCTTGGCATATTCAACATTGACACGGAGCTCACCGGCTATCATTCCAGCAATGTTGGCCACCTCAATTACATGATCATACACGTTTTGCCCATAACTGGTTCGATACTTGAGTCTCCCAATATACGGGTACAGCTCTCTCGGAAGGATGATCTTAAGATCGATACACGCCTGTTTTCCAGCATCCACAATGTTTTGTTCCATTTCTTTGGTGATCTTTTGGATAACCTCTTCGATACGGGCAGGATGAATTCGACCATCCTGCATCAGAACCTCCAGAGCACGTTTAGCTACCTCTCGTCTGTACGGATCAAACGAGGAAATAACCACTACCTCTGGAGTATCATCGATAATGAGATCTACCCCTGCGATCGCCTCAAACGACCGGATATTTCTTCCCTCTCTTCCGATGATACGACCTTTCATCTCATCGTTCGGCAAGGTGATGGTTGAGATCGCTTTTTCTGCCGTTACTTCAGCAGCATTGCGCTGGATAGCGGAGAGAATGATCTCACGAGCGCGGCTCTCAGCTTGATCTTTGGCTTCATCCTCCATCTTCTTGATCATGGTAATGGAGTCTTTCTTAGCCTCTTCAAGCATCTCATTGATCAGCATCTGTTTGGCCTGTTCGGCGGTCATCTGAGCAATCCGCTCAAGCTCTTTTAGATGCTTCTCATGAGCCTGTTGCAGCTCCTCTGCCTTCTGTTTGAGAAGTCGTCTCTCCTGTTCAAGCTCCTGCTCCTTCTTGTCCAGCGTTTCCATACGCTTGTCAAGAAGGTCTTCCTTCTGCATAAGGCGGCGCTGGTTCTGTTGTAACTCAACACTCCGCTCACGGAACTCCTTCTCTAACTGTCTCCGCTCTTCCAGAAGCTTATCCTTTGCTTCTAGAAGCATCTCTCTCTTCTTTGTCTCGGCTTCCCGCAGGGCCGCTTCAAGAATCTGGCTGACCCGTTTTTCAGCCGATTTGAGTTGAAATTGTGCCCACAGCCAACGCAGGAAAAAACCAACACCTATACCAATCAGAGAGGGGATGAGCACACCGAGTATTTTTGTTAGCATATCTATCCCCTTTTCTCTTTTTTGGTGTATAAATTGTACAATGAAAATTATTAATTGTCAAGCAACTGAGCTTTTTCCAAAATAATCTTTTCGACACGGTGTGCCCTGCTTACGTTTCCACCATGAGAAGCCTTTTTCTCTTGAAATCCCAAAGAGTTGTTAGCTTTCTACCTCCCCTCTATCTCCTTTATCCCCACATTGCTCACCCAGTGAGAAATCGCCCCCACAGCCTCCTCCCAGTTCGTATACCTCCCCATCGCTTCGAGGGTATGGAGACTAGTTCCCTGCTCCCAACACAGGCTGGTACGACACCGAAACATCACTCGAGGGGCTTCGCACCCAGCTTCTCGGTTCCTCAACCTCCTCACCAAACATCACCATCGCCCACCCCATACCCAATACCATGAGAACTTTTCTCAATTCCTTCATCATCCTCTCCTTACCACCAAAATCTTTTAAAAGATGCTTCTCACCAACGCCTTAGACTTAAAAAATCCCCCCCACCCATGGTGGGGGGAGGAAAAACTTTGAGAGTCTTTTTACTCCCCAACTCGACGAATACTCACACTACCGGAAATATCCTGCGATACCGTAGGATTCCCATAGTAGTCCACGGCACCGGACCCGGAAACATTCACCCCCAGCTGGTCGGTAACCCGAACGGTAGCATCAACAGACCCCGAGACTTCAAGTGTCAACGTGCGGTTTGTGAGCTCAGGGGTAGTGATAGAAATACTCCCCGACACATCATAGAGCGTGGTATCGATTTTGCCGGAGAGAGTAACATCTGCCGCCCCGGAAACCTCAAGGGTAAAGCTGTCTTTCACCAGATTAGTCCCACTCCAGGAGAGTGCTCCCGCAATCGCAAATTTGTTTATGGTAGCGAGGGAGGTTTTTATTTTTATCCCGTCAGTGGGCTTCAGCTCATACCCCTCTTTGTAAAAAATCTCCATGGTACTCCCACTCTTTTTCACGGTGAGATACTCAAAGAGATTATCATCCGTGGTGATCAAAAGCACATTTTCTCCCAGTTCGGGAACATACTCGAGCTCATATCCTCCACTGAGATCAATCGCGGTCACCCCTGAGCTATCATACTCTTTCGAGGTAAGAATACCGGACCCCCTCACCTCTGTTTTGAAAAGACCGCAGCCTGTCAAGATGAACAGAACCACACCAAAAACAACCATTCTTTTCATATGTATCCTCATTATTTCGAAATTTTTCTGACGTTTCTCTAGAAATATACCCCTCATTTGAAGATTTTTCAAGTAGGGATGCTACTTTTTTTGTTTTTTCTCTCGGCTGGGAGCTAGTTCGCCGGGCCAAAAAAGCGTGGGACAAAAACTCCCAGAGACACCCTCTCGCAAAGCACTTTTCCTTTGGAAAAAGAAAGAGCCCCGCTTTAGTCTTTTGCTTGCTTTTTTATTTTCCTTTCCTTAAGATAACATCCATAAAAGGGGAGGAGAAAAACATTGAAACTTCTCATTAGCGGTGGAAAAACAGGTGGACACCTCATACCAGGGATTGCTGTCTATGAGGAAGCCAAAAGAAGAGGACATACCGTCACCTATTTCTTGGGTCCCAATGACGAACGTTTCAGTATCACTTCCCGCATTGCTCCATCAGACAGATACATCGTCCCCATAGGTTCACTTTCTCGAAAACTCTCCTGGAAAACCCCCCTGTGGATAGCAAAAATCTTACGGGCTTTTTTTGTCACCGTGGGAGAAGTCGCAAAACAAAAACCCAATGCCATCATCATCACGGGGGGATACATTTCCAACCCTATCGCTCTCTCTGCCCTCATTCTCAGGATCCCCCTCTACATTCTCGAGCAAAATACCGTTGCAGGCATTACCAACCGCATGTTCGCCCCTTTTGCGAAGAGAGTGTACACATCTTTTCCCCATACAGAAAAAATTCCCACCAAAAAAGCCCTTTTCACGGGAAATCCGACCATATTTTCTCGCCCTCTTCCAAAAAAAGAAGCTCGAGAATTTTTTCATCTCCCCCAGACCGGTCTCTGTCTGGGCATAGTGGGAGGGAGTCAGGGAGCCCATCGTCTCAATATCGCCATTGAACGTGTCCTTGACTTTCTTCATGCTAAAAACACCGCTGTAATATGGAGCGTTGGTGGAGCCCACTATCAGAGGATGCAAGCCGCCGGAACAATCGAAAGGATAGAAAAGAATTACCCACTCGTGCGAGTTTTTTCGTTTATTGAAAGAATGGATGCCTTTTGGGGAGCATGTGACGGGGTGATTGCCCGAAGTGGAGCTACCACCATCACCGAGGTGATTGCCGCCTCATGCCCCGCTCTCTTTATCCCGATTTACAAATCACCCGATGACCATCAGAAAAAAAATGCCCTTTACCTTGTGGAGCAAGGGTGTGCCATGCTTTTAGAAGAGGTTGAGCTTGAAAAACTCCAAACAACCCTTGACACCTTTCTCTCTTCCCTCCCTGAACGACATCAGGCTTTTGAAACAATAAAAGAAATTCACCAACAATTCCCGGAGAAACGTATCCTTGATGATATTGAGAGAAATTTTATCAAAGGAGGAAGCTATGATTCCCCTCTGGAGTGAAGTAGCCCAGGAGAAAGACGGCATCCCTCATTTTCATCTTCTCATTGACGGATGCTGGCGGTGTCTTTCCTCAGGTGAATCGCAGGATGTGATAAATCCTGCCACCGGTGAGGTAATCGGGCGTGTTCCTCTTGCTAACAACCAGGACGCGGAAAACGCCATCCAGGCAGCCTATCGCTTTTTTGAGAAGCTTTCGTTTGATCCCCTTGAGAGACTGGAAATCATGAAAAAGGCCGCAGAAATACTCGCCTCTGTCAGAGAAGACATGGCAAAAACCATCGTCCTCGAATCGGGGAAACCCATTTCCGTGGCATTTTCTGAAGTAGATGCCACCATAGAGCGCCTTCGCCTGGTAGAGGAAGAGGTACGAGTCCTCTACGGGGAATACCTCCCTGGAGAATGGGTTCACGACACGAAGGGAAAATTTGCTATTGTCAAACGTCGCCCTCTCGGGGTGGTGGCAGCCATTGCTCCCTTCAACTATCCTCTTTTTATCGGTGCTGCCAAGATTATACCTGCCCTTCTTGCCGGTAACACCGTTGTGGTAAAACCAGCAAGTGACACCCCCATTTCTCTCATCCTTTTCGTTCGAATTTTAGAAAAAGCGGGCATCCCTCAAGGGGCTATCCACATTCTTACCGGCAGTGGCAAGGAGATTGGCGACACCCTTGTGACCCATCCCCTTGTCAAGGCTATAAGTTTTACCGGTTCTACCCAGGTAGGAGAATACATAGCCTCTCGCGCTGGCATGAAACGCCTCCATCTCGAACTTGGAGGCAAAGCAGCCGCTCTCGTGTTTGCTGACGCGGATATTCAGAAAACCGCAAGCCTCCTCTGCAAAGGGGCTTTCCGAAACTCAGGCCAGCGCTGTGATGCGGTGAGTCGTGTCCTGGTAGAGGAAAGCATCGCCCCACAACTCATCGAAGCCCTCGTTGAAGAATCCAAAAACTACTCCTGCGGAGATCCCATGGATCCTAAAACCCCCATGGGAACGGTGATCAACGAGGCTGCAGCGACAAGACTTGATGGACTTCTTGCCGACGCCAGAGAAAAACAGGCTCGTTTCCTCGTAGAGAAAAAAAGAAACAACCTCTTTTACCCTCCCCATATTGTCGAAATCTCAACAGACTGCCGCCTCGCGTGGGAGGAAATTTTTGGTCCCATTCTTCCTATTATAAGGGTCAAAAACGAAGAAGAGGCCATTCGTCTTGCCAATGCTTCAGAGTACGGACTGGATAGTTGTGTATTCACCCAGGACATCACCAGAGCCTTTCGCGTTGCGGAAGCCCTCCATGATGGAAGTGTCACCATCAATGCCATTCCTGCTCACGGGGTAGGTCACTTCCCCTTTGGAGGAAACAAGCGTTCGGGCATAGGTCGGGAGGGTATCAAGTACAGTATTGATGAGCTTACCGAACTCCATACCATCATCGTGAATCTAGGATAGCCCCATGAACCAAAAAGAGCCATTCCTCTCCCTCAAAGGTATCAGCAAAAGCTTTCCCATCGCAGGAAAACGAATCCCCATCCTCAAAGACATTTCTTTTGATGTTTTTAAGGAAGAGTGGATTGGACTCATGGGACCTTCAGGGAGTGGTAAAACAACCCTTCTGTCCATTATTGCCGGCCTTATTCGACCTGACAGAGGAAAAATCCTCTGGAAGGGAAAACACCTCCCCTACTTTTTTGATATCTATCCTGCCTACCTACGAAACAGGCATATAGGGGTTATCTTTCAAGACTTTCGTCTTGTTGAAAGTGAAACCGTGTGGGAAAACCTCATTCTTCCCCTCCGTATCCGGGGATGGTATGGCAAAAACCAACTCGACTACGCCCAGTGGCTTCTCAAAAAGGTGGGACTTGAAACCCACAAACACCATCGGGCAGGTCTCCTCTCCGGTGGTCAAAAACAACGCCTCTCGCTTGCAAGAGCCTTCGTCATTCAACCCCTTCTCGTTCTGGCCGATGAACCTTTTGCCAACCTCGATGAAAAAACCTCAGAGGAGCTACTCGAACTTCTTGAGATACTTTTTAAAGAGCAACCTTTCTCCATGATTCTCGTCCACCACAAGAAAAAGCTCGCAAAAAAATGTCATAAAACCTACCATCTTCACGAGGGGAGGCTCGAACTGTTATGAAAAAACTGATGCTCTTCTGGCGAGAATGCCTGGCAAACCCTCTGCTTCATCTCCTTTTTCTTTTTACGCTCGTTGTTACCCTCTGGTTTAGCATGGGGTTTCTCACCATAGAAAAAACTCTTTTCTCCTATCTTGAAAAACAGTTTATCACCAAACTCCCCCCGCAGACTATTCGTATTACTCCAAAAGCCGTCAAAACCACTTCCCTTTTTGGTATTCAGCTCCAGCGTCCCCAGGGCAGTTACATTGACGATACCATCCTCAAAAAAATCCAAACCCTCAGTGGTGTCAAAAAGGTCTATCCCTTCCTTGCTTCACAGATACCGATGGAAGTTCAGATTTCTCTTTTTGGGATGGGCTACAAAAGCGATGTCGTAGCCATCGGCGTACCCTGGGAATTCATCCAGAATGAGATACCTCAACGTTACCGCTCCCGGTGGAGAAAATGGAAAGAGGGTGAAACCGTCATTGCCCTTCTCCCCGCTCTTCTGTTAGACATGTACAACCAGACACTGGCAAAACCAAACCAGCTTCCCCTTATCACGGAAGATTTCGCCCGTGGTCAGAAAATGAAAATCGTCTTCGGAAAATCCAGCCTCAAAAGTATGGAGACACCCGTTGTGATTGATGGAGAACTTGCCGGCTTCAGCCGAAAAATAGGCGAAATAGCTCTTATCCTCCCCTATGCTGTGGTTGAACACTACAACCTTCACTTCGAAAAAACAAAACCAGAATACAGTTATGTCCTTGTGGAAGCACAAAATCATGAAAGCCTCCTTTCTCTCACCAGAGCAATCGCCAAACTCAAGCTCAATGTCTCTTCACAGACAGAAATGTCACAGGAAATTCTTACGATGCAAAATCATCTCAAAACCGTGTTTCGTCTCCTTCAAGGACTCATATGGGGTCTCTGTAGTATCGCTATAGGACTCGCTGCCTTTCTCTCAAGTTTTAGACGCCAGTCCTACTACCATCTCCTCAGGGTCCTGGGAGAAAGCCGACTCTTTTTACTCGCCATGATTGGGGCTAAATACATTCTTCTTGCTCTTTTTGCCGTTGTTGTTTCTCGATGGTCTTTCCACCTCATGCTCGAGAAAGCCACCTCTCTTCTCGGAACCCTTCCTATTCAAGTCATAGATAAGCCTGATACGCTCTTTTTCTGGACAGCTATCGGGGTAGGCATCCTCCCTTCCATAAGCTTATTTTCTAGCCGACCCATGAAACAGCTCTAACCCTACCTGGAAAAAGAATCTTTCTTGACAATCTTTTCATCTAAAGCTACAATATAGACGATGAAGAAAAGTTGGCTTTTTCTCCTTTTATTCCTCTTGTGGAAAACTGCTTGTGCTGTCCAAATTACCACCTCCCTCATAGCAGCGGGGAGTGATTTTTCTCTCATGATACGCGAAACACCTGCACTAAAGCTTTCGAAACCCTTCTTTTTTAGTGGCTGGATGGGGAAAAATCATTGGATACAAGTTGAGGTCCATGGACTCTCTTCAAATACCCAATACGTTCTCTTTAATGGCACAAAATGGTCTCCTATTCAAAGGGCTTTTCTTTACGATGAAAACGGCTTAATCACCCCTCTGGAGTTAAAATCCAGCCCCAATTTCTTCATCATACCCTCCGGCAAAAACTCTTCTGTCTTTCTTCTTGAAATAAAAGGTCATCCTCTGATCATTACTCCAAAAATTATGGAAATGGAAAATTTCATCTCGCAACAAATTATTATTTTCACGTTTGCAGGAATAATCGGTGGGATTGTTCTTGCCCTTCTCGTCTGGTATTTTTTATGGGCTGTTCGTACTCAAAACCTCAAACGTCTCTGGAAAGCTATAAATTTTGTTCTTCTTGCTATTCTCACCGCTTTGATCATTTCTCCGGGAGAACATTCTATTCCCCTGTTGCTCTCGATCATGGCTGTTTTTGGAGTATCATGGACACTCTACCAGCTTCTCACCCACCAGGAACTTCACCGACCAGATATGATAGCGCTTCATAGCATTCTCATATTCCTCCTATTTACCATGGTTATAGTAGGATGGAGAAATGATTCTCTCGGTTTTTTTCTTTTCGGTATTTCTCTTCATTTTCAGCTCATTCTTCTTATTTTTTATCACCAGGCATCGACTCATCGAAATTTTCTTCCCTGGCATGTCTTTTTTGCTCTCACAGGCATAGGCTTTTTCTGGGAGATGATGGGACTCTGGACACCGTTTTCCCCTATCTTCCCCTGGCTTATGGCGATTGGACTTCTCGCTTATCTTGCACGAGAATGCTGGGAATTCGCTCAGGAAATCTACTTTGATAGGTCACTCTATCAGTTTTATCAAAATACAAACCGTCTCCTTAAAAGCCACCTCGCCCAGAGTAATAAAAAACTTCAAGAAACAGTCCACAAGCTGCAAAAGGAAACAGCTCAGAAATCAGAGCTTGCCAGGCTATATGAAAATCAACAACGGCAATACCAGGAGCTTGTTGACAATCTTTCAGACTGGATATGGGAGATGGATGCTCGCCTGAAAATAACCTACACTTCTCCAAGAATTGAGAGTTTTTTCAATCTTTCAGCTGATAATGTTCTCCATAAGCCTATCGAATATATTGTGGGAAAAGAAGCCACTCTCTATTTTAAACAAGCCCTTAACCAGAGTAAAGGGATGCTTTCCGGTCATCTCCTCGCCATATCTCGCGAAAAAAAATCTCTTCTCCTCGAGGTAGCCACCACCCCCCTTATACGGAACAATCAGATAGAAGGTTATCGATGTATTGCGAGGGATGTTTCTCAACTTGTTGCCATGCGAAACGACCTTTCTTCCTACCAACAGAGTATACAGATCCTTTTCAACGAAACACCGTTTCCTATGGCCATCCTCAATCTACAAACGTTAGAATTCTCCAACTGGAACAGTCAATTTGAGAAGCTTATCCCTTTTCATGAAGGACTTTTCTCTGAATTCCTTGAAAAAGTCGATGCAGCCTACTCCAAAGACCTCTATTTTCTTTTGAAACAACAAGAAAACCAGCAAGAGGTAAGTTTCTGTTCATTTTCTGTACCTCTTCGACAAGCACAAAACATCGTCTGGTTTACACTTCAGTGTTACAGGGTTATTGTTAAAAATACTCCTTATGCTGTTATGTATCTCATACCCTTCCAAGAAGCTTCTTTTACTTCACCATGGGTATGGCTTGAGTCCTCGCCCCTCCCTGTGCTTCTCGTTGAAAGAAGCGGCAAGATTATCCTGAAAAATACGGTAGCATCCCAACAACCATTTCATCCTTCTCTTCCCCTTCCCATCAAACAAAATTCTCTTCTCACTCTCGAAACAGGAGAAAGGATTGCTATTATTAGCTATGATAGCTTCCTTTCCATTGTCATCGGTCTGGGAAAGGAAAATACCGAAACGTACAAACGTTTTTACCAGATTTTGACAGGTTTTCCTATTCCCTGGGTGGTTGTCAACCACGAAGGAAATGTCCTTGAATGGCATCCTAAAATCTTTGATGTGTTCCGATTCCAGGCTCATCAAAGTATATTTTTATCCCAGATGATCAAAGAGAGCGGCCTGGTACGTCATCTTTTATTTCCATCTCCAACACCCTTTAAATTTAAAAAAGTACAAGCCTACTTTCATAACAAAAAAGACGAAGTCTTTGAAAAAGAGGTACTCCTTTTCTTTTTAAATAATGAGGCTATGCTCTTTTTCTTTGACGTGCAAGCTTCACAACAAGAGAAAGAATCTCTCTGGCTTTTCCTCCAGAGACTTTCGGTTTTTTCTCATTCCTTAAAAGAGTTCTTTGCAGAACTTCAAGAGCTGGAAACAAAACCTCCTGTCCTCCAGATCCGGGAAGCTTCCCCTTCCGTCGATCTCTCAGCCCTCACAGAGACAGAAAAAAGGGTTTTTACCCTGATCGTCGACGGAAAATCCAATGCAGAGATTGCTCAGCACCTTGCAATCACTGAAGAAACAGTTAAAGGTCACATCAAGCGCATATTCAAAAAGCTCGGAGTACAAAAGCGTTACCAGCTTATTCAGCGTTTTCATGGAAAATTACTGCCTTAGGAAGACAAAAAAAGCTTTTAAAAAAAAGGCTGTCCGGTAATCCGGACAGCCTTTTACATGCATCCTTTTATTATAGTCCGTTAACCGAGTAGACTGCATACCCACGCGGTGCAGCCCATACCTCTACCCAACCATTGCCATCGCAATACTTATTCTGAGGTGCCACATTTTGTCCACTTACCGTTGAGGACCAGGCATAAGCTTTGAGGGTCTTGTTCTTAAGATAGCTGTTGCCTGTCCGGACCCATGCACCCTTCCACTGGGATGGATGGTCATTGATCACGACAATATACCCTGGACTTGAGGTAGAGTACCCCTTGCTTCCGTAGATGATCACATCTCCATCGTTACTCTTGAGGATTTCGATCTGAGGACCTCCACCACCGAGCTTTTCTCGGCACCATACGAGCTGTTTGATACCATTTCCCCAACCACTGCCAGCACCACCACCAGTAGCCAACCCATAGTTGTAGTAGTCTTTCCACCAGATACAGGGATACCCTTGATAGGTGAGAATGAACGCATACGCCATCATCTTGTCTCTGTAAATCTCATCAGTGTCATGGTTTCCAACAAAGGTCACGGCACGCCATGGATTCTTGGCAGCAAAACTCTTACTATAGTCAAACACATTGGGCAGATAGCCACCACCTGAGCTATTGTTACAGATATCTTTGAGCGTATAGTAGAGAGCAAAGTCAAATACGGACGAGTTAGCGGCATTGGCCCACCAATCAAGTGTCGAAGTATTGGCATCCCAATACTCACCCACACTAAACGTAGGACTTGTTGCTGCGTTGAGATTCTTCACAATAGTGGGGGAGAATCCCTTGACATAATCCCATCGCCAGCTCTTGAAACCAGCATTTGCGGTACTCTTGAGCCAGTTCATCCACGTTTTGATGTCATTGTACACCGTCGAGTTGTCGTGACACACATCAGGGAACCCACCAAATGAGCCAGAATCATACCAATGAATATTATTGGGATGGAATGCCCAGTACCGCCATTTTGCCTTTCCACTTGCCACATTACGAAAATCTGTCCAGGTGTTTCCACCGGTATAGGGGTTGTACTCACTGGCACCACCGGAGCGATGGTTGATCACGATATCAGCCATACAATCAATGCCATAGCTACGGTACCGCGCAATAGCCGCCTTGAGTTCTGCCTGGGAACCAAAGCGCGTTTCTGTGGTGCCGTCCTGATAGTATTGGCCCAGGTCATAGTAATCATGGGGATCATATCCCATAGAATAGCCACCACCCTGAGCTTTGGATACAGGAGGAAACCAGATGCGGTTAATACCGTACTTTGTACCACTCCCTACCATATATCGAAGCCCATAGGCTTTACTCTTCATGGTATTGTACCAGTTACCACCTGCCGGGACATCCCAGTAGAAACCCTGCATCATCACGCCAGCAAACATCGAGCTTCCTACCAGAAGCCCCACCATCAAAAACCCTAACCGTTTCATACAGACCTCCTTAATTATGTCAATTTTCATAAAAAATATGCAATATTCATGCCAAAGGTTCTCTTTTAAAGAAAAAACAAAAATTACATAGAAATTTTCTTTTCCGTATTGAAAATAAAAAGAAAAACTGAAAAAAAACAGAAATCGGTTACAGAATTATTTCTGCACAATTTTGCATAGTCAGTGTGCAATATTGTGCAGAAATACAGGGGTGAATACGTGCGAACAATCATTTTCGAAAAAGAAAAAACAAAACAATACTCTCTCTCCATAAAAAACCAGCCCCTGAGAGAAGGGGCTGGAAAAAGGAAAAATGGTTTTTGAAGGATGAGAAAAAGAGAAAATTCTCAGAGTTTTTTCTTCAACTCTTGAAGCAGTCGGATTTCCTTATCCTCAGTAATTTTATTTCCTTCATCATAGGGAAGACTGAGTCCCTTTTCAATTATTTTGGTTGCCTCATCCCTTCGCCCCTGTTCAAGAAGAAGCTCAGCATAAAACCTGTAGGCTGTTCGGTTCTTGGGATTAAGGACGAGGACCTGTTTGTAATCTGCTTCGGCTCTTTGTTTGTCTCCGACACTGATACCAGCAGGAGCACGGTGGTAGACCCTCCCCCGAAGATTGTAAAAAGCCCCATCATCCCAGTTGGGATTCACCGCCATGCCTCTCGCCACAGCATTCATGATCGGCTTTACCGCACCAAGGCTTTGCATGATACCATTCACCTCACCCCACGAACCAAGACACACCCCAAGCCAGTACCATCCCTCAGGAGATTGAGGATTCAGCTGGGTGGCCTTTTCGGCAGCTTCTTTTCCCTCAGTGAAGATGATCTTCCGGGTATTCTTATCCTTCACGAAGTTCTCCGCGTAGTGGTACGCTGCTCTTGCAAACTTCCACGCCACCTCGTACGAAGAGGGGTTCTGCTGAAACTGAACCTTGAGACTCTCGTAAGCTTTTTTTGCCCCTTCCAGGGAATTTCTTTCACCCCAGTAATCTTTAACAGCGGCAAACAAAAGAGAACACACCAAAATCCCTGCACCAATCAACAATCTTTTCATAAAGCCTCCTCTCTCGCTTTTCATGAAAGTTCTTTGAGAATGTGATCTTTTTCCCTGGTGAGAATATCCAGAACAGCTTCAAATTGCTCGGCACTGAGGGCAATACCTTTTTTTGTGGGTTTAAGTTCACCGTCGTCATCAAAATACTTACGAATGTCCAGATACTTCTGTCCATTAAATTCAGAGACGGTGATCTTAATATTCCCTTTTTTTACTTCGCCAATGGAGATAATCTGTTCTTCTGCCATAGGAAATCCTCCTTTTTTTCTCTCTTTTATTGTAGGCAAACTTTTTTGTTTGTCAAGAGCCAGGGCTTATTTTGATTTTAACACATAAACCCCATTCCAATCATCAGGGGGAGGATTTTTTATAAACTCTTCGCAACGTTCGAGATAGGTTGCTGAAGGAGGATCCTGATAGGTCTCCCACAGATACCGGAATACACGGAGAGCTTCCCCCCACTGTTTTTTCTCGTAAAGGTGGAATCCCTCCTGGAAACGAGCCAGGACATCTTCCTTCTCAGCGGACACTTTCCCCACTCGTTCAACGAGTTCGTACACACCGATGGGCTGCGTTTTTCCCTTTACCCGAATGAGATCAAGCTTTCGACAGACGAAATGTTCTTTTACCATTTCGTAGCTAGATTCAGACATCATCGTATACGTGCCATAAAACTTGTTTGCCCCCTCAAGACGGGAAGCAAGATTCACCGTATCCCCCATCATCGTATAGTTCATCCGCTGGCTCGATCCCATATTCCCTACCACCGCTGGTCCTGAATTCATCCCTATACGGGTTTTGATAAGAGGATACCCTCTTTCCACCCATTCAATAGCGAGAAGGGAGAGTTTGAGTTGAATTTCAAGAGCAGCCATGGCACAACGATAGGCATGATCTTGCTGAGTCACCGGTGCCCCAAAAAAGGCCACAATAGCATCCCCCTCAAACTTGTCTACCGTTCCCCCGTACTTAAGAAGTACATCCGTGGCAGCCGTGAGATACTCATTGAGAAGCGAAACCACCTCTGTCGGTGAGAGTTTTTCCGAGATAGAGGTAAATCCCTCCACATCCGAGAAAAAAGCTGTAATCTCGCGCTGTTCTCCCCCGAGTTGAAGCTGAGAAGGATCTTCTAGAAGCTGTTTAATCACCACCGGAGAAAGATAATAGGAAAACGCCTGTTTGATAAATTGCTTCTGTTTATCAAAAACAACAAACTTATACACCACATAAAAAACTGAAACAAGAATCCAGAGAACAACAAAAAACAACGCATGAACATGGCGGTTCCATAGCATCATACTGATGACCATCCAGCCGAGTAAAATTCCCCAGCTTGTCCCTATGATGGCCACCTCTTGAAGAGCGCTTCTGGCAAATTGACTAAAAAATACCAAAAGCACAAGAAGAACAAAAACAAGGATGCCATCCCACCACCAGTCGGCAAAATACAAAAAATTCTCCATCATAATCGTGTTCATCAAATGAACCTGTAACATCACACGAGGGGCAGAAGGATCCCCGGGAATAGCACCAACATCTGTAGTAGCAGAAGCCGTATACCCTATTACCGCCACTTTGTCCTTGAGATTTTTAAGAAGATTTTCGTATCTGTTGAGTTCTTCTCTGGCTTTACGACGGTCAGAGAGAGAAACATCTGGATCATTCTCGAGTGTCTGAACATAGTCCTGCCACTCACGGTATTCGAGAAGCGTTGTCAGTGAAACCATGTTTGTCCAGGGTTGGGTTTTCCACCCACCAAGCCAGTGCACCAGCATCTCTCCATAACGATTCACCGGGATACGATGGGTTTTCCCTCCTGTGGGCAAAACGAGAAAACCATTTTCATGATAAATGGCAGATTTGTCTACCGCGAGGGCATCCAGAACATAAGCAAAACTCAACTGGGGGACGTACCGACCATGAAAATGTCGAAGAAGCGCCACCTGACGAAGCACCCCATCCGCCGACTCATCACTCGTCGTATCGCCAAGTCCTCCTGCATACACATAGAGAGGAAACACAGGAAACTCCATCCGTTTCTCATCAAAAAAGTCTGCCATCCCATTCGTATTGTGAATTTCAAGAAAAAAACGTTCATAGACCATCTGGAGTTCAGCATTCTCCTCTGTCCAGAGGGTTCTTGGTTTGTCACTTTCACTTACGCCCCGACAGGCAAGATAAACAGGAGCTCCCTCCAGAGCAAGAGCCTCTCCAAAACGGGTATCCTGATTCACAACAACCTTTTCAACATTTTTCTCCCCCTGATTGTAGCGTTCTCCATCTACCCAGAGAGGAGCAGGATCGATAAACTCAGAGTCAATAATCACCGCCGAAACACCATATTCTTTCAATACCTCGATAGCCCTGGCTATGGTGAGCCGTGGCACAGGATACACACCCACCCTGTCAATCGTGGCATCATCAATATTCACATAAACAAAAAGATTCGTTGCATCCCGTTTGAAAGAAAATGTCCCAAGCCCATCCTGAAGCTTCATCTCAAGAACATGACCCATCGGTGTCAGGGTAACAAAAAGAGCCAGCAACACGCACCCCGCGAGTATCCCTGTTTCCATCAGCCAGGATTTTTTCATACCAACTCCTCAGAGTGTTTTTATCCAGAGCTCGGAGAGTGCACGTTTTGGTACGTAATGGGTACCCTTTTCATCCCGATAGTACTCTATACTACCCGTCACAGGAACAATTTTTATCTTTTCTTTTGGTTTACCAAGAGCCACAACCAGTCCTACACCAAAGTGATCATCGACCTCGAGAAGGTTTTTTATTTTCTCGGGATCAAAACTTCCTATCACACATCCGCCATAGCCATCTGCTCGAGCAAGAAGAAGAAGTGTTTGAGCAGCAATCCCTATATCTATCGCAGGAAGAGAAGGAGACAACCTTGTATCGTACCCTATAACCACATACAGCGTAGGGCGTTCTCCCTGTTGAGGAGTACCCTTACCCTTGAGGTAAGCCGCCCATCCAAGAAGAGGGAAGAACCTCTCTCTTGCCTCAAAAGAACGTACCACCACATAGCGGAGAGGCTGGAGATTCCTCGCCGATGGGATATATCGGAGAGCCTCCAGCCATTTCCTTTGCTTTTTCTCAGGGATTTCCACACGTTCATCAAAACGACGAAAACTTCGACTGCTTTTTACCAGTTCCTGTATGTGCATATATTCTCCTAGAGAGTCATAGCGATGCCTGTCGCAATCTGATACAGGGGCTTGTCTTTCATAACAGCAAAAGCATCTCCTTTAAAAAATACTCCTCCTTTCAGAAAAAGGGTAAAGTTTGGATCAAACCTATACACGGTTTCCAGTCCAAGCTCATGCCCGAGAAACGCCCCTGAGCCATAGAGAGGAGCAAGAACAAGATCCTTTGTCTCCATCCGCCAGAGTAAACCATCAACCACAGAAACCAAAAGCCTCTCATGGAACCCACGCCACGTGAGACGAATTTGTCCCATGGAAAGGTTGGCCACAGGATGAAGCAGTACCACCGGACCCTCCACACTTCCAAGACCAGTAAATCGGTTCCATCCCCCGGAATCATTTTCACCCGAAGCCCCAAGCCAGCGTATACTCCCCTGGAGAGGGAAATCTCTCTTCCCCACAAAAAGCTGAATTTCTCCAGCCCAAGCAGAAACAGGATCGGATCGTTCACTGTTGGTGAGCGCTATCTCTCCCATCTCATACCATCCCCGACCCTGATAACTGAAAAAACTCCCAATATTTCCCTGAAGACTGCTGGAAATCACCCAGAGAGTTGTTCGGTTATTGGTTCTCAGATCAACACTTCCTGCCACCCCAACTCTCACAAAAGAAAAAAACCACAAAGGAAAACTCACCAGTACCCCACCCTCAAGACGTTCATTGGTTTTCGAACTGTAGGTGCGATTGGTTTGTACAAATTCAGTCCACCCACGATATGAAAGAACCGTTTCTCCCCTCCATCCCTTCAGGGCAAGCAGAAACCCCAGCCCATCACCAGGCTTTTCAAACAATTTCCCCTCATCAAGGGAAAAACGTTCTCTTCCCAAAGTAACGCTCCACGAGAGATTCTCCTCGCTATACTCATTCCCACTATGCCATGAGAGACGCTTCAGTTCCCAGAGATTGGTCATGTTGGTACCTGCTATTAGCGTATCACGAAAAACCGTATCAGCATAGTGAAAACGAGAGAGAAAAACCCTTCCTCGAACATCAAAGGTGTATATTCCATAGCCATAGAGAGTATTCTCACTGGTATTCATGATAACATACGAGGGTATCGCCACAATTCCTATATCACCATACCAGCTATACATATTTACCGCCAAAAAAAGTAAGAAAACTACTCGTTTCATACGCTTTCCCCTAGAGTTTCTGAGGATCGGAAAGCATATTGGCTATGTCTTCTGGTGACAAACCCTCACCAAGAAGCTCATCTACCCTGTCTCGCATTCTTTTCATAGTATCTTTTTCTCCAACCTCATCCAGAATACCTACAGCATTCTGGATCTTGACCACTTTATCCCAGATATTCCCCCTCTGAGAAACACCAAGGTCCTGATCCTGCAAAAGCTGGCGTCCAAGTGCCTCAACATGTCCTGAAATCACAAACACCCTCATACCACTCACGGCATCATACGAAACCATCTCTTCTGTCCCTCTCACAGATGCCGTTCCCTTGGGAGTCTGAACCCGAAACTCTGCCTTCCCCTGAGGGGGTTTGGTGTATTTTACTCCCACAGAACCATTCTGGAGCGTGATATCTGCGCGACTATCCTGACCATCAATGTTTTCATTATAGGTGATAAGGGTCATCGGTTGAATGGTCACCCTGCCTGAGGGTGCCAGAATCTCTGCCTGAGATTTCACCCCTGTCATAATCTTTGTCCCTGAGGGGATTTTATCTCCCTTTTTGATAGCAACCCAGGCTTTATTGAGAAAAGCCTTGACATCACCCTGAACAGACACTACTTCTCCTCCATACAAGAAACACGGAAGCATCAAAAAGAATATAAGTTTTTTCATACTTTCCTCCTACTGAACCTTTGAGATAATACCCACCATTTCCGCTCCACTGAGAGGAGTGGAACACACCACATTCTCGTCGACAAGTCCCTCATAATGAAGCGCTATCACGGCGTATCGATCCCAACCTGCGAGTCGGTACAACAAGCCCCCCTTCACCTTCCCGCTTTTGATAAGCACCTGGGCAAGTCTCCCTGCTGTGAGTACAGCATCCTCTTTTAGCCCTCGATATTTCTCCCATGAGATTTTATCTTTTTCAAGAGAGGGATTGTCCAGTGATTCCACCAGCCAGACAGCATCTCCCACGCTCACTCTCTCCATCTCAAGCCAGCTAGCTATCTGGGTCGCATCCAGGGCCCAAAACCAACCCACAATCCCTATAAACAAAAGAACAAAGATTCTTTTCATCGTTTCCTCCTCACGGTAGCTTGGAGCGGATATCTCGTGGCATGAGCTTATCCCACGTCAGATACCGGAATCGATAGAGATCTCCTACGGGAAAGGTAAAGTTCTTCCCCTCTTCCTGCCAGGAAAAGTAGATCTGATAGCCTCCCTGAGCATCGACAAAGGGAGAGTTTACCCCAACAAGCGTCGAGGAGAGGATCCAGTTCGAACTAAGATTCGTGGTATTCCCTTTTATGGTTATCACCACCTGCTGAAAAACAAAAGGCGGTCCTGTCTGGTCTTTTTCTTTCACCATCAAAAGCGCAAAATTACTTTCGCCATTGCCAATCACCCCCACTCCTCCCATCGGCGTCGAGAAAAACTGGACAATATCATAACCCAAAATAATAGAAGTCTCCTGAAAGTCCCATCCTCCCGTGGTAGAAAACACCTCTACACGTCGCCAGCTCTCACCACTATTATACACTGCCCATGTTTCCCATGCCGAGCCGTTCCATACCATGAGAGGAGAAAGATCAAAAGAAAATCCGAAAATTTGAGCAAGACCAAAATCAGGAGTAAGCTCATAAAAAGCCGGAGAATAAGATCGTAAATAAATGATAGGCACCCGTTCATTTCCCTTTCTCCCATCAAAAATCGCAAAGATGCTGGATAATAAGTTATTAGTTATTACCGAGGGTTTTTTGAAGTTTCCCTCATCATCCATTTCTGCAGCATAGAGGGTACAAGGACCGGAAAAATTTCCCCGGATGTAAAAGAGATACGTCTTGTTCCAGGGAGTACGGTATACCTGGGGATACCATTCATTGGTATCTGGCAAACTAAGAGTATACGAGGATCCTTTTGCTACGGTAAGAGACTGAACATTGGTCATCAGGGAAACATAATCTATACTTTCTGATGAAGGATCCTCTACTACAAACCCACACCCAATGAGAAAAAATATCCACCATCCCAAAAAAAATTTTCTCACCATATCGCCCTCCTTATGGTTTTTTCTTTTTTATCATCCTACACCCTGAACGTAGAGATCCTTAATAGAATACGTTTTTTTAAAAAAAAAAAGTGAAATCACACTACAAGAGTAGTGAAAAAAATTTTTTTTGTCAAGTTTTTTCAAGAAGAAAATTTTTCTCTCAAAGAAAAAAACAAAAACATTCTTTTTCCAAGAAAAGCTAGAAGATGTTTAAGAGATGGGGAAAATCCTTCAAAGGCTACGCGTTTTTTTCTCCTGAGGATGAAGAGGACTTCCCACCCAAGAGAATCAGGATGATAGCCCCAAAGGTAATCCAGAGATCAGCCACATTGAGGATTCCCGTGCGAAAGACCGGCCCTATCCCAAAATTCATGAAATCAATGACCCTTCCATCGTAAAAGATACGATCGTAGAGGTTACTTATTCCCCCTCCCACGATCGATGCCATCGTCAGAACATGAACAAGAGGAGGATTCTTCTCCCGAAGAAAAAGAGCCACGATAAATACAACAAGAAGTACTGTGGGCAAAATAACCAAAACCCAGCTCCTCACAAGGGGAGGAAGATTTGCTCCCAATCCGAGAAAGGCACCTTCGTTCTCGGCATACATCAAAACAAACAGATCTCCTACCACATGGATCGTTTCTCCTGGAACAAGATAGGCTTTGGCGAGTGCCTTGGTGATTTGATCGCTTGCCACAGCCACAAAAATCACAAGAAGGAAAACAAGTGTTCTCCAAAACGATTTTTGCACAGTTTTCTCCTTTGATAAAGATAAGAAAATATTATAGGGAAAAGAAAAAGGGATGTCAATTTTACGAACTCTCTTTTTCAGAGATTGGTTTCCTCCCGTTCATCACGATAAGGGAATCTTTTACCAACAAATATGCCTATTTTTTAATCAAAAAAAGGCTATATGTTTAATTTTTAGCCTTTTTTCTGTCTATTTTTTATTTTGTTTTTATAAGTTATTGAAATTATTTGAAATAAAATTTTGAAATTTTGGCACAAATATTGCACAATAAATATACAAAACCTAAAAAGGAGGAGAAAATGAAACGATGGTTTTGGGTTGCTTCAGGCATACTTCTTGGAGTATCAGCGAGCTTTGCTCAAGAAAGTGCTGATATAACCAGAACGTTGTCTGTAGCTCTTGATACGGTGTGGGTGCTTCTTACGGGGTTACTGGTGTTTTTTATGAACACAGGATTTGCCATGGTAGAAGCAGGATTGGCACGAGCCAAGAATACGGTAAATATTCTGGCAAAGAATTTTATTGTATTTGCCCTGGCATCTCTAGCTTACTGGGTCATTGGATGGGGCTTGATGTTTGGAGATGGAAACGGTTTCATCGGGCTCACCAGTCTTTTCTTTGCCAATGGTGGTGTTGATGAGGGATATAGTGCCATAAGCTGGACACAGGTTCCCTTTTGGGCGAAATTTTTCTTCCAGCTGGTGTTTGCCGGAACAGCTGCAACGATAGTATCTGGAGCAGTAGCTGAGAGAATCAAGTTCCTCTCTTTTCTCGTGTTCTCTGTGGTGCTTGTGGGCTTTATCTATCCGATTATTGGACACTGGATATGGGGGGGAGGCTGGCTCCAAGAACTCGGAATGTGGGATTTTGCCGGTTCTACGGTGGTACACTCTGTGGGCGGATGGGCTGCCCTAGCCGGTGTGCTTCTCCTGGGACCGCGGACAGGAAAATACCGAAGCGATGGGAGTATCAATCCCATCATGGGACACAACCTTTCGCTGGTAACCCTTGGAGGACTTATCTTGTGGTTTGGATGGTTTGGTTTCAATCCGGGATCTACCATGGGCGTGGGTGATGGAACAGCCATCGCACATATTTTCATGACTACAAATACATCAGCGATTATGGCTATCCTCAGTGCGATGGCTACCTCCTGGATTCTGCAGAAAAAACCTGACCTCACCATGCTGGTCAACGGTGCTCTGGCCGGACTGGTAGCAATCACAGCACCCTGTGCATTTGTAAGTGTGCCATCAGCAGCTATCATTGGACTTATAGCGGGGATTCTGGTGGTCTTGAGTGTGTTTATTTTCGACCGCCTGCGAATAGATGATCCTGTTGGTGCTCTTTCCGTTCACCTTGTCAATGGTGTCTTTGGAACACTCGCGGTGGGACTCTTTGCCCAGAACGGCATAACTGGTACAGAAACAACCAATGGACTCTTTTTCGGCGGTGGAGTTTCTCTCTTCCTCCATCAGTTGATAGGGGTTCTGGTGGTTGCAGCCTTTGTTTTCACTGTTGCCTTGATCGTATGGGCTATTTTGAAAGCCACGATTGGTATCAGAGTAACCAGAGAAGAAGAGCTATTGGGGCTTGACCTGGGTGAACACGGGCAGGAAGCTTACCCTGATTTCCAGGGTTTCCTGACAAAGTAGAGGAGGCATATATGAAATGGATTATAGCTATCATCAGGCCTGAAAAACTCACCGACGTCAAAGAAGCTCTGGCTCAAGCAGGTGTAGGCAAGATGACGGTCACCAATGTGATCGGATGCGGACAGCAGGGGGGATACACAGAAACCTACCGCGGCGTAGATACAGACATCAATCTGATCAAAAAAGTAAAGCTGGAAATCGCCGTCAACGATGGGTTTGTCGACATCACTATCCGCACTATTATGGACACTGCTTTCACCGGCAAAATCGGTGACGGAAAGATCTTCGTTTTGCCTCTTGAACGGTGTATACGGATCCGAACAGAAGAGGAAGGACCAGAAGCCATAGGCTAACCATCAAGAGCCGCCTTCGGGCGGCTCTTTTTTTCACTCAAATAACATGCTTCCTTATCTTTTCTTTTCTCTAAAATTCCTGGGAAAACTTTTGCCTTCTTTCAGTCTCTCACTGCATCTGACGTACCCTTATTCCCAGATCGGCCAGGACACTCATAAATCCCTCGCTATCAAAATCCTCAGTAGCCTGAAAAGAAACCCTCCCCTCCTCTATTAACCAATCTCTCACACCCGTAAAAGAAGCTAAAACCGCCTCCATCTCGTAACGACAAAATTCTCCCTCAAGGATCCAGTGATAACGTCTCGTTCGAACAGTTACAACAAAAGCCCACCTTCGTTCACAAAACTCACCTTCCCACCAAGCTGATCCCCTGTCGAAAACAATTTAAAATGTCACACTTTGTGCAAATAGAAATGTCACCTTTTAAAATACTGCAACTAAAAAAACGAGAGGTTGCAGATGAGAGAGGTGATAACGATGACACTTAAAGCACAGAAGAGGGCAAAAATACTGGAGATGGTAAAGAACAAGAAAATCAAGCAGAAAGATGCTGCAATAATACTGGGGATTTGCAGAAGGCAACTTATTCGAATTTTTAAAGAATATTTATCAAAGGGTGATGAAGCCCTCAATCACAAATTAATAGGCAAACCGGGGAATCACAGAATTAGCAGTGATATCAAAGAGAAAATTATGCAGATAGTACGGAATAATTATAAAGGTTTTAAGCCGACATTTATAGCTGAAAAGCTTTATGAGGAACATCATATAAAAATAGGAGCATCAACGCTTCGTTTATGGATGATGGAAACAGGATTGTGGAAGAAAATAAGAAAACTGCGAAACACCGTACCAGAAGGCCGAGAAAAGAGCATTTTGGAGAAAGATTCAAATGGACGGCAGCATTCACGACTGGTTTGGGACAGGCAAAGAAGTCTGTCTGATGAATATGGTGGATGATGCTACAGGCACATCTTACGGTCTTTTCGACACAGGAGAAACGACACAAGTAGCGCTGCAATGTTTGTTTGACTGGATAATGAAATACGGTATTCCTTATTCGATCTATTGTGATTATAAAAGCCTGTTCTATACGAAACGGGAAGCGACCATAGAAGAACAGCTTGCAGGGAAATTGCCTCTAACAAAGTTTGGAGAGGTCTGCCATAGGCTGGGGATAGAAATGATATATGCCCATAGTCCCCAGGCAAAAGGGCGCGTAGAGAGATGGAATGGGATCCATCAGGACAGGTTAATAGCAGAAATGAAACTAAAAAACATAAAGGATATTGACAGTGCCAATCGTTTTTTGAAAGAATATTACTGGGAAAAGAATAACCGAAAATTTAGTAAAAAACCTCTGTCGGATGAAGATTTTCATATTGCATTAATGCCTGATCAGGACTTAAGGAACTATGTTTGTTATACGGCCGAGTGCAAAGTCTATAGAGATTATACAATAAAGTTTTCTAAAAGAATATACCAGATTGAAAAGAAACAACCTATAGCCATAAAACCCGGGGACAATGTTATCTTAAAAACCTGGCTTGATGGAAGTATACATATTTTTAAGAAAAATATCGAATTGAACTTTTTTGAAATAGATGATTATGGTCGTAGAGTTTCGGCATAAAAAAGTGACATTTCTATTTCAATAAAAAGGTGACATTTTAATTTATTTGACAGACCACCAAGCTGATCCCCAAGAATATGGATAAGCTTCATCCCGAGAGAAGAGGGTTTTTCCAGTCGCTGCGTATCAAGTCCTGGACCATTATCGGCAACCTCAAGTCGCAATTGATTCCCAACAGAAAGAAACTCTATCCTCAACTTCGGATCCGGGTGATCCCGAAAAGCATACTTAAAAGCATTCGTCACCACCTCCGAAAGCCACAATCCTACCGGTATACAAGTCTCTAACGGTAAAACCAAATCCTCTGTTTTGATCTCCAACTCTACCGGTACCGTGATATCATAGATACCCCTGATAGCCTCCACAAGATCCTCTAGATACTCCTTTACCGGTATCTGGGCAAAGAATTTGGTTTGATAAAGCTTCTCATGCACGAGAGCCATCGAACGTACCCTCACCTGACTGTCTAAAAGCACCTTTTTCATTCCATCATCCTCTGTCTGATCCATCTGAAGAGAGAGTAGACTCGAGATAATCTGAAGATTATTCTTTACCCGATGATGAATCTCTCGCAAAAGCATCTCTTTCTCAGCAAGAGAAGCCTCTATAAGCTTCTGTTGCTCTTTCAAGGTAGTAATATCCACCATCACTCCTATGACACGTAACGGTTGATGAAAAAGATCCCTTTCCACTACATGCGCTTTGTTAAGCACCCAGATTTCCCGATCTAGAGCCGGCAAACGATGCTCGAAAACAAACTCCCGCTCCCGTCCATAGCAGTAGTCTAGAAGTTTCTCCCGAAACGTTGTTGCCTCCTCTTCATCCAATTGCATAAGCCAATTTTTAAAAAATGACGGCAAAGGTTTCCTCGTTTTTTCTTCCCATTCTTTTGAGAGTATCAAACTATCCGATGGAACAAACCATTCCCAGAACATCGCATTTGCTGTTTCCAGAGCCGTTGACAGTCTTTTCTCCGAGGTTTGAAGCTGCTGTTCAAATACTTTCCTGCTGGTAATATCCATGAGTGTCACAATCTTGCCCAGAAAATTTCCATCTGGATTACACCAATCCTTACTCTGCACGTAAAGCCAGATCTTCTGCCCGTCACCCCCATAGATCATCACTTCTTCCTTTACCTCATACCTTCGCTCATACGGCTTAACCGCCATCAAAAGTGGAAGAGGAAGCCCCACTCCACCGCTACTACTTTTGCCCTGTATCAAAACATCCATTTCCACCCGGGGAGAAATCCCCAGCATCTTCGAGGCCTCCTGATTAATATACACTGCTGTTCCATCAGGCCGTACGAGCAAAATTCCCTCACTCAAGGTATTGAGGATCTCCTGAAGCATCTGCCGGGAATAACGGAGTTGCTCCTCTTCCTGCCGAAGAGAAGTGACGAGTTGCTCTACCGTCGAAATAAAAAACTCAAGCTCCGCAAAACCTCCTCTCTCTGCTCTTTCTCCTGAACGTCCAAGAAGCATCGCCTTCGTGTATTCCACAAAGGCACGAAACACTCTCTCAAGAAATCGAGAAAATTGCACCGCTATCACAAGAGACACAACAAACGATGTTCCAAGAATGACAAAAACCGCCCATAGATACTCAGAAAAAAACCACATCCAGCGTTTTTTGGAAACCTCAATTACCACAAACCAGGGAAGCCCACTCACAGCTTTGATAATATACATATATTCCTGATCTTCTACAGTACCTGAAACATCCTGTCTCTCTGCAGCAGAACGAACAAGATCTCGAAAATCCCCCAGATGGCCCAATCCCTCAGAAGCAGCTACTCTCGATATATCAGTATGAATTACAAAACTGCCGTATTGGTCCACAATGCCGATTCCTACCCGATAAACCTGAAGCTGAATGCGAAAATGAGCAAGCACTGATTGTAAAGAAAAAACCCCCACACCTTTTCTTTCGCCATCCTCATAAAACAACAGAAGATAGGAAACCTTCTCTCCTGGATAATTCACCACCTCATACATCACATTCGAAAAACGAAACGCTTTCCCTGAAAAAAATCCTAAAAGATCAAGAGAATCCCACCGGGAATCACCGATAAAAAAACGCCTTTTCCCCTCTCGATCAAAAAGTGCAAATGCCTCCATCTGAGCAAACTCTTTTTTTAACACATCAAGAGTTTGCCGCTTGTCAAAGCTATCCCCCTTCATGGTATCCGACAAAATCTCAAATACCGTCTCTCCCACCCGGCGAAACATTTCTATGTCCGAAGACACCAGATCACTTGCCAAAAAAGTACTCACCGTCACCTGGTGATAATACTCTTTATTCCACCACTGGTAAAAGATCCCCCCCACCCAGAAACCCGTCACCAGGGTAGTCATCACCAAAAGAAAAATAATAACCACACGTACCTGTAAACCCAGCGACAATCCCCTCAGAGAAAATCTTTTTTTACTCATTTGCCACCTGCCACTCATTACTCACTACCTTTATAATAAACATCTTCCTCGTGGCATCTCCATACTGATCAAGATACACTGCGGATTGTAACCCCTCAAATGTCCGTGGAAAAAGAGAAAACCACCGTTTAGCCAGTTGTCCTTTGGCATCGTCGTAAAGCTCTGCAGCCAGTTTCATTGCCTCATAACCATACACAAACCCAAACGATGGCATCTGCCCATACTGCTCTAAAAATCTCCTGGCGATATTTTGATACCCCTGATTGGTATGATTCATAACAAAGTGATGAATAACCACCGCCCCCTCGCCATATCTTCCACTCCATCGAAGAAAATACCTGTCCATCGTCCAACCAGAAAGATAAAAACGCACCCCGGAAAGCTGGCGTCCTATCCTCTGGACAAGAAGTCCACCCTCTTCTCCGCCAGCCACAATTATAAGGGCATCCGGTCTTGCTCGCACTACCCTCTCAGCCACCTCCTCAACCCAACCAGAACCTTCGAACCGATAGGGTACTATAACCACGTTTACCCCCTTCGATGTCCAAAAATTTGAACTCTCTTCTTTCCATGCTGTTGCGTAGACCTTATTGGCTTCAGCATAGAGAAGAAGGGGTCGGCTAACACCATCTCTTTCCATCCGGCACAAAAGACTTCGTATTTCCTGGAGATTTTCCGGTACAACCCTCGCCATGTAATCCCTTTTGCCGGTCCAGCATGAGGTACTCACCGTCGGACATATGATGGGTATGGCCATTTCATTAGCTAAAGGAATAAGTCTTGCTCCGATCGTAGACTCAAATGGCCCGAGAATGACATCAGGACGGTATTTCTGGAGAACTTTTTTCACTTCGTCATCAGAGATATTATGAATGTCCAGCATCTCATAGAGAATTTTTTTCTCGTCACGAAGGTCAGAGATAGCCCAGAGAATCCCCTCTCTTCCCTCAACATGGAGCATTGAACTCACACCAGAAAAATCCCCCACAATCATCACACGCATAGGACGAGCACAACCCAAAAACAAAACACAAACCACGGCGGTCCAAAGGATTTTCTTCATCATAACCGCCTCCCTTTTCCTGGACTTTTTTCATTATATAACAGACAAAAACTTTTTGCAAATACTCTCTACAGATGAGTAAAAACGTTTATCACCACCTGCGTCCACTGAGCAAGAAGAAGCCCCAACGGTAACTCCTTTTGTATCCAATCCTGAGGAAAAAAGGGAAACCTCTCCACCAAAAGGAAGATAAGACCCACCAAAAACCCAAACTGAAAAAGCCCAACCACACCTCCCAGAAGTGAATCCAACCACTCCAGCTCAAAAAACTCCAGCACATCCTCAAGCCAGTACGAAAACCTCTTCACCCCAAAATATCCCCCTGTAAACACCACAACAAACACCACCCAGAACCACACCTGCCGATATGCCTGGGGAAGCCATCCTACTACAAGTTTTCCCAGAGCTACTCCCAAAACAAGTCCAAAAACCACAGCCAGGAGGGTAAATATCATATTGATAAAACCCCTACTAAACCCGTAAGCAAACCCAATGATCAGAAAAACGACAATAAAAAGATCATAGTAATGCATATTTTTCTTATCGACCTTTAAGGCACAAAAATAAAGCCAGCTTACGGCAGTGCCAAAACCTGGTCCGCTACTCTTAGCTGCTGAGCAAACCTCGCCTGAAGCTGAAGATTTCCCTCACAGAGCAGCTTAAACACTTTCATGTATTCCTTGCTCTTCATGGTATAAAATGAACTTTTGTTTACATCCCCTTCATCATTGGATGTCTTTGCTATTTGGTACGCGAGGATACCAAGATTGTACGGAACCTCTGGAAGAGGTTGAACCTGAAAGTCCTTATGCCTCAAAATCTTATCACCGGTCACAAAGGCCTTGTCTGTCCAGTCAGGCACCTGTATAGCCATTTGCCAAACAAACAGAAGTGTCTGCAGATCATCCTCCCGAGAAAGGACATCTATAATTTTTCCAGCAAGGTTTGCATATGGAACATAGTTCGCTAGCTGTGTCCGCTGAATCAGTTGTACAAGAATCATCTGCTTCTGATCTAAAGAAAATACCTTAGGATTTTGCAAAAGGGCATATACCGTCTCTTCAAAACGAGAGGAAAGCGGTGAACGAAGATCCTTCGTGACGACATCAAGCATATCCACATACTGCTTCCACTGGAGATACTCCTGATACGATTGATAGGCTGGATTCATAAAACCACCCCCTATATCCTTCGGGGGAGCTTCTTTGAGCTTTACCTCACTCCGGAGAACAAGCATCTGGCGAAGATGCCTGATATTCTCCTCCAGAAGAGGAAGAAGCTTTTCTTTTCGATCAGGATGACGATAAATGGTTCTCAAGAGAAGCTGATTATACGTCATCGCAACACCCACAAGTGTTCTTGATTTATAATAATACGACAAAAGCCTACGAAAATGTGGCCAGGCTTCCTCTGACAGATCCTCTCCAACCTCATTTTCTACCAAAGCCACTAAAGCCCCTATAATAGAGACGCTATCATGCCCATACGAAATAGCCTCACGATATACGGCTTTTGCTTGCTCCCAGGCATTAGTGATTTCTTTAGCGATTTTTTCGCGAACCTCAGAACGAACCTCACGCTGATACATCGTCTGGAGGTCTCTAATCTTACTTCGGTAGATATTTCCCATCTGCATATCATACCCAATAGCAATCTCTCTGGTCATCCTATCAAGATATGCCAGGTTAGGAATCTTTCCCCAGCGAAGTCGATACCGGGAAAAATAATCCGCAAGGGGAAATGGGGTATTCTTGATAAAAACAATTTTCTCACCCTCCTGTTTTACATAGCCATGCGAGGCAAGATAGCGCACCTTCTCAAGGACAAAGTCTCTATCAACAGAACGCTTGAGCCACTCAGAAAAGAGATACTGGGCTTCTCCCACTGTCAACGAGCCACGAATCTCCAGGTCATCCAGCAAACGATGGGCTATGGGTTCCACTTTATACATAATACCGTACCGACGATACGTATAATCCCCAAGTTTCCACACCTCGGGACGCTGCCATGTGAGATACACCGGCCGCTGCCCCTGCCAGTAAGGAATAAAATACGGATCGAGATTGATTCGAGGATCATTGATATTAGAAATCTGCACATAAAACGGCTCAAGCCCGGCAAAAATATTGCTATCAACGAGGTCTTTTCGGCGAGCAAGCACGCGTGGATCACTGTAAAGCATGAGTCCGTAAATTTTCTTGAACACATTTCCCATCTGATCATAGGGAGAGAGATCAGGTCGTACACGGGCAGCATACACAAAATACAGCGAAGAAAACACCTGATTATCCCCACCTTCTGTCATGTATACCGATCCTGGTTCAGATGATGCCATAAGGTTTTTCCCATAATCATGATTGAGATAATCCAGATGGTGATCAGCGTATTTGTAATTTCTGATAAACGGCCAAACTCCCAGAATCATCACTAAAACTACCACAACCACCGTCGTAATCCGGGACAAACCTGACGTTGTATAATAAGCTTCCATCTGCATACCTCTCTCCTTATTTCTCCCTACACAAAATAAAGACAAGTGGGATGCTTCTCCATCCCACTATCAAAACATCTTAAGCCTCGATAGCATCAAACGCACAGGTAGAAGCACAAGCACCACAATCGATACAGACACCCGCATCGATAACACGCTTTCCCCCCTGCTCACTGATAGCAGACACAGGGCAGGCAGCTTCACATGCTCCGCAGTTGGTACACTTACTTGCGATAATCTTATATGCCATTTTGGCCTCCTTGAAAGAGATTCTTTTACACCTTTAACTTTTGCTCTACTCCATACGCCACATCGAGAAGTTTTCCATCATTGAGTGCGTCACCCATCAACTGAATACCAAGCGGCAATCCTGTCTTTGTCCATCCAGAAGGTAACGAAATTGCAGGAATGCCTGCCAGATTCGCTGAAATCGTATAAATATCCGAAAGATACATCGAAATGGGATCATTGAGCTTTTCCCCTATCCCAAACGGTGGAGTAGGAGTCGTCGGTCCAAGGATCACATCTACCTGGGCAAACGCCTTCTGAAAATCCTGACGAATAAGGGTACGAACCTTGAGTGCCTTGAGATAGTAGGCATCATAGTAGCCAGCAGAAAGCACGTACGTCCCCAGCATAATACGTCGTTTTACCTCTGCTCCAAAACCCTCTGTACGGGTTTTCACATACATTTCCGAGAGTGTTCCCGCCTGAGCCCGGTAACCGTACTTCACCCCATCGTAACGTTCGAGATTGGAACTTGCCTCAGCCGTAGCCACCACATAGTAGGTGGGCACAGCATACTCACTATGAGGAAGGGATATTTCCTTCACAATAGCCCCCTCCTGTTCCAGTTTCCGGAGAACTGTTTCAAGATTTTCCTTCACCTCCTGAGACATCCCCTCGACAATAAACTCCTTCGGCACACCAATTCGAACACCCTTGAGATTTCCCTCGAGCTTCAACACAGGCACATGCTCAACACTGGTAGAGTCTCTGGGATCATGCCCTGCGATAGCCTCATAGATCCAGGCAGCATCCTCTACCGTCCGAGCGAGAGGTCCAATCTGATCAAGCGAAGAGGCAAACGCCACCAACCCATACCGTGAAACTGTTCCATAGGTAGGCTTCAATCCCACACACCCACAAAAAGCCGCCGGTTGACGTATAGACCCCCCTGTATCACTCCCAAGTGCCACGGGAGCCAACTTTCCACCAACAGAAGCCGCAGAACCACCCGACGAGCCCCCTGGAACCCTTTTGCGATCAAAAGGATTTCGAGTAATACCATACGCCGAGGTTTCGGTAGAAGACCCCATAGCAAACTCATCCATATTGGTCTTCCCCAAAAACACCATTCCATGGTGACGGATGAGTTTTTCTACAACCGTCGCGTCATAACTTGCTTTATACCCTTTTAAAATCCTGGAGGAACAGGTTGTCTCATATCCGCGTACGTTAATATTATCTTTAATAGCTATAGGAATACCGGTAAGTTTTGTACCTTCACCCCGGGCACGTTTCTTATCTGCCTCTTGAGCCATAGCGAGGGCATCCTCAGTATAAACAGAGACATAGGCATGAATAGGTTCAGACGAGGTTTCATCTCTCTCAATAGCCTCAAGATACGCCCTTGTGATCTCCTCCGAGGAAAGTTCCTTTTTCTCAAGAGCTTCACTCAGCTGACGAAGAGAAAATTCCCGTATATCCATTCCTTCCTCCTACGACTTTGCCCCAAAAAGCTGCGCGAGATTTTTCCGGTGCTTAACAATAACCAGAAGAGCTATCACTATCGTCACCACTTTAAGAGCTGTCCTCTGCGGTTCCAAGAACCAAACACTCAGAGGAAGAGCAACAGCAGCAAGGACAGAAGAAAGCCCTACACCCTTTTGCAGATTTTTGAAAAAACCTAGCTTTCGTTCTTCTGTGTCACCCAGATAGACCGCCAATCGAAAACCAAAGAGAGTCACCAAAAATACCCCCAAAGCTATCAAAAGTTCATAAAAAGCCAAAAACGAAAACACTCCGGCCGATGTGGCCACACCTTTACCTCCCTTGAAGCCAAGGTACACAGGGTAGAGATGCCCAAGAATCGCCACCACGCCTATCAAAATCAACATGATATCCCTTTCGAGAAAATATCCACTCCCCCCAAATACCATCTGCTCCACAACAGGGAAAAAGAAAACCGGCAGACCACCTTTGAGAAAGTCCAACACAAATACAGGCACAAAACCACCCCAAAAACCAAAAACCCGACTCACATTCGTCGCCCCAATATTCTTGGATCCTACGGTGCGAATATCAACACCCCGCATAAACCCATAAACCAAACCAAATGGAATCGCACCGAGCAGATACGTTCCAACAAGGTAAAGCACATACACCATTACCGTCATCGTTTACTCCTTACTTTTTCCCTAAAAGTATCATATCAAGACAACTTACCAGCGAGGAAGCGATGTATCTTCCGCTTTTGATTTCAAAAGCTGGATCAGTTCCGTCGTCGATATCTCTATATCTGAAATAATACTCTCTACCTGAGCCACAATATAGTTATACGCCACCTGAGCAGGGATGGCCACAATCAACCCATACGCTGTCGTAATAAGCGCCTGAGCAATACCCCCGATAAGCTTCGAGGGATTATTCATACCCTGCGTAGAAAGCACCGTACTCGAGATAATCATCCCGAGCACCGTTCCCAAAAGTCCCAAAAGGGTTGAAACACTCGTCACCGTCGCGAGCACAGGCACATTCCGATGCAGTTTGGGAAGCTCATAAACAGCCGCATCATCCATTGCCTTTTCAATCTCATCACGACTCTTGTTGTATTGCGTCAGTCCGGCGCGAATAATATTAGCCGCAAGTCCCGGATAGTTTTCACAGACGGCTATAGCCTCATCTATCCGTCTCCCCTTGAGTTTCTCGCGCATCTTTTCCTGAATAATCTTCGCATTCTGTCGAACCTGACGGAAAAAAAGCACTCTCTCAATAAAAACCGCAAGTCCCACAATCGAAACCACAAGGATAAAATACATTACTGGTCCACCCTGTTGGAAATACTCCAGGATAACCATCTCTAGCCTCCTTTTCCATCACACAATATTTTTACAAAGGTAAGTATAAAGAAAAAGAAAAAAAAATGCATCTTTTCTTAAAAATTTTTTCTTTTCTTGAGATTCTCTCTCGTTTTACTCGACACAATCAACAAATTTTACCAAGTTTACATTTATTTTTCTTTTATTTTCCATTTTCCAAAAAAAAATCTCCTAAAATATAGACAAAAATTCTAAAAAGATTTATAATACAACAAATAAAATCCGGGAGGAAAACCTCTATGGAAGGCAAGCTCAAAGAACTCACCCAAAAGATCTACAACGAAGGCCTCGAAAAGGCCCGTAAAGAAGGCCAGATCATCATAAAAAAAGCTGAGGAAGAGGCAAAGCTCCTCGTTGAGCAAGCAAAAAAAGAAGCTGAGCAGATCCTTCGCAAAGCAGAGCAAGAATCAGAACATCTCAAACAACGCACTCTCTCCGAAGTGAAGATGGCCTCAGACCAGGCTATGGCAAGCCTGCGCCAGGAAATCATTCGTATCCTGACCGAATCGGCAATCAAACCCAACATCAAAGACACCCTTGCTGATGAAAATATTCTGGGAGAAGTTGTTCTTACCCTCGCGCAGAAATGGACAACTGACCAGGGAAGTCTTGATATTGCCGTTGTTCTGCCAGAGAAACAAAAAGACAAGCTCCTCTCCTGGTTCAAGTCCCGAGCAAGTAAACTCCTCGAACAAGGTATGGAACTTCGATTTGAATCCCGCATGGAAGGAGGCTTCAAAATTGGGCCAAAAGATGGAACATTTCTTCTTTCTTTCACTGAGAAAGACTTTCTCGAATTCTTCCAGTCGTTTCTTAAACCCCAGGCAAAAGAGATTCTCTTTGGAGGCAAGTAGTGCAGTACTACTACCTTGTTTCCAGCTTCCATGATATTGTACTTGATGCAGAAAAAATCGGCAATACTCTCGAAGAGGTCTGGGAGCTCTGTCGTGAGGAAATGTCACACGAGGATTTTGAAGGGCTGCGTCAACTTTTTCTTTTCAATGATATCGCAAACGCCGCTCATTATGGCAAACCAGACTTCATCTATCGTTACCCCGCTTATTACACCCAGGAAGAATTCGAAGAAAACATGAAAGACAGTGATAGCTTTCTCCCTTTTCTTGCCGAGTATTGGTTTGCTTACAACAATGAGCGTCGTCTCTACCCCGAGTATCTTCCCGAAGAGGAACTCACTATTCTCCTTTACGAACATCTCGATGATTTTCATGATCCCTTTGTACGAGAGTACTATGAATTTGAGGCACATCTTCGCAACATCAAATCAGGGCTTGTTGCCCGTCGTTTCCATAAACCGATGGAACGTTCTATGCTTCCCGTGGGAGAATTTGCCGATCTGATGAGACGAAGCTCCTCCCCGGATTTTGGAGTAGGTGGGGAATTCAACTTTATTGAAAAAGCAAGCCAGCTTTACGAGAGTGGACGTCTTCTTGAGATGGAACTTTTCTTTGACGAAGTAAAATGGAAATGGTTGGAGGAGCGTGTCTCCCTGGAAATGTTTTCTGCCCACGATGTTTATAGCTATGTGCTGCGGCTTGCTCTTGCTACTCGCTGGCTTTCTCTGAGTGCCCCCGACGGCAAACAAAAACTGGAAAAACTTGTATCTTCCATACAGTCCAAGATAACCTTTTCACATGAATTCGACATCCACAAGGGGAGGAAATAATGGTCAAAGGAAAAGTAAAAGGTATTATCGCCAACCTGGTCTCGGTTGAAGTGGATGGTCCTGTAGCTCAGAACGAGATCGCTTTTATTAAGATGCCTGATGCCAGCCTGATGAGCGAAGTAATCAAAATCACGGGTAATATTGCGTATGTGCAGGTTTTTGAGTCCACCCGTGGGCTCAAAGTGGGTACGGAGGTAGAATTTAGCGGTCACATGCTCGAAGTAGAGCTTGGCCCGGGTCTCCTCTCCAAAAACTTTGACGGTCTCCAGAATGATCTTGATAAAAAACAGGGGATCTTTCTCCGCCGTGGTGAATACACCGAACCCCTTGACAAAGAAGCGAGATACGATTTCAAGCCTATCGTCAAGGTAGGTGACACTGTCCAGGCGGGAGATTGGCTTGGCTCCGTCAAGGAAAACTGGATTGATCACAAAATCATGGTTTCCTTCAAGCTTGAAGGTAAATGGAAAGTAAAATCCATCGTTTCCGAAGGAAATTATCGTGTAAAAGATACTATCGCTACCCTCGAAAACGACGAAGGTGAAACCACTGAAGTCACCATGGTTCAGCGCTGGCCCGTTAAAAAGGAACTCCGTTGTTACAGAGAAAAACCTCGCCCATTTAAGGTTCTTGAAACAGGTATTCGTATTATAGATACTTTTAACCCTATGGCAGAGGGAGGAACAGGCTTTATCCCTGGACCTTTTGGATGTGGTAAAACAGTGCTCCAGCACGCCATCTCCAAAAACGCCGAGGCTGATCTCATTCTCATTGCAGCGTGCGGTGAACGTGCTAACGAAGTGGTAGAAATATTTACCGAGTTCCCTGAGCTTATTGACCCACGGACAGGGCGTAAACTCATGGAACGAACAACTATCATCTGTAACACATCCAACATGCCTGTTGCAGCTCGTGAGGCTTCTGTCTATACCGCTATGACGATTGCTGAGTACTATCGTAACATGGGACTCAAAGTCCTTCTTCTGGCAGACTCAACCTCCCGATGGGCGCAGGCCCTTCGTGAGATGTCCAACCGTCTCGAGGAACTTCCTGGACCTGATGCTTTCCCCATGGATCTGCCAGCGGTCATCTCCAACTTCTACGCTCGCGCTGGGATGGTTTACCTGAACAATGGTCAAACAGGGTCGGTCACTTTTATCGGAACGGTATCTCCTGCCGGTGGAAACCTCAAAGAACCCGTCACAGAATCCACTAAAAAAGCCGCTCGTTGTTTTTATGCTCTGGCACAGGCACGAGCAGACTCCAAACGGTATCCTGCCATTGACCCTATAGAGAGTTACTCCAAATACCTTGAATATCCAGAAATTCAAGAATACCTCAACAAACGTCTCGGTTCGGACTGGGTTTCCAAGGTATACAACGCTCGAAACTGGACACTCCGGGGCAAGGAAGCGTACGATCAAATCACTATTCTCGGTGATGATGGTGTGCCCATTGACTATCATGTCACGTACTGGAAGTCAGAGACCATTGATTTTGTCCTTTATCAACAGGATGCCTTTGACGAAATTGATGCCATCACACCACTTGAACGTCAAAAGTACATGCTGGATCTTATCACCGAAATACTCGAGAGTGAGTTTGAATTTAACTCCTTTGAAGAGGTTGGCTCCTACTTCAAACGGCTTATCAATATCATGAAACAGATGAACTACAGCCCTTTCAAACAGGAGAAATTTTTGCAATATGAGAAAGAACTCCGTGAAGCTATCGCAGAAAGGAGGAAAAACGCATGAGCGGGCAGGCATTTCAAAAGATCTATACGAAAATAAGCAAAATCACCAAAGCAACATGTACGCTAATCGCTGAGGGTGTAAGTTATGAGGAACTGGCTTATGTGGATGGCAAGCCAGCCCAGGTGGTAAAAATTCAAGGCAACGAGGTTACTCTCCAGGTTTTCCAGGGAACAGCAGGGATCGGAACCAACGCGGAAGTGGTATTTACCGGGGCGCCACCCAAACTCAAGGTTTCAGATCAGCTGGCCGGCCGATTCTTTAACGCATACGGTGAACCGATTGATGGTGGCCCTGAGATCGAAGGAGAAGAACGAGAGATTGGGTCTCCTTCGGTAAACCCCGTCCGAAGAAAACAACCCTCAGAACTCATTGCCACAGGTATCGCGGGTATCGACCTCAACAATACCCTGGTAACGGGACAAAAGATTCCCTTCTTTGCCGATCCTGATCAACCTTACAACATTGTCATGGCAAATGTCGCCCTCCGAGCCAAAGCAGACAAGATCATCCTTGGGGGTATGGGGTTATCAAACGATGACTACCTCTACTTCAAAAATCTTTTTGACAACGCCGGAGCTCTCAATAAGATTGTCTCTTTCGTTAACACCACTGATCAGCCACCGGTGGAACGACTCCTCATCCCGGATATGGCTCTGACGGCAGCAGAATACTTTGCTGTAGACAAAAACGAAAAAGTCCTCGTACTTCTTACCGATATGACCCTGTTTGCTGACGCTCTCGCGATCGTCTCCAACAAGATGGACCAGATCCCCTCCAAGGACTCCATGCCAGGATCTCTCTACTCAGATCTCGCCAAGATATACGAAAAAGCCGTTCAATTTCCTTCGGGAGGTTCTATCACCATTATCGCGGTAACCACCCTCTCCGGTGGAGACATCACCCATGCTATTCCCGACAACACAGGATACATTACCGAAGGACAGCTCTTCCTGCGAAAGGACAGTGACATCAACAAGGTAATCGTTGATCCTTTCCGCTCCCTCTCCCGTCTCAAGCAGCTTGTGATCGGAAAGAAAACTCGCCCTGATCACCCCCAGGTGATGAACGCTGCCGTCCGTCTCTACGCAGATGCTGCCAATGCCAAGACCAAACGAGACAATGGTTTTGACCTTACCGATTATGATGAGCGTTGTATCCAGTTTGCCAGAGAATACTCTGAAAAACTTCTTGCCATTGATGTGAATATTGCTGTAGACGAAATGCTTGATACAGCATGGGAACTTTTTGCTAAATACTTTAACCGAAACGAAGTTGGTATCAAACAAGAATTCATGGATAAGTACTGGAAAGGAAAATAACCTATGGCGATCAAGTATCAGTTTAACAAGCTGGCCATGCAGGCCCTGCAGAAACAGATCAAGATCCGCCAGAATGCCTTGCCGACGCTCAAAAGCAAGGAAACAGCCCTTCGTCTGACAGTAAAACACCTCAAAGAAGAAAAAGAAAAGATCAACGCTGAGTTTCATCAAACACTTGCTGAAATGGAAGCAAATGTCCGATTATGGGTTGAATTTCCTGAGCTTCTTGTCATGCTTGAGGAGATAATCCTCACGACTCAGAAGATCGCCGGGGTTAAGACACCAGAGTTTTCGAATGTAAAGCTCAAAGTCCAACCCTACTCCCTGTTTCTTACGCCGATGTGGTACACGGAAGGAATTAACCAGCTGGAGAAGCTGGCTCGTATCCTCTCCAGGCTCAAGGTGACCGAGCGAAAAATGGAGATCCTCGAATACGCACGGCGTAAAACCACACAAAAAGTAAACCTTTATGAAAAAGTCCAGATCCCGGCGTATGAAGAGGCTATACGAAAGATCAAGCGCTTCCTGGAGGATGTGGACAACCTCGAGAAATCAGCTCAGAAAATTACCAAACAAAAAGTCATCGAGGGTGGGGAGGCCTGACATGGTCGAAAAAATGCAAAAACTCTCGTGCTTTATCTATCATCAGGAGATTGAAAGGCTTCTTGTTGATCTCCAGAATCTTGGACTTGTTCATATTGAAACCATCACCACGGATGATGAGGAACTTCAAAACCTGGAAAGAAACAAAAAACTCCTCGATGATGCTCTCAAGATCCTCAAAAGCTACCTCAAACCAGACAAAAAACTTGCCCAGGAAACAATAACAGAGGATGCTCTCTCGCTTGCCCAACGTATTCTCAAGAGGAATGAAGAGATCCAGCACCTCCAGGCCGAGATTCAAAGTATGGAGAGAACTCTGAAAGAAATCTCCGTCTGGGGCGAATTTGGACCGGAAGACAAAGCACAACTCGAGTCTTTAGGTCTTTCCATCCGTTTTTATGTGGCTCTTGAGTCCGCTTTTAAGAAATTTTCTGCTGAGTATCCTGTGGAAAAGATCAACCAGATCGGGAAAACCGTATATTTCGTGGCTATCACCCCTGCAGGAGAGGAAATCGATGCTCTCAAACCCTATGAGCTTGCCTATAGACCCCTCTCAATGGAAATGCTCGAAAAGGAGATTGCCGTCCGTGAAGGAACCCTCTCAGAGTACTATGTTGAACTCGAACAACTCCTTTCGGCAATTCCTCTCCTTGAAAAAGAAAAACTTTCTATTGAGGATAAACTTTCCTACAGGCTTGCTGAGGTTTCAGCCATCGAAGAAGCAGAGGGAACGGTTCGCCTTCTCCAGGGATGGTTTCCCAAACGCAAACGGACAAAAATTGAAGCTCTGCTTCAGTCTTACACCGTTGTTTACCTCATCGAGGATCCCCAACCGGGCGAAAGTGTGCCTGTACTTCTCCGTAACAATGCCTTTAGTCGTCTCTTTGAGCCAATTCTTTCGCTTCACAGTGTACCATCATACTACGAGATAGATCCCACTCCCCTGGTTGCTCCTTTTTTTGCCTTTTTCTTTGGTCTTTGTATGGCAGATCTCGGTTATGGTTCGATCATGCTCGTTATTACCCTTCTTCTGGTACTTCTCACGAGGGGAAATGCTCGCAGGCTTGCCTGGTTAGGAGTGGTATTTAGTCTGACCACGATGATCTCGGGTTGGATACTCAATAGTTTCTTCGGGATTCAATTAACAGGGGTACTCCCTTCCGAGTTGTGCTCCACCGTATTCTTTGCGAACATCAACGATGCTATGGCATTCTCTCTGATGCTTGGTGTGCTGCAGCTTTCTATTGGGCTTATTGTAAAGGTCATAAACAAGATACGAATGGAAGGGTTTGTGTATGCTCTCCACCCTCTGGGTACACTCTCACTTCTGTTGGGCGTTCTGATTTCCATGATCGCAGGACTCCTCCCCGAAGGATATGCAGTTGGCCCATTTACCATACGGTCCTGGGTGGATGCTCTCCCCCAGCCTCTACTCACCGGGAATATCCTGGCACTCACCGGGGTGGTGCTTATCCTGCTCTTTAACAATCCCCAGAACAAACTCTGGATGAGACCTCTTCTGGGACTGTGGGAGTTGTATGGCACCGTAACCGGTCTCCCGGGAGACATTCTTTCGTACATTCGTCTCTTTGCTCTGGGACTCTCTGGTGGTATGCTGGGAAGTGCCTTCAACCAGATTGCGCTCATGGCTCGTGGGGATAATCCTGGTATACTGAACTGGGTGGGTATGATTCTTATCCTTGTGGTAGGACATGGGCTCAATCTGGCTCTGGCACTCCTGGGTGCTTTTGTTCATCCTTTGCGACTCACATTTCTGGAATTTTTTAAAACCATGGATTATCAGGGTGGTGGACGACGGTATGAGCCATTTCGACATAGAGAATACATGGAAAAGGAGTAGGATATGGAAAACACATTGGCTTTGATTCTTGGAGGTATTGGATTGGGTTTGATGGTGGGTTTGCCTGGCGTAGGTTCAGCTATGGGACTTGTCATTAGTGGAAGCACAGCTATTGGTTCACTGAAGAAACGACCAGATGCCTTTGGTACCCTTCTGGTGGCTTCGGTGCTACCCTCAACCCAGGGTATCTACGGGTTTGTGGGTTTCTTCTTCTACCAGAGTTATATGAAGCCTGAATTGACCCTACTCCAGGGATCCGTGATGCTCGCTGCCGGCATCATGCTTGGATTGGCCGGTCTGGTTTCAGCTATCTATCAGGGTAAGGTTTGTGCTGCCAGTGCGTCAGCTATTGGTTCTGGCCATAACACGCTGGTACCTGGTCTGGTGATGGCGGCTCTTCCGGAGTTTTACGCAATTCTTGCTCTGGTGGCATCGATTCTGATGACAGCCTTGATGGGATAAAACCTATGGTTCTTCTCATACTGAAGGGGCTGTCCTGAAAAAGGACAGCCTTTTTTTAGAGGTAACCAATGATAGCAATAGAAAATGTTTCCAAGTCCTATGGAGGACAGAAACTCTTTACAGGGGTTTCTTTTACCATTCATCCCAGGGAACGGATAGGTCTCTGTGGTCGCAATGGAAGTGGGAAAACCACATTACTCCGCATTCTAGCAGGAGAGGAAGAACCAGACACAGGGAGAGTAGTGTTCCCAAGAGAGTATCGGGTGGGATATCTCAAACAACACCACACCTGGCATTTTTCTACCGTGGTAGAAGAACTCTGTCACCACATCCCGGGGGAGGAAAAACCACGCTACCAGGCTGAGAAACTTCTCCATGGACTGGGATTTAGCCAGGAGATGATAACTCTCTCACCAGATCAGCTCTCGGGAGGATACCAGATGCGACTTGCTCTGGCGTGTGTGTTGATAGCTGAACCAAATCTTTTACTCCTCGACGAACCAACCAACTACCTGGATATTGTTTCCATCCGTTTTCTTAAGAATCTTCTTCGAGGATGGAAAGGAGAGCTGGTCGTTATCTCCCATGATAGAGACTTTCTTGATGACATTATTACCCACACCCTGTATATTCATCGTCAACGAGCGCGCAAAATGGAGGGAGAAACAGAGAAAATGTACCAGCAAATTGCCCTCGAAGAAGAAGTGTATGAGAAAACACGTATCCACGAGGAGAAGAAACGTCAGCAGATAGAGCTCTTTATCAGCCGTTTCCGGGCAAAAGCCCGTCTTGCCAGTCAGGCCAAATCTCGAGCCCGCATGCTTGCAAAGATGGAAAAAAAAGAAAAACTTGAAAAACTTCCTGAACTTGACTTTCATTTTTCCTATGCAACAACAACAGCCAAGATTCTCCTCGAGGTAGAAAACCTCTCTTTTGGTTATGACAGGCCACTTTTTCAAAAGCTTTCATTTCGCGTAGAAAAGGGTGAGTGTGTGGCAGTGGTGGGCCGAAACGGCCAGGGGAAAACCACCCTTCTTGAGGTTTTGCGGGGCAATAAAAAACCCTGGACAGGCACCATCTCTTACCACCCACAAGCTGTGACGCATTTCTTTGGACAATCAGAAGTGGATAAACTCCACCCCGACCACACTATTGAGGAAGAAATTCTCACGGCCATGGAAAATCGGGACCGCACACAGGCAAGAACGATTGCCGGTCTTATGCTTTTTGAAGGGGAACTTGCCGAAAAAACTCTCAAGGTTCTCTCAGGGGGAGAACGCCACAGGGTTCTTTTAGGAAAGCTTCTTGCCAGACCAGCCAATCTTCTTCTCCTCGATGAACCCACCAACCACCTCGATATGGACGCTACTGATGCTCTTCTCGCTGCCCTGGACCAGTTTCCCGGGGGAATTGTCCTTGTAACCCACAATGAAAGTTTCCTCCGGGTCCTGGCAACAAAATTCATCATTTTTGATGAAGGAAAGGTGCGCATATTCGAAGGAACCTATGATGATTTCCTGGAAAAAATTGGCTGGGCATGGGAGACAGAAGACAAGAAAACACCCCCACAAGAAGTGAAAAAAAATACCCGTCAAAAAAGGGCAGAGATTGTGCAGGAAAAGTCCAGACTGTTACGACCTCTCCAGAAGCAACTGGAAACCCTCGAACAATACATCATCTCTCTCGAAGAGAAAAAAAACCATTTTCACACTCTCTTACTGGAAGCTTCTGCCACCTCTCATGCCGAAAACCTCCGCATTTATGGAAAATCCCTTAAAGAAATAGACGAAGAACTCCAAAAAGCCTATGAAGATTACTACAATCTCGCCACCGAGGTAGAAGAAAAGCAAAAATGGTACGAACAAAAACTTGAAGAGATTGATTCTCTGTAAGGAGGCAAAATGGGAATATCTCAACTTGTTCTATTCACTCTTGGGGGATTTTTGATAGGGAGTCTGCCCTTTGCTGTTTGGTTGGGAAAACTTTTTCTTAAAAAGGATGTTCGCCACTATGGAGACCACAATCCTGGAGCAACCAATGTCTTTCGTGCTGGAGGCCGTATGGTAGGAGTGCTTGCAGTTATTCTCGAGATAGGAAAAGGAGCCCTTCCTGCCACCCTGGCCTACCATATCCTCGGTATCCGTGGATGGTGGCTTGTTCTCATCCTTCTCAGCCCTGTTATGGGACACCATCTCTCTCCGTTTCTTGGATTTCGTGGGGGAAAAGCTGTTGCCGCGACCCTTGGGGTATGGGGTGCTGTCACCCTTGGAATTATTCCTGCAAGTGGTGGCATAGTCACCTTTGTTCTCAAATTTTTTCTTGCCTCTGACAGTTGGATAGTCATGGTGCTTTGCTTTGCCAACCTTGTTGCAGGGTATTTCTTCGGTATCTGGAAAGAATGGGAGCTTTTCGCAGGTTTTCTTTTGAACTGGCTCATACTTATCTGGACGCACCGAAAGGATCTCGTTTCTCTACCAAAAATCAAAAAAAGCTCACCCACAAACACCGATTTGTAGTTTTACCAGAGTCTATCAATCTGTGTGCCGATGTAGAAAAAACCAAGAATCTCCCTATACGACTTGCCCGCGAGCGCCATACCATACGCATCCCACTGAGCCATCCCTACCCCATGCCCATACCCTACCCCATAAATAACGAGTTTCTCCTCTTCAAGACGAATGTTGGCACGCGTGCTTTTCATAGCGGTATACCCAAGCATCGTTCTAAGGTTAGTCCCTGGAACCTTAAGTATGCGCCCTGCTTCGTCGGTAAACTGGACAAGCTTCAGTCTCTGAGATGGGGTTCTTTCCACCACTTCCACTTGCTTGATGGAAGCCATCCCGAGCTTTTTTGAAAGAGTGGAAAGAGGGACCTCTAGTTTCCATTCGTATTGAGGGTAGACTTTGTAGTAAGGAGAAGGAACAGAACGAAGATACGGCCAGAGAGTTCCAAAAACCTCTTCACTGTTTTCCGTAAAACCTCCACTGGAGGCATGAAAATATGCCGGAATAATCCTCCCCTGGTAACGAATCACCTCCCCGCGAGTTTCATCAACGGCCAGTGAGGTGGAACGGTGTTCAGCAGAATCTCCTTTATACACCTGGGATCTGGTATCAGCATACACGTCAAAGGGAAGATTTTTCTGCCGACTATTGACCATTTCGTACAGAGCATAGGTTCTTGCAGCTACAGCTTGAGCCTTGAGAGCCTCTTTGGGCCATTCTGGAGAAACTTCAGAAGGCACCACACTGTAGAGGTAGTTCTCTATATCTATCTCGTTAATGAGAAGAATCTGCGAGTTTGTCAAGAGAACAAAAAGATTTCCTCGATAACTTCCTTGCCGGGTGCGGAAACCCTCCGTCACAAAACGGCAGGAGGAATCCTGGAGAAAAACCCCATTAATAACAAGGTAATTGCTCTCAATAGAAAGACTTACCCTTCCCCGTCCTGTTTCCTGATAATTCCCACTCTGAAACACAAAACTCGAGGGAAAAGAAACCATACAAGACGTTACATTTTCCATAATAAGAACGCGAAGGACAGGCATCTTTTCTTCGAGAGGATCTGAGGGAGGAAGGGTACTTGAAGAACAGCCTGTCACTACAAAAATCAACACCAAAAGATTCCAGCAAAGGGTGTACAACAATCGCTCCATGGAAATACTCCTTTTTCTTGCCTAACAAAAAAAATATCGGAAAAAAAGAGAAAATATCAAGAAAGAAAGCTCGGCAAATGACTAAACCAGTTCTCGTGTGGTTTTCCTCACGATAAGGGTAGGCATGAGCGCAACCTTCTCAGGCTTACTCCCGGGTTGATTTATCCGCTCCATAAGCATATCAAGGGCTATTTTAGCAATCGTTTGAAAAGACTGTTGCACTGTCGTAAGACCAAAAAAGTCGGCAAAATCCATATCATCATATCCCATGACTGAGATCTCCTCCGGCACAGCCACACCCGCTTCCTTACACGCTTCCAGAACACCAATCGCCTGGAGATCACTGGTGCACATAATAGCCGTGGGTCGGTTTTTCATCTTGAGAATCTTGTGAGCAATAAATCTTGCGCCAGCTCTCGACCAGTCATTGACAAACATAATCCCCGGATCAAAGGGTATCCTTGCCATATCAAAGGCAAGTCGATATCCCTCGTGCCGATGTTTTGCTACCTCAAGATGAAAGGGATCTTCATGGGCACCATTGATAAGAGCAATCCGCCTATGTCCCAGTTTGATAAGATGCTGGGTGGCATGAAACATCCCCATCACATTATCAAAGTAAACAGAGGGAAACGAGGGGTGTACATTATCAAGGAGCACAAGGGGGAGCCCTGACTGCATGGCAAGAAAAGCTTCTTCTTTGAGAAGGGGAAGAGAAATCACAATGAGACCGTTCAGTTTTTTCTCACCGAAAATCTTCTGAAGAGTGTGGGTCTTGATCTCCGGGGTAGCTGCGTCATAAAGCACCAACTCATAAGGGAAAGGTATCACCTGAGAAATATGGGAAAGTACCTTGTAAAAAAATTCACCAAAGAAAAACGGCACGAGAACCCCTATCTGATTGGATTGATGAGAATGAAGCCCGGAGGCAAGGGGGGAGGGATAATAGTTAAGCTCCTCAATAGCCTTGAGCACCCTTTCTCTTGTCTCATGGGCAACATTCGCTTTGCCGTTGATAACACGAGACACAGTAGCTGCCGTTACACCGGCAAGCCTGGCAACGTCATAAATGGTAACCTTTTTGTGAGTCTGTGCCATGAGAACTCCTTATCTATTTCTCGTCTTTCTTTATTATAGAGTACAATAGCCATTGTGTCAATAGCTTTTTTCGCTATTTTATTATTTTTGGGTTTTGAAAAAAGCATGGCATTGTGTCAAGAAAATTGTGTCTAGTCATAGGATAACCTCGCTGTGAATATTTTCTTTGGTGTATGAGTGTTGCTCACGATAGAGTTGAAAGTAATACTCCCAATTTTTTAACTTTCTTTTTAAGAACTTCTCATTTTGGTATCTTAATAACAGGTAAAGATATTTCTCAACTGAAGCCTCGCTTTGACACATTTCCATTGTTTTTAATCTCCTTTTAAGTTCTTTAAAGAGTCTTTCCAGGGCATTGTTTGTATACACCATGCTTCGTATTCCTTCAGGTAATTCCATGTAAGTGAATATATTCTCTCTTATTGTCAAGAGGTTATTCATTAAGTTGGGATAGATATTTTTCCATTTTGTGTAAATTTCATAAACAATTGTTCTGCCTCCTGTTTGTCTTTGGCATGAAATACCTCTTTTATTTCAGTGGCAATGATATTTCTGTGTTGAACTCTCACTTTAGCCAGTATGTTTCTCATGACATGGACTACACAGGGCTGATACTTTGCGTGGGGATATATCTCTGTTATGACGTTTTTCATACCACTTAAGCCATCAGAGACAATAAAATGAATCTGTTTGACACCTCTTTCTCTTATATCTAGCAAAATTTCCCGCCAGTTATAAGCACTTTCCATGCCTCCTGGCAGGTAGTATCCTAAAATCTCCCGTCTTCCCTCAGGTGTAATGCCTATAGCTACATATATTGATTCATTTTCTACCCTATCTCTCTTGATAGGAAACACCATAGCATCCAGAAATACCACGGCATATTCTTCCATGAGAGGGCGACTACGCCACTTCTGAATCTCTTCTATGCCTACCTGGCTTATCCTTGAGATGTTAGCATAAGAAATCTTTATTTCATAAAGCTCTTTTAAAACTTCTGCTATCTTCCTTGTTGACATTCCTGATATCAACATAGCCCTGATTAATGCATCTAAGTCTTCTGTGATACGTTTGCGATAGGGAAGAAGGGCACATTTAAATCCATTATCCCTTGTTCTTGGAACACGTATGGCTGTAAGCTCGCCAAAAGCTGTCTTTAAATCCCTTTCGTAAAAGCCATTGCCTTTTGTGGGAGGATTGTTTTCCAGGTAAATCTCTCTTTCCTCTTTTAACATACTCTCTAATACTTCCTTGACAATTGGTTTGAATAGCTCTAAAATATTCTTCGTCTCAATCATATCTGGCCTCCTGTGATAGTTTTATTTATATTATCACAGGAGGTTATCTTTTTCCTACCAGACACAATTAAGTATACACTGCCAAGCATGGAAAACATCTTTCACACAGGGATGCTCTTGATTCCTCCCACAAACGTTTTGTTGTGTTTTCCTGAATTCAAAAAGCCTTTCCCAATAACCTTCCTTTTTTGCAGAATTCTTTCAAAAACTTGCAAATTTTTTCTCGGTATGGTATACTGTAATATCACTATATCTGGATATATTGATATAATGAAACAGGCACTCGATCGTCAGTGGCTACGCATACTTGCAGATGAGACCAGGTTGCGAATTGTCAAGATACTCACCCTCCACGAATGGAGTGTCAATGATCTTGTTCATATTCTTCGTGTAGGACAATCGAGAATTTCCCGTCACCTTGGCATATTAAACGAAGCAAATCTGGTAAAGGTACGACGTCAGGGATTATGGGCCTATTATCGACTCGGAGAGGTGTGGCAGGACAATACGTGGCTCAAGCTCACTCTCGAAATGCTCAGCGATCCTGTATACGAAGAGGATGCCATGTCTGCTCGCCTGTGGGAAGAACAAAAAAAGACGGCAACCCAGCAATTTTTTGATGATGTGGCTTTTCGCTGGCAACGTCTTCGACTTGAGCTTTTAGGAGAGATGGATCCTCTGGATATGGTACTCCAGGATATGGGACATTTTCAACGGTGTGCTGATCTGGGATGTGGGGCTGGAGACAGCCTGTCAACTCTTCTTCATTACGCAGATTGGGTAATTGGCATCGATAACTCAACCCAGATGATGGCACTCGCCAGGCAACGATTTATAGAGGAGCCCCGGGTGGAATTTCGTTATGGCGATATCGAGGACCTGCCTCTCAGAGATGGTGAAATCGACCTCGCCACAGCCAATCTTACCCTTCATCATCTTCCCACTCTCCAGCGCTGGGCACAGGAAATGGCAAGGGTTCTCAAGCCTCATGGGCATCTGGTGGTCGTCGATTTTCTCCCTCACGAGGAAAAGATGCTTAAGGAGGTTTACCACGATCACTGGCTCGGGATTGACCCCTTAGAACTTACAAACCTTCTCAAGGCTCAGGGTTTCTCTGAGGTAAAATACCAAACACTCCCTCTCAAAAAACATACACTGGAGGTGTTTATGCTCTGGATGAAAAACGGAGAAAACCATGGAAATCTCACTTGAATTGGTGCCAAGAAAGCGAGAAGATTTTGAACAAGAAATCCTCTGGACCAGAACGCATATTCCTCAGATTAGTTATGTAAACATACCTGATTTAACCCGCCTGCCAACGAGGAGCTGGGAGGCTTTTGAATGGGTTAATGGGCAGTATCCTGTTATTGTTCATATTCGAGCCTCGGATATTTTGCCCGATAGGGTAGAAGATTTTGCCACGGATCTCAAGAACCGTGGAATACGTCACCTGCTCGTCGTCCAGGGAGATGAACGGGATGATGGTCAACAGGGGATGACTTCCGTGGAACTGCTTGAGGGTCTGCGTATGTGGGAGAATGATTTTGTTTTGTATGGGGCTATAGACCCGTATCGACAGGATATTGCCAAAGAGATGCGATACGTGGAGAAAAAAATCCTTGCAGGAGCAAAGGCTTTTTTGACCCAGCCGTTTTTTGACAAGAAGCTTCTCACGACCTATCATCGGGCATGTGAGGGACTTTCTGTATGGTGGGGAGTCACACCCATCCTTTCCGAAAAAAGCCTCATCTACTGGAGGGAGAAAAATGGTGTTCCTCTCCCCGATGATTATGATCTTTCTCTTGAGGGAAATGCCGCATGGGCAGCCACAGTGATAGAGGAAATCAGCGGCGATCCCAACGCCTCGCTGTATCTTATGCCTATCCGTGTGGATGTTCAAAGCTACCTACCCAAAATCTTTGAAAAACTATCCTGAAAAGGAGGATACAATGGAATACAAAGTCAAAGACATCTCTCTTGCCGATTGGGGGAGAATGGAGATTGAAGTCGCTGAGCAGGAAATGCCCGGTCTGATGGCAATTCGTGAAAAGTATGCGCCCTCTCAACCACTCAAAGGTGTGCGTATCACCGGATCGCTTCATATGACCATCCAGACAGCTGTGCTCATTGAAACCCTGGCAAAACTTGGCGCCGATGTGCGATGGGCAAGCTGTAACATCTTTTCCACCCAGGATCATGCCGCCGCAGCCATTGCTAAAGCCGGCATCCCCGTGTTTGCATGGAAAGGAGAAACCCTCGAGGAATACTGGTGGTGCACCTTGCAGGCTCTTAGCTTCCCGGGCGGCAAAGGACCAAACCAGGTTGTGGACGATGGAGGAGATGCTACCCTTCTCATCCACAAAGGATACTATGCAGAAAAAGACCCCAGCCTTCTCGACAAAAAACCAGAAAGCCGAGAAGAGGCAATTATCCTCAGTCTTCTCAAAGAGGTTCAAAGAGAACGCCCGGGTTTCTGGCACGAGGTGGTTAAAGACTGGCACGGTATTTCAGAGGAAACCACAACGGGGGTTCATCGTCTCTACCAGATGGAATCCAAAAAAGAACTCCTTGTCCCTGCCATCAATGTGAACGATTCGGTTACCAAGTCCAAGTTTGATAACCTCTATGGTTGTCGGGAGTCTCTTATCGATGGCATCAAACGCGCTACCGACGTTATGATCGCTGGCAAGGTAGCTGTTGTCTGCGGTTACGGCGATGTGGGTAAGGGATGTGCTCAAGCCCTTCGTGGAATGGGCGCCCGTGTGATTGTTACCGAGATAGATCCTATTAACGCCCTCCAGGCGGCCATGGAAGGCTTTCAGGTAACCACGGTGGAAGATACCCTTGGCATTGGTGATATTTACATCACAGCAACAGGAAACTGTGATGTCATTCGTATCGAACACATGGAAAAGATGAAATCCGAAGCCATTGTATGTAACATCGGGCATTTTGATGATGAGATCCAGGTAGATGCCCTGAACAACTATCCTGGCATCAAACGAATCACCATCAAACCCCAATACGACAAATATATCTTCCCCGATGGACACGTAATTTATCTGCTCGCAGAGGGAAGACTTGTCAATCTTGGGTGTGCAACAGGGCATCCCTCTTTTGTGATGTCCAATTCCTTTTCAAATCAGACACTTGCCCAGATTGACCTTGCCAAAAACTGGCAAAACTACGACAGAAAAGTCTATCGTCTCCCCAAGCATCTTGATGAAGAGGTAGCCCGCCTCCATCTGGAAAAGATAGGAGTAAAACTTACCAGGCTCACTCCTAAACAGGCTGCCTATATCGGCGTTCCCCTCGAGGGACCATACAAACCAGAGCATTATAGATACTAAATAAAAAAGGCTGCCTTCTGGCAGCCTTTTTTAAAAAACAAAGGTTTCCAGGTAATTAATCATTTTTGGGTAAGCGGTTTAAAAGCTCTTTTGCCAGGGTGGACTGAGGAGAATTAGGATACCTCTCCACAACCTGCTGAAGGTAGCGACGGGCAAACTCCCATTGTTCATTGGAAAAATAGGCAGCACCAATACCGTAGAGAGCCTCGGGATACAGGGATTCCTCCTCATATTTCGTGAGAATACGACTATACGCCTGAATCGCCTGGATGTATTGTTTTTGTTGGGAGAGCAAGTTGCCTATCTCGAGGGCTGCCCGGGCAGCATCCGGAAAAACGCCAACAGACTCTATCTCGGTATAGGTCTGGATAGCCTCTTTTATCTTGTCATTCTCCTCATAGAACCTGGCAAGTTTCGATAAAGCAAGAGAACGGGCTTCTTTCGTTTTACTTTCACGTACCATAATTTTGTAAAGCTTCTCAGGGTCTCCCTTTGCCTCCTGAACCATCTGGAGTTCTTTTAACTGGACCCTTGCCATCTCCGCATCAGGGGTTTTGGGAAACTGCCCTATCAAAGTATTGTAAGCATTTCGAGCTTTTTCATAATTATTCAGAGAGAAATAGAGATTGCCAAGCTGAAGAAGAGAGTCGGGAAGATAATCTCCTCGTGGATATTTGCTTACATACGTCTCAAACATGCGAATGGCATCAAGCTTTTTGTCAAGACGAAGGTAGGTCCTTCCCAACCAGTAGTAAGCAGCAGCTTGATATTCGCTTGGGGGAAGCACAAGAAGCCTCTGATAGTGCTGGATAGCCTCGTCATACTTCTGACTGCTAAAAGCAATTTCTCCCATACGAAAAACAGCCTCTGCGGTAGCAACGCTATAAGGAAATTCCTGAAGAAGCTGTTGGTAGATAGATTCCGCCGTAGCTTTCTCCCCTTTTTTGAGATAACACCACGCCATCTCCGCATAGGCTACCGGTACCTCTTGAGTGATATTCGCTTGCATCGCTTGCTGGATATAGGTTTCATACGTCTTTATAGCCGCATCGTACTTTTCCATGTTGTAGTAAGCCTTGGCGATGTAAAGCTGGTTTTCTAAAGCCGTCGTGAGGTTGGTTGTCGTGGTGGACGAACGTTCATAATTCTTAATAGCCTCTTCGTAGAGACTTTCACGAAAATACGCCCATCCCAAAAGATTGTAAAAGGCAGCTTTTTGTTCTTGAGAAAGGTAAGCAGTATCCGCCCCCTCATAGAATCGGATCAAATCTCTAAAACGTTCCTGCCGGAGGTAAACCCATCCCGCCTTAATGAGGGATTCTCCAGCATACGATGAGGTACGATACCTGCGATATACCTGTTCAAAGTTGGTAAGCGCTTCTCCATACCGCCGCTGGTTATAATACAGAGAGGCAAGACTATACAGCGCGAGAGCCGCTCTCGGGCTATTGGGATAGGAGTTTGCCATACGAAGATACGTTTCCTCTGCTCGGGGAAAAAGCCCCCTCTGAAGATACACCCATGCTATAGCAAGGTAGGCACTATCAGCAAAACGGCTGTTGGGATAGTTGCGCAACAGATAGTTGTAATTGTATAACGCATCGTCCCATTTTTTCATAGAGGCATAGCTATTCCCCGTATACATAATTGTTTCTTCTATTCGACTGGCTGTGGGGAAAAGTTTGCGAAATTGGTCCAGATCACGTACCGCCTCTTCATATCTTTCCTGTTCAATACGTGAACGAGCCCTCCAGTAGAGTGCATCAGGAAATTGAGGGGTGTCACCATAGTTTTCAACTATTTCAGAAAAATAGCTCTCCGCTTCGGAAAACTTCCCGAGAAGAAAAGCAAGCTCTCCCAACTTTTGTTTAGAGAGGGGAAGATACGCTGAATCCAGACTCGAAAGGCGGATGTACGCATTTTTTGCATACTCATAATCCGATAAAAGAACAGCCAGTGAAGCAAGCTCTAAAGAGGCTTTTAATTGCATTTCCTTATTTCTGGTAAGCTTAAAGAGTTGCTCAAGGACTTTTTTTGCTTCATCGTATCTTTTTTGCATCTTGTAGAGAAGCGCCAGCTTGTAGAGGCCATCCTCGCGATAGTCATTCGGCGTAGAACCAAAACGTTCATATTTCACCAGGGTTTCAAGATAGTTGATTGCCATAGAATAGTTTTGCATCTCGATATCTATCATTGCCCGGTAGTAGATACCTTCAGCAACAATAGTTGGAGGCGCATTGGAAAGCAACTGGAGAATAATGCTTTTCGCTTCTGGGTATCTTTTTTCTGCAAAGGCACACTTGGCAAGAACCATCTGCGTTTGAGGGAAAAGTGGAGAACGGGGATAACTTGCGAGAAAACGCTGAGCCTGCTCCTTTGCCACGCGGTAGTTTCCATCGTAGAACAAAGCAAGCACAATACGATAAAAAGCCATTTCCCTGAGAGGAGAATTGGTCATCCCTATCACAGAACGGAACTCCTCGATGGCAGAACCATACTTCCCCTGTAAAAGATACACCGACCCCATAAGGTAGTGGGCATCGTCTATGTACTCACCCTTTGGATAATTCCGTAGAAAAAGAGTCCCCTGTTGAATCACCTTATCCCAATTGCGAAGAGAATAGTTAGCCTCCACGATAAGATACGCCACATGTTCCCTATAAGGAGAATAGGGATAAAAGCTTAGAAACTGATTAAAAAGCTGAATAGCACGCTGATAACGCTCATCTTCATAGTAACAAAGAGCACGATAGTAAGCGGCATCATCGGCATACTCTCCAAAAGGATCAAGACTCAGGACCCGATCAAACAACCGTATAGCTATCGTATAGGCTCGATCAGTGTACGCAGCCCTCCCAGACAGAAAAAAACGTTCCACATCTTTGGTTTGAGCCAACGCAAAAAATGGAAGAAAAAGAAAAAATAACAGAATCCATTTTTTTTCCATGAACGCTCCTTGTCAAATTGTTTTCCATAGTATATATAGTATGGCACAAAAGTGCTTTTTTTGCAACTCAAAGAATCTCACAAAAAATCTTGAAGGACAATTGTACACAACGATAAAGGAAAAAACCCATTCTTTCACTTCGTTCACCGGAAAAAACCTCTGGAAAACTTTCCTACCAAAAGATCATACCAGCCATCCAGGCTGGTATAACTTTTCCCCACAGAAAATCCGCTCCAGGAAAATACCGGTTTTTGAAGTAAAAGAATATTGATTTCTAGGATTTTCTTTTCCCCTTTTGCAAAAAAGAAACAGCATCTTTACGGTACTCAAGCAGGTAAACAACACCCCCTTTGCTGTCACATTTTTATATTTTTTGTGATGGGAAAAAAGTATTTTTTTGAAAAACATACCAAAATACTTGACTTTTATACTCCAATAAAGTATACTATAATAGTAGGATTAAAGGAGGGAAAATCCATGGAAAAAAAACTCATTACCGCCGACGATACAATTTTTGATATTGTCAGCCGCTATCCAGAGGTCAAAAAACGGCTCCTTGAGCTTTCGCCAAGGTACGAAAACCTCAATAATCCTGTAATATTCAACACGGTTGCTCGTCTCACCACTGTGCGCAAGGCTGCTGCCGTTGGTAACATATATCTCCGGGAGATGCTCTATCAACTCAATGACGCCATCGGCTTAGGAGAAGCCTATCTCGAAGAAGAAAAAAGGGCCACTGCCGGACTCTCACTCGGATTTCCTATGCCCGAGTCCCCACAAGAAAAACCATCCTGGTGGGAAAAAAGACAACAATTTACCCTGCTCGATGTACGGGAAAAACCCCATCCGTTCCAGGAGATCACGACGGCAGCAGAAAAGCTTCAACCCGGAGAAGGGTTGTTAGTATTTCAGGGCTTTGTTCCCTATCCTCTGATAGAATACCTCAAAACAAAGGGATTTGAGATATTCTATGAAACCGAAAAAGCTCAGGTAACCATAGGAATCTACAAAAAGGAGGCATAATATGAGAGGTATAGAACTCACGCCAAAACAACAGGAAACAAAAGAACAGATCAAAATCATGATGCGGGGACTCAAAGCTACTACATCTCAGGAGGAGCTTGCAAAAACAAAGAGAGAATTTCAAACTCTCCTCGACCAGGCTGATCCTCTCGTGATTGCGTTCGCCGAACAGGAGCTCGCTTCTGAAGGAATGAGTATGGAAGAATTTCTCCAGGTCTGTGATATTCATCTGGAACTTTTCCGTGAAAAGGTACAGAATCCAGATTTGAAAGTCCCCGACGATCACCCCATCGCACGTTTTCAACAGGATCACCGCATTATTCTCCAATGGATGGACAAACTTCGAGAGTCTATCAAAGAGATAGCCAATTATGACACCTGGGAGGAAGTAAAAACCAAACTCCCCGGTGTAAAAGATCTTCTCACCAAACTGATGGAAGCAGAAAACCACAATATCCGCCAGGAGAGTGCCCTTTTTCCGGCATTGGAGCAAAAGGGTATAGAGAAACCTCCAGCCATCATGTGGCAGGAACACACCGAGATGCGTCAGGACAAGAAAGCTCTTCTCAAGCTTTTTGAACAGGCAGAAAAGGTCGATTTTGCCCTCTGGGTAAATCAAATGTATCAGCTTTCGATGCGCCTCTATGAAAAGTTTCTCCTCCATACCCAGAAAGAACAAAATATTCTCTACAAAGTAGCCCTTGAGGTTCTTTCACAACAAGACTGGATAAATGTCAAAGAGGCAACAGAAGAAGTCGGTTTTTTTGAAATTTCCGATAGAAATGTTTAAACTATTCATAAAACACAAAGGAGGAAAATATGAATCTTCACGAACTACCAATTGAGACTATAGAGGCTATTATGGATGCGCTTCCTGTTGATGTCTCGTTTGTAGATGCCGAGGATAGGGTTATGTTTTTCAATACTCCCAGGGAAGGAAGGATATTTCCCCGAACAAAGATGGACCTTCATCGAAAAGTGCAAAATTGCCATCCCCCAAAAAGTCTCCCTCTTGTGGAAAAGATTCTTCAGGGTTTTCGTGATGGAAGCAAAAAGGAGGCTCGTTTCTGGATAGATCTCCATGGACGGAAAATTTTGATCGAGTATTTTCCCGTCAAAAGTGCTGATGGAACATACCTGGGAACGCTCGAGGTAACCCGCGATATCACCGACATCCAGAAGCTTGAAGGAGAAAGACGCTTGCTCGATGAAGAGAATTTTAAATAAAAGGAGTACCTATGGGTTTTAAGATCGCGTTTTTTGACTCCAAACCTTACGACATGGAGAGTTTTGATCGATTTAATCAGGAGTATGGTTTTGAACTTCGCTACTTCAAGGAAAAGCTCTCTGACGACACCGTCTTTATGGCAAAGGGATATGACGCGGTTTGTCTGTTTGTTAACGATGAGGTAACAAGCTACGTTGTGGACCAACTTATAGCTATGGGAGTCAAAATCATCGCCATGCGTTGTGCCGGTTACAACAATGTCGACCTCAAAGCGGCTTACAGCCGTATCCATGTTGTGCGTGTTCCAGCCTATTCCCCCTACGCGGTGGCCGAACATGCTCTAGCCTTGATGATGACACTGAATAGAAAGATCCACAAAGCGTATACCCGTGTGCTGGACAAAAACTTTACCATCCAGGGGCTTATGGGTTTTGATATGCATGGCAAAACCGTAGGTGTGATTGGGACAGGACAGATCGGTCAAATTATGATCCAGATTCTCAAGGGATTGGGAATGCGAGTATTAGCCTATGATGCCTTTCCCCGTCCTGAAATGGCTCAAAATCTTGGATTTGTCTATGTAGACTTAGATACCTTGTATCGTGAGTCGGACATCATCACCCTTCACTGTCCACTTCTTCCTTCAACGGAGTACATGATTAATCATGAGGCTATCAGCAAGATGAAAGATGGGGTGATGATCATCAATACCAGCCGCGGAAAGCTCATCGATACGAAGGCACTCATTGAGGGACTCAAGAGCCGTAAGGTGGGGTATGCAGGTCTTGATGTATACGAAGAGGAAGGCGATTACTTCTTTGAAGATTATTCCACAGAGGTTCTTGATGATGATGTGCTGGCAAGACTTCTCACATTCAACAATGTTATTGTCACCTCTCACCAGGCATTTTTTACCCGGGAAGCTATAGATAACATCGCCAGAACAACGCTTCAAAACATTCAAGATTTCATCGATGACAAACCTCTTACAAACGAGATATGTTATCGCTGTGGACAGGATCCCTCATCCTGCCAGAAAGTAAAGACAGGAAAGTGTTTTTAAAACTTCAGGCATCATGATGGTGCCTGAAGTTTCCTTAAATGTCGCCTATTTCCGATTTCCGATGAAAAAACCTGTTTCAGTCTGATCAGAAAAATGCTTTCCCTGTAAAAAGAGTTTTTATGTCTCTTTTTTAAAAGCCTCTCCTCCTGAGATCAGAAAAACCTCCAACATCCCTGCCAAACCAAAAATCATCCCCCATGCTTGCATAAACAGGGGGGATGTTGGCTATTTTTTTACCAGATACCGAAACTCACCAGGAGCAAGCGAAAGTTCCCCACCAAGCACAAGATTCGTACGAACAAGCGGATCCTCAAAATTCCCTGTAAGTTCTCTACAAGCAATAACGTGCACGTTGTCTCCATTATTCAGAGCAAAGTAAAAAAGACTCGATCCAAGACGCCTCTCAAATACCAGGGCGTGCCTGTTGGTATACACATACGAAAGACTCCCCTGGGAAAGTACGGGAAGCTCATGACGAAGTTTTCCAAGTTTTTTGAAAAATCCTATCATCTCCTCATCACCATACGGTGCCCCGGTGTCCTTCCAGGGATAAGGCCCACGATTAAAGGGATCTCCTCCTCCCGTCATCCCAATCTCATCTCCATAGTAGATGGTAGGTGCCCCGGGAAAAGCAAATTGAAACGCTACCACCATCTGAAAACGTTTCTTGAAGTTTTCATACCCTGCCTGTCCATAACGCTTGTACCCAAGCTCATACAACATACGGGGAAGATCATGACTCGAGATGAGATTCATCAGCCGAGAAAAAACTTGAGGGGGATAATTTTCCCGCATCATCTCAAGTGTTTCAAGAGGACTGATAACATTAGATCCGTTCCCGAGGTCAATCATCGCCGAACGGAAAAGATAGTTCATCGTAGAATCATACATATCGCCCAAAAAGTAAAACGAAGCATCAAACCACACCTCAGCAATGGTAAAAGCCTCCGGATCGGTTTCTTTCACCGCCTTACGCCACTCTCGCCAGAAATTATCCGACTTCCATGGCGTAACGTCCATACGCCAGCCACTCGCCCCCTCACGCAGCCAGTAGCGAGTTACCGAGTTTGTGCCGCGATAGGCAAACTCCTTGTAACTATCCACCTCCTGAAGGGTTGCCAAGGTTGGATTTGCCCACTGATCATAAGCATCATCGGCTTTTTTGAAGTTTGGCCGGAAGGAAAACCACTCATAATACGGAGAACTCTTTTGTATCTTTTCATTCTCAAAAGCCCCCAGCGTGGGGTATTTTCCATAGCGATCCATATAAACAGAATCCGATCCACAATGGTTGAGGGATGTGTCCAGAATAATACGAATACCCCGTTTTTTTGCTTCAGCCACCAGTCTCCTAAATGTTGTCAGATCCCCAAAGGCAGGATCAATCTTCATGTAATCAGCGGTATCATACTTGTGGTTCGATGGAGCCTCAAAAATAGGATTAATGTAAATCACCGTCACCCCAAGCTCAGCAAGATAATCCAGCTTCTCAATAATACCCTCCAGATCTCCACCATAAAAGTCGTTACAAAACTCATTATCGTCGCCACTGTTTCTGTCAGCTGGTCCTGGTACCCAAGGATAGGGATCCCACCAGTTCGTATGAAACTCTATCGGTTTTCGATCGTAGAAGAGTCTTTTTCCCACGATAGGATCATTTTTGGGATTGCCGTTACGAAAACGATCCGGAAAAATATAGTAGATCACCATGTTTGATGTCCAGGAGGGCATCGTAAACCCCTTCGCGTACACTGTGAGCGTATAAGGCAGAGGATACCGATCACCCTGAATACGCCCTATGCCGCCCGTTCCCTGTACCGAGTTGTAGGAAACATTCACCTGCCGACGGTTGTTTGCATAAACCAGAATATCCCTTTCATTTCTCACCAACCGAAAAGCATACCCATACACCATAGGTTTTTCCGGTGTGTACGTAATCTCCCAGATATCCAGCCCATTTGTTGTCATGAGAAGCTTCATAGGCAGATTCGTGATCGATTTGATCATCTTTTTCCCACCTGTTCCACTCTTCTCCTGACGATAGAGGAGAAACTGTACCTCACGGACATCTCCCCTTTTCACCTGGATACGGAAACGAACAGGAGTATTCTCCTCTACCGCACCAAAGGGAGACTTAAAAAAACTCTCTCGAGAGTTAAAGTACACCTTTGAGACATCGATAGATGTTTTCAGATCGCTCTCAAACTCAATACCAGATTGAGGTGTGGGCCTCGAAAAACATCCGACAAACCCAAACACCACCATCAACCACAACCATACACGTTTCATCTCTTTCCTCCTTTATAAAAAATGTTCAGGACAAAGTCCTGGTAGAGATTCTCTTTCCCTATCGGGATAACTAAGGTATTGTTGGTAAAGACAAACGAGACCCTTTTGTTTTCAAGTTCTACGGAAGCAGGCTCTCGAGCCGGCTGGATAACAATCCAGCGGATGGGAAGAGAAGATCCACCACGACCTGACAATACGTTCCCCGTAAGCGTTGCACCTGCTTCTGTCTCTTCCCACCGGTACAAGATATATTTCATCTGTCCCTGCCGGTACGCTTGAGAAACCCCATCATCCCAGAAAAGCTCTCCCCCCCCTGAGCCACCACCAACTACCCAGAGAGCCAGCTCCTCAAGATCTGCTGTCGAACGAATCCTTGTATCAGATGTCTGGAGTACCTCTGCCAGAGGTTTTCCCTCCATTAAGGCAGTTTGAGGTAAATTGGCAAGAGGAATCACACTTCCTACACGAACCAGCACCGGTATATTCTCAAGTGTAACCTCCCAGGTAAACGAAGAACGGTACGCCCTTAGAGAACTCCATTCCACAAAAATCCCTTCCGGGAGCTCTTGCCGAATCTCTTTTTGGCCTTTCTCCAGGACAGGAAATACCACCACGTCTCTCCCGACCAGAAAGCCCTCGTCAGAGAGAGGCCCTCCCTCCCACAAAAGTGGGCGCACCAGCGGAAGTCCTGTCAAAGAGGCTTGATAGGCAAGTGTATACCACAAAGGGATCATCCTGTAGCGGACAAAGAGATACCTTCGCACAATGTCCTCTGCTCGCTCTCCAAAAGCCCAGGGCTCCTGTGGCGCCGTTCCCTGTTCAGTATGGTTCCTCACGAGAGGAAGAAAAACGCCCATCTGCATCCAGCGGATGAAAAGCTCCTCCGAAGGTGTGCCCGTATATCCCCCTATATCAGCCCCCGCCAACCCAACTCCACTGAGTCCCAGATTCAGGACCATGGAGAGATTCAACTTCAGGTGATCCCATGAAGCACTGTTGTCTCCCGTCCAGACAAAGGCATACCGCTGGATACCAGCAAAGCCTGCCCTCGAGAGAACAAACGGCCGTCTCTGGGGAACAAGCCTCTCCAGCCCCTCGTACGTTGCCTGAGCCATGGTAAGCCCATATACATTATGCACCCTCGAATGTGGGCTTATCCTTCCAAAATCATCGTGGAGTGCTGTTCTCTCCAGACTCCCATCAGGGCCATTAAAAACAGACGGTTCATTCATATCATTCCAGAAACCGTCAAAACCCATCCTCACAAAATCCCGATAGAGATTTCCCCACCATTCTCGTGCTCTCGGCAGCGTATAATCAGGAAACACGCAAATTCCAGGCCACACAGTACCCTGGGCATACATCCCATTTGTCCTTTTGACAAACACATCTGCCTTGATTCCCGTTTCATAAGGCATATACCCCTTGCGAATAGCTATACCTGGATCGATAATAGTAACCACTTTGAATCCCAACTGATGAAGATCGCGCAAAAGTCTCTCCGGATCGGAAAACCGATTGGTATCATAGGTAAAGCTTCTTCTCCCGTCCATAAAATCTATATCAAGGTATATCACATCCGCAGGCAAATTTTTTACCCGAAAATTGGTGGCAATCTCCATGACCCGCCTGTCAGGAAAGTAACTAAAACGAGATTGCTGGTAGCCAAATGCCCAGAGGGGAGGCAAAGCAGGCTTGCCGGTAAGGGAGGTATACGCTTGAATCACGCCTGCCGGATGTCTATCTTCCCAGAGATAAACAATAGTCTCCCCTTCCAGAGCCCCCATTCCCAGTATTCTGCTATCTTTCGCCCCAAGATCCCAAAACGATTGCGCAGGATTGTCAAGAAAAACCCCCACCGTAGAACCAGGCTCCCACAAAAGAACAAAAGGTACAGACAGATACAAAGGATCTGTACCCCGCTGATACTTATAGGTGTCCCGATTATAAAAAGTAAGAGACTGCCCCCTCAGGTTAAGAGAAGACGGTTTTTCCGCAAGACCCAGAACAGCCCGCCCATCCAGTCCAAAGGTAAGACAAAAACTTTCTCCTCGCCTGCGAAAACCTCCTTTCTGCACAAGAATATCCTTTGTCCCCTTTGTCCATCTGATCCTTGCCTCTCTCTTAGCTACCAAAAGCCTCTCTCCTCCCCGAATAAAACTCACCGTATCCCTCGTCTCTTCTACCATCACATTGGTAACAAATCGCCCTCCTACCACAGCATACGAGGGACGATGCTCCATAGGCCGATACGTAAGCCATGAGAGTTGCCAACCCGTCCCCTCGAGAGCACGAACAACAAGCGATACCCGTTCAAACTTCATCTCCCATCCATCCCCATACCTCTCCATTTTTTCAAAACGCCCGGTCGTTTGAGAAAAATTCTGTCCCCAGAACTCCGCGGGAAGCATCATCCTTTTCGATGACACAAACCTCTCCGAACGTATATCCTCAGCACATCCCGCTAAAAGCCCAAACACCATAACCCAAAAACCAAACACCAAAAACAAGTCTTTCCTCATCCCAATCCACATGCTCCATGATTTAGTTAAACGTTTAACCAAATGCCTTTTCTCCATTTTTTTCTCCTTTCTTCTTTTTTTTTAGAAACGTTTAACGATGCCCAGATATGCTTGCCACCGACTGACGTATCACCAAATCGACAGGGAGAACCGTCTCCGGGTGATATTTCCCCTGATAGAAATCCTCAATCACCTGGACACAGGTTTCCCCTCGACCAACAATATCCTGACGAATCGTCGTCAACTCAGGTTCTACCAGTGAAGAAACCACCAGATCATCAAATCCCACCACGGAGAGATCTGCTGGAATCTTTCTTCCCACTCTGACACAAGCCTTGATGATCCCAATAGCCAGAATATCTGCAACACACACCACTGCGGTAGGGGTCTGGGAAGGCTTAAAAGTAGCTATTTTTTTACCGATTCGCATCCCTCCTTCCAGTGAAACCTCATCGACAAAAATCATCGTCTCATCAAACGGAATGCCACTGGCCTCCAGCGCTTTCTGGTACCCCATCAAACGAATCGCATTCACACGTGAGAGTGTGTACTCTCCTGTGGCAAAACCAATCCTTCTGTGTCCCTGGGAAACCAGATAAGCAACTGCCTGTCTCGTCCCATCTTCGTCATCGATAAGCACCCGAGCCTGAACTGGCGCCTCAGTATGATCGAGTCCTACCAGCACGGTATCCAGTTTCATTTCGCGTTTCTCTGCAAGTTGCACAAGCTCTCTTGCTATCCCCGAGGTAAAAAGTACCACACCATCCAGCTGGTATCCCACAATCCATTCAAACACCGCCTCAGGAACGGACATAGCCGTCGTTAAAACATCGTAATCGTACTCCCAGGCTTTTGAATAGACTCCGGAGAGAAACTCGGTATAAAAGGGATTATCACGCAAAAGATTTTTCGAAGAGGCAGAGGGAGGAAGGGGAGGGAGAACCACCCCTATCGTATAGGAACGCTTCCTGGCAAGCTTCCTTGCCATACGATTGGGGATATAGCCAAGCTTTTTAATCGCCGCCTCAATCCGTTGTGCTGTATCATCAGAAAACTTTGAGTCGCGCTTATTGAGATAGTGCGAAACCGTGACATAAGAGGTCTTCGCCTCCCGGGCAATATCCTTAATCGTTACCCGCTTCATGACCACCTCTGGTTAAACGTTTAACCATAGTATAACGAGCGCCAAAAATCCTGTCAAGTGGTGGGGAAAAAATTTTTACCTCCGGCTATCCAGATACTCCCAGAGAATCTGCGTTGCCGCAAGACTATCGCGATCCTCTCGAGGACAGCGCTTCTTTTTTCCTTTGACACGGAGATAACTCTCCGCTTTCTGCGAAGAAAAAGACTCATCCTGAAATTCAACAGGCAGACTAATATGCTTCTTAAGCTCTAAGACAAACTCATTGACCATCCGCGTAGCCGTGCCGTAATAATCCGATGCCACATAACCTACAACAATCAGATCCACTCCTTCGTTTTTGCAAAGAGTGACAATCTTTGCCCAGAGGAATGAATCCCGCTGGAGAGAACCCCACGGTGAGGCAAGAATTCTCAAGGGATCAGAGAGAGCCAGTCCTATCTTTTTGGTTCCTACATCGATGGCGAGGATTCGTCCCATAATCCAAAAACCGATAGGATGTGTGAGGCAAGTTTGTCGTGCCCACCTTCTACAAGCAGCAGCCTCCACAACGCATCGTAAGCCTCATCATAACGTTTCTTCTCTTCGTCTGAAAGAGACAAGAAAAACTCAATCCACTTAAGAATATTGCGATGATTCCAGTCCTTCTGCAAAAGTTCAGGAAAAAGTTTTTGATGAAGGAGAATATTCGGCATCCCGATGAGTTTCTCCTTGAGTAACAGATGGCCGATAAGATACGACAGTGGGGAAATACGGTATCCTAGAATCACTGGCTTACGAAAGAGCGCCGCTTCGAGGGTAATCGTTCCAGAAGAAGCTACCACAACAGTCGACTGAAAGAGAACCGCCCTCGCATCATAGGAAAACTCTACTCGCTTCGTCAAACCATGATTAACCACCTGCTCGCGTATCATTTGTTCGTAGTCAGGGTGAGAAAGGGCAAGACACACCCTCCACTCCTGAGGCATATTCTTCACCGCAAGAAGCATCTCAGAAAGAAGATTTTCTATCTCCTGATACCGGCTCCCCGGGAAAAGCCCTATCATTACCGTTTTCTGTTCAGGATGACCACTCTGAGCAAGAAAAAGCCTGATCTCCTCTGCCAGGGGATGCCCATAGTAATCAACGTGGTTTCCGTACTCGCGATAGACCTTTGCATCTTCCGGAAAACTCACAAACAGATGCTTACACCACTCCATGAGTTTGGGGGCATTCCAGCGTCCCCAGATAGACACGTGGGGTGGCATATAGTACACACAGGGAATACCCTTCTCATAACAAAACCTGGCCAGGGGAATATTAAAACCCTGATTGTCCACCAGCACCACCCCATCAACAGGATGCGAATTTAGATACGCCGTAGCCCTCTCGTAGGATTTTTTCTTCCTCTCATAAAAACGAAGAGAATCGGTAAGCCCCACCGTACTAAAAAGAGAAACATCTCCATCAATAAGTTCCATGCCCTCAAGGGCCATAAACCGCCCACCGAGCCCTACGACTTCCCCCTGAGGAAGACGTTCTTTAAGAGCCTTGATCAACCGTGCGGCATGAATATCACCCGAAACCTCCCCCGCAGAAAAGAAAAGCCTATTCACTGGCACTGATAATCCCCCGTTTCTCTGCCTTTTCAACAAACTCGACAAAATGCGCCACAAGCGGATCTGTTTCCATTGCTTTCATCTTGGCTATGGCTTCACGAAGCGATATCCCACTATAGAGAATACGGTAAAGCTCCTTGAGCATCGTACGCTGCTCCTGCGTAAAGCCCCGACGACGGAGTCCCACCACATTGAGTCCATGAGCCATCGCAGGAGAACCATCACAGAGCACGTATGGTGGCACATCCTGAACAACCTTGGTAAGACCACCTACCATCACATACGCACCAATCCGACAATGCTGATGCACGGCAGAATTTCCAGAGAGAAAAGCAAAATCCTCCACTTCGACGTAGCCAGCCAAAAGACACCCATTAGCAAGCACCACATTCTTCCCGAGCTTTACATTGTGCGCAACATGAGAATTTGCCATCAAGAAACAATTATCGCCTACAATCGTTTTTTCCCCTTCCGCGCCACGAACAGGGGTATGAACCGTCACATACTCCCGTAAAACACAATTCTCTCCAATCTCAACAAGACCAGGAGTCCCATCAAATGAATAATCCTGGGGAGGAGTGCCAATAGCAGCTCCTGCGTAGATCTTTGTATTTTTCCCGATCGTGACCCAACCCGTCAGATGCACAAAAGGCCCAATCTCACAACCATCACCTACGGTGATCTTTCCATCAAGAACAGCATAAGGATGAATCATCACATCCTTTCCTAAAACAACCTCGGGTCCTATAACAGCAGTAGGATGAATACTCATTTTTCAAACCTTTCAAGTTCTTTCTTAAGCATCTCTTCTACCAAACGAAAACGGCGACGATTCTGAGGATTTATTTCCATCAGATCTTGATGGGACTGGAGCAAAATACGAATAGACTCCTCTGTTTTCTCAAGCCGCTGTGCCATCTCTTCTGTATATTCCACATTCTTAAGTTGATCATCTACCTTCATAGGCAAAAGATCCTCAAGCCCCATCGTTCCAAAAATCTCTATAACCTTTGCAGAAGGATTGAGAATAAAGAGTTCACCTCTTTTTTCTTTTTTCATTTTTTTCTGCAGGGAAACAATAACACCAATAAATGAACTGTCTAGATACTGAGCTTCAGAAAGGTCAAAATACAAAGCCTTGAGTTCATTCTTATCAAGCTTCATCGAGAAGGTTTCAAACAACTCCGTCGAATACTCAAGCGTACCCCTTCCAATCACCTTGACTACATACACATACCTGTCTACAACACCAACATACACCTTAGAACTTTCCATAACTATCTACCCCTTTATCGTCAAAACTTAAAAATCATCCATTGAAATCTTTGGAGTATTTTTCACTTGCCGGGTAAAGATCTCCTCGAGCTGCTGCTCTGGCAGAATATTACCTTTCCCCGTAAAGCACATGCCCTCTTCCAGTTGACAACGTTTCGTGTACATATCTCCCACAAGCTTCCCTGTTGAGAGAATGTCCACTCGCTCCAGAGCATACACTGTTCCCTTGACCTTGCCTCCGATGCGAACCTTTCGAGCATAGATATCTCCCTTGATACGTCCGTGTTGTCCCACCACTACCACACCATATCCACGAATAACCCCACAATAATCGCCATCTATGCGCAAAAGTCCATCCGAACGCATCTCTCCCGAAAAGCAGTTATCCCTTCCTATAACGGAATTGCTTTGTTCATCATTCACACTTCCAGAAAGCACTATTTCTTCATTTGCCATACGAACTCCTCGTTAAAAAACTCTTATTCCAGCATCGTTGCATAAGGAAGTGGATTCACTGTCTCTCCCCCTATACGCACTTCATAGTGGAGATGGTATCCTGTCGACTTCCCTGTCGTTCCCACATACCCTATCACCTGTCCCTGTTTCACCTGAGCACCAGGGTAGATACCCGGGCCAAAGCGCATCATATGAGCATACCGTGTAGAAATACCATACTTATGCTGAATCTCTACTACAAGCCCATACCCACCATGATATTCAGCCATTCTCACCGTACCATCAGCTGCCGCCAGAATCGGTGTACCAGGAATCACTGCCAAATCGATACCCGGATGATTCTCTATTTTCCACTTATAGACAGGATCCACTCGAGGCCCATACTTCGAGGTAAGACGTCCACGCATCTGAAGTGGATAACGGGACGGCATTTCACGAAGAAGCCTCTTATGATCTATAACATATTTCCCCAACCGCTTTACATTCTCCCGTATCACATCAAGCTCAAATTGCATCTGTTCAAGATTTTTCACCCCTTTTGCCACCGAAGACTTGGATTCTTCTTTAATTTCAATAGGATCCAACTGCTGCAGATTTTTTTCACTGGAAACCCCACTGATGACGGTACCTATATCACTCTTAAAATTATAAAAACGCTCAGACAGAGACTCTATACTGGATTTGTATTCTGAAATTTGTGTGCGATTATGATTGTCAAGTTGGCGAAGAATCACCACCTGTTTATTTGCCTGCGCGTTTTCTGAAATGGTGTACATGGAGGTGATAACCATAGCAACCAGCAAAACTGTAGTAAAAAACAAAAAATAGTTCGAAATATGAATATTAATGGTCTTCTTTTCACTATGAGGTACCACCATGATCGTCAAACGCTGAGAACCCTTTTCATGAATTTTTGTAAAGAGAAGCCTGAGTTGTCGTCCAACCTCAGACCAGAAAAGATACCACCCTTCTTTAAACTTTTGCCAACCCGATTTATGGTACATACTGGTATTGCGTTCTCTAATAACCTGAATATTTCGAGTATCCTTTCGTCGGTAGGTAGCCATAAATCCTCCTTTCTTCTTATGGGAGTTTTCTCACTAAAAAAATGCAAAAAAATAATTTATACAGTATAATATTGTAACTCAAAATAAAGGATTAGTCAAGTTTATGTACATTGATACCCATTGTCACCTCTCTCACTGTTTTCCTTCTTTCGAGGAAGCACTTCAAAACATCCCAAAAGACATCACTTACCTTATCGATATATCGATATCCCCCAATGAAATCTTAAGTCTTACTCAAAAAATCCTGCCAGAAAAAATACTATCCGCCTTTGGTTTTTACCCTGAACTCTGCGAACAATGGAACGAAGAACAAAAACAAAACCTCAAACACTGGATTAAAACCCTTCATCCTCTCGCCATAGGAGAAATCGGACTGGACTATCATCATCACTACGGCACACCCTTTCTCCAGCAGCGTCTTTTCATTGACCAGCTCGAGCTTGCCTCGCTCTATCATAAGCCCGTTCTTATTCATTCCCGAGATGCTTTTGATGATACCTTTTCCATTCTCCAAAATTTTCACCCGGGAACCCCTGTCATCCTTCATTGCTACGGTTATGGACCAGCAGAACTCGAAAAATTCCTCACCCTCCCGGACATCTATGTCTCCTTTGCTGGAAACATCACTTACCCTTCTGCTCAACTTCTCCGAGATGCCTTGCATCTCGTCCCCAGAGAGAGGCTTTTTCTCGAAACTGATGCACCCTACCTTTCCCCTGTTCCTATGCGTGGCAAAAGAAATCAACCAGACTATATCCGGTATACCTATGACCACGTCTCCAAAATCCTTTCATGGGAACTCAGTGAACTCTGTCAACAAATTCAGAACAATTTCTCAAGGATATTTCTCTCAAAACTAACCAAGTAAAGAATTTTCTATCTTCTCAAAACAAACATACTGAATAGGCCTCAGCGGACTCATCTTTTGATAAAAAAGAGTCGGAAATCTCTCATAAAGATTCTGGACTATTTCTGTTGGATAAACACTTTGTAGCCACTCAAACTGCCGAAAAACCTCCACCGCATAACGGGCATACTCCTCTACATCCGTGACAAAAAAGATCTTACCCCCTTTTTTGAGAACCCGAATAACCTGAAGAACAAACGAAGGTCTGAGAAGTCGATTCTTCCAGTGACGTTTCCGTAACCACGGATCAGGAAAATTGATATGAATTTCATCAACACTGGCTGTCGAAAAAAACACTTTGAGCGCCCATTCTCCGTCTCCATGGATCACTGCATAATTTTTCCGGTTTCTTTTTGCCAGTCGATGGGATGTTTTGGCTACACGCTTTCTTGAAATTTCTATACCAACAAAAAAAGATTCTGGAGACTGATCTGTCTTTTCTATGAGAAAATCCCCATGCCCACACCCAATATCCAGAACAACACGCCTTCCCTCAAGAAGGGGAAACCACTCACTATATAACGGCTCTCTGGCTTGAAACTCTCGCTCAATATCTGGAAAGCGATTGCGTTCCATAGACAACACTATTCGTGAGTTTTCACTTTGGGAACAATGATATGACCATCATCAAAACGAGGAGCAATCCCGGCAATCTCTTCGTTCGAAAGAGAAGAGCCCTCTTTATCCTCTCGCACAACATTCCACTTTTCAACAGCGTGAGTCATGGGAGGGATGTGCTCGGTATCAAGCTCTCCTATCTTTTCAACAAAATGCACAATCTTTGAAAACTGCTGAAGGAAAACTTCTTTCTCCTGATCAGAAAAAGAGAGCTTGGCCAATCGAGCAACCTTTTCCACATCAGAGAGGGTAATATCAGCCATTCTCTCCTCCTATTGTCCCAACACAGGGGTGGCATTCATAGGTGGTGTCACGGGCTGTGCTGAAGAACTGCTCTGACGAAGCATGGTTAATCTGCCCAGAGCCAGACCGTACCAGCTCGAATTCGTGTATTTCGTTACCACTGTCTCGTAAGCAGCCATAGCAGTATTCTTATCATTCATAACTTCTCCTACACGCCCCAAACTGATCCAGGTATAGGGTGTATAGAACTCATTATACTTTCTAGCTACAAGACGGTACGTTTCAAGAGCACTCTGCCAATCTGCATGATGCTCGAGGAGCTGTGCCTTATTCAGAAGCGCAAGTCCCTTGTAAAACGGAGAAGATGCCATCCTCGCCACTTCATCATAGAGTTGAATCGCCTGATTATACGCCTCATCCCCACCCTGTGCAAGATAACTCTGGGCATACAATCGCCCCAAAAGAAGTCTTGCGCGCATTGAGGAAAAAGTACGGGGATACTGTGTACGAATACTATCAAGTTTTGCCAGCACATACTGACTTATCTCATTCACACGGGCTGCGTTTGTACTTACCTGAGGAAGCTGATACACAAGAACAAGTACTGCCTCATCATAGAGCGATGCTGCTTTGCTCTCTTTTTCATTCTCATACGAGAGCCAAAAAAGAAGACCTACAACAACCACCAATCCACCAACAACGGTAAGAGCAATACCAAACCAATGTTGTTTCAATTGTTCTATCAACATTCCAGATGTTTTATTTGACTGCATATACTTCCCTTACTCTGGTTTTTTCTTTGTAACTTTGTTTGCAGGTTGTTTTTCGTTCTTCTTTTGAAAAGCTGCGAGCTTATCGCCCAGCAAAGATCCTATGGTAGGCACCTCGGAAGCGTCGCTTGCAGCCATATGATGGCTCACTTCTTGCTTTTCCTTGTGTTCCAAAAACTCTCTGATGCTGAGTTCTATTCGGTTTTTTACCGGATCAACAACACGAACCGCGGCCTCAACTTCGTCACCCACCTTGAAATGATCAGCAATGTTTTCTATTCTTTCCTTGGCAAGCTGCGATACATGGATAAAAGCTGGAAGCCCCTCCACCTCTACTTCAAGGCCTTGATCAGCTATATTGGTAACTCGAGCCTTGACTGCACTTCCTTTGGGATAATTCATCTGGAAGGTTTTATACGGATGATCCGAAAGCTGCTTCATGCCGAGACGAAGCTTTTGTTTCTCTGTGTCAATCTGGAGCACCACCACAGTAATCTTATCCCCCCGCTTAAACTGAGTCTTGGGATCCACATTGGCAATCCAGTCGATATCCTCCTTGCGAAGAAGCCCTTCAATCCCATCATCAAAACGCACAAAAACACCAAAATCAACAACAGAAGAAACGGTTCCCTCGAGTTTACGTCCCACAGGATATTTCGTTTCCGCCTCATCCCAGGGGTTGGTCTGAATCTCACGGAGAGAAACATCCATCCGCCGTTTTTCGAGATCAAGATCGACAATTTTTACTTCCAGAGTTGTTCCAAGCCGAATAGCCTTGCGTGGATCACGAATCTTTTCCGTCCAGGAGATCTCATCGGCAGAAAGAAAAGCCTCCACCCCATCTTCTACCTCAAGAAGCACGCCATTGGCTTTGTAAGAAACCGCTGTAGCCTTGAGAATATCTCCAACCTTGTATCGTTTCTCAAGACCTTCCCAGGGATCTGGCATCAGTTGTTTGCGTCCAACCTTTATCGATTTCTTTGCCTGATTCATCTCAAGAATCTTGACATCAAAAGTATCGCCCACCTTCACAACCTGAGAGAGATCTTTAATGTACTTCCAGGAAAAGTCTGAAATATGCATAAAAGCAATAATATTTTCAACATTAACGAAGAGATAACTTGGCTCAACTTTTTCCACTGTCCCTTTGACCACATCGCCAACATGGTGTCTTTCAAAGAAAAGAGAAAAATTTCTTGCCTGCCCTCTTTTGAGAAGTTCACGACGAGATACCGTAACCTGGTTACGGTCCTGTTCAATCACCAAGAAATCAAAAGTCTTCCCTTTCAATTCTTCTATATCTGATGGCAAATCAATATGAGAAAGTGGCAGAAAAGCCTTGATTACTCCCCCAAGCATAACAATAAATCCCTTGGGCTGTCCATCTTTTCTGACAACATCCTCTATCACGCCTGAGACAGGTTCATTCCTTTGAAGAGAACGTCTAATCCTCTGCTGAAGATCCTGTTTCTCTGCCTCCTTGCGTGATGCGCGCAAAACACCATCTTTCATATCCATAACAACCACAGCAATACGATCACCAACCCGGGGGTCCTCAGAGAACTCTGCACGAGGCACAACACACTCTGATTTGCCTCCCAGGCTTAGAAATACATCTTCGGCTGTCACAGCCACAACCGTTCCTTCTTGAAGCTTTTGTTTCTCCCGAGCAAAAGATGGCTTGCGTTTTTCTCCCTCAGCCATGGCAGAGAGAAAAATGTCGTCTTTCGATTCGATACCCATAACACCTACCTCTTTTCTGTATTGCCAAAAAATACCTCTATTATTTTAAGGTAAAGTTTTTTTTTGTCAACATTTCGAGGGTGTTTTGTTCCCTCCTTTAACCAGTGAAAGCGTTTCTGAGAACAAAAACGTCTTTTACTTATCATCTACTTTCTTTACTTTTTTCTCAGTTCACAAAATTGTTGATACGCATCATCAACATACTTTTTAAATTCTTCCTCAAACCTCTGACGGCTAAACTGAAGAGCATGATTGCGGATTTTCGTTGGATCAAAGGTATCCTCCATCTGCTCAAATCGCTCAATGGCGCTGGCAAGATCATTTACAGACTGATTCTCAAAATGTATGCCTGTCAAACCGTCTATTACTGTCTCACTGGTTCCTCCGCGTCCAAGACAGATCACCGGCGTCCCACAAGCCTGAGCTTCTACAGGGACAATCCCAAAATCCTCCTCCGCAGCAAATACAAACGCCCTGGCTCGCTGCATAAGATCCCTTAATACTTCATCGCTCTGATACCCCAAAAGCTCCACATTTTTGGCCGCCAGACTCTTAATCTTTTTTTCATCCGGTCCTGTACCTACAACAACCAGCTTTTTACCAAGATGAGAAAATGTCTCAACAATAAGATCGATCTTTTTATAAGGAACCATCCGAGAAGCCGTCAGATAAAAATCTTCCTTCTTTTCACCTAGAAGAAACTTCTCCACATCAACCGGTGGATAGATAACGTCTGCGTTAACTCCATACACCCTTTTGATACGCCTTGCAATATAGTGAGAATTTGCCACGAACCTATCCACACGATGCACTGTCGAGAGATCCCACAATCTTATATAATGAAGAATAAGCTTTGCCAGTCCTCCCTTAAGCCCATGATCAAGTCCACTCTCCCGGAGATACTGGTGGTAGAGATCCCAGGCATACCGCATAGGAGTATGAATATAGCTAATATGCAACTGATCTGCATGGGTAAGCACCCCTTTTGCCACCGCATGAGAAGAAGAAATGATAAGGTCATACTCACGGAGATCAAACTGTTCTATAGCGAGAGGGAAAAAAGCAAGATAACCCCGGTACTTCTTTTTTGCAAAAGGAAGTCTTTGAATAAAAGAGGTTTTTGCATGTTTTCCTTTGAGGATAATTTCTCTATCCCTCTCAGTTAAAAAATCAATAAGGCTATAAACATCAAAATCATCCCAGATATTGGTAAAACTTTCGACACACTTCTCAGCGCCTGCGTACACAGAAAACCAATCATGCACCAATGCCTTTTTGATAGCCAATGTCTTTCTCCTTATCTGGATATTTTCTTGAGTGAAACCCTCATGTTCTCCAAACAGAGAGTCTTATTGTACAGACAAAAGAGAAAAATGTAAAGCAACCGAATTGCTTCATAATAAAAGTACTCGAAAAGGGAACGTTGCTTCAAAATAAAAAAGTACTTTAAATTTGTGTAAAATAATCCAGTTCATGGCTCGACAAGCTCGCCAACCGTGGCTCGACAGGCTCGCCAACAGGAATTGGGTTAACGAGGTCTGAAAAAAGACCTATTTACAGGGAAACGGCAAAACAATATCAAAAAGCCAGCAAAAAGGAAAAAATGGAGATACTGGATTATTTTGTGAGGATAACAGGCCTAAAAAATCGAAACTATGCCGCCAGGCTCTTGAGGCAGCACGGAAAAACCATATATGTAGGCAAAAAAAATTACCTTAAAGCCGATATAGCCAAAAAGGGCAAAAGACCTGGCAGAAAGAAAAAATTCGGCGAAGAAGAACTAAAAATGCTAAAACAGGTCTGGGAAATTGAAAACTACATGTGTGGCAAACGTTTAAAGCCAATTTTAAATGAAGTTTTAGATAATCTCTTAGCAAACGGACATCTCCACGGTTCTCCACAGGCTATAGAAAACTTGCGCCATATAAGTGCCTCAAGTATTGACCGACTTTTGAAGCATGAGCGTAAAAAGCTTGAGATAAAAGGACGAAAAGGTACAAAGCCTGGAACGCTATTAAAGCAACAAATAGCTATACGCACGTGGGCAGAGTGGGATGAAAATTGCCCTGGGTTCATGGAGATTGATCTGGTAGCCCATGAGGGAGGAAATAGCCGGGGAGACTTTGCTCAAACATTAAATATGGTGGATGTTTGGAGCGGTTGGACAGAACTTGTGGCAATCAAAAACAAGGCTTCAAAATGGGTAAGAGAAGCCATAGAAAAAGTCCAAAGAAGACTTCCTTTTGAGTTACGGAATTGATTCTGATACCGTGCTGAATTTATTAATCATCCTCTACGCGATTGGTGTGAGAAGCACCAGATAAAATTACAAGGGGAGAAGCTCCCGTTCCAATGATAACTGCTACGTTGAGCAGAAAAACTATTCCATAGTCCGCCAGAATGTTGGATACTTCCGCTACGATACCGAGGAAGAAGTCTACTACTTGAACCGACTCTATGCGTATCTCAGGCTTTATGCCAACTTTTTTCAACCGGTTATGAAAATGACAGAGAAAAAGAGAATCGGAAGCAAGGTGCAAAAGAAGCATGATGATATTAAAACTCCCTACCAGCGGCTTTTAGAAAGCTCTTATGTAAGTGAGGCACAAAAGGAACGCCTAACAAGGCTTTATAAGGCTCTCGATTTGTTTCACCTAAGACAAAAAATTACAGCTTGCCAGAGAAAACTTTTCAGCCTTCAAAAGAAAAAGAATGTAAAAAACAAAAATTTGGAGGAAACTGTATGGAATTTTTGAGTACTTTTTTTTATGAGGCAATGATTCGAATTTCGAGTACTTTTTTATTTGACGCAACGGGGCAACAATTTTTATTGTGAATAAAAAGCTTGAGATTTTTGGAAACATCAGTTGCTGCAAAATTTTATACCTCGAAAACAAAAAAAATAAAAAATTTGGGAGTTTATGCGATCGTAAGAATTGTAACGTGACTTTATTTCACCTATGATACTCTCACTGTACTTTTGGGAACTGTTCTAGCTAGCAAAAAAAATGAAAAAAAGAGAAATCCTTTTTTCACCAAAAACATTGCTTGCATTATTTTTCTTTATTACCTATAATATGAGAGGAAAAAGGGGGAAAAGGAGGTAGATATGACTCATAAAATCTCTTTTCTGGCTCTTGTAATATTAATCAGTGGGTGTCTTTCTTCTGCCCCTACAAAGTCTGAAGCCTCTTTCTCTGCTTCTATCGATGGGCAGGAACTCTCGTACCGCCTCAGCCAACAGGGTGATATAACCGTAGGTGGCCTCTACCTTGTAGGGCAGGGTGGAACGTATGATTATGCTCTCCAGTATGATGCTCCAAAGGAAGGGGTGGCTATGCTGTATGTTATCGCCAATGATGAGGCAAAAATGGTACGTCGTATCACCATTCCTCAAGGAAAGGGTGTCTTGAACTTCAATGCTAATTCAGATTGGGTTGAGAATGCCGAAGAGATGAAACTGGAACTTTCTATGAAAGGATCAAGCAAAAAGACGATTCTTCTTTTTGAGGGGAGATAAAAAAGAAAAAAGGGGCATCCAATGTTAATGAATCTTCTTTTGAGGGATATTTTAGGACGAGAAGCGTTTGAAACAACCTATCGGTCGATCGCGATGAAAGAAGTGACATCGATAGAAAATGATTCCCGTCGTGTCACCCCTGACACCCTCTTTATTGCTGCTTCTGGCTATATTGATGATGCCCACCCGTACATTACCGACGCGTATGAGCGAGGGTGCCGGATGTTTCTCGTTGACGAAACACAGCAGGACATCTGGCAAAACCGATATATTGACGCTTTTTTTATTGGCATCCCCAATATCCAGCGCCAGCTTGGAAAAATCGCCAGTCATTTTTATGATCATCCTTCCATGAAGCTTGTGGTCTGCGGAATCACAGGAACCTCCGGAAAAAGCACCACGGCTTTTGTGACCTATCAGGCTCTTCGAAAGATGGGGTTTCATGCGGGGCTTATCGGTACTATTGAGTACCGCATAAACGATGAATCTTTTCCGGCCCCAAATACTACCCCGGATGCCCTTATGCTCCAGCGTTTCCTTGCTCAGATGGTGGAAAAGAAGGTGGAGTATGTTATCATGGAGGTTTCCTCGCATGCCCTTGCCCTTGGACGGCTCGAGGGGATCGACTTTGACATTATGGCTTTCACCAACTTTTCTCAGGATCATCTGGATTTTCACAAAACAATGGAGGAATATTTTGCTACGAAACTCTCCGCTATAGACCTACTCAACCAATCCAGAAAACCCAAACGTATCTTTATCTACAATCAAGACATGAACCGGGCTGTGGAAGTATTAAAACACGCCCTCTCATTTCCTGATATACAACTCTATAGTATCTCGCTCAGGGATGAAAAAGCTGATTATTGTGCTACGGATATCGTTCTCTCTTCGGAGGGAAGTAGCTTTCGTGTGAAGGGAATCCCTTTCTCTATCCGGATGATTGGCCTCACAAATGTGTACAATTTCACCATGGCTTTTGCTATTCTGGCACAGTGGCGACTTCATCTTCGGGCTATTGCCCAATCGATGAGCGATATTACCGTGAAAGGCAGGGTCGAACCTGTGGTGGGCAATGGTATTACTGCCGTAATTGACTACGCCCATAAACCCGATGCCCTCGAAAAAGTACTCCTCACTCTCCGTGATACCCTTCGTGAAGGAGGGCGTCTCATCAGTGTTTTTGGGGCAGGGGGCGACCGTGACAGAACAAAAAGACCCATCATGGGAGAAATCTCTGGAAAGCTTGCTGATTATACTGTTCTCACCTCCGATAACCCTAGAACAGAGGATCCCCTCGCTATTCTTGCCGAGATAGAAGAAGGTATCAAACGAATAACCAAAAACTACATCATAGAACCAGACAGAGAAAAGGCTATCTTTGCTGCCCTGACTATGGCAAAACCAGGGGATATTGTTCTCATCGCGGGCAAGGGGCATGAAGACTACCAGATCATAGGCAAAGAGAAACGACACTTCAGCGACCGGGAGATTGTTGAAAAATGGTTCACCCAGCATGGTATCCCGTGGAAATAGGAGAAAAAATACGCATGAGAAGAATCGCAGGCTTTTTTTTATTTCTTGTGGGTGGGTTTCTCTGGAGCATTATGAGTGCCCCCATGCTTATGCCCGTCTCACCGGGAGAAAATATCGTCTACGGTGGAATAAATGAGTTCCTCTATCTTGATCAGCTGGAGGGATGGAATATCCCCGAGATAGGCTACAAAAGGGGTATCAACGAGCAATGGGCTATAGGAATACGCACCTGGAGAGTCGGACTTCTCGGTGAATTGTCGTATGTTTTCCTGGGTAATCCCAACAGCTGGTTTCGTTGCTCAGGAGTTGGAGGCGGAGGGTTTTCGTATTCTGTCTCTACCAGGCAATGGGAGCAAACCGCTGAAATGGCTTTGGGTTTTGATGTAGCCCTCGCAAGACCCATACGAGCGTATTTTTCTACAGGCTGGCGTTTTCTTTCCTCCACAACGTACCCCTTCTGGAGAATGAGTGCATCTCTCTGGATACGCTGGAGATCGGTTGTTTTTCTTCCAGAGATTTCTCTTGTGCGTTTTGCTCAATTTGATCCCTCCCTGCCCCCTTTCTATTTCAATCCTGGCATAGCCATCGGTTTCTCGTGGTAGGAAGAGTATGTCTGATTATCCGAAAGGTTCATGGCATCCCAGACAATCCGAGAGTCTGATGTCCCGTCTCTCAGGATTTTCTCACGTACCCTTCATCGTGCGAAGGGCACGAGGCGTTTTTTTGTATGATATTGATAACTACAAGTATATTGATTTTTTCCTTAACCATGGAGAGGTTCTTCTCGGATATAAACCACAAAATTTTCAAAACCTCAAAAACTCCTTAAGCCGCATGTTCTATGGGTCACCACTTTCCCTCGTCCATTACCGCCTGGAACAAAAGGCAAAACTCTGGCTTGAAAAACAAAACATCTCCTGGAAGTCTCTTCTCTTTTTTGGGAGTGTAGCGGAGGCTTTGCTCTATCTGCAAGAGATTCTTGGTTTTTCCAGTTTTCAATCAAAAGTCTGGAGCATCCCTTTCCCTGGGTCATCTTCCTCAAAAGAGGTGATTTTTTTTGAACGACTGAACGAACAGCTTGAAGACGAAACCATTCCTTCTTCCGGGCTAGCTATCCTGGTAGAAAATGCGTGTTTTGGTCGTCTCTCAAACGGTTTATCCCTCAAGGAAGGATGGGACATGGCTCTCGTGGGAGGTGTGATAAGTAACGGGGCTGGTGGGGCTATGCTTATCTCACAAAAAAAACTCCCTCCCGTCTCACCTCCGCCTTTTCCCGTAGCCAACGCGATGCTTGCTACTTTTCAGATACTTCTTGCCCGAGACACCTGGGAATGGCCAAAACTTCCTCCACTCTTTCACCAACGAGGAGGATGTTTTAAACTCCCATCAGATATTCAACCAGAAACTCTTCTTCCCCATGGGGTGTTTGTCCAGAAAACTGCTTTTCTTTCCTTTGCTCATGAAGAACCAGAGATTCGCCGCCTTATCAAGGCAGTTCAAGGCCAGGGCGTACCCTCGACAAACCCCACCTCTTCTGAAAAACTCTGAGTTTCAAGCCACGAGAGAATATTGTGGGTAACTTTCTCTTCTTCAGAAGGATAAAACCAGTGAATGTCTTTATTCTTCCGAAACCAGGTAAGTTGCCGTTTCGCATAGCGGCGGGTTTCCCTCTGAATTGTCTCTATCATTGTTTGTTTGTCATAACAACCCTCAAGATACTCTAAGACCTGTTTGTAGCCAAGAGACTGAAGGGCAAAAGCATCCTTTCCCCATTGTTTACAGAGTTTTTCTGTCTCTTCGATAAGCCCCTCTTGCACCATATGAATGGCTCTCCTATCAATCCTCTGGTACAAGACCTCTCGAGGCCACTGAGGCGCCACAATATACCACGTAACATCAAGGCGTTTATTTTTTTTCTGAAGGGTGGAGAGTTTCTCTCGAGCTATGTCATACACTTCGAGAACACGGGTCAGACGCCTTCTATCCTTGGTTTCGTTCGAAGCAAACCACTCTGGATCTACTTCTGCCACTCTTTGCAAAAGCTCTTCAAGAGAAAGGAAGGCATACTTTTTTCGCTGCTCCGGAGTAGCAACAGGACCTTCAAAAAGACCATAATAGAGGGCATTGAAGTATAACCCTGTTCCCCCTACAACAATAGGGATCTTCCCCCGACGAAGAATATCACAGATGGCTTCCTCGGCCATACGTTTATAAAGACCTGCACTCACGCTTTCGGGGGGATCTATCCTATCAAGACAATGATGGGGAACAACCTCGCGAATCGCGAGAGATGGTTTTGCAGAACCGATATCAAGTCCACGATAGATCTGCACAGAGTCGCAGGAGACGATTTCTCCCCCACAGGTGAGGGCAAGACGAACTGCTATTTCACTTTTTCCGGAAGCTGTAGGTCCGACAACAGCAATAATACCAGCGATAGAATGCTACCTCTCATCTTTCTGTGGTCCAGGTTCTACCTCATAGGAGAATACACCATTCAAAAAATCATTAATGGCCACAACAGTCACCTTTTCTTTGCGATGTTTGGAAACAGGTATCTCGAGAGAGTTCTCGTGCTTTTGAGAAAGATATCTCGCGTACTTCATAATTGCAACACACGCTTCGTACTTGTTGCCATCAAAAGCAAGCAACTTCTTTATATCAATCCCCATATATCCTCCTTGGCGCCAAAATAATGGAGTCTATTGTAACACAACTCTTTTTTTTTGTCAAATTCCTCGAAAAGAGTCCGCACGAAGTATAAAAAGAGAGAGGCCCCGCCGGGGGTAGACGGGACCTCTATATATTTAAGGGGGCAATAATATATATGCAAATATCGTGCCAAAGTGAAAAATCTTTATTCTAATGTAAAATATTACAAAATAATAAAATAAAAAATTGCTTTTTCCCTCTCCTTTTTTCAAATGAGAAAAATGCACACTTTTGCACTTATACAATATGCACTATTGTGCATATTGCTTAATGCATTTTCTTTTCAATGAGGACAATAATACTTCGTGGAGGCACATGAATAACAGGTTCCTCTAAAATGGGCCGATGCGGTGGATCAAAAAACCCCGGTTCTCCATCTGTATTGATCATAATCTCCCAATGACAGGCAGCAGAAGGTTCCGGAATATGAAAATTAAGTCCTTCCCAGTATGCATTCAGCATCACGTAGAGGTTTGGTGCAGAAATTTCGGTATAAGGATCATCCCAACGAGTTCCTTTGATAAGAAAAGCAAGACTACGGGAAAAATACTCCCAATCTGGATCAAAGAGTTCAATCCCATGCCAGAAGATATCCCCTTCCTTTTCCTCATCCCCTGCTACAAAGAAGTGCTCTTTTTTAAAAGGAAGGTACGACTTGCGAAAATGAATAAGAAATCGGCAAAAATTATAAAAATCCCTGTTTTTCTCAAGAAGACTCCAATCAAGCCAGTTGTACTCATTGTCCTGACAGTAGGTATTATTGTTTCCTTTTTTGGAAAAACCAAATTCATCCCCGCCAAGAATCATCGGCGTACCCTGTGAAAGCATCAGAAGTGTCATGAGGTTGCGCATTTGTTTTCGACGGAGATGAAGAATCTGAGGGTCATTGGTTTCTCCCTCAATACCACAATTCCAGCTGAGATTGTTATTATCTCCATCCTGGTTATTTTCCCCATTTACCTCATTGTGTTTCTCGTTATAACTTACCAGGTCAGCGAGGGTAAACCCATCATGAGAGGTGATAAAATTTATCGAATGCTGGGGTTTTCGATTTGTCTGAAAGAAGATATCATAGCTTCCGCATATCCGTTTGGCTATCTCTGGCACCTTGCCTGGATCACTGCGGACAAAACTCCTTACATCATCCCGAAAACGTCCATTCCACTCACACCAACCAGAAGGAAAATTCCCAACCGCATAGAGCCCACTCGCATCCCAACCCTCGGCGATAATTTTTGATCTCGAGAGAATAGGATCCTGACTGATCTCTCCCAGAATAGAATAGTCGGGAATCCAGTTGCCTGCCATATCCCGCCCAAGAATAGCCGCAAGATCAAAACGAAAACCATCCACATGCATATCAATCACCCAGTAGCGTAAGCTATCCAGAATCATCCGTTTCACCACGGGATGATTACAGTTTAAGGTATTGCCACACCCGGAATAGTTTTTGTAGTAACGACCATTCTCCAGCATGTAGTAGATACTGTTATCTATCCCTCGAAAACTCACCGTTGGGCCTAGTTCATTCCCCTCTGCGGTATGGTTATACACGACATCGAGAATCACCTCTATCCCTGCCTTGTGAAATGCCTTCACCATCATTTTAAATTCTCGCACCGCACGAAGGCCATCCTCCTCGGTGGCATACCAGTTCACGGGAGCAAGAAAACCAAGCGTCGAATACCCCCAGAAGTTTTTGAGTCTTTCTCCTGTTTTGGGATTGGTGTGGATATTCTCATAGGGATTAAAGGCATGAACAGGCAGAAGTTCCACTGTCGTGATCCCCAGCTCTTTGAGGTAGGGGATCTTTTCCGTCAATCCGAGATAGGTGCCGGGATATTTTACACCAGATGTAGGGTGTTTGGTATACCCCCGCACATGAAGCTCATAGATAATTGTTTCCTTGAGAGGGATGTGGAGGGGTTTGTCTCCCTCCCAGTCAAACTCGGTATCACTCACGACCTGACACTTCGCCAGCGTATGAAAGTTTGTCATGGGACTAAACGACAAATCAGCAAAGGGAGAATAAATGTCATAGCCATACGAAGCAGGATCATCCCACTGATAGTACCCTGTTATCGCCTTTGCATACGGATCAATGAGAAGCTTGTTTCTATTAAAACGGTGCCCCTTTTTCTCGGGCCAGTAAGGACCGTCTATTACATACCCGTAGCACTGGCCACTGGTAATACCATGAATAAAAACATGCCAGATATCCCCTGTTCGATGTTTATCTGGATGAAGTTCTATGACATAGTGAGGTTCTCTATCACGATAATCATCAAAAAGAAGAAGATACAAACGGGTTGCATGACGTGAAAAGATGGCAAAATTACACCCTGCATGTGTCAGGGTCGCCCCCAAAAGATAAGGACTCCCCACTTCTATACGGAGATCCCCCCGGTTTTCCTGGAGTGTCATACACTACTCCTGTTCTTTATTGTTACGCGAGGAAATAGCAAGCCCTACACCCGAACCCAAAGCTACTACCACTCCCAACCAGCCTAAAACCTGATAAAGAAAAACCGCCTCATAAGAAAACACAACCGTGTGTTTTCCAGAGGGTACTTTCACTGCCATCTGGGCAATATTAGCCTTCAAAATAGGCACTTGCGCCCCGTCAATCTTCGCCCGCCACTGTTTATGATAACGATTGGCTACGAGAAGATGGCCCGGTGTATCACTCTCTACTTCCACCACAAGTTTCACAGGTTTATAGGATACCAGATCCACTCTCGCATGAGAAGACGGAAACTCGAGAGACTCTCCTTGCTCTACCACCAGTACCTTTTCTCTTGGCCAGTCAGGACGAGAGAAAAGGTGAAAAGCCTCGTCCCGATTGGTGACTGCTACTGCCTGAGAAAACCATGTCACTCGGGGAAATGCTCCATTCACCTTATACAACGCGTGAGGCTGCCCCATCTTATCACGAAGAATCCCCACGAGAGGATAATTGGTATTTGTCACCACAGCATCAAGAAGAAGATACCCCACGTTGGCAACCCGAAATATAGGAAGATTAGCTGCCAGCACATCATCGAAAGTCTGAAGTTGTGTGACTCCAGAGGAAAACCATCCCGCCCGCATAAACATCTGAAGATCCTGATCTACGGCCGACTCCGCCGGGATATCAAAAGCCTCGATTCCATGGTAGAGAAAATCATAGGTGAGATATGCCTGGCGAATACTACATACCGGCATAGGAAATATCCGTGCCTGCTGCTCTACCAAAAGAGAAGGAGCAACACGTACCACTCCTGCCTGCTTAAGAGTGCGGATTATCTCATCCTCCCGGTAGAAAGAAGGTCCCTCTTTCACATACGCGCGGTCAAAATAAAACCAATTTATTGTCAAAAGATCAAGCAACATGCCACCAAAAATAAAACTCACAGCCAGACGTCGAGAGAGAACCCTCTGTGTTTCTGAAAGAACATCCCTTCGCAAACTCATGAAAGCCAATCCAATCGCACCCGCAACAAGGAGAAAGAAAAACGTCATGCGGACCAATGCCCATCCCCGGTTTTCCACAGCAATACCTGCGTACGCTTTGAGGGTAGTATACAGGTTCTGATAAAGCCCATCTGATGTTATAACATGATACAAAAGCCATAGAAAAGATACACCAACAAGTACCAATGCCACCTGCAAAAGTTTCTGGAAGAATTCTTTTCTTTCTTCCTCAAGCCAGGATCGCAATTTATCAAAGGCATATGAGCCCATCACAACAAGCCCCACGCCCGGCACTATAAGCCACTTCAAAGGAACACGAAAAGAAGACATTATTGGCAAGTTATAAAAAAGCCAGTAAAACGGCTTACCCGGCCAGAATTTTCCAAATGACAGCAAAAGCCCTATGACCGTCCATACCCCCCAGAAGCCAAGCCAGACTTTTTCCTCTCTTTTGATATCCTTTCTCAAGAGAAACGAAAATCCAAGGAAACCAAACACCACGAGGAAAAATCCAAGTGAATCACTATTCCCATTGAATTCTTTTGTCCCCCAGTAGGGCGCCTCTGGATCCCCGGAAAGTTTCCCATGATAGCCAAAAGCAAGACTATCGATAAGCTCCCTTGGATCCTGAGAAAACTGAGTGGCAAACTCCCATCCCGAAAGACCCACATTTTGCCCCTCTTGAAGAGCCTTTCTTCCCTCAAGGATATTCAACCAGCCACCCAACGTGACACTCATCACACCAAACATCAAAAGAGCCACAACCAGCGATTGTGCCAACCGAAAAGGAAATTTTTTCCCAAACTCGCTTTTATCCTCTTGAATCCATATGACGAGCACCATCGTTGCCGCTATTAACGAAAGGTAAAATCCTCGCTGGATATCGGCATTCATCATCGCTCCCCAGAAAAATCCACTCAACAGTGCCCAGCCAAGCCACCGCCATCCTTTTTCTCGAAACGTGTTCGTTAACGCCCACAGTAACCATCCAAACCACGCCATTACCTCAAAGACTAAAAGATGTCCACCCAATACCAGTGAAACCCAATGAGGCATAAGCCCGTAACTTAGAGCCCCAAAAAGCGCCCCCCAAAAACTTCGCCCAATCCGGCGGAGCCACAGCCACATTCCAGCCATGGCCAAGAAAAGAACCACAGGATAAAAAATGTTTTGCATCCACATCGCTGGTACCATCCGCAAGAAAAGATGGTAAAAAGAAGGCGTCATATCTGTGGCACCACTCCCCATCCAGTAGAAATGATGCCACTGCCCCAACGTTGTAGCAAGAGAATTCTGCATTGTCTTAAGAAGCCCTATAGATCCATCAATCCCCTGAAGAGGATAACCAAGAAAACTCTTCCAGAAAAGAAGAAGTAAAACGCCTGCGAAACATCCAGAAAGAATAAGAAAAGAACGTTTTTTCTCCATGAAAAACTCCTTTGCATCACAAGGTAAATAATTATAAGTAAGGAAGAAGAATATTGCAAATAGAAAAAAATCATACCATCAGATAAAAGCAAAAGAAAAAGAAAGATCGACACCCCTTGACGAAAGAAAAAAAAGCTTTATAATTATAGCCAGAAAAGAGGAGAAAATGCCAGAACCAAAAAAAATATTCCGTATCGAACATCTCTCCGTTACCATAGAACATGCTCTTGTGCTTGAAGATCTCTCGTTATCCCTGGAATCAGGGGAAATGTATTATCTTATAGGGGACAGAAACAGTGGAAAAAGTGTTCTCGCCTGTATTTTGCGCGGGAACTTTCCCAGAAGCCATTATCAAGGGGAGATATTTTTAGAAAATACCCCAATCTCTTCTCTCTCATGCAAGCAAAGAGAGGATCTTGGTATAAGAGTGCTTTCGCAGAATTCGGCTTTTGTTCCTGGTATGACTCTAGCTGAAAACCTCTTCCTTGGAAATGAAATACACAGCATTGGTGTCTTACGATGGCATAGGATATTCAAAGAAACCATCAGAATACTTAACGAAATTCAATGGGACATCTCTCCTTCTATTCTTCTCAAAAACATACCCAAAGATAAACTTTACCTTGTCTCATTAGCCAAGGGATTCCTCTCCCCTACAAAAGTCTTTATTATCGACGAAGCCTTTACTCACCTGGATATCTATGTTGAAAGCCAGAGAAAAATTGCCTCTATTCTCGAACGTCTCAAAGAAAAAGGCGTTGCTATCCTCTATCTAAACCACAAGATAGACAACACTATGTCAATAGCCAATCGCGTTGGGGTCCTCAAAGAAGGGAAAATAGCCTACGAATCAGATGCCCGGCAAACCATCCCCGAAAACCTTGTCTACAAACTTCTCGGTGAACCAGAAGAAAACCCGGAGATCCCACCTTCCGTGATAAAGAAATACAACCTTACCCCTCGTGAGACAGAGATCATGAGGCTTCTTTTCGAAGGTATGAATGCCCGCCAGATTAGCGAAACCCTCTACATCTCGCTCTCCACCGTCAAAACTCACATCTACAACATCTACCAAAAAACAGGGGTAAAAAATCGCCTTGCTCTTGCTCGTCTCTGCTCGCTTAAATAATCACCATGGTTGCCGCGGTGCATCAGGACGAATCAAGGGGTCAGTATAAACATCCAGCGCATCACGACTTGGAGAAGAAAATTCAGACACCACAGCACCCTCCTCACCCGCCTGAAACCAGTGAAGCGTATCGGGAGGAATCGTATACTGATCGCCGGGCAAGAGCACAACCTCATGCCAGACTGTAAAAAAATCTCTGCGTTCCTGGGGCACAGAGGCATGCATGTGTGGGGTTTTCTCCCCCGGCACATAAAGATAAACCTTGCCCCACCGACAACGAAAGGTTTCTTGTTTTCCTGGTTCACTTCCCACTGGTGGGTGGCGATGCTCCGGACAGGTCTGACCGGGAAATAAAACCAGTTCTTTGGCACAATACCTCTCTGTATTCACATACACAACGAGCTGAAGTCCAATCCTATCCGGAATACCCAACCCATATTCCGCAACCTCAATCGCCTCTTTCTCTTTCTCTGAAAGTACTACACCGGCACGTTCAAGGTATCTCAACGTCCTGGCACAATGAGAGAGATAGATATCCTTCGTCAACATGGTTCCTCCTACTTCCCGTCACCAAGCTTTTTTTTTACGAGTTCAAGATTCTTTTTTATGGTCTCATTGCCTGCATCAAGCGTTAAGGCTTTTTCAAACATTTTGACTGCTTCTTGAAGCCTACCAGCCTTAAAAAACGCCACACCGAATTGGTTGTATATCCGGGCATCGGAAACCCTTTTAAGCGACAGTGCTTGAATGGTTTTAAGAGCTGCGTCTATTTTACCCTCTCCCAGAAGTTTCAAGGCTTCTTCATAGAGATTTTCCTGCCTCCCACTTAAAGAAGGCGCCGTTTCTGTACATGTGGCGGCAGCCCATTGAACAGGTTTAGCATATCCCTTAAACTCTACAATAAAAAGAGTCATATCGTCACTCTGTGCTACCCCTTCACAAAAAGCCTGAACATCCTCCCACACCTTGCCCACCAGATCTTTTGGGGGAAGCTTTTGATGCTCCACAAGACACTTCTGGAAACGTTCATAACCATACTGCTCTTTCTGAGCATTGTGGGCTTCCACAATCCCATCAGTGAAAAAGACCAGTTTGTCGCCAGGTTGTAGTTTTGTTTGATCTGTCTCAAAAACCACTTCTTCCATCATACCAATGAGAAAACCCTTCGCATCCAGTTTTCGTACTTCGTTTTTCTCGGATGAGAGAAGTAAGACAGGATGATGTCCACCATTCGCAAACAAAAAATCACCTGTTTCAATATTGAGTATACCATAATACGCTGTGATATAATGATCAAGATCTCCTATCAAACGAAGTAGCTCCGTATTGAGTTCTTTCAAAAACTGACCGGGGGTTTTGTCTTCATGGGCTCGACTCTGAAACAGTGCCTTTGCCATAGAGGATATAAGAGCCGCAGGGACTCCATGACCAGAAACATCAGCTATCAAGAGTGCATAAAGATTTTCTCGTAAAAGCATACAATCATAGAGGTCTCCCCCCACATTTTCCATCGCCATATAGGAGACACCAAAATCCATCTCCTCTCGCTGAGGAAGCATTTCCACGGAGGGTATGAGATGCTCCTGAACACGCTGCGCCATCTCCAATTCTAACATCATCTGGTGATTCTTTTGAGACAACTCCTCATTTGCCATTTGTAACTCGAGAGTCCGCTGCTGAACCATGAGCTCGAGATTTTCAGCAAAAGTCTGTATCGTATCCGCCATCTCATTAAAACTCGTTGCCAAATTCTCCAGTTCATCTCCGGTTTTTACCTCGATACGATGGGAGAAATCGCGAGCACCAAACGCCATCACACCTTGCTTCATCACGAGGATATGATTGACAATCATCCTGTTAACCACCAAAGAGAGAACAAAAATCGTTAACCCTACAAAAATCAATGTAAAAAAGAAACTTATCATTCCCAACATGGTAGCAGGAGCAAAAGCCTCCCCATAACTTACACTTGCCACAACAAACCAATCTAACTCGGGAAGATAGCGAAAAGCGTAAATCGTTTTTACTTTCTTGACGTTTTCTGTATCATTTCCCTCCACAAAGAGTTGTTCATCCGTAGCCACCATCATTCCATTGGTTTTTTGTTGAATCAGTCGATGAATCTCCGTATCTCGAATGCGGCTCTCCAGCATTTTCGTCGAATGTATCACCTGGGTAAAAAGAGAGGTAAAGATCTCCACAGCCCCGGTTTTGCCTATCTTGAGTTTCACGATATCATTACGAAAATCCATGGGGTTAATAAGATTGCGAAAATCTGCTTTGTAAGTAGAAAGAACAATCACCCAATTGAGAGGTTTATAATAGATATAATGATCGATCTTCTCCACCAATTGTCCATTCTCTTCTACCGTATACTCTATAAACTCCACCTGTCCTGGTGGTAACGTAAGAGCATCCGCAAGGATATTCATGTGATACAAAAGCCCATTCACATCCCTGGCACCAACTTTAACCACATTCTGTCCGATGAGTGATCTGTCAGGATGAAAAACCACATCCCCTTTCAAGGTGAGGATATATGCAAAACCTCTTCTTCCTAATTCAACATCCTTAAGAAGCTTAAGAACGCTTTCTTTGATCTGGGCTTCTTTTAAGGTTTTCTTCTTAGTTACATCCTCCAGAAACCTGTACGTCTCTTCAAGGGGATATTTTACATAATTCTTGATAGCCGTATTCAAAGCCGTCTGAGCAACAATAGTGGCACCAAGAACATTATTTTGCAATTGTTCCTCGACAGAATTCCTGAGTTGGTTAGAGGCATTCATATACAACACAACACTAAGTGCAGACATAAAAGACAAAATAAACAAGACGAGAACAAAGAGAAGCTTTTTTCTAATCGACATCCTCTGAATAAAAGGCGACATTATATCCCCCTATCTTTATATTATTGTCCCATCGGGAACAACCGTATTTTTGGGAATCACTATTATGCCATCAACAATACTATAAAAATCTCCTTCCTCATGCTGGACTCTGTGCTCATTCGTTAGGCGAACACCACGGCCAATACGACAATTTTTGTCAATAATCGCTTTCTGGATCACACTCCCGGCTCCAATAACACACTGAAATCCAGACCCGCCCTCACTATCCGTAACAAAATAGTCCGCGCCCATAATAACGCTCTCCTCAATCTGGGCTCCTTTCTCTACCAGTGTCCGAATACCAATAACAGAGCTCCGGATTTCCGAAGACTCTATCTTCACACCATCACTCACCAGCGAATCAGAAACCCTGGCTTCAAGGAGACGGGCTGGCGGTAGAAACCGTGGCTTAAAGAAAAATGGCCAATCAGCCTGATAAAGATCAAAAACAGGGTCCTTTTTCACCAACCCCAGATGTGCCTCGTGGAAAGAGGCAACCGTTCCTATATCCTCCCAGTATCCTGTAAACTCATAAGCAACCACAGAGCCTCCCCCTGCTATAACACCAGGCAAAACCTGCTTGCCAAAATCCTGCCACTCCGGATGATTGTACAATACTTCCTTTAAAAAATCCAGATCAAAAAGATAGATCCCCATTGAGCCATACAAACGCTCACCCCGATACCATTCAGGGGGAATATCTTCAGCTTTTGGTTTCTCTTTAAAATTTATCACCCTCCCATCTTTGATCTGCATTAACCCAAAACGCTCTGCATCCTGTCTTTTAATCGGAAGTACAGCAAGAGTAACTTGAGCATTTTCATCAAGATGGCGACGGAGAATCTTTCGATAATCCATCCTATACAGTTGATCTCCAGCGAGGATGAGGACATAAGATTTTTGCATGCCCTGATGTTCAATATGCTTTAACCCCTTACGAACCGCATCGGCTGTGCCTTCTGAAAACCCACTCTCCGCGGGATTAAAACTCAGCTCAGAGGCCAGAATATCAACAAAACCCTCACGAAAGATATCAAGTTTATAGGTCTGCATGATATGCCGATTCAGAGAGGCTGATTGAAATTGCGTCATGATGTAGATCTTATGCACCCCAGAATGAATACAATTGCTTACAGGAATATCAATAAGACGATAATTGCCTGCAAAAGGGACCGCCGGCTTCGCGCGAAATTTCGTAAGAGGGTAGAGCCTCTGTCCCCTTCCTCCCCCTAAAATAAAGGCAATAGTTTGTTCAAGAGATCGAGAAAAATTTTCCATAACGCCCTCCTTTTTTTGTTTTTTTTTTTGAGTACATAACCCATAAAAACCCTTTTCACCGATTGTGCCTCTCACACCCGGCTTATTCTTAAAAGGCTTTATAGAGGTTGGTCACGCTCACACCTTTTTTCTTTTTCTGAAGATCCTTCAATTTAAAATCCCATCACCTTATATTTCACCGTTTATTTATCTCCATCATAGTATCCAACGTATAACACTCCTTACAAAAAAGGAGCATACTGCTCCATGGACAGTATGCTCCTGGGCAGAGGAAACTATGACTTCTTCCTCGTTCTGACATCAACCCACACCGCAAGCAGAAGGATAAGCCCTTTCACAATGTACTGGAAGGTAATATCCAGGTTCATAAGACTCATCCCATTGTCGAGACTTGCCATCACCAGAGCTCCTATCAAACTTCCGACAATGGTTCCTTCTCCACCCATAAGACTGGTTCCTCCAATCACAGCTGAAGCAATCGCATCGAGTTCGGCATTTTGTCCTGCGGAAGTCGTTGCTGCATTGAGGCGCGCCGTGTACACAATCCCCGCTACGGCGGTGAGGAGCCCCATAAGCATGTAAAGAATCATCACGTTACGGGCAATATTGATACCCGATAAACGAGAGGCTTCTGCATTACCACCTATGGCGTAGAGATGCCTTCCAAAAACAGTGTTATTGGCTACAAAAGTCAGGACAATGGCTAACACCATCACAAGAATAATCGAATAGGGAACACCCAGATAAATCACCATAATCCCATAGAAAGCAGCTATAACTACAGACATAAGAAGCATCTTCAAAAACTGGTACTTGAGAGGAAGAACATGAAATCCGTATTTTTGCCGATCCCTGCGCACCTTCATCTCAAAAAACCAGTACACAATCACACTGGCAATCATCAGGTACAAACTCGTATCATGAAAAGGGAGCGCCTCATTCAATTTGGGGAGATAAGACTGGCCAATAGCTTTAAAACTGTCGGCTGCAACAGCGTCTGCTGCCATCTCCAGCCCCTGCGTCTGCCCTCCCGTAATACCTATAATAGCACCACGAAAAGCAAGCATGCTCGCAAGTGTCACGATAAAGGCCGGGACCTTCTGATAAGCAATCCAGAAACCATGCCAGGCACCAATAACCAATCCAACGAGAAGGGTCACAAGTACGGTAGGAACAGGACCCCATTCCAGACGAATCATAAGAATAGCGGCAACAGCCCCACAAAAACCCATCACTGATCCAACCGAGAGATCAATATTTCCTGTCACAATAATCAAAACCATACCCATGGCTAGAATAGCCGTTGTTGCTGTTTGAACAAAGAGATTAGACAGGTTTCGAGGAGTCAGAAAAATAAACTCTGTCAAAAATGAAAAGATGAGCCATATCCCCAAAAGTGCAAAGATCATAGTATACTGACGAATATTCTTTCGAATAGAGTGTGCAATAAGTTCCCACAACGATTTGTTCTCCATAAATGTATCCTCCTTCCAATATCTGCTTTTATCAACACGCCACAGGGGCATTACCCGTGCCACCGGTAGCATAATACATCACCGACTCCTGTGTTGCCTCCTTGGCATCCAGTTCTCCGGTTATTCTGCCTTCATGGATGACCAGAATCCTATCACTCATACCAAGAAGCTCAGGAAGTTCAGAACTAATCATGATCACACAAACACCTTCTTCTATGAGAGTATTCATGAGATTATAGATCTCAAACTTCGCTCCCACATCAATCCCCCTCGTTGGTTCATCAAGAATAAGCACCTTGGGTTTTGTAAGAAGCCATTTACCAATAATCACCTTTTGCTGGTTTCCTCCGCTTAAGTTTCTCACTTCCTGTTCCAGACTGGGTGTCTTCACACGGAGTTTGCTTACATAATGCTGGCTTTGTTTGATCTCTTCGTTTTTGTTGAGCACCCCATAACGAGAGAAACTCTTGAGGCTGGAGAGTGTCATATTCCTCATAACATCCATCCCTAATACCAATCCATACCGTTTTCGGTCCTCCGAGAGCAAACTGATCCCCTGTTTGATGGCATCTTCCGCCGAACGAATGGTGATTTTTTCTCCACCAAGAATAATTTCTCCCGAAACAACTTTTCCCCAGACGCCAAAGAGGCTCATGACCAGCTCGGTTCTCCCTGCCCCCATAAGTCCACCCAATCCAAGGATCTCACCACGTCGCACCTGAAAACTCACATTATCACACACTTTTTTATCGCTAGAGGGATCATATACTGTCCAGTTCTTTACTTCCATCACTACCTCTCCAGCCTTATGAGGAACGCGTGGATAAACATTGGTAATCTCTCGTCCCACCATGTGACAGATGAGCCGGTTTTCATCAAATTTTTCCTTCGCATCTGTAATAATCGTTTTACCATCCCGAAGAACGGTAATGGTATCAGCAATTTCTAATACCTCTGGCAAACGATGGGAAATAAAAATGGATGTGACCCCTTTTGCCTTAAGCTGACGGAGAATATCGAGGAGTTTTTCAGATTCTGTCTCTGTTAAAGCAGCTGTTGGCTCATCCAGAATAAGAATAGAGGCATTCTTGGAGAGTGCTTTGGCAATCTCTACAAGCTGTTGCGAACCAACTCCCAGATCACCAACCATCGTCGCAGGACTCAGAGGAAGCCCTACCTGTTTGAGAAGCGCCTCTGTCTTACGATAGGTTTCGTTCCAGTTAATCACTCCCCCCTGGACATTTTCGTTTCCCAGATAAATATTTTCCGCAATCGTCATCTGTTTGATAAGCGTCAATTCCTGATAAATAATAGCAATTCCAGCCTTTTCACTATCTGCAATATGATGGAATTTTTGTTCTTTGCTATCTACATAAATCTTGCCTTCATAGGTACCATACGGATACACCCCGCTCAACACCTTCATAAGGGTGGATTTCCCGGCACCGTTTTCCCCAACCAGCGCATGAATCTCCCCTCTTTTTACCCTAAAGGTAACACCATCAAGCGCTCTCACCCCTGGAAATTCCTTGACGATATTCTGCATCTCCAATGCATATTCCATAACTTTCACTCCTTCTCCCTCTTCACAAACCCCGAGAACCCCGGGACAGATAGCTGCCCCGGGTCACTTCAGGGTTGTCGTGGGGTTATTTTTTCTTGTAAACCTGTTTTCGTTTCAGATAACCACTCTCGATAAGCATCTTGTCTATATTAGACTTATCAACAACATAAGGAGTTAACAATACTGAAGGAACATCAATCTTGTTGTTGTTGACCTTACCGTTAATCTGATCAGCAATACTTTCTTTTTTAGCCATCTTAATAGCAAGCTCAATAGCTTTTGCACCAAGAAGACGAGTATCCTTGAAAATTGTCATGCTTTGTGTGCCCTCAACAATACGGATAGCTGCTGCAAGCTCTGCATCCTGTCCCGTAATAGGTACCTTTCCAGCCAAACCCTGAGCTGCCAGAGCCTGAATACATCCGCCAGCTGTACCATCATTTGGAGCAAGTACGGCATCAATCTTGTTCTTATTAGCTGTCAAAGCCTGTTCCATAAGCTTCTGAGCTTCTGCAGGCTGCCAATCCTTTACCCACTGATCCATAACGATCTTGATCTGTCCTTTGTCCACAAGGGGCTGAATGTACTTCATAGCACCCTCTCGGAAGAGTTTTGCATTGTTATCGGTAGGAGAACCGGCCAGAACCACATAATTTCCCTTAGGAACAAGTCTGGTAATATACTCACCCTGCAACTCTCCAACCTTCACATTGTCAAAAGAAAGATACACATCAACCTCACAATCCAACACAAGACGATCATAAGAAATCACAGGAATACCAGCTTTATGAGCTTTTTCTACTATAACGGAAGCACTGCTTGCATCATGAGGAGCAAGAATCAAAACCTGAATGCCCTGCGCAATCAGATTCTCACACTGCGCCACCTGCTTTGCAGCATCATTATCAGAGATCTGAACACGCAGATCCACACCCAATCTCTTAGCTTCTTCTCGCATTTTGATCCTGTCTCTTACCCATCTCTCTTCTCTCTGTGTAGGCAATGAAAGACCAATGCGAACCTTGGAAGCAGCAAACGTAAAACTTACCAATACCATAGAAAGCACCAAAACCAAACCAAAAACTCTCTTCATATTTTTCCTCCTTTTTTCCGGAAAAACACTTTACAACACCTTGTCCCCTTTTTCAGGGAAACCCCAAAAACCATTTTTTCCTTTTTTTGTTTCCTACTTTTGCCGTTTCACCTCCTTCTCTCAGATTTTCACATAAAACGCTTTTTTGCGTTTCTTCGCCCATATTGTACACCCTCTGGAAAAAGAGTCAATACGAAAAAAGTATGATTTTTTCAAAAATATTTTCTCATACGAAAAGATGAGTCTTCTTTTTTTCTCATACTTTTGGATGAAAAAGCCATAAAATACAAAATTTCCTTGACTTGTATGAGGAGACTCCCTATGATATAAAAGTAAATTTTATACCCTCAGGGAGGTAAGTATGAACAATCTTCATCTTGGAGTTCTGGGTTTTTCCAGACATTTTCAGAAAAGAATATTTCCCGCCCTGAAGAATGCTCAAAATATCACAATAAAGGCTCTTGCCTCCCACAATCCAGAAAAGGCTGAGGCGTTTGTCCGGGAAAACAAGATTGAAAAGCTCTATGATTCGTATGAATCTCTGCTCGAGGATCCTGACATCGATTTCGTGTATATTCCCTTGCCCAATCACCTCCATGTGGAATGGGTGAAAAAAGCCGCCGTGAAAGGAAAGCATGTTCTCTGTGAAAAACCTCTCGGGTTAACCTCTCAGGAGGTAGAAGAGTGCATAGCCATAGCGAAAAAGACTAACACAAAAATCATGGAAGCTTTTATGTATAAATTTCATCCTCAATGGATAATGACCAAAAAACTTATCCAGCAAGGAGAAATTGGAAAAGTACTTTCTATGCACTGCTTTTTTGGCTATTTTAACAATGATGCTGACAATATCCGCAATAAACAGGAATATGGAGGAGGGGCTTTAAGGGACATCGGGTGTTATCCCATTTCCGCAGCAAGATTTCTATCCGAAAAAGAACCTCAAAGAGTGATAGCAACCATGAAAAAGGATGAACGTTTCAAGACGGATGTTCTTACTTCTGCGATCCTGGATTTTGGGGATTTTCACGGTCTTTTCACCGTAAGCACTCAAGCCTTTTCTGAACAAAAGTTTTTTATTTATGGATCAGAGGGAAAAATTGAGATTCTTTTACCCTTTAATCCCTTGAGTGACCAGCCAGCAACCCTTCTTGTACAGAATGCCTCGGGTGAAAAAAAGTTAGAAATTCCCCCTGTTGATCAGTATAGACTGGAATTTGAAGCCTTTGCCACATCACTCATTGAAAACAAGGATCTGCCCTTTTCTCTCGAAGACTCTCTCTCTAATCAAAAGGTTATCGATCGTCTCTTTCTCTCTAATTCCCAGGAAACATGGAGTTCGGTGATTTAATTCTATACGATCCTGGAGACGAAAGGGAGAGAAAAGAGTTTGTCTCTAAATACCCTTAAGACAAGCTCATATTTAAAGAATGGTGGTAAATCAAGAGCCAACCCCTATTGCATGGGTTACATTTCTATTTCAATAAAAAGGTGACATTTTAATTTATTTGACAGAAAAAAGGCAGTGTATACTTAATTGTGTCTGGTAGGAAAAAGATAACCTCCTGTGATAATATAAATAAAACTATCACAGGAGGCCAGATATGATTGAGACGAAGAATATTTTAGAGCTATTCAAACCAATTGTCAAGGAAGTATTAGAGAGTATGTTAAAAGAGGAAAGAGAGATTTACCTGGAAAACAATCCTCCCACAAAAGGCAATGGCTTTTACGAAAGGGATTTAAAGACAGCTTTTGGCGAGCTTACAGCCATACGTGTTCCAAGAACAAGGGATAATGGATTTAAATGTGCCCTTCTTCCCTATCGCAAACGTATCACAGAAGACTTAGATGCATTAATCAGGGCTATGTTGATATCAGGAATGTCAACAAGGAAGATAGCAGAAGTTTTAAAAGAGCTTTATGAAATAAAGATTTCTTATGCTAACATCTCAAGGATAAGCCAGGTAGGCATAGAAGAGATTCAGAAGTGGCGTAGTCGCCCTCTCATGGAAGAATATGCCGTGGTATTTCTGGATGCTATGGTGTTTCCTATCAAGAGAGATAGGGTAGAAAATGAATCAATATATGTAGCTATAGGCATTACACCTGAGGGAAGACGGGAGATTTTAGGATACTACCTGCCAGGAGGCATGGAAAGTGCTTATAACTGGCGGGAAATTTTACAGATATAAGAGAAAGAGGTGTCAAACAGATTCATTTTATTGTCTCTGATGGCTTAAGTGGTATGAAAACGTCATAACAGAGATATATCCCCACGCAAAGTATCAGCCCTGTGTAGTCCATGTCATGAGAAACATACTGGCTAAAGTGAGAGTTCAACACAGAAATATCATTGCCACTGAAATAAAAGAGGTATTTCATGCCAAAGACAAACAGGAGGCAGAACAATTGTTTATGAAATTTACACAAAAATGGAAAAATATCTATCCCAACTTAATGAATAACCTCTTGACAATAAGAGAGAATATATTCACTTACATGGAATTACCTGAAGGAATACGAAGCATGGTGTATACAAACAATGCCCTGGAAAGACTCTTTAAAGAACTTAAAAGGAGATTAAAAACAATGGAAATGTGTCAAAGCGAGGCTTCAGTTGAGAAATATCTTTACCTGTTATTAAGATACCAAAATGAGAAGTTCTTAAAAAGAAAGTTAAAAAATTGGGAGTATTACTTTCAACTCTATCGTGAGCAACACTCATACACCAAAGAAAATATTCACAGCGAGGTTATCCTATGACTAGACACAATTTTCTTGACACAATGAGAAAAAAATTCAAAATAGTTGACTTTTTTCTAAAAATCTTTATAATTAAAGCATTCATAGAAAAATTTTAAGATAAAATAAAGGGGGAAAACTTTTCCTATGTATGAGCTTTTGATATACGAATTTTTCTTTATTTTAAAAAGAGCGTAAGAGGGTGGCTTTATGAAATACGCGATATTAACCTTCACACTTCCCATAGCTGTTCCTCCAAGATGGGCAGAAAAACTAAGAGGTTTTTTTGCCAATAGATACAGAAACAATCCTCTTTTCCATAATCATACAGACGATGGAAAAGACATTTATCAATATCCTAAAATCCAATACAAGGTTGTTCAAGGTCAATTTACCATAACTGGTATCTGTGAAGGAGCAGACTTAATTTCAGAGGAATTTGTCAAACACAAAGAACTTATCATCGAAGAAAACATTTATCCCGTTGTCACAAGTAAACTCGAAATGTTAGACGTCGATTTCAACGTTGTAGATGATTTCTTGAGTTATTGTTTTCTCAGTCCCTGGCTTGCTCTTAATCAAAAGAATTACGAACTTTACAGGAGAGGGGAGCTCGATCTTCAAAAGGTTTTGATAGCTAACATCCTCTCTGATCTCAAAGGTGTTGGGATATGGGTGAACAAGAAAATCATAGTCAAAGGAACATTTTACAAAAAAGAAATTACGTTAGACAATCAAAAAATTATTGGTTTCATGGGAAACTTTACATGTAATGTAACTATACCTTCTTTTATTGGAACGGGAAAACGTAAGAGTATTGGATTTGGGATCATTGTGAAGGATACCATGGGAGAGGAAGCTAAAAGAAGCAATGAGAAATTTGTAAGCTAAAGATATACGAGGAGGAGCAATCCATGCTTTCTACAATAAAAGATATTGGGAAACTGGTAGCAGATACCCAGGCTGCAAACACCATTGAAGAAAACATAGAAGGCAAAATCCTGTTTGTCAATCTTGATACTGTCAAATTAGAATATACAGGAATAGAAATATTAGAATATACAGGAATAGAAATAGAAGACTTTGACTCAGATAAAAGAGACTACTACTTATACAAAGCAGGAGCTTCAAAAGGCAATGCACCTGCTCCAATCTGTCCCATTACAGAGGTAGAAAAAACCTACAAAAAAATAGAGAGTTGGTTAAAACAATGCAATCAAAAAATAGAGAGTTGGTTAAAACAATGCAATCAAAAAATAGAGAGTTGGTTAAAACAATGCAATCAAACAAAAGACCCTTTAATAAACCATGCCGTTGGAATTCTCAGCCAAAAAAACTTTTATGCTCTGTATCTGCAAATGTCTTTAATTCTGTATCTGCAAATGTCTTTAATAAACCATGCCGTTGGAATTCTCAGCCAAAGAAGAGAAGATATTACTTCTGTGTTAGATAAAAAAATAAAAGATTTACCCAAGAAAAAAGGTGAAGGAAGATTCCTTTCTCTCAAGATTAACAAAAAATACCTTGGTGAATATGATATTTTAAAAAATTGCCTTATAAATTTGTCCGAAGAGAAATTAAAAAGGTCAGCAGGTTCAGGTGTATGCTCTCTTTGTGGATTATCTGACAAGGAGGTATCGGGCAAAACAAATGTCTTTAAATTCTATACCATTGATAAACCAGGATTTATTACTGGTGGATTCAAAGAAGCTCTTGCGTGGAAAAATTTTCCTGTATGTGGTGAGTGTAGAGCTTTACTGGAAAATGGAAAAGAATTCCTTAAGAAGAAACTCAACTTCAAATTCTATGGACTAAACTACTATTTGATACCGAGATTGCTCATAGGCAGTAAAGAGATCTGGGAAGAGATTCTTAATATCATGTCAGAAACCCCTAAAACCATCAGTCCAGAGGAAAAAATAAAAAAGAGAATTACGAATGATGAAAACGAAATACTTGAATATCTTTCAGAAAAAAAAGATGTTCTTACTTTGAACTTTCTTTTCCTAAAAGAGGAACAAAGTGCAGAAAGGATTTTATTATTAATTGAAGACGTATTTCCCTCAAGGATAAGAAAAATTTTTGATGCCAAAAATGAAGTTGATGAACTCTTTAATAAGAATTCTGATGAAAAGTTTACTTTTGGCACGATACGAACATTTTTCTCCAAATCAAGTGAAGGTAAGAGTGAAAATGACCTTGACAAATATTTCCTTGATATAATAGATAGTGTCTTTAAAGGAAAGAGGATTGATTTTAATCTCCTTGTAAAATTTTATATGGCCACTATTAGAAGAGAAGTTATCAATGAAGGCTATTTTACTTTCAGAGTAAAAGATGCTTTAATGAACATAAAATTCTTTGAAAATCTTGGTATAATAACCTTCGAGGAGGTAGAGAATATGGAGGAAAGTAGACTTAACAGTATTTTTAATCGTTTTGGAAAATCTTTGAAAACCCCTGCTAAAAAAGGTATTTTTTTATTAGGAGTATTAACTCAATGGCTTCTCAACAAACAATGGGCTGAGAGAAATGCCAGACCCTTCATGAAAAAGCTTAAAGGTTTGAGGATGGATGAAAAGGATATTAAGGCGCTTTTACCAGAAGTGCAGAATAAACTTGAGGAATACGATTCCTTTGACCAGGGTAAAAGACTGATCGCCTCCGAAGCATCAACGTATCTCCTTGAAGCTGGAGACAATTGGAAAATGTCAGTAGATGAAATTAATTTTTACTTTGCTTGTGGTATGAACATTGCTGAAGATGTGTCTGATATTGTTTATCCAAACAACGGAAAAAAAGAAAAGGAGGAATAAAGTTATGTCAGAATTGGTCAAAAACCGTTCAGAGATTTTGTTTCTTTATGATGTGAAAGATGCTAATCCAAATGGAGATCCTGTAGATGAAAACAAACCAAGAATTGATGAGGAAACAGGTGTGAATATTGTTACAGACGTAAGGTTAAAGAGGACTATCAGAGATTATCTCCATAAGTATAAAGGGAAAGATATTTTTATCCGTGAGATACGAGATGAAAAAGGTATGTTAAAAACAAAAGAAGACAGATTAAAGGATTTTGAGAGTAATCCAGAAAAGGTGATAAGAAATTGTATTGATATAAGATTATTCGGCGCCACTACAGCAGTGGAGAATCAAACAATGGCATTAACAGGACCAGTTCAATTCAAATACGGCAGATCACTCCATAAAGTTGACCTTACTTACATAAAAGGGACTACAGTTATGCCATCAGCAGCGGGACGGAAGCAAGGCACATTTATGGAAAGGTATATCTTACCGTATTCTCTTATAGCTTTTTATGGCATTGTTAATGAAAAGGTAGCAGTGAATCAAGGAATAGAACTAAAAGAAGAAGATGTTTCTTTAATGCTTGAGGGTATCTGGAATGGCACTAAGAATCTTACTTCGGCCTCGAAATTCGGACAAATGCCAAGGTTACTTATGCAAGTAATTTATAAGGGAGAAAATTTCTACATAGGAGAGTTAGATAAACGTATATCATTGAAGACCGACAAAAATCCTGAATCTATCCGTGATATTTCAGAAGTCAAAATTGACATCACAAAACTTGTGGAAATACTGAACTCCTATAAGGACAAAATTGAAAAGATACGGCTAAAGGTTGACGATAGGGTTACTTTTATAGCAAATGGCACAGATGTTGATTTAAAATCAGCGTTAAGTGCTTTTACCATTGAAGAGCTTACTTTTTGAGTGAAGGGATACTATGAAAGTCTTAGTCTTTGATATATGGGGAGACTACGGGCATTTTCGTAAATTTTATACTACTACATCACCTCTTACTTTTTCATTTCCTCCACCACCAACAATTGCTGGTATCTTAGGAGCTATATATGGTACAGATAAAAACTCGAACGAATATCTAAAAGTATTTGGAACTGAAAAATGTAAAATTGCTTTGCAAATACTCAGCCCTGTAAAGAAGGTAAGAATGGGGCTTAATCTCTTGGAGACAAAGGGAACAAATTTAAGACTTCCCATGAGTGATAAAAATCTTGCACCTCGCACACAGATAAGGACAGAATTTCTTAAAGACCCTTGTTTTAGAATTTATATAAGCCATGAGGATGAACAGGTCTTTAATAAACTCTCTGAAGGTATCCAAGAACACAAATCTGTTTACACAGTCTCTCTCGGCTTGAGTGAGCTTCTTGCTAACTTTAAATATGTTGGGCTTTACGATTCTTATGAGAAAACGAGTAATAAAGCGGTAGAGCTATGTACTCCTGTTACAGTGGATAAATTGATTGAAGACAAGATTGAGATCGAACAGAACAAGAAATATTTTAAGGAGAAAATTCCTATTAAAATGAATCAAGAACGAATAGTAGAAAAATATGAAGATGTAATTTTTGAGTCTGATGGAAAAACTCTCAAAGCAACCGTAAAAAGCTATTATCAACTGGAACAAGGGGTAAACATTGTGTTCTTCTAATCTTTATTCTCATCCTGACGTACTACTTGAAGACCATCTAATAGGTGTAGCTCAGTTCTCAGAGTTATTCCTTTGTGAAAAACCACCAGAGATACAAGAAGAACTTAGAGACATCGTAAAAATTATCGCTCTTACTCACGACATAGGCAAGGCAACATCTTATTTTCAATGTTATCTAAAAGCTAATGATAAAGAAAAAGAAGAAATCAAGAAAAAAAAAGAAACTCACCACAGTCTTTTTTCAGCTATCTGTGCTTATTTTATCGTAAAAGAAAAAAGAGCTGAAAAATTTTTTCCTCTTTTTAGTTATATTGCAGTAAAAAGGCACCATGGAGATCTTATAGATGTTTTAGATGAGATTTCACTCTTTACTGACGAGGAGAAAAAACTTCTCCTTCAGCAACTTGATAGTATTGATGAGAAGTCGTTTAAAAAACTTGCCTCTAAACTTAAAAAAGAAGGGCTTCCCATATTTCTCACAAAAGAGTGTATTCGAGGTTGGATAGAAAACTTTCCAGAAGAACTGAAGAAATTAAAGAAAGAAGTAAGAAATCTAGATAAAGATGTTAGACATTATCTCTATTTAAATTTCCTTTATTCTTTGCTACTTGATGCAGACAAGAATGAAGTAGTAGTAAAAACTCGGGATATTTTTGAAAGAAAGACATTCAACACCTCCGATTGGGTAAATAATTACAAAAAAAATAAAAAATTTGATTTTTCAAGTATAAATCCACTGAGAGAAGAAGCTTATCAAGAAGTTATGAGTAAGGAGATCTCTTTAGATAAAAAAATCTATTCTCTCAATCTTCCGACTGGTCTGGGAAAGACTTTGATCTCTTTATCCTTTGCATTAAAGCTCAGAGAAAAATTGAAAAATGAAAAGAATATACATCCTCGAATCATCTATGCCTTGCCATTTCTCAGTATTATTGAGCAAAACTTCAGTGTTTTTGAATCTGTGATAAAATCAAACCATCTTGAACCTACTTCTGACATTTTATTAAAACATCATCATCTCTCAGGGATTTCTTATCAAAAAGAAAACAACGAATTCGAGACAGACGAAGCAAAAATTCTTATAGAAGGATGGAACTCTGAAATAATAGTAACAACCTTCATGCAACTATTTCATACTTTGATTTCCAATCAAAACAAAAATCTTAGAAAATTTCATAAACTTTCTAACTCTATTATTATACTCGATGAAGTTCAATCTATACCTATAAAGTATTGGTCATTACTACAAACTATTATGAAGAAACTTTCTGATAGCTTAAATGTCTATATCATATTTGCTACTGCAACAGAGCCCTTGATATTTGAAAAAAATGAAATCACAAGCCTTGTAAATAAAGATTCATATTTTTCCAGTCTAAACAGAGTTTTATTAATACCCGTTTTAGATAAATCAAGAACATTAGAAGAGCTTTTTAATTATTTTCAATTAGATAATGGAAAATCTTACCTATTTATTTTTAATACTATTGCTTCGGCAAAAAGATTTTATGAGATGATCGAAAATCTATCCATATCCCATACTTTCCTTTCTACTCATATAACTCCCAGAGAAAGATTGCAACGTATTCGAGAGATTAAAGCCAATATGTACCAAGTTGTTATCACTACACAACTCGTAGAAGCAGGAGTGGACATAGATTTTGATATTGTAGTAAGAGATATGGCACCACTGGATTCTATTAACCAGGCAGCGGGAAGATGTAATAGAAATAACAATTCTAAAAGTAAAGGAGTGGTCTATGTTTTTGAACTAAAGGATGATAACGATCGTACCTATGCTTCCTATATATACGATTGTGTCTTGCTTGATATAACTAAAAAAATTCTTTCAGAAAAAGAGGAAATAAAAGAAGATGAATTTTTGAAACTGATAGAAGATTATTACAATGAAACCAAAAACAAGAAAACACAAAATGTATCAAAAAATCTTTTAGAAGCCATTGAAAAACTTAAATATGATACTGAGGATAAGAATGTACCCTCCATTTCTGCATTTAAGCTCATAGAAGAAGATTATAACAAAATAGATGTTTTCATAGAATTCGATGATATAGCAAAAGGTGTTTGGCAAGATTTTCTAAAAATAAAAGAAATAGGCAACCGATTTTTGAAAAAACAACACTTTGACTCGATAAAAGACCAATTTTATCAATACGTCATATGTGTACCAGCAAGTATAAAAAACTCTCTAGAACTTGTTAATGGAATTTACTACTTAAGTAATGATAAACTCCGTGAATTTTATGATTTAGAGACTGGTTTTATTACGGAAGGCATGACTTCTTCAGCCGTTGTGTTGTAATGGTTTTTAACAAGGAGGTTTGTTTTAAATGCTTCTCTTCCTCGTTACCTTTGGATCCTTCCTCCATGTACGAGATGGTCTCATCACTGTCAAAATAGGAGAAAAAGGAGAAGAAAAGCGATTCTCCCCCAAAAAGATAGAAAGCATCTTCATAACCTCCGGAGCCGCCATCTCAACAGACGTCATCTCTCTCTGTTATGAAAACAACATTGATATTGTTTTTCTCAACAAATTTGGTGACCCTATAAGTAGAGTATGGCACAGCAAACTTGGTTCCACTACTCTCATCAGAAAAAAGCAGTTAGAAATTAGTACTGGAGAGACTGGTACAAAATACGCCAGATACTTTATTAACAAAAAATTTGAAAATCAACTTGAATGGATAGAAAAACTCATAAAAACCCGTCCCAACCACAAAAACATTCTTCAAAACCTCCAAGAAACCATCATCAAACATAAAAACAGTTTAAACGAAGTAAACGGTACCATAGAAGAAATACGAAACACTCTTCTTGGCATTGAAGGATCAGTTGGAAGAGAGTACTTCAAAACCATAAGTCAACTTTTGCCTGAAAGCTTTCAATTCGAGGAGAGAAGTCGAAATCCAGCAAAAGATGAATTTAACGCTGCTTTGAACTATCATTATGGTATCTTATACAGTCTCGTAGAAAAAGCTTGCATACTTGCTGGAATAGATCCTTTCATAGGTATCATGCATGTCGATAACTACAATAAAAAAAGCTTTGTCTTTGATGCCATCGAGATGGTCAGAATCTACGCCGAAGAAAGCACTCTCTATCTTTTTTCAAACAGGAAACTAGGAAAGAAAGACTTCCAAAAACTTCAGAATGGTGTGTTGATTGAAGACAATGGGAAAAAGACCATCATCGAACATTTCACAGCCTTTTTAGACGAACCTATCCGTTATCGAGGAAGAAACATCAAAAGAAAACATATGCCCCTTTTTGAATTGAGACATCTCGCCAACGAATGGCTCCAAAACGAAAGAGAACAATTTGAAAAACTTGAAATAGAGGAGGTATAAAATGATAGTATACATAGTCTATGACATCGAAAGCACCAAAGCCGGAAACAGAAGACGAAACAAAATAGTAAAAAAACTTGAAACAATAGGCTTATACAGGATCCAAAAATCTGTATTCGTAGGCAATATAAACAAAAACGAAATTGACGAGATGGCTGTCTTCTGTGAACGTCTCATTAAAGAAGCTCTCAAAAACGAAGAAAGAGACGCTCTTTCTGACAAAATCTATATTTTCCCCGTCTCACAAGAAAATTTTGAAAACGTTCGAATGATTGGCGAAGAGTTTGACAAAGATATGGTGTCAGACAAAATCAAAGCCCTGATAATATAAAATGAAAGAGATCTTCTTCACCCCGTCAGATGTCATAGAATACCTCTTCTGTCCCAGGTTTACCTATTTCATGGAAGTTCTCAAAATTCCCCAACAAGAGCAAACACGAGAAAAAGTCCTGATCGGAAGAAGTCTCCATAAAAAAAAACAAAAAGAAAACACAACCTACCTCAGAAAAAGGCTCTCCATCAAAGAAAAAATAGTCAATGCCTATCTCATCTCCCCACGCTACCACATCAAAGGCATCGTCGATGAACTCTTATTCACCAAAAACAACCAAGCAATCATTATAGACTACAAATTCGCTGAATACAAAGAGTACCTTTACGATACATACCGAACCCAATTAGCCATGTATGGACTGTGTGTAAGGGATATCTATCAACGAGAGATAAAAAGAGGTTTCATAGTTTTCACAAGAAGCTCAAACAAAATGGTAGAAGTTTCTCTCTCTGAAGAAGACTACCACCACGTCCTGCATATAATACATAATATGCTCAAAATTATTGAATTTGAATACTTTCCCCCTGTCAAAAAAAACCAAAACAAATGCATTGATTGCACCTACCAAAAAATATGTGTATAAAAATCTTCCAATTTATTTGCAAAAAAAGAAAAACCCTTTTATAATTAAAAGAAAGCAAAAGAATTAAACAACAAAAAAACAATGCAAAAATTCCAGAAAGGAGAATAAAACCATTCAATGCCAGCATAAAAAACAAAAAAATAAAACCAGTTATAAAATAAATATGTTATTGTAAATAAAAGACTTACAACCTCATGGCTGTTTAAGACTAACATCCACCAAAACAAGGATTGAAACTGCAATACCTACCCTACTTTGGGTGATTATACCTTGGTTTAAGACTAACATCCACCAAAACAAGGATTGAAACTTGTCCAGAAGTAAAAGCGAAACAGACTTGTCCAAAGGTTTAAGACTAACATCCACCAAAACAAGGATTGAAACTATTCCGAGTCCGACCGATAGTTTCGAGACAATCTGTTTAAGACTAACATCCACCAAAACAAGGATTGAAACTGACAACCTCTCGAAGCGACACCCGCAACTAGCAAGAGTTTAAGACTAACATCCACCAAAACAAGGATTGAAACCTTCTGGACAACAAAACTAGGAACACACTCCTGGAAGTTTAAGACTAACATCCACCAAAACAAGGATTGAAACTTGAAGCATGGAGTAGATGTGAATGCGGTGGATAAGGAGTTTAAGACTAACATCCACCAAAACAAGGATTGAAACATAATTCAAGTGGCAGAAGCCACAAAAAAGAGGCAAGTTTAAGACTAACATCCACCAAAACAAGGATTGAAACTACCACACAAGAATATACAAAAAGTTTTGCACATTTGTTTAAGACTAACATCCACCAAAACAAGGATTGAAACTCGATTCGTTTCTAAATTGTTATGCGGTAAACAAGCGGGTTTAAGACTAACATCCACCAAAACAAGGATTGAAACACAGGAGATACTGGCACAGGTAAATCTGCTGCGTTAAGTTTAAGACTAACATCCACCAAAACAAGGATTGAAACATTATGGGAAAACGGTTTTTGACATGGCGGCATTAAGTTTAAGACTAACATCCACCAAAACAAGGATTGAAACATCATCCCGGCCTCATCGATGAACACGATTTTGTCGTTTGAATGCCACTTCCATTAAAACAAGGATTGAAACTTCCTAGAGAGAGATTAATATCCCTATTTGGGGGTCATTTCAATGATCATTAACAATTTTGTTTTTATAAAAAAAATTGCATTTTTTAAAAGAAAAATTTATAATATATACAGACGTCACATTAACTATACCCTATTATAATTATAAGGAGGAAAATATGAAAAGATTAATATTTCCATTGTTTGCGACGACGCTTCTTTGGGCTTTAGGGTGTACTATGAATATCCCGGATTCAGAAGGGGGTGTGTTAGGCCCCGCTCGCCCCCCATCTAGCACCAACACTAACGCTAATGACACACCTCAAACCAATACTAATACTAGTTGGGTGCCTCCAGACGGATATCTCGTCTATGACCATTCGCCCGAAGCAATAGATACACTTCAAAAAATTACCTATGCTACAACACCAGAGTATTTCGTGCTGGCTTCCTCAACCAATACAGCTCCTTACGGCGCTATCTTGTATCACCTCGAACTCCCGAGCTGGCTCGTAAATACTGACGCCTTTTCTAACATTAACGTTAGTAACGTTTTTCAATGGTATTTTACTAACTTCTTTCAACAATACATCTTTGATTTTTGTTTTAGTAACAGAGGCGAAAACAAGGCCTGGCGATTGGTGCTCGGAATTATTAGATACAATGGGCACGGCCTTTTTGACCCACCCGACTATCTCTACTTTAGAGATGTCGTAAATAGAGAGTTCCCAGAAGAGGGAGAAATGGGTTCCCGCCCATCTCAATGGTATATTAGTGCTTATGAATCCAATGGTTATAACAAGTTCATCCCAGACAGTGTGTTTAATGTCTTTCTTACACCACCCGCTTGGCAGCTTAACGGACAAAAAGTACCGGCTATCCAGTACGCCTGGCTCTTTAAATTCTATAAGAACACATCAAACAGGTATGTCCAATTTGCACAAGGCCGAGATTATCAAGGAATGGCAATTGACCCTAATACGCTGGGGAGCATGAGACTGTATCTGTATGTTACCAGTAATAGACCCTTCCCTATAGGATATTACTACTTTTATGTGGCTGCCGAAATCTCTAACTTTATCAGTGGACAGCAGCTTGTAATAACTAATAACAAAACATATTTTATCTTTAACACCAATGGTGTCGCACATGCACGACTTGACGATGATTCAGAGCCACGTGGGCATATGATTTTTTGGCGCGGGGACTATGATCGAAACCATGATTTATGGTATGAAACAAACTACGTAGCTTATTTTGCATCAAACGGATACTATCACACGGCCAGAACTCACATCTCTACAAGTGACCAGGGGGATATAGTGTTTTACACCAATGCGCCAAGACTCGGCGTCCAAACCTTTGAAAGCGCTAAATCTACAAGGCTTGCGTCTTTCTCTTTCCCGTTCCGAGTGCACTGTACATCACATTTTGATATGGCTTATTCTTGCCTATACGGGCCAACCATTCAGCCTGTGTGGATAAGAATAGGCAACGCACCAAGTGACTATGTGCGCGGCATCATTATGAATGTATGCGCTAATCAAGCTCTGTTTTCTGGTTTAGGGATGGCTGTGCCGGATTCTTTTGCCGGAGACGTTTTTATGTATGAGTATGCTAGAAACACCTTCTCGTTTTTTATCTTTGTGCCTGAAGAAGACTTCCATAGGGTTACCAACGCCTTGAATTAACAATGGTTATAAGCTATAGCATCACGTAAGCACATACACAAAAAAAGGAGGGAGGGGACACCCCTCTCTCCTTTTTTATATATATATATGTGTAAGGAGGTGCGTAAGACTGCGTTGTCTTTATTTAAACCCACCTTTGTTAAAAATAAGATTGATCTTAAAAGGTATCGTCTCGTTTCCAGCATTGGTATAAATTCTTATGTCAAACCCTAAAAAGGCACTGGACGTTTCATCAAGGGTATAGACGACCTTGTTGTTTGCTGTGTCTGTATGGCTGTACTTCCAATCTCTTATGGTTACCGCTTTGCTTGTTGGATTAAACATTAACCTTGACGTTGGGAATATGGTGTTTTTAGAAACTATGCCAACTGTGTTTGTCCATGGGAACCTTGTATTAGTAATATTTTGAACATTATTAGAAGAAATTTGATACACAGCTTTCACCACATACTGTGTTATGTAAAGTTCGGTATTGGTGTGTCGAAAACAATTTAAAATTTCACACTTTGTGCAAATAGAAATGTCACCTTTTAAAATACTGCAACTAAAAAAACGAGAGGTTGCAGATGAGAGAGGTGATAACGATGACACTTAAAGCACAGAAGAGGGCAAAAATACTGGAGATGGTAAAGAACAAGAAAATCAAGCAGAAAGATGCTGCAATAATACTGGGGATTTGCAGAAGGCAACTTATTCGAATTTTTAAAGAATATTTATCAAAGGGTGATGAAGCCCTCAATCACAAATTAATAGGCAAACCGGGAATCACAGAATTTAGCAGTGATATCAAAGAGAAATTATGCAGATAGTACGGAATAATTATAAAGGTTTTAAGCCGACATTTATAGCTGAAAAGCTTTATGAGGAACATCATATAAAAATAGGAGCATCAACGCTTCGTTATGGATGATGGAAACAGGATTGTGGAAGAAAATAAGAAAAACTGCGAAACACCGTACCAGAAGGCCGAGAAAAGAGCATTTTGGAGAAATGATTCAAATGGACGGCAGCATTCACGACTGGTTTGGGACAGGCAAAGAAGTCTGTCTGATGAATATGGTGGATGATGCTACAGGCACATCTTACGGTCTTTTCGACACAGGAGAAACGACACAAGTAGCGCTGCAATGTTTGTTTGACTGGATAATGAAATACGGTATTCCTTATTCGATCTATTGTGATTATAAAAGCCTGTTCTATACGAAACGGGAAGCGACCATAGAAGAACAGCTTGCAGGAAATTGCCTCTAACAAAGTTTGGAGAGGTCTGCCATAGGCTGGGGATAGAAATGATATATGCCCATAGTCCCCAGGCAAAAGGACGCGTAGAGATGGAATGGGATCCATCAGGACAGGTTAATAGCAGAAATGAAACTAAAAACATAAAGGATATTGACAGTGCCAATCGTTTTTTGAAAGAATATTACTGGGAAAAGAATAACCGAAAATTTAGTAAAAAACCTCTGTCGGATGAAGATTTTCATATTGCATTAATGCCTGATCAGGACTTAAGGAACTATGTTTGTTATACGGCCGAGTGCAAAGTCTATAGAGATTATACAATAAAGTTTTCTAAAAGAATATACCAGATTGAAAAGAAACAACCTATAGCCATAAAACCCGGGGACAATGTTATCTTAAAAACCTGGCTTGATGGAAGTATACATATTTTTAAGAAAAATATCGAATTGAACTTTTTTGAAATAGATGATTATGGTCGTAGAGTTTCGGCATAAAAAAGTGACATTTCTATTTCAATAAAAAGGTGACATTTTAATTTATTTGACAGAGAGAAAAATCCTCACACTTGCAAAATCTGAGACTTCTCTGTACACTAATACTATCTTTTCCCAGGGAGCCACATGGTAGACTTTCGTTTCATCGAACAACATATCCTCCCCTATGTCGAGAAACCTGCCCGCTACACTGGAGGAGAGGTTCACAGTATCCAAAAATCCCACAAGGGTCGAACCACCCTCGCTCTGGTTTATCCCGATATCTACGAGATAGGTATATCCAACCTTGGGATACGCATTCTCTACGATCTCGTCAACAGGGATGAACGATTCGTCTGCGAGAGAGCTTACACCCCCTGGTTAGACATGGAAGATCTCCTTCGAAAACATCGCATCCCCCTCTACTCCCTCGAAAGCAAAACACCCCTCGCGCATTTTGACGTGGTGGGATTCAGTTTCCAGTACGAACTTCTCTACACAAACTTCCTCACCGTTCTTGATCTTGCCGGCATTCCCTTTCTCTCATCCGAACGCACTGAGGATCATCCCCTTATCATTGCCGGCGGACCGGTGACAGGCAATATTGAACCCGTAGCTGATTTTCTTGACGCCGTATGTGTAGGCGATGGAGAGACTGCCCTGCTAGAAATGATGGAAGTGCTCCACAACCATCCACATGCTTCCAGAAAAGAGATTCTCTCCATGTTTGCTGATATCCCGGGGGTATACGTACCCTCCCTTTATACACTCAGCAAAGAGAATGGTTTTGTTATCCCAAAGGGAAAACCCGTCATCGTTCGCCGCGAACCCGATCTCGAGAACATTCCTTTTGTCACCAAACAGCTTATCCCAAACTGCCAGGCTATCCAAGATAGAGCTGTTGTAGAGGTTGCTCGTGGTTGCACGAGAGGATGCCGATTCTGTCAGGCCGGTGTTCATTATCGTCCGGTGAGAGAACGCAGCATCGCGACCATTCTCCAGCTCTCCCGGGAAGTGATCCGAGAGACAGGTTACCGGGAATTTTCTCTTATCAGTCTATCCATTAGTGACTACTCCGCTCTGGCTGACCTTCTCCCCCTGCTTCATGAGCAGTTTTCCCCCCACGGGATATCTTTTTCCCTCCCAAGCCTGCGGCTGGATTCTTTTACCATCGATCTGGCAAAAAGTGTTCAGGAAATACGCAAATCCGGGCTCACCTTTGCCGTAGAAGGCGCAACCGATGAGATACGCCGAGCTATCAACAAAACCGTCACCACCGATAACCTCTGCGAGGTCATCTCCATCGCTCAAAAACTCGGCTGGAAATCCGTCAAGCTCTATTTCATGATAGGGCTCCCCTACACTACACCAAGTGAAGAAGTGCTGGGCATCCAACATCTTCTCGAGAGTCTTTCCCAAAAGTTTCCCTCTATCACCATCACAGCAAGTGTAGCTGTCTTCATCCCCAAACCCCACACCCCCTTCCAATGGGCTGGACAAATGGACCCGGATGAAGCCCTCTCCCATTTCCAGAACCTCATCCACATTTTCCGGCACAAGAAAAAAATCCAGATCCGGTACAACCATCCCCACTTAAGCTTTCTCGAGGGTGTCTTTTCCCAGGGGGATCGGCAGCTCGGACAGGTCATCCAACTCGCCTGGAAACGAGGAGCCCGTTTTGACGGATGGAACGACCAGATCCAGATAGAGCTGTGGAAAAGCTGTTTTGAAGAGCTTGGCATTGACCCCTGGATGTATCTCCGCCCAAAAAACCTGGATGCCCCCCTTCCCTGGCAGATCATCAAAACAACCTCAGAAACCTTCCTCAAAAGAGAAAACGAAAAAGCCTCTCAGCATATATTTTCCGACGACTGCCGAGACAGGTGCAGCAACCAGTGTGAGGTATGTGATTTCCGCATTATTCGGCCAAGAAACGCTCAAGAAAAACAAGCCATGATAGATCCCCATTTTCTTTCCAATCTCTCCATCGATGCCTCCCCTCAAGCTATCCTCAGATTCTCCTTTGAAAAGAAAGATCTTGCCCGCTATATCTCCCCCACCGACCTCGAAGAAACCCTCTCCAGGGCTGTCATCCGCGCCAACCTCCCCGTTTGCTACACCCAGGGATTCAACCCTCATTTTCGGTTTGCCTTTCTCTGGGCTCTCCCTCTCGGCTTCGAAAGCTTCATGGAGCTCGCCGAAGTAAACATATGGCAAACACTTCCCCCCGAAGAATGGATCCATCGCTTCAACGAAGTCTTACCAGAGGGACTGAAGATCAATGGTGCCAGAACCCTTCTCCTCGGCACCCCTTCTCTCAGCCAACAAGCCAAAAACCACCTCTGCACCCTCCAGATTGAGGGACCATCTCTTTATCCCTCTCTTCAGCACATCCCTGAGGATGCCCTTGTCATCAAAAAAACCAAATCAGGGGAAAAAGCTCTGCCCATCCGAAAGTACCTCCTTCACCTCGAATCTGAAAAAACCACCCGAGTCACCTTTCTTCTCGAAGACGGGGGGCTCCGTGTCCAGGATGTGGTCGAAGCTGTCACAGGGGTACCATTACCGGAGATGTTACGCTTTTCTCCCACGATAGTTTCTCGCCACCTTATCCAAAATGGCGCAAACATCCCTCTGCTGGATCTCTAACCCCCATTCCGAATCTCATTTCTTTGCTATTGACAGGAGAAAAACACAGGCTATTACCCTTTTTCAGCAATTACCCTTTTCAGGCTATGTACCACCCAGGGTAACCAGCGAAAAGGCACAAAGGGTTCAAAACCTTTTGTCCCAAATCCCCTGCAAAAAAACCGAAAAATGATAACGCTTTTTCCCCTCTCGTATACTATTTTTTGATATGTCATCTCGTGTTCTCTTGCCCCCCTATGAGGCACTCATCTCAAGATTTCCTCCTTTTTGTCGAAAATATCAAAGATAAGGAGGGTTTCATGAGGAATGCTCTCATATTTTTCCTTCTTCCAGTGCTCCTGTGGGGCACCACGTTTGAACCCATAGAAAAAAAGACCTTTTCGCTCGCTACCATGGAGTGGTACCATATCCAAAATCTTCAAATTGTTAGCCAAAAAAACGCCCTCTACCTCAAACTTCAGGAAGAAAAACCCGCCTCTGATCTCAATCAGGACCTTTTTCTGGACTTCGAATCAGAAAAACCCCTTCTCAAAAACTATCAAATCACCTACGAAAACTACATCCCCAACGCCTTTCAAACCAAAAGCAGCAAAAAAAGTGCCAAATTCTTCACCAAAAATCACAGTCTCCGCCTCCTTCCCAAAAGCACTGCCATCCTGCGTCCTGGCTCCATTCTAGGAAGCTTTACCATCGAATTTTGGGCTTATTTTTACCAGATATACGAAGGCCAATCCATCGCGGAATTCATGGGCAACAATCTCGGGGAAGAAAAAGACCAAAACAACTATGGACTAAGCATCAGTATCAAAAACAACCGCCTCACCTATCGCTTTGAAAATTTCTTCTGGGATGGAGATGAAAGCTACTCCTTTGAAATCACGGAGGACCACCCTATAGCGCTCAACAAGTGGGAACATCACGCAGTTTCATTCAATATCCTGGATGGCAAACTCGCTACCTATCGAGAGGGAATAGAACAGCAAATCATCTGGGTAACCCGAAACCGTCGCCCTCGTTCCCCCATTCTCATCCCCATGGTAAAGGAAGAAGTCCCGGCTTCTCTCACGTTAGGCAGAGGTGGATTTTTCTCGCTGGATAATTTTGCTATCCTCTCCATCTACAAAGACGAATACAACATACAAAACTATCACCAAAAACCCGCAGAAATGATCACTACCGTTCAAAAAATGCCCTTTCTTTTTGAGATAAAAGGGCTAGAGATTCTCTCAAAAAACCCCGAGGAACCATTCCTTCTCAAGATAGCCTACCGTATATCCAACCAACCCTTTTCTCCCTCTGATACCACCCTTCCCTGGGTATACCTCCCTGCCAAAGCAAACGAATTTCCTTCTGAGATGCGCGTCGGAAAATACATCCAGTTCAAAATCCAGTATTTCCCTTATGAAAAAAATCAAACAACCCCACTTTTATCAAGCCTCTCATTACAATACACCATCTACGAAAAACCCATTACGCCGATTATTCTTTCCTCAGAAGCCGGTGATGGGACGATAACTTTATCGTGGCTTCCATCCCCTGAAGAAAATTTGATAGGATACGAGATCTATTACGGCGAACGTTCTCAAGAATACGATGGCATATCCAGCCAGGCTGGTCCTTCGCCCATTTTTCTCCCGTACAAACAACAGGGAAAACTCCAGCCCATCACCTACACACTTACCGGTCTTGCCAACGACAGAGCATATTTTGTTTCGGTACGAGCCGTAGACAAATGGGGACAAAAATCCGAATTTTCACAGGAAATTGTCCTTTTACCAAGCGACATCCACAAAACACCACGATACAGCGTCAAATAACATTTACTTTTTTTGTTTCTGCTGATGGAGTTGCATTGCAGCAGAGGCCATCCAGAGGGTAATATACGCCCGAAAAGCATCTTTATTGTGGATCTTCTCCACGAATTTCTCGGCATGCATAATATTATTCACCTCATTTTGGACCACACTAGCATCGATATGCTTGAGAAACTTCAGACGATTTAAAACCTTACTATGAACAAGATCATAATTGTCTTTTTTAGCTTCAGGGCTCAAGGTTTTGTTCCACTTGTCGCCAAGATTTTCCAAAATCTTCTCCAGAGGTTCTTGACCCGTTATAGATCGTATCAACGCCTCTAAAGAGGTGTCATCCACTTTTGTTTTCTGGGTCGCCTGCTGCACCTCAGAGAGAGAAATATACGTTTCTTCTTTTTTCCCTTTTTTAGCCTTACTTGCCGCAAGCCACTCTGAAACCTCTTTTCTCTCAGCAAGAGCCCTTGTAAGCGCCTCATCCATCTTCTTGCCAAAAAGCCCAAAAAACCACTGAAAAGGCTTCACCAAAAAATTTAAGAAAAACTCCACAAAATTGAAAGGAAGGTTAGTCTCTGCCAGCTTGACCAGATCAGCGTAAGAAATCCGAAGAATCTCATCCAGCGGACGACGTACAGGGGAAGTAACATTATCCATGTCCTCAAAGAAACGCAACGCCTCTGATTTAATAGCGGGAGTTTTCTGACAATGATAGTAAAGAAACTGAAAAAGAAGTGGGGTATTATTAAGAAGATCTGCCAGCATGTCATTTTTTTCTTCTACCAGCTCCTGGAGATAGATAACAAAAAGATCCTTGGTTTTCATAAACGGCATGCGTAAAAAATCCGACGCTCTATCCTCAGCCTGACGTTCAAGGTTTTGCTTGATATCGAGAGCAACACTATCCAGAAGATCAAGAAAAATCTTCAGAAAATGATTACGATGAATATAACGAACTTCACCATTTAAACGAAAAACAAAAATAGCCGGAGGTAACCCCTCCTTCTCAGGGACCGTATACGCATCAAAAAAAGATTTGACCAGATCAAGATAATCGTTCTCTTTTAAAGCCCGAAGCACCGAGCTTTTCTCCCAAAATCCCAACACCTGCCTATGAGAAAAGGGCACCGCATACCTCTCGAAGATCTGAATAATAGCTTTCATTGCCTGATTGCGGTAATCTTCCTTTTGTACAGCTTGCTTATCCAGAAAGGTAAATGCCTGCAATATCCACCCTATCTGGAAAAGCAGTTTCTCCTTTTGTGGATCCACACTTGTGAGTAACTGATGGCAAAATGCCTGGATAAGGGTTACATCTTTTTGAAGCCAGCCAAAAAACTGTTCAACATTTTCAATAGATGGCATCGTCGCCTTATGAAGCTGGCGCATTTTGTTTACAAAGAGGGCAAAAAGGTTAGGTTGGGTTTGGAAGATTCTGTCAAGCCTCTCCCAGGCAATCTTGGGAAGTGATATAAAATCCTGGGCTGGCACTACCATATCGGTTTCGTTAGGAAACTTCACAATAACAATAAGATCCTGCTGATCTTTAATCTCTTGAAGAAAAGTAACCGAAAGAGTCTGAATATCCACCTCACGCACAAACTCCGAAGCACGCACCTCAGGAGGAATATTTTCCATCGTTGGAAAGGGTTTTGGATTAGACACAGCCGGCAGATATAAGGCATTACGAAGGTTGACAATAATAGGAATAATCTTGTTGGCCGGGTCACGGGGATCCTGGAGAATAAACCCTATCACCTTACCATTCTCTTGAATAGGCGAAAGATAAAGATTTTTATACAACACCTGATAAACATTTTGGAGAACTGCAAGCATCTGCTGCTCATTCTGGAGATTGCGGTTATTGATCTGGACGGCGTAAGAGAACAGATCTTTATAGAAAGGTTTTAGCAAAATCTGGGAAGTATTGTATTTTTCAGCATAGCGACAGATCCCTACAAACAGATCAACCTCATCCTTATTGGATATGCCAATACTATGCGCAAGCTCAATCTGCCTCGCCTCATCCGCATGAATCCATTCTGGAAACCGCATTCCGACCACCTTTTTTTCTTACTTTATAATATTACAATAAAAAAAATATTCTGTCAAACATTCTCTCTCTCCCAAGAGAGACCCTCTCACACCACAAAGTCTCTTTGCCCAAAAAACCTCAAAGAAACAAAGAAAAATAGCACCTCAAAACCGCTTGTTTTTTTATTTTCTTATTACTTCGACAAAAAAGATTCCCCTTATGAGAAAACCTTTCCCCCATTCTCTATAAATCACATTGCCACTAAAAAAGACGACAAAAACACCCCCATAAATTGACAAAACAAAAAATAGGCTTACAATAACGGAAGAAAAAACCTTTATTAAGGAGGTGCGTATGGATAAAAACACCAAAACCCTTCTCTCTGTAGGGAGTCTTTTGATTATCCTGGGTGTTGTTCCTCATTTATTTTGGGTCGGTATTGTAGGCATGGTACTTTTTCTTATAGGTATCCAACAGTTTTCCCGTTCTGTACAAGATCACAACCTTTTCTCTGATACTTTATGGGCATTTCTCATTCCTGTCATTGGGCTGACGATCCTGAGTTTTGTTATTATAGGAACTTTTGCCACTACTTTCTCAGGAGCCATAATACGAGGAGAAGGTATACCCATGCGCGGTTTTCCCGGCAGATTTTCTTCACCTTTTGCTTTTTTCTCTGCCGGTGGTGGGCTCATGTTTCTGGGGGGGATAATTACCGCTCTTATCGCCTGGACTTTTGCTATCGTGTATGGCATCAGGATGCAAAAAGTTTCCCTTTCTCTTGAAAACTATCTTCATAACAATCTTTTCCGTACAGCAGGTTCTCTTTTCTTCTGGGGAGGCTGGCTCTCCATCATCCTCGTCGGGATGATCCTGATATGGGTAGGATGGCTTCTCTACACTATTGGATTCTTCTCCGTATCTGAAAAGGGGGTGTAACCCTCTCCACCAGGTTTTTACCAGGGAGAAAGGCTTTTTTGGCCTTTCTCCCTTAATTATTTTCTTTTTTAACCGAAAATAAAAAAAGGGAGGAAATATGCCTATCAAAACCTTTGAAGAATACCGTGATATAACCTATGAGGCTGTAGAACTCTTCCACAAGAAAAAATACAAACAAGCCCTTAAAAAGTTTCTCGCCCTCGAAGAAACCAACTACACCAACCTCAAAGTACACGAAATGCTCGTGTATATCTATATCCAGCTCGGTGAGTTTGAAAAGGCTGACGAACAATACCGTATCTACCTAGAACTTCTCTCTGAGCAGTATCCTGACATACCAAAACGTCGAACCTTTGAGGAGATCGTTGAGAGTGCGGGAAACTATGAAGAAGCCCAACATTCGTATGAAAATCTTTTAAAAGAACCGGAAAAATACAACATCTTTGAAGGAATGGCTATAGCAAGCAGGCTTGCCATTCATCATATGAACCGGGGGGAATATGAAAAAGCAGAGGAGGTTCTCCGTGTCTACCAGAGCATCTTCTATCCCGAAACGATGGAAGCCCCGGTGGGTGCTTATTACGGGGAGTAGTCAGGGACTAGGAAAGTCTCTCGCTTTTGCCTGTGCACGAGAGGGTTTTTCTCTCATTCTCGCCGCGCGAAGACAAGAGATCCTTGAAGCCGTCTCTCAGGAAATCACCAACCAGTATCAGGTAAGTGTTCACACGATTATGGCCGATCTCTCCACCCCCGAAGGTGTAGATACCCTCTGGCAGTGGTGTAAACGTCAGCAGATATGGCCGGATATTCTCATCAACAACGCAGGACGAGGACTCTTTGGGTGTTTTGAAGACCAGCCCGAACGTGATCTCCACCATCTCCTCTACCTCAACATGGAATCTCTCACCCTCCTCTGCCATCGATTTGGACCTAAGATGATGGAAAACCATGGTATCATTGTCAACGTGAGTTCTCTTGTGGGACTTATCCCTACCCCGTATTTTTCTGTATACAGTGCCACAAAAAGTTATGTCCTTCACTTCAGTCGAGCTCTAGCAAGGGAATGGAAGCACAAAGGCATAAGCGTATGCTGCCTTGTGCCTGGTTATATGCGTACAGGATTCGATACAAATGCTGCTATCGAAAATTCCTCGTATCTTCAAGTGTCTCGCTCTCTGGGAAAAGATCCTGATAAAGTAGCAAACTATGCTCTTCCCCGCATTCTCAAACGCAAAACTATCATCTATGCCAGTACAGGTGATACGTGGTTAGCCCTTTTCTTAGGACTGGTACCCGTTTCTCTTCGTTCTCTTATTGCAAAAATTTTCTTAAAACGTTTTGCTGAAAAAACCTCATGAGTCTTTTTGGATGGTTTTTTCTCGGCTGGCTTTTTGAACTTGTTACTCTTATTTTCGTGCTTTTCCCAGGGCATGTCTCGTGGTGGATAGGAGTGGTTTTATTTTGTGTTTTTTCTCTGGTTATGGGAGGACTATTTTTTCTTCTCAAAAAAGATATCCAGCACGCCTGGCAAGGCCCTGCCTCTCCTCTTTTTGTCCGGGAAATCACAGATCTCACAGACAGCTGGAATATCCGTCTCAAGGAAAAAAGAGAAACAATAGAACTCTTTCAAAAAGAACTTGACCGCTGGCATGAAGTCCTCGAGGGAATTCCTTTTCCCACCACGATTATCAACGATCATGGAGAAATCCTCTTTGCCAATCAGGGATTTCAAAACACCTTCCAGGTGAAAAAATTCTGCTGGGAGATCCCCTCCCACCATTTTACCATCATCCTTGAAGATCTTTTAAAAAGAGGACAGGGAACAAGCTCTCCTTTCGCTCTCAAAGAGCGTTACTACAGCATTTTTCTTGCCCCCCTTTTAGAAAAACGTTTTCTCCTCCTTTTTGTTGATAGGACAGAGGAAATCCTCCGGGAACAGCGAGAAAAAAACTTCATCGCTCAGGCAGCCCACGAACTCAAAACCCCCCTTACCGCCCTTCAGGGCTACCTGGAAATCCTGGAACCAACCATTACCCCCCAACAAGAAAAAAGCTTTTCCGTGATACGCCACCATCTCTTCCGGCTTATCCAGCTCTCACAGGACCTTCTCTCCCTCCAGCGTGGAGAATCTGCTCCCCTCCAGGTAGAAGATGTTGACATACGAGAGATTGTTTCAAGGCTTTCTGAAATATACACCCCCCGTTTCACTCAAAAGGGCTTGCGTTTTACGGTAAATATACCGGAAAAACCCTTCATCATCAATGCCGACCCCCTTGCCATCGAAGAAATCCTTGTCAACCTCCTGGACAATGCCCTCCGTTATACAGACAGAGGCGATGTAAAACTCACCCTTTCCTCCACCAGAGACAAAGTAACCATCACATGTGAAGACACGGGCATAGGCATCAGCGAAAAAGACATTCCCCATCTTTTCCAGAGATTCTACGTAGCTGACAAAGCCCGTTCGCGCCAAACAGGAGGAACAGGGCTGGGCCTTGCTCTTGTCAAAACCCTCGTCTTGCGCCATCATGGAGAGATTTCTGTGAAAAGTGAAAAAAACAAAGGAAGCGTTTTTACGGTAATCCTGCCTCTCGAACAGCCAGAAGAAAAATCTTTTTAAAATACGTCATATCCCTGGGGCCCCCTACAGTAATTCTTACAAAACGTGGATCATATCCGAAAGACCCAAGCGACCTTACCGTAATCCCATGATTCTCAAGATACTCCACAATTCTCTTATACTCTGGCCCAAAATCACAGAACACGAAGTTTCCACCCGCAGGAAGGGGATGTCGTCCCTCTTTTTCAAGAAAATCTATCAAGGCTTTCCTTTCTCTACAAATAATCTCAACACTTTCCCATATACGATTTGGGTGGGTGAGTCTATACCACGCACCTTCCTGAGCCAGAAGTCCCAGATTAAAAGGAAGACGAATCTTTTCCATCTGCTCCGCCAAGATCGGATGCGACACCGTAAATCCTACCCGAAGCGCCGCAAGTCCAAAAGCCTTGGAAAGGGTATGCATGATAATCAGATTGGGATAGCGAGTCACAAAATGAAGTCCACTCTCTCTCCAGTTTGCAAAATGAATATACGCCTCGTCCAGCAGAACCAACACATCAGGGGGGATTCCCCTGAGAAACCTCTCAAGATCATCGCCTCCATGGGTGGTTGAGGTAGGATTGTCTGGATTAGAAAAAACCACGAGTTTGGCTCTGGTTTGAATCGCTGTTTCTTTTAGAGCATCCAGATCCACCCAGAGGTTTTTTCGTCTCACCTCGACAACCCGTGCCCCCGCCAGAATCGCCCGCGTCCGATAGAGACTAAAACTCTGCTCAGGTATCACTACCGTATCCCCTGGATTTACAAACGCCATCATCACCATCTGAAGTGATTCACCGGAACCATCTCCAAAGACAATCTGTTCTGGAGAGATGGAAAATCCCTCTCTCTCAAGAAAACTTATCACAGCCTCGCGAAGTCGAGTTTGATGGCTATCAGGATAATACTCAAGAGAAGGGGATGAAAGTATCCTTTTAATATGTCGTTGAACATCAGAATTATTGATAACGAGATTTTCGTTGGATGCAAGTTTTATCCGTCGTTTATAGCTACCCGAGGGAGCCTTTCCAGCCACATACCCAGCAAGCGATTTGACCTCAGGGCGTATCAGAGAAACTAAGCGCTCTGTATCCACTGAATAATCCCCTCAAAAATCCTTTTCCCATCAATGGAACCCATTTCAAATTCACTACTACGCTCAGGATGGGGCATCATGCCCAGAACATTGCGCTGGCGATTCAAGATACCGGCAATACTATCGGTGGAACCATTGGGGTTGGTGTCTTGAGAGACCACGCCGTTTTCATCACAATAGCGGAAAACTACTAGATCATGCTCAAGTGCCTCTTCAAGATCCTTTTGGGGAAGAAAGTAGTTTCCCTCTCCATGAGCAATAGGTATCTGAATCACCTCTCCGGATCTATAAAGACCTGTAAAGGGAGAATTCGTTGTAGCTACTTTGAGATGCTGTTTTTGACAGAGGAAATGTTGCGTCTTATTGTGGAGAAATGCTCCTTTCACAAGATGGGTCTCTGCCAGAATCTGAAAACCGTTACAAATACCGAGCACCAGCTTGCCCTTCTCCGCGTGACGTTTCACCTCCTGCATCACCGGCGAATAGTGTGCAATCGCACCGCTTCGGAGATAGTCTCCATAGGAAAAACCTCCGGCCAGAATTACCACATCAAGATCATCAATACTGGTTTCTGTATGCCAGACATAACGCACCTTACTCTTGCATACCTCGCTCAGCACCCAGAAGGTATCACGATCACAGTTAGTTCCTGGAAAAACCACCACTCCAAAGTTCACCTGCTTCATGGTTTTTCTCCTTGCTTTTTCGTCGGTTTCAAACCGTTGTAGACCATCCAGACTACGAAAAGTCCCACAAGAATCACAATAGCATACGTAATAAGATGATAGTAGCGCTCAAAAAACGCCTTTTGTTGGTAAAACCAATACCCCAGGATAAAAAGGATCAGATTCCACAAACCTGCCCCAAGGGTTGTATAAAAGAGAAAAGGTAGAAGAGGCATCCTGGAAAGCCCTGCAGGCACAGAGATCAGTTGACGGATAGCAGGGACAAATCTCCCGATAAAGGTAGAAAGATTCCCGTACTTCACAAAAAACTTCTCGGCTTTCTCAACGTTTTCCCGGGTAATCAGAAGAAAATGGAGCCACCGAGTATCTGCCAACGCATAAAGCACAGGGCGACCTATTATCACCGCCAGAATATAATTTATCAGCGCACCACCAAGTGCACCAAGGGTACTTACCGCCATAACAGCCATACCGTTAAGCTTCCCCTGGGCCACGAGATAAGCAGCCGGTGGAACCACAACCTCAGACGGAAAGGGAATAAACGAACTCTCTATAAGCATCAAGAGAAACACAGAACCATAATTGATATGGTTCATGTACCACGTGAGAATTCCGGTAACCCAGGGCATCTCTTACCTCAAGAAAGTCTTAATGGCAATCACAACTGTCATCATCACAGCTACAATCATCACACCCCTCATCTCCCATCAGGGTATCAAAATCTTCTTTTGTGGCATCACGAACCTGCAGTACTTTGATCTCGTAGACAAGATCCATACCAGCAAGAGGATGATTCCCGTCAAGAGTGATGGTATTTGGACTGATGGCTACCACACGAAAGATATGGTAATGTTCCCCATCCTGCCCGTAAACAAACATCCCCTCTTCAAAGCGATCCGCCCCATCGATCTGTGACTTTTCTACTTCAAAACGCAACTCAGGATTATACTGACCGTAAGCCTCCGCAGCAGGAATAGTCACCGTAATTTCGTCTCCTTCGTTCTTTCCCTCGAGTTTCTTCTCGAGTCCAGGGATAATAAGCCCCTGACCATGAATATAGGCGTAATTAGGAGAAGAATCTATCACAACACCATTGGTATCCTTCAGCGTGTAGGACATTTCCACATACTTGTTTTCCTGGATCATAGACTTTACCTCTTCTTTTAGGATGAAGTATTGTAAAGCTATTTTGAGAAACTTTCAACAAAAAAGATTGCTTTTATTGAGAAATGTCTTCTCATACAAAAAACACCCCTAACCTCTTCGTCTCATCATCACATGTTCTCCCCCTTTCCAAAACCTCTTGCCCACAACAACAAATCCAAAACGTTCATACAAACCAACATTTGAGGGATTCTGGGTTTCAAGATAGACAGATGCTTCGTTTTTGTCAGCTTCGGTCAAAAGACAGAAAAGCATTTTTTTGCCTATGCCCTTTCCCTGGCAGGAAGGATCCACCGCGATCACCGTGAGGCAAAAATCTTCTTCCCTCAAAAACTTCCTTCTCCAGAAAAAACTCACCACTGCAAAAGCTACCACCCGTACCAATCCCACAACTCCAAGGGTTTTAAAGAAACAAAACCCCTCTTTCACTGCCCACAACCCTATGTCAAGCCCATGGTCATAGGGTTCTTCCCAGATAACCACTCCTTCCAAAATCTCAGAACTCATCCACACATGACGAATATGCTCACGAAGAATAAAACGATACAACGCTTGAATTTTTCTTATCCTCTTGCGCTCGCAGGGAAAGAAAAACCGATACAACGGATCATGAAAAAACGCCCGGGCGATAAGTTGTGCTGCTTCATCTACAAGAGTCAAAGGTAGAGGTACCATAGTCCCTCCCTTTGTTTTTATATTTTTTTATTCCATCTCCAGGTATTCACTCACCTCGTCAGGCGATATCAGCACTGTCCTTGGCTTACTCGTCCCGGTACTCGGACCAAGGATACGCATCGAATCCATCATATCCACAATACGAGATGCCCGATTGTATCCTATCCGCAGCTTCCGCTGGAGAAAAGACGCCGAAACCTCTCCCGTTTCTGCCGCAAGTCGCAATGCCTCTTCAAAGAGGGGATCTCGTGGGCCCCTTTCACCACTACTTAGAGAAGGATTTTCCACTTCCTCCATGAGTTTTTCAACATCAAGAAGATACTCTACCTTCTTCTGGCGTTTGATTTCATACACGAGGGTTTCTATTTCCTTTCCAGAAACATAGGGAGCCTGAAGTCTCACAAGGTCCGTATTCTTCGGACACATGAAAAGCATATCCCCTTTTCCGAGAAGCTTCTCCGCGCCCCCCCTATCAAGAATCGTCCTCGAATCCGTCTGGGAACTCACCCGAAAAGCCACACGAGAAGGAAAGTTTGCCTTGATAATCCCTGTGACCACATCCACACTCGGGCGCTGTGTCGCTACGACGAGATGGATCCCCACCGCTCGAGCCATAGCCGCAAGCCGTGAGATCACCCGCTCCGTCTCCTTGGGGATACGAAGCATCAGATCAGCAAACTCATCAATCACCACAACAAGATAATACAATCTCTCAAATCCTTTTTCAGGAGGACAAACTTCATGGTATTCCTTGAGATTGCGCACTCCAAGTTCACTGAAGAGTTTGTATCGCCTTTCCATCTCCTTCACAACCCACTCGAGGACAACGATCGCCACCTCAGGTTGAGTAATAACCGGAGCCAGAAGATGCGGTAGCCCGTTATACAACTCGAGTTCCACCATCTTTGGATCAATGAGAAGAAACTTCAATTCATCATAGCTTTTTTTAAAGAGGAGACTCGCAAGAAAAGCGTTGACATAGACACTTTTTCCACTGCCCGTCGTTCCAGCAATCAGGAGATGGGGCATTTCGACAAGATCTTCTACAAGGATATTGCCCGTGATATCCTTGCCAAGAATGAGAGGAAGAATCGCTTCGCTTTTCTCAAACTCACTACTTTCCACTACTTCTCGAAGCAAAACATGACGTCTCTTGCGATTAGGTACTTCAATGCCCACCAATCCCTTTTCTCCGATCGGCGCCACAATCCGTATATCTGAAAACCCGAGATTAAGCCCGAGATCCTCGACAAGACTGGTAATCGAGCGGAGTTTAAGTCCTGAGGGAATCTGAACCTCATACCGTGTGATCGCCGGTCCGCGGCTATAACCAACCACCTGGACATCTATCTTAAAACTCTTAAATGTCATCTCAATAAGATTCGCAACCGACTTGACCTCTTTTTCATCCTCAGGACCAAACCGTTCCCGTAGATCTATCTCCAGAAGAGATGTTGAAGGCATCATGTATGTGGAAGTCCTTCTGACCGGCTGATCATCCCGCAGCGAGAGATACTCCTTGTGAGATGCTTTAAGTGGTTCCTCCAGTGAAGATTTTTCGTCAGTAAAAAGATCGGCAGTATCTTTATGATTTTCGGATGGTTCGAGTTTCTCCTCTGGTTCAATCGTTTCCTCACTCTTTATCTCTGCGGGTTCTCCCCCTGTTTCGAAAGATTCTTCTCCAAAAAATTCTTCATATCCTGGATGTGAAAAAGACTTCTCCTCACCAGAAAGGATAGAATCCTCGTGTTTGTCCCGATCTTCGCTTTCTTCCCCGGAAGAAACAAAAGACTCTTCCTCCTCGATACCACAGGCACGTGCAAGCTCCTTTTTCAAGGAGAAAGAAGCATTACTATCAACAAGCCAGAAAGGAACCTCGATATTGGCATCAGAGGCATGCATCCCTTCTTCACTCTCTGTAACCGAACGACGCAAAAAGGCCGGTTCTTCCCTTGTCGATTCAGCCTCCTCTCTTGGGAAAAACTCCGGTAAAACCTCACCAGGACCCTCTTCAGCCTCGTCAGGAAAGAGATTCTCCCCTTTCTTCGGGGAAATCGCCTTCTCAAGCTCAGCCTGTTTTTTGGGAGCAGAAAAGAGTATCTCGATAATCCCCCCTCCTATCAGGGCAAAAAGCCTCTGAAGAAAACGAAGGGAAGCTATAAGCGACCAAAGAAAACTCACCAGAAATATCCCCGCTCCAACAAAGGGAGGTGCGACCTCACTCATTGTCTGGGCAATAGCAATCCCAACAAGTCCTCCCCATCGATAGTCAGGTTGCGGCACAACAAAAGCACAAAAGGTCGAAAGAGACAGAGCAGCAATAAAAAAGAGAAGCACCTTGAGCCATATCTGCCCCAGTTTACTCTTGGCAAGAACATGGAGCCCCACCACAAGCAACCCAAAAGAAAGAAGAATCGCCGATGGATAGCCATAGATAATCACAAGATACGAAGAAGCCCATGCACCAGCCTTTCCAGCGATATTTTCCACCAACTGATTGGGCTGCGAGACCAAAAGAATAGTATCCCCCGGATGAAAACTCAAGACAGCAAGAAGTAAAAACGCACTTATTCCCAGGCAGAGATACCCTATGACAACCCTCACGTTTACTGCATCCCCAACACTATCAACACTATCATCCCCAATAAAATCCTATAGTATCCAAAAAGCTTAAAATCATGTTTCTGAATATATGCCATCAAAAACCGTATAGCAAGCCAGGCTACCACAAACGATACCAAAAATCCCACCCCAAGAACCACCATCTCCTGAGTCCCAAAACCACCGGCATGCTTCACGAGCTTGAGTCCCGAAGCCCCCACCATCACCGGAATAGCAAGAAAAAACGAAAACCTCGCCGCACTCTCACGGGAAAGCCCAAGCAGAAGCCCACCCAGAATGGTCGCAAGAGACCGTGACGTTCCCGGCACAAGTGCCAGACACTGGAAAACTCCCACTCCCAAAGCCTCCCGCCAATTGAGATTTTCAAGCGTTTTCCCGTGGGAAAAACGCTCTTTCCCCCATCTCTCCACAACAAGAAGTATCACCCCATACCCAACGAGGGTAATACTCACCACCAGGGGAGTAAAAAAATGTGCATCGATCCAATCATCAAGCAAAAACCCCAGAGCAAATGCCGGCAACGTACCAAGCAACACAAGCCCCCATAGACTCAACACATTTTTGCGAATACCCTCTCTCCCAAAGGGCCAAAGCTCCCCAAAATACAAAACCACAACCGCAAGAATAGCTCCCAGTTGAATCACCACCTCAAACGAAGAAACAAACTCACGAGACCCGGCAAGCTTTACCACCTGATCGACGAGAATCAGGTGCCCTGTACTACTGATAGGAAGAAACTCCGTCACTCCCTCTACAACGCCCAAAAGGATCGCTTTTGCAATTTCTATCATGACCACTCCTTACTTGTCAAACTTGACATTTTTGAAAAAATCTCCCAGCGTAGGATGAAGTGGCGCAGGCTTTTTCTCTCGAGAAGAAGATCCTTTCCTTTCCTCAAGGACTCTCCCCTCACGAGGCTTTTCTTCTCTCTGCCTTACCTTTTGAGTCCCAAAAGGATCACTTTTCAGAGAAAGCCCTATACGTTTTCGCAGGGGATCAATCTCTACAATGGTAAACTCTCGCACATCCCCCACTTTCACTATCTCGGAGGGATGATGAACAAATTGATCACTGAGTTGAGAGAGATGAACCAGCGCCGTCTCTTTAATTCCAATATCCACAAACGCCCCAAAATCCACCACATTTTTTATCTTGCCCTTCACCTTCATCCCAACCTTGAGATCCTCAAACTGAACCACACCCTTCTGCAAGATAGGCTGCGGATAATCTTCACGAGGGTCACGGTTGGGTTTTCGAAGCTCCTGGATGATATCCTGGATAGTCGTGTCACCTACATTGTATTTTTTCTTGAGTTCAGCAAGAACATCCCTTGAGAGTTCCTTGCCTGATTTCATATATGCCAGGATTTCTCTGGCAAGAGGATAGTTCTCTGGATGAACCCAGGTATTATCCAGGTATTCATCAGACTCAGGGACCTTGAGAAACCCTGCTGCCTGTTCAAACGTCTTGGGGCCAAAGCCAGGGACACGTTTCAGCTCCTCTCGACTTTTGAAAGCTCCTTTCGCATTACGATACTCGATAATATTTCTTGCAAGAATAGAACTCACCCCAGAAACATACCGGAGAAGAGCGGCTGACGCGGTGTTAATATTTACCCCTACCTGATTCACCACAGACTCCACCGTTTCATCCAGTTTATTCGCAAGCTCTTTCTGATCGACATCGTGCTGGTAGAGTCCAACACCCAGAGCCTTGGGTTCGATTTTCACAAGCTCTGCCAGGGGATCCTGCAGACGGCGCCCGATGGAAATAGCCCCCCTCACCGTGAGATCGAGATCGGGAAACTCCTCTATCGCAATATCCGAAGCAGAGTAAACCGAAGCCCCATCCTCATCAACAACCGTAAACTGGATAGGAAGATTGTATTCACTGATCATCTCAGAAACCAAAAACTGCACCTCATGGGAACCTGTTCCATTTCCTATGGCAATGAGTTGTACATTGTACTGTCGAATGGCATCCACAAGCTGGGCTTCGGCTCTCTCCGCCTGATGCTGATAAATAACAAAATGGCCAAGATACTTCCCGTTCTCATCGAGAGCAACACACTTACTCCCTGTCCGAATACCGGTATCAATAGCCAGCAATCTTGTCCGTTTAATAGGCGGCTGCATAAGCAAATGTTTGAGGTTTTCGGAAAACACGGCGATCCCGTGGTTCTCAGACTGCTGCGTGAGCTGGGTTCGAATCTCACGAAGTACCGATGGCACCAAAAGACGTTTGTACCCATCTTCAATAGCTGCCCTGTGATAGGTATTGGCAATCGTGTAGGTAGCATAAAGCTTCTCAAGGCCCGTATCCACATCAAAAACAATCGATGCCTCGAGTTCACCTTCTCTTTCTCCACGATTGATGGCCAGAACATGATGCGGCTTAAGGTCAGAAAGAGACCTGGTATAGTCGTAGTACATTTTGTAGACACTGACATCCGCCTCTTTCAACCCCTTGACCTCAAACTTGCCTGTCTTCTGGACATACTCCCGAACAACAGCCCTTCTATCCATATCCTGGGATACCCTTTCCGCAATGATATCCATCGCTCCCTGAAGAGCCTCTTCCACTGTATTGACACCAAGCTCAGGATTAAGATACTTTTCGGCCTCTTTTTCGACATCGGCATTTTGCTCCATATAGTCCGCAAGAGGTACAAGCCCCTTCTCCATGGCAATCATGGCACGGGTTTTCTTTTTCTTCTTGTAAGGAGCGTAGAGATCCTCGAGCTCAGTGAGTGTCTGACATTTGTGAATGTTGACAAAAAGATCTTCCGTGAGTTTTCCCTGTGAAAAGATGTTTCGCACCACCTCAAGCTTCCGCTCCTCGAGGTTTTCGAGATAGCTCAGCTGATGAGAGATATCTCTCACCTGCACCTCATTGAGAGAGCCCGTGACCTCCTTTCGATAACGGGAAATAAAAGGGATAGTGTTTCCCTCTTTGAGAAGAGAGACCGTTGCCTGTACCTGATGGACAGGAATATCAAGAAGTTCTGAGATACGACGAACAATCGCATTCGCATCCACGGTAAGAGAATCAATCCATTCTTTTGTAAACTCCATATCCTACCTCATATGAGATTTTTCTCTGTTTATTTTAGGCAAAAGAAGTGTTTTTGTAAAGTAAACGAATTGCTTCATAATAAAAGTACTCGAAAAGGGAACGTTGCTTCAAAATAAAAAAGTACTTTAAATTTGTGTAAAATAATCCAGTTCAAAGAACTGGAGGTAAAAGGTGGAGTTAGCGATGTTTGAAAGGAGACCTATTTACAGGGAAACGGCAAAACAATATCAAAAAGCCAGCAAAAAGGAAAAAATGGAGATACTGGATTACTTTGTGAGGATAACAGGTTTAAAAAACCGAAACTATGCCGCCAGGCTCTTGAGGCAGCACGGAAAAACCATCTATGTAGGCAAGAAAAATTACCTTAAAGCCGACATAGCCAAGAAGGGCAAAAGACCTGGCAGAAAGAAAAAATTCGGCGAAGAGGAACTAAAACTTCTAAAAAAGGTCTGGGAAATTGAAAACTACATGTGTGGCAAACGTTTAAAGCCGATTCTCAATGAAGTTTTAGATAATCTCTTAAAACGGACATCTCCACGGTTCTCCACAGGCTATAGAAAACTTGCGCCATATAAGTGCTTCAAGTATTGACCGACTTTTGAAACATGAGCGTAAAAGCTTGAGATAAAAAGGACGAAAAGGCACAAAACCTGGAACGTTGTTAAAGCAACAAATAGCTATACGCACGTGGGCAGAGTGGGATGAAAATTGCCTGGTTTTATGGAGATTGATCTGGTTGCCCATGAGGGAGGAAATAGCTGGGAGATTTTGCTCAAACATTAAATATGGTGGATGTTTGGAGCGGTTGGACAGAGCTTGTGGCAATCAAAACAAAGCTTCAAAATGGGTAAGAGAAGCCATAGAAAAAGTCCAAAGAAGACTTCCTTTTGATTTACGGGGAATTGATTCTGATACGGTGCTGAATTTATTAATCATCCTCTGCGTGATTGGTGTGAGAAGCATCAGATAAAATTTACAAGGGGAAGAAGCTCCCGTTCCAATGATAACTGCTACGTTGAGCAGAAAAACTATTCCATAGTCCGCCAGAATGTTGGATACTTCCGCTACGATACCGAGGAAGAAGTCTACTACTTGAACCGACTCTATGCGTATCTCAGGCTTTATGCCAACTTTTCAACCGTTATGAAAATGACAGAGAAAAGAGAATCGGAAGCAAGGTGCAAAAGAAGCATGATGATATTAAAACTCCCTACCAGCGGCTTTTAGAAAGCTCTTATGTAAGTGAGGCACAAAAGGAACGCCTAACAAGGCTTTATAAGGCTCTCGATTTGTTTCACCTAAGACAAAAAATTACAGCTTGCCAGAGAAAACTTTTCAGCCTTCAAAAGAAAAAGAATGTAAAAAACAAAAATTTGGAGGAAACTGTATGGAATTTTTGAGTACTTTTTTTTGTGAGGCAATGATTCGAATTTCGAGTACTTTTTTATTTGACGCAACGGGGTAAACGAGAGGAGAAGATACATCTGCTTGAAATGAGGGAGCCAAAACAAAAGAAAATTCTTATTTCAAACGTAGCGCTGGACCTCATGCCCCGGGAGAGAAAAACATAACAATACGACGGAAAACCAACCCTGCCAGAATGGCATCCTGTCTTAAAAAGTGTATTGTTAAACGTTTAACCATACACTTTCAGGGATGCTCTTCCCTATTTTACAGTTTCTCGAAAGGCACTGCATCGTAATACGGGAAAAGAAAGGATGCCCCTCAACTTTTGAGGGGCCTATCAGAGATTTTTCCTCAAACCTCACGCCCAAAACGGTTGCTTTCCACTACAACTCGTTCATGAGGCGCCTTTTTTCCGTCTCTATAATCGTCTGATTGGTAATAAGGAAGATGATATTACTGAGTTCTGTATTCATCTTTTTCATAAGAACATAATCATAGACTTTGACAGTGGAGGGAGCTTCGAGCTGGAGACGAACATCAATTTCCCCGTTTTCCCCACGAGTTCCGTTGGTTAATACCCCATACCACGCAGCAAAGTTCGCCGTTCGAATGGACGGCTTCCCATACGTATCCTCAAGCTTTTCAACAAGCGATAAGTAATCAAAATAGTTTGAATTGTACTCTATCGTAATATGAAAACACACATTCGAATAGAACTGCATGTAAAGATTATTGATAAACGGTTTATAGGTAGCCTTCAAAATAAAAGGTGTCTGTTCATTAATCTTCCCAAAAAAACGGGCTTCATCAATCTTAAAATCCTCACTCTTGGCTATAATATCTTCCGCCTCCTGCTGGGTTTGTCCAAGGGTAAGCCCCATATAGCTGAAATACCGTTTTTGACCAATAAGCAGAAGGCAAAGCACGGCAATTCCCAGCGCTTTGAATCGTCTCATCTACTAAAAACCTCCAGATCATGTCTCAGATTTTGAATCTTTTGAATAAGATTTTTCAGTTCGGTATTTTCTCGTGCAAGAGACTCCTGCACTACTGGTGAGGGCTCCATGTCATTGAGCGCAGCAAGAGACTTTTCAAGATACGCAATTCTCTCTTCATACTCTTTGATCTGCTTAAGAATAGCAAGTTTTGTTTCTTCGGAGAGAGAATGCTGAGAATTTTTGTTTTCCAGTGCCCAACAGGCCACCTTTGCCGTTTCTCTCACGTAGGGTGGCTGAGAGCTATCCTCTGCCAGTTGTTGAAAATAAAAAAGAAGTGCTTCTTCATGTTGTTCGGGGGTGATGACCCCATTGCGTAGAAGAATATGCCCTATAGGCTCGGTGTAGTTACTCGTCTGAATATTGTATTCCTGTTCCTCGAGGGCCATCTGGAGCTGCTTTTCCGTCACCATTTTGAGATGGAGAAGAACCTCACCAAACTTCATAGCGACCTCCGTTTCAATACCTATTTAATATATCAATATATCGACGAAAAATAAAAAAAATAAAATAGAAAGCCATCACTCATCCGCCTCTTGTTTCCAAAATCATAAAAAGCCAAGTTCATGGCGACAAAACTACCGTCGCTCTCACGAACACCTTCTTCAAATTTCTCAATACTTTTCCCATTTTCTCATAAAAAAAGGTTGCTTTTTTTCTTTTTTATGCTATACTTAATATAAAAGTCTTTTCAGAGGAGGATAACAATGAAGCGATTTTTCTTATTGGTGGTCTTGATTCTCGTGGGGTGTGGCCCGTCTCTTACCCAGGCGGATCTCCCTCCGGATAGAAATGAAATGGGCTACAAGCCAGAAAGGCGTAAGATCATCATCTATCAGATGATGACCCGCCTCTTTGCCAACACCAACACCAACCGTATCTTCTATGGCAGTATGGAAGAAAACGGGGTTTCCCGTTTCAATGACATCACTGACACCGCTCTCAAAGCACTGAAGGATTTTGGTGTTGACTACATCTGGTACACCGGTGTCATCGCCCATGCCACGATGGAGGATTTTACCAGATATGGCATCCCCATGGATGATCCTGATGTTGTGAAAGGTCGAGCCGGATCTCCCTACGCCATTCGAGATTACTACGATGTTTCTCCCCTGCTTGCTCACAACGTCCCCAAACGGTTGGATGAATTCCGCGCCCTGGTTGAGCGAACCCACCGAAACGGCCTCAAAGTAATCATCGACTTTGTCCCCAACCATGTGGCCAGAGGATACAAATCCCTTGCTAAACCCAAATGGGTAAAAGACCTCGGGGAAACCGATAAGACCAATGTCACCTTTGATCCCAACAATAATTTCTATTATCTCCCGGGAACAGAATTCCAGGTCCCAAAGGGATACGACCCTGCCGGTAGCAATGTCAAGATTGCCGGCGAAGATGGAAAATTTAAGGAGATCCCCGCCAAGGTCACGGGAAACGATGTTTTTTCCGCATCACCCTCGTTGGGCGACTGGTTTGAAACGGTAAAACTCAACTATGGTGTAGACATCAAAGGCGGACGAAAAACCTACTTTACCCCCACTCCCAACACATGGGGCAAGATGCGGGACATCCTGCTCTATTGGGCTTCTTTTGGCGTCGATGGTTTCCGCTGTGACATGGCAGAAATGGTTCCCGTGGAATTCTGGGGATGGGCTATCCCACAGGTCAAGGAAAAGTATCCTCACGTCATTTTCATAGCAGAGATCTACAACCCCTCGGCCTACAAAAAATATCTCACGCAGGGGAAGTTTGACTATCTCTATGACAAGGTAGGACTCTACGATTCTGTGAAACCCTTCATGAAGAAAAAACCAAAATACGATCGAAAAGGTTTCTACTACGCATGGCTCAAGGTCAAAGACTTCTCCGATCACATGCTTGCCTTCCTCGAAAATCATGATGAGGAGCGTATTGCCTCCAAGGGCTTTGCCGCCGATCCATGGATGGGTGTCCCCGGCATGACCGTTGTGGCAAGTGTCTATGCTGGTCCTGTTATGATCTACTTTGGACAGGAAGTAGGAGAACCTGCCGCTGGCAAAGAAGGATTTGGAGGGGACGATGGCCGAACCACCATTTTTGATTTCTGGGGCGTCCCCGAACACCAGAAATGGGTCAATGGTGGAAAGTTTGACGGAGGACTCCTCTCAGAAGATCAGAAAAAACTCCGCGCTTTTTACCAAAAACTTCTTTTGCTCGTCAAATCTCATCCGGCTCTCGCTGAAGGGAGAATGTATGACCTCAGCTTTGCCAACGAAGCCGTCCAGAAAAACGAGAAAATCATCCCTCAAAGTGAGGGATTCAGCGATGGAATCCTTGCCTTTGCCCGCTACACGGATGGCAAAATAGTGCTTGTCGTGGCAAACTTTGAACGTGAGGCTCGACAGTTCTTCCTCAAGCTGCCCGAGAGTCTCTGGCAGGCAGCAAAACTCCCTCCCTCAGGAACCTATCTGGCCCGAGATTTATTGGGTAATCTTCCTGACATCACCTTTGATGCGGCTAAAACTACGAACCGATTTCAGCTAAAGGCTGGTGTTCCCATACAAATAGGTCCTGTTTCTGCTGCAATCTATGAGATTCAGACAAAACAATAACCAAAGAGCCAAAACGGGGAGGGGTACCTCCCCGTTTTTCGTGAAAAGAAAAAGAAAGTCTTATCTTTTCAATGGATTGATGCCGATAATTACGTGAGGGGAGTAAGGATGAAGCTAAAAAATGAGATATTTCTCACTACCGCGCTGATTATTACGATCAGTCTTTTTCTGGTTCTCGTAACCTTAAATGCATTTTTTGTCTATGTTACCCACGAGGAAATGAAAAAATATGCTTCTCAAACATCGTCTATCATCCTTGAAGATCTCCAGAAATGCCTTGACAAACCACTTGCGCGCTATGACGAAAAAGGAAATCTCATAAGCAGCGAGAATATCGGCATAGAAAAATCCCTTATCCTTTCGTTTTTTCATTCCACTTCTTCTGGAGGTTTTTTCTGGGTAGAAAAACAACCCTACATCTGGCTCCGTCAGTCCAATGTTGTATCGTTGTTTTTCCCTTTTACACTCACCCACATCAAACAGTACACCAACTGGATTGTTCTTCTTGTTTCTTTTCCGCGAGGGCAAATCCTCCCACTACACAACCCCCAAAAAAGACAAGACGATATTCTCAAGTTTCTTACCACCCATCAAGAAAAACTCCTCTCAGAGGGAGATGTGCCACCAGTATTGCAAAAAGACTTTCTCTGGCAGGCGAGGGTTATTACACCAGGATTGATACTGGTAAGTGGGTTGCGTCAGAAATTATTCTCTAACCTTCTCAAACATTTATTCTACATCGGAGGAACGGGACTTTTGGTATCGCTGGTTCTCTTCTGGTTTCTTTTTCGTTCACAAATTGGATCTTTTTTCCGCACGTGGGAAGCATTTCTTGAAGGTGTCCAACACTTTGAACAGGAAGACTACCATTACCGTATCCCCCTTTCCAAAAACACCTCTCAGGAACTTCAGCAAACCATTGTAGCCTTCAACAATCTCGCCGAAACCCTTGAGGCAAGTTACTACGCCAATGATAAACTCTTCCAGCAACTCAGGTACAGCTACTACCATGACAAACTCACAGGTCTCCCCAACGGCAACCAATTCCTCGAAGACTTTTTTTCTTTTGAATCTCCAAACCTCTTTCTCTTCGATATCGAAAACTTTAGCGAGTGGAACATGTATTTCGGGAGCGCTGTAGGGGATCGCGTCCTCGAGCAAACAGCCAAACGCCTCGCCAACCTCTCCATTTATCCCAAGACATCCCTCTACAAACTCTGGGCGGATCGTTTCCTTTTGGTTATTGATCAGCCAATGGAGAGACGAGAACTTGAAATCATTGCCACTTACTTTCTTGAAAATCTTTCCAGTATCTCTTACGAGATCGAGGGACAACAGATCTATCTCACCTTTATCGCCGGTATTCTGGGAGCCAATCTGCTCGCCCCAGGTATAGAGGGCAATGCCGTTCTCACTGCCATGGCGGGCCTGCTCAAAAAAGCAAAGGGCATGAAAACCACTTTTTTTATAGCAGAGGATATCCAGACACTCTCTCTCTCCAAAATAAAGAAAACCTCATCACCCTTGGAAAACTCAGGGATGCAATCCAGAACTCCTACCTTGTAAACTTCTATCAACCCATCATCAACAACCATACAGGAAACTTTGAGAAGTATGAGGCTCTTGTAAGAATCCAACTTCCCTCAGGGGAAATGATCCCTCCTCTCTCTTTTTTAACCCTCGCCAAACAGGCCAAGATCTATTCATTCATCTCTCGGAGTGTTGTTCAACATGCCCTTGATCACTTCCGAAATCTTCCCTATCAGGTTTCCATAAACTTTACCCCAGAAGATCTTTTAGACAAAAAACTCAAACATTTTCTTTTAAATTCCCTCTCCAATTTTGAACATCCCGAGAGAATTGTTCTGGAAATCACCGAATCCGAAAGTATCCAGAATTATGAAGAGATTAAGGAAAATCTTAAACCCTTTCTTGCTCTGGGGTGTCAACTTGCCATTGATGATTTTGGATCAGGCTACTCCAACTTTGCCCATATCTTTGCTTTACGCCCCCACTTCATCAAAATTGACGGTTCGCTTATCAAAAACCTGGACAAAGATGAAACAGCCTACGCTGTCGTGAAGGCAATATGTCAGTTTGCCCGAGAACTTGGTGCCAAGACCGTCGCCGAGTATGTCCACAATGAAATCATCTGGTATAAGGTAAAAGAACTAAAGATAGACTACTCACAAGGTTTCTTTTTTAGTCCTCCCGTGCCGTATGATAAAATCTTTGGCAAGGAGTAGCCGATGGAAGGTAATATCATAGAAATGATTTCCCAGAGCTTTCGCGAAGTAAACCGGGTTGGTTCTTTGATAAGTTTTTTCCTGGGATTTCTTATAAGTGGCCTTTTTTTTGTCTGGCTTCGAAGTCTTCTCAAAAGCCACAGAAAAACCGTGATCGAAATCCCTATTGCTAAAAAAATCCACTCACCCCTTGTTGTCAAACCAAAAATAGAGCCAGCTCAATACGAGGCCATCCAGGATATTATTACCGACTTCAAAAAAATAGAAAAAACCGCCCAGGCTGTACCAGCTTATATTCTGGAACGTTACAGTGAGTTTTTTCTCCACTCCATGAAACGTCTCCAGCTCAATAGAAAAAACCAGCAAGAAATCCAGAATACCTATCCTCTTCTCGTAGGTTACCACGCCGAATGTGAGATTTTTAAAAATGAAAAACTCTTTTTGTTTGAAACCGAGGTTAGAGAACGCACTCCAGAGGGTATTGTACTCCAATACGCGCCCAATCTTCAGTTTGTCATAGAAAAAGGCGATGAAATTATCGTTGCCTACACTGTCGACCGTTTCCATTTTCGTGGGAAAACCCGGGTGGTTCAACTACGAAGCGATGACATGTTTGTCATCGCGCCTCTCAAAAAAATCTACCTTTCAGCAGAAAGACGATACGAACGCCTTCCTATTGGGGTAGTCTCTTTGCTGAGAGATATTCGTCAAAAAGATCCCGTGCAGGTGCTTTTAATGGATTTGAGCTGGGAAGGTTGCCGTATACGTGGCCCAAAACTGGATAAAAAAACGGTGTACTATCTCACCATTCCTCTTGAAAACGGCAATGTTCAGCTTGAGTGTGTCATAAGCCGTGAGATTCTCCGGACAGAAAATGATTGGGTGTATAGTCTTGCCTTTCTCTATCTTCCCTACGAAGTACGAGAAAAACTCATGCACTTTCTTAAAGAAAAGGCACTTGAAATTAAGCTTGCTACCATGCACCCTGTCCCTGGTATTACAGAGAAAAAACCACAATAAGTCCTATGGCTATTATCGTTCATCGCTACCTCGAAGAAGCGTGGAAAGAAGGAAAAGAACGACTCTTCTGGATAGTGGGAAGCTTTCCCTCGGTGCTTGTCAAAGAAAAGTTTGAAAGACTCAACCGAGAAAAAGATGTAAATTACTTCTATGGGGGTGGAGGAAACCGATTCTGGCCCACTCTTGCCTCACTTGCATGGAAAAAAGGACTTCTTTCTACTCCAACCTTACCCGAGGGGTGGGATAACCCACAGGCTGTAAGTGCCCGAAAAGACCTGCTTCGTCTTCTTGGGTTGGGCATCACCGATCTTTACCTCGAAGTAGAAACGGAGGGGAAAGCCTCCGATACAGCCATCCATCCCTTGCGAGAAAATCCCCACCTCTCATCCCTTCTCACACGAGAAGGGTGTGTCCTCTTTGCCACAAGCGAAAGGGTTTTGAGAGAACTCTCTCGTCTTCTTAAGAAACATGGTCGTCCTTCCGCTGTAGAACTTGTGCTTCTTCCCTCTCCCAGCCCTCTCTCCAGACGCGCCGGCTATAACGACGAGAAGCTTCTTGCCATCTACGAAAAGATCCTCACCACCTTTCTCACCTCTCTCCAAGCCTAAGGGGTTGTTATTTTCAAAACGCTCCCTGCTTATGGGAGCAAAGAAAAGTCCTTCTCAAAAATCAGAAAAAGAGCGACTTCTCTTTTCTCTTCAAAAGTCTATACCGCAACCACAGCGAACTCCCCACCACCGAAAGAGAACTCAGTGCCATCGCGACCTCTGCCACGACGGGATGCATCACCCCCATCAGGGCAAGAGGAAGAGCAAGCAAATTATACCCAAACGCCCAGAAAAGGTTTCTTCGAATCGTCCTGAAGGTAGCCAGGGAAATCTCTCGTGCCCGAAGAATGAGAAGTAACGAATGCCCTGTGAGAACAACATCCCCTGCCTCGAGAGCGATATCCGTTCCCGTCCCACGGGCTATCCCCACATCAGCCTGTCTTAAAGCAGGCGCATCGTTGATCCCATCCCCTACCATCACCACTTTCTTCCCCTCCTTTTGAAAACGGCGGATCATAGCAAGCTTTTCCTCAGGCAAAAGTCGTCCATACGCCTCATCCACGCCAACCTCTTTTGCAAGCGAATTCACCACAGAAAGCAGATCCCCTGAGAGAAGCACCGTTCGGATCCCCTCAGCAGAAAGACGCCGGATGAGAAGAGAGGCGTCCTCCCGTACCTCATCGGCAAGGACCACGTATCCCAAAAATCTTTTCCCAAGAGCAAATCCCACCACCATTGTGCCCTGCTCAAGAAACGTCTCAAGCTCTAACTGAGGAGGAATATTGACTCCAAAGGCCTCTAAAAACGCCAAACTCCCTCCAAAAGCCTCCTGCCCTTCAATCACACCCTTCATACCTCGCCCACTTACAGAGACAATCTTCTCTGCCAAAAGCGTACGAGCCCCCCGAGAGGAGAAAAACGCCGAGATCGCCTTTGCCAGAGGATGATGAGAGACAGATTCCAGAGTGAGTGCCACATCAGCAAGCAAACTCTCCCCCCGAAAGGCAACCACCCGTGGACTGCCTTTGGTAAGGGTTCCCGTTTTGTCAAAAACAAAAATGTTCCCCTCTTTTAATCTTTCCAGAGTCTCTCCCCTGCGAAACAGGATCCCTTCAAGGGCTGCCTGCCCCATCCCCACCATCAGAGCCGTTGGCGTCGCCAGACCCAGAGCACAGGGACAGGCAATAACCAGGGTAGCGAGTGAAGCAAACATGGCCATTTCCAGTCTCCCATGGGGAAAATGCCAGGGAAGCCAGACCACAATACCCTCGATAAACCCTCTCATCACCTGGGGAAACAAAAACCAGACCCCAAAAGCCACCAGAGAAAGAAGAAGAACCAACGGCACAAAAACCGCCGTAACCTTATCTGCAAGCTTCTGAATAGGCACACGACTTGCCTGAGCCTCTTCAACAAGCTTCACCACCTGCGCAAGAAAAGTTGTCTCCCCCACCCTGGTAATACGCACCAAAAGCACCCCATCCCGATTCACTGTCCCACCAATCACACTATCTCCCACGTGTTTCTCTACCGGAAGCGACTCTCCTGTTACCAGCGACTCATCAACAGCACTCTCCCCCTCAACAATGATACCATCCGAAGGTATCTTTTCTCCTGGTTTCACAAGCACCACATCGTCCACCATTAACTGCCGTACATCAACATCCTCGACACTGTCTCCCCTGACTCTATGCGCCTCTTTTGCCCCGAGGGCAAGAAGCCTCCCAATAGCCTCACTTGCCTTCCCTGTGGTTTTCTCCTTGTGGTTTTCTCCTTAAGGTAGGTTCCTGTGAGATGAATCGCAAGAATCATCACCCCGACCATCACAAAATCCGGAAAACGATGATCAAGGAGGTGAAAAACACCTGTGATTACCGAAGCTCCTACCCCTACCCCAATAAGCACATCCATGGTAAACACACGCTTTCGAAAAGCACTCCCCACCGCCCGAAAAACATCCCATCCACTCAAAATCACCGTAACAAAACCCACCACAAGCGAAACGACAAAAGCCCAAATATTATCATGCCACAGCATTGTTACCAGAAGAATCCCCACACCCACCCAGCTTATGAGAAGTTGACGAATTCTCCGTTTGAGATTTTCCTGGCTATACTCATCCTCACGAATACCATACCCAATCTCCTGAACTACTTTTTTCACGCGTTCAAAAGGAATATTCTCCCCAACAACAAGAGCTCTCCTCGTAGCAAAATCCACACGAACCTCTTTTACACCCTCAATAGAGGCAATTACTTTCTCCACAGCTAGCGCACACGACGTACAACTCATGCCAGAAACATGAAAAATTTGCTTTTTTTCCATGGTTTATCCTTCGAGTGTTGCTTTATAAGGGGTTTTTGTATTGACAGTCTCAACAAGCCTCTCAGCAGACACACTTTCTTCCGACAATACGTCTACCCTTCCTGACCCGAGATCCACCGAAACCTCTTTGACTCCCTCGAGAGAAAGAAGTGTCCGTTTTACCGTATTCACACACCCCTGACAACTCATCCCGCTAACTCTGAGCACATACGATTTCATACGTTCCTCCTTTTTTCCTACTTGAGCATTCGACGAAGAGTTTGGGCAACCTCATCAATAGCTTCACCATGTCCCTGTCTTATCTGTTCAGAAACACAGGATCGCAGATGGGCTATAAGAAGCTTTTCCTGGACCCCTGCGAGAGCCGACCGTACCGCCGTAATCTGGTTGAGAATATCATCACAATACTGGTCTTCTTCTATCATCCGGGATATCCCCCGGATCTGCCCCTCTATCCGTTTCAACCTCGTAAGAAGCACACGCTTCACCTCTTCTGAATGATGCGGCCCCTGATGACAACTCGCCATACATCAATCCTCCTATACCATACCCATCTATAGTATATACAAAGAAACAAAAAAACGTCAAATTTCTTTCCTATGAGAGTATCCCTCTACCCTGGAAAAAGCAGGAGAGAAACTCCCTTTCTCCGCTCATAAACACACCAGAAGTCGCCCTTTTTGCAGGGAAAAACATTTTTTAAAAATTTTTCAAAATTCTTTCTTATCCTTTTTTTTAAAAAAAGCAAAAATTTATTCTCTGCTTTATACTATTTTGTGGGCTTAAAACCTGTGTCCACTCACAAAAAAACAAAAAGCACAAAAAATTCCCGGGAGAGAAAGATATGATAAAATGGGATCCTTTCTCTTTTGATGGAACACTCCTGGTCAATCTCTTTTTTCTTGCAATCAGTCTTGTCAATGTGATTTTTCTTCGCCTCACTACAAAACCACGAAAACCGTCATCGTTTCCAAAAATTTCCGTGCTCATACCGGCAAGAAACGAAGCCCATCGTATTCGCCCCTGTCTTGAATCGCTGTTATCGCAGGATTATCCCAACTATGAGGTGATTGTCTTAAATGACAACTCTACAGATGATACAGAAGCTATTCTCAAGGAGTTTTCTGGAAAACCAAACTTTCGTTTTATAAACGGCAAACCTCTTCCCCCAGATTGGAAAGGCAAGCCTTACGCCAGCCAACAACTCTTTGAAGCCGCTACGGGAGAGATCCTCTTTTTTACCGATGCGGATACGGTTCATCACCCCCAAACGCTTTCGTTTCTTCTCGGTGCCATGCAACACTGGGGTGTAGATTTTCTCTCAGGGTTTGCCCTCCACGAAACGCATTCCATCGGAGAAAAACTTATCCTTCCCGCCGTCTACATGGCTACGGTGTTATACCTTCCTCTACCACTTGTCCTGTGGACACGATGGCCTTTTTTCTCGTTTGCTATTGGCCAGATCCTTTTCATGAAAAGAGGGGTTCTTGAAAAAATCAACGGTTTTGAGCTGGTAAAAAACCACGTCGTAGAGGATCTTGCTCTCGCCTATACTGTCAAAAGACACGGTTTTCATACCCTTTTTCTGGACGCCAAAAACTTCATCCGCTGCAGGATGTACGAAAGCTTTGAACATGGATTTTATGGAATTGCCAGAGTAATCTATGCTGCTATCGGTAAGAATTTCCTCCTTTTTCTCGGATTGTTGATAGGAATCATAAGCGCCATTCTGCTTCCCGCCTTTTTTGGTATTCGATATGGATTTTATCCAGCATCTGAACTCTCAAAAGCCTGGCTATGTATAGGAGTGTTTCTCACCGCGTGGGGAATATTTCTTCTGGACAGACGACAATCGTGGCTTTCCATCGTGGGGTATCCTTTCGTCTTTTTCAATCTCTTGCTGGCAGCATTGTATTCTCTTGTGAAAACAGGTCTTGGAAAAGGTATTCTCTGGAAAGAACGGCTGGTCAAATAGCTACTGTCCTCCACCCAGGAGGATCACTGCGTTCGTAGAACGTGCCAGAATCGCCTGGCGACTTGCTGTTAATCCATAGCGGTTTGTCTGTTTTGGATCAGCGCCCTTTGCCAGTAAATCATTCACAATTCCTCCATGTTGGCACCTTACGGCCTCCATGAGGGCACTATACCCATACCTATCCTGAGCATTTACACTGGCTCCTGCATCAAGAAGAATACGCACCACTTCACGATGTCCACGCTGGGCAGCAAGAATAAGAGGGGTCCATCCCTGAGGGTCTTTTTCATCTGGAGAAACTTGTTTGCGTAACAAGGCTCGAACAACCTCTACCTGCCCCGCGTAACTCGCCTCAAAGAGAGGTGTCCATCCCCTCTTGTTGGGAGTGGTGAGATGGATATTTTGCTCAATAAGGGAAAGGGCAAGGAAAGTATCCCCCCGCGTAATACTCAGGTGAAGAGCGGTATTGCCTTCGCTATCACTTTTGAGCCAATCATTCGTATTGGTATACCGATCCCGAAGAAGGTAGAAATCCTGTCGTTTAAGAGCTTCTAACAAGGTGGGTTTTTTCTTACTCTCCAGGGCAAGTCTTTCCTTTTCCGATCGCCCAGGAGAATACCGCAAAACCTCAAGAAGAGCACGGCGATTCTGCTCCCAGAGTGCGTCATGGGGAAGCCGGGGCACTTCAAGAGTAATCATTGGTATACCTCGTTCGACGCAGTATTGCCCAAACGATCCCGGTGTCTCATAACCAAGTTCACTCACCACAGGATAATGGTTGTAGTACTGCATTCGTTTCGCAAGATCCCAGACATTTCCTTCGACCATCATACAGTGGAGCTGAGCATGAATGGTCACCACCAAAGAAGGCTTGAAACGTTGAATGAGTTTCATCAATACCTTTGTTTCCGGTTCACTACCTGCCCTTGTCCCCGGATAATAAGCCTTTTTCTGGTAATTGGTCACATAACTACGCGTAGGAAAATTTCTATTAATGTCTACTCCATGAGCATTCTGTCGGGTTCGCCGTCGGAACCCATCCGGATTCGCATTGGGAACAATAACCACCTTTAAACCCCTGACAAGGGATGGATTATTGGCCACAACTTTACGAAAGCGATTCAAAATCTCAACACCCTGGGGTTCATCTCCATGGATTCCACCCACAAAAAGAATGGTTTCTGAACCCTTGCCATAGGAAAACGCCTTTATCTCTCGGCCACGCACACTACGGCCAACTACCTCCCCAAAGACAATCCCCTGAATCATACTAAAAAGCAAAAGAGAGATCCAAAGTTTTCTCATGTCCCTAAACAATATCGTTTTTTACAAAGAAAAAATTAAGTGTTTTTCGACAATTTTTTCGATAGGAAAATACCCCCATTTAACCCCTCAAAAGATATCGCCACCATCAACAGCAAAAGCCTCTTCTCAAGTTTATCCAGAGAAGTATCCAGAAACGCACCCCTTGATGTATTTTTGAATCCAGGGTGTATCTTTCCTTTTGGTTTTCAAGAGATTTTTTTATTTTAAAAGTTTTTTTCTGTGTTTTCTCGTGTTTCAAACTGGATAACAGGTCGGGCAAAACATTTGAGAAAACTTTTTCTCCGTTTCCAGAAAACAAGTGGTCTCTCGTTTTGCCTAAGACAAATATCTCCTTTAGAAGAAGCAAAAACCTTGACCATAAATTGCCAATTTTCCGTTTTTGCTTTACAATAGAATAGAGAGGTTTTTATGGCAAAACGAGAGGTTATTACCTATGGCAATCCTATTCTCCGTCAGGTGGCTGCCCCTATAAAGAAGATAGACGCACGCATCCATGAGATTGTCACTGATATGATGGCAGCACTCGCTGAAGAAGAAGGAATCGGGCTTGCCGCTCCCCAGATAGGAATTTCTGAACGCGTTGTTATCATTGATCTATCCAAATCCGGACAAACCACAAAAATGACTCTGATCAATCCGGAGATCATCTATATGTCAAAGGACAGTGTTCCGTACGAAGAGGGCTGTCTGTCTGTCCCAGAAGTATGGGGAACCGTCTATCGACCGTCCAAAATCCGTGTCAAATCCAAAAACCTCCTGGGAAAAACATTTATCATTGAGGCTGATGAGATTCTTGCCCGTGTTCTCCAGCATGAAATCGACCATCTCAACGGGAAACTTTTCATCGATTACCTCTCGGAAGAGGATCGCCAAAAAAATGCCGAGAAAATCGAAAAACTCATTGAAGAAAACCGCAAGAAACTGGGGAATGTGGCATTATGAAAATAGTCTTCTGGGGAAGCTCAGATTTTTCCATGCCAGCTCTCAAAGCCCTCTTTGAGAAAGGATGGATCGTGGCTGTTGTCACCAACCCTGACAAACCCTATGGGAGAGGGATGCACGAGATTCACAAAACCCCTCTCAAAATCTGGGCAGAGGAAAAAAAGATACCCTGTCTCCAACCCGTTCGCCTGCGGGATCAGACTTTTCTGGAAGAACTTGCAAATTTTCACGCAGATCTCTTTGTAGTAGTATCGTACGGAAGAATTTTACCAAAAGAAATCCTTCAGATGCCTCCATTGGGAGCTATCAATCTCCATGCCTCGCTACTTCCCCGCTATCGAGGGGCATCCCCTATCCAGGCTGCTATCCTTCATGGGGATACTTTCACTGGCAATACCATCCAATACGTAAGCGAAGCTTTAGACTGTGGGGATATTATTCTCCAATCTCAGGTCCCCATTCTCCCCAATGAGACCTATCCTACACTCTCTCAAAAACTTGCTCTCGATGGAGCAATTCTTCTCACCGAAGCGATAACCCAGATTTCCGAAGGGAAGGCTAAACGCATCCCTCAGAATGAAGCTCATGCCACCTATACGAAAATCATCAAACGAGAAGATGGAAAAATCTCATTTTTCACACAAACAGCAGAAGAGATCTTCCGCCGTTTTCGTGCCTATCAACCCTGGCCAGGTATTTTCACCACGTATCATCAAACTAAAACCCCTTTCCCGGTTCACCTGACCTCGATTGAACCTTATAATCAGGAGGGAGAACCAGGAATTGTTCTGCAAGCAAATAAAGAGGGTTTTATTGTGGCTTGTAAACAGGGTGCAATAAACCTTCTTTCCCTCAAACCAGCAGGGAAAAAAGAAATGGCCTTTCTTGGTTTTATAAATGGATATCGGCCACAGGCCGGAAAAGCCTTTTGACAAGGAGTAGATTATGGCTCAATGGAAACACAAATTACGTATCTGGTTTGAAACAATCGAAGACAAATGGGTTCGCTATTTTTCCGGACAAAATGTGGACATCTACCGCCGCATCTTTCGAAAGATGGTATTCTTTTCTCTCATCAGCGCCTTTATTGCAGCACTGGTAATTTTTCTCACTTTGAGCATCCACCGTATTGCAGCACCTAAAACCAAAGTCCCTCTCGTAAAATCCCTGGAACTTTTTGAGGCAGTACGTCTCCTTCAAGAACGAGGACTTGCTATCGATATCGAAACTAAATTTGAACCAAGTATTCCCCGCTACATTGTTATAGAACAGTTTCCTAAAGCTGGTATCACCGTTCGGCAGGGGCGTACCATAAAGATTCTTGTCAGCATGGGAAAAGACACCTATACCGTTCCCTATCTTGTCGGCAAGACGCGAGAGGAAGCCGAAAACCTTCTGCGGCAAATGAATATCCCATATGAAATAACCGTCATACAATCTGATGAATATGCCCTCAATATTATTATCAGCCAGAACAAAAAAGAAAACCTCGTCGTTGATCGAAGCGAAAAGCTCAAACTCATCGTTAACTCCGATGTAAAATCCACTGAGGCCCGCGTACCCTCACTCGTTGGAAAAAGTATCGATACCGCTACCAAAGACGCTATAAATGCCGGCCTCGCTGTACGACTTCTCCCCTTCCTGACAGATGATGAAACCAAAGAAGGCATCGTCATGGAACAATCTCTTGAGGCAAATACCGTTGTCCCAAAAAATACTGATCTTGCTCTGGGGGTAGGGATTTATGCCAGAACACCTTCGGCTCAAAACTATCGCTACTATCTTTTGACCCATACCGTCCAGAGTATGGGAGAAACAGATGCAAACGATATTGCCGTCCTTGTAGTCATGGTGGATGAAAGTGGGCGGTCACTACAGCTTTTTAGCAGCACCGTTCCCAGAGGACAACTCCTGGTTATCCCATTCAAAGCCCTTGGAACGGCAACGGTCCAGGTGTTCCTCAACAATGCTCTTGTGAGGGAAGAAACCTATGTCCCCTAATCGTGTATCCCCTTCAATCTTTGCGGCAGATTTCTGGGCATTAGGAGAGGCTGTACGTTTATGTGAAGAAGCCGGAGTAGATGGTATCCATTACGATGTTATGGATAACCATTTTGTCCCCAATATCTCCTTTGGACCAAAGATGATAGCGGATCTCTGTGCGCGAACTTCTCTCCCCGCAGATGTTCATCTCATGATCGATCTCCATCGTGGTATTGAGGACTATCTCTCTCTGCCGGTAGAAATCATTACCCTTCATCTCGAATCGCTTGGAAAAGAAGGGCACAACCTTCTTAAAACGATCCGTCAGAGAGGAAAAAAGGCCGGACTCTCCCTCAAGCCAGCCACACCAGCTGTCGCGGTAGAACCCTACCTCGATGATATTGATCTCATTCTTGTGATGACAGTCGAACCAGGATTTTCTGGACAGAAGTTTATGCCAGAGATGCTTTCAAAGATTTCCGAAATTCGAAAAATCATTGCCGATAGAGAGATCCTTCTCCAGGTCGATGGAGGAGTCAACCGTGAGACCTACCAAAAGGTATTGAAGGCCGGAGCCAATTTTCTTGTGATTGGTAGTGCCTTTTTTGCCGATAGTGACCCAAAGAACTGGGCAAAACAGATCCACGAGGAGCAAACAGCATGAGTCACCAAAAATATATCCGCAATTTTTCGATCATTGCCCACATTGACCATGGAAAATCAACCCTCTCTGATCGACTTCTCGAAGCAATTGGGCTCTTAAAAGACAAAAGTAGTGAACAGGTTCTCGATTCCATGGAAGTGGAAAAAGAACATGGCATCACGGTCAAGGCTCATACTGTGACAGGCTTCTACAAGGCTCAGGATGGCAATACCTATCAATTAAACTTTATTGATACCCCTGGTCATGTAGACTTCAACTACGAGGTTTCCCGAAGCCTCAAGGCATGTGAAGGGGTACTTCTTGTGATTGATGCCACCCAGGGGATTCAAGCTCAAACCCTCTCAAACTTTTACCTCGCTTTAGAAGAGAATCTTGTCATTATTCCCGTTATCAACAAAATTGATCTCCCAAGTGCCCATATAGATATGGTCAAAGAACAGATAGAAAAAGACCTGGGACTGGATCCTGCAGAGGCACTTCTTATAAGTGCCAAAACAGGGCTTGGTATTGATACCGTTCTTGAAGCCATTGTCCAGCGTATTCCTGCCCCAAAAGGCGATATTCACTCCCCCCTTCGGGCCCTGGTTTTTGACTCTTACTATGATAGTTATCTCGGTGTTGTAGCCAAAGTCCGGGTATTTGACGGGAGCATCAAAAAAGGAGATGCGATCACCTTCATGCTTTCCCAGAAAAACTACCAGGTAGAAGAGGTAGGCTACACCCAGATAAAGCTCGTCCCTCAATCTGAACTCCGGGCTGGGAAAGTTGGATACATCACTGCAGCCATCAAATCCATCTCAGATTTTGGTGTGGGAGACACCATAACATGGACAAATAAACCATGTGCAGAACCGCTCCCCGGCTATAAAGAAGTCAAACCCTATGTATTTGCCGGCCTTTTCCCTGCGGAAGGTGAAGACTTTGAGGATCTTCACGAAGCTCTCATGAAACTCAAGCTCAACGACGCTGCCCTTACCTTTGAGAAATGGAATTCTGCAGCCCTTGGCATGGGATTTAAATGCGGCTTTCTGGGACTGCTTCACCTCCAAATCGTTCAGGAAAGACTTGACAAAGAGTTTGATCTGGCAATTATTACAACCATTCCCTCAGTAGAATACCGCATTACCCTCTCCGATGGTTCCATCATGATGATAGAATCCGCCACAGAACTCCCCGATCAGAGTAAGATCCGTCAGATCGAGGAGCCTTTTGTGCTCTCTCATATTATTCTCCCCAACGAATACCTTGGAGCAATTCTTCAGCTTATTCAGGATAGACGGGGCATCCAGCGCAATATGATCTACATTGATACTGACCGGGTCGAGATCATCGCAGAACTCCCCCTCGCGGAGATCATTTACGATTTTTACGACAAGCTCAAATCCTTCTCGCGGGGATATGCCTCATTTGATTATGAGTTTCTCGAATTTCGTCCCAGTGAGATTATTAAGCTCGATATTCTTGTCAATGGCAAGGTGGTGGATGCTCTGGCTCAGATGGTCCACAAAGATACCGCTTACGAACGAGGGCGTTCGGTCGTCACTCGCCTCAAGGATCTTATTCCACAACACCTCTTTGTAATCCCTCTCCAGGCTGCCATCGGGAGTAAAATTATCGCAAGAGAAACCATCAAGGCCCTCCGAAAAGACGTGCTTGCCAAGTGTTACGGGGGAGATATCACCCGTAAACGCAAACTCCTCGAAAAACAAAAAGAAGGGAAGAAACGCATGCGTACCATTGGCAACGTAGACATTCCCCAGGAGGCGTTTATTGAAGTGTTAAAACGAGGGGATAATGAGTAATCGTATTCTCCTCGCGAGTGCCTCCATAGGCAGACGACTCCTTTTTGAACAGACGCTTAGAGAGTTTATCATTGAAATCCCCCATGTCAACGAGGAGCAATTCTCTCACGAGGATCCAAGACTTTTGCCCCAAATCCTCGCCGAGGCAAAAGCTCATGAAGTGGCGAAAAGATACCCTGATGATTATGTACTTGCCTTTGATACGCTGGTACTCTGTGAAGGAAAGCTCGTCGGAAAACCTAAAAACCAAGAAGAGGCAAAGAACTTCCTCCGCTTTCTCTCCGGAAAACGCCAATCGGTTATCTCAGGCTATGCCTTTATCCACCAAAAGAAAAACATCTTTGAAAGTGGGAAAGAAGAAACTGTTCTTTCGTTCGCTGAGCTTTCAGAGGAGTTTATATCAACGTATGTTCAAACCCATCCTGTAACCAAGTTTGCCGGTGGCTATGCTATCCAGAATGACGACCAGTTCATCCATATTGAAGAGGGAAGTTTTGATGTTATTGTAGGGGCTCCTATGGCAAGGGTTATCGAATTTCTCAAAAGGGAAGGACTTGAACACCTCTTACTTCCACCACCGTACCGTTATCACCTTTAAGCATTCATCCTGGCTCGTAAAAAAGCCACGATGTTTTCAGGTGTTTCCTGAAGCTGTTCGCCCGTCTGAAGATTTCGTAGCGTCCAGCGCCCGGTTTTCACCTCGTCCTCTCCCAAAAGAAGAGCGTAGGCACAGCGAAGTTTATCTGCTGATTTTAAGTGTTTCTTAAGCTGAGTATAACGAAACTCCGTCGTTGCCGAAATACCGTCTTGTCTCAAAAGCTGGAGGCCCTTCCAGACCGCATGCTGGATATTCTCCCCTATTCCAGCCACATAGACAAATGGTGGATGGTAAAAATCTGTACGATTTTTGCCAAGTGATGCCTCAACAACCATGGCAAGCCTCTCCATCCCCATTGCAAAACCGGAAGCAGGGGTGTCCATCCCGCCGAGATCTTTAACAAGATAATCGTATCTCCCCCCGGCAGAAAACGTGCTCTGAGCCCCCAGAGCCTGACTTTTAAATTCAAAAACCGTACGATTATAATAATCAAGTCCCCTCACAAGATAAGGATCTATCTCAAAAGCTATCCCAAGATCGTAAAGGGAGCTTTTTACCTTTTCAAAATGATCCTGACATATCTCACAGAGGTGTTCATGTTGAATGGGAGCCTGTCTCACAATCGCCTGGCAGGATGCCTCTTTACAATCGAGAATACGAAGCGGATTCACATCCAGCCTCGTCTGACAGTCCTCACAGAGTTCATTTCGTCTACTCTGAAAATATGCCGTAAGCTTCTGTTGATAGAGAGGACGACATTCACGACACCCAATAGAGTTAATAAAAAGTGTCACCTCCGTGATCCCCAACCGCTTGACAATAGCATTATTAATAGCTATAAGCTCCACATCAGCCTCCGGGGTTGGGTCACCAATAAGCTCAAAACCAAACTGGGTAAACTGCCGATAACGACCTGCTTGCGGGTTTTCAGCACGAAACATGGGTCCAACATAGTACATGCGCTGGGTATGCCCACTCATATGAAGGTTGTTTTCCACATAAAGTCGAACAGCACCAGCCGTTCCTTCTGGCCTGAGAGCCACGAGTCTGTGTCCTCTGTCTTCAAAGGTATACATTTCCTTTTTTACCACAATATCCGAGCTTTCCCCTACACCCCGTTGAAAGAGACTCGCATGCTCAATGATAGGAAACTGCACCTCCTTGTAGCCATAAAGATGGGCAACTTCCTCAACCTCTTTTTTTAACCACCTAAAAAAATCACTCTCACCAGGCAAAATGTCGTATGTCCCTTTCAGTTTCTGATACATGCTTTCCTCTACTTGTGGGATATCGTGTTTCTTCTCTTACTTGTGATAGATATAGCCATCGGCACAGAGAAGCTCTGCCGTCAGAATAGCACCGCCAGCGGCTCCTCGAATTGTATTGTGGGAAAGACAAACAAACTTGTAGTCCATGAGATGATCTGCCCGGAGCCTCCCGACAGCAATACCCATGCCATTCCCGATATCTCTATCCAGTTTTGTCTGAGGACGGTTTTCTTCTTCAAAGTAGGTAAGAAATGGCTGAGGAGCCGAAGGAAGATGAAGCTCCTGGGGACGCGGCACCCATGTCTTCCATCGATGGAGAATCTCCTCTACAGAAGGTTTTTTCTCAAAACGGATCGATACGGCCGCCATATGCCCATCACTTGCAGCAACACGCAAACACTGCGCGGAGATGATAGGCTTTTGTGCACTTTCAATATGATCATGAGCAAGATGTCCCCAGATTTTGAGGGGTTCCTTTTCACTTTTTTCTTCCTCACCTTTAATAAAAGGAATAACATTATCCACCATTTCTGGCCACGTTTCAAAGGTTTTCCCTGCTCCGGAGATAGCCTGATAGGTACACACGACAACCTCCGAAAGACCAAACTCCATCAGCGGATGAAGGGCGGGCACATAGCTCTGAAGGGAACAATTGGGCTTCACCACGATAAAACCATGTTTTGTCCCGAGACGCTTTTTCTGGATAGGGATAATCTCTGCATGCTGCCAGTTAATCTCGGGCATAATCATCGGTACATCGGGAGTCATCCGGTTCGCCGAGTTATTCGAAACCACAGGAACTTCCCGACGGGCATAAGCCTCTTCCAAAATGATGATGTCCTCTTTGGGCATATCCACCGCACAAAAAACAAAATCTACCTCACCAGCAATAGCATCTATCTTATGAGCGTCGTAAACTGTGAGATTTTTCACCTTCGCGGGAATGGGACTTTTCATAGCCCACCGGCCCTGAACAGCCTCCTCATACGTTTTTCCCGCCGAATGACTACTTGCCGCCACCAAAACTACCTCAAACCAGGGATGATTCTCCAGAAGAGAAATAAAGCGCTGCCCTACCATCCCGGTGGCACCGATAACACCTACACGCAGTTTTTCCTTCATTAGCCTACTCCTTACCATGATGAGTATTCATTATAAGAAAAACTTCAGGAAATTGCAATTTTCAAAAAAAATAAAAAAGCCACCTCACAGGTGGCCTATCTTTACATGTGTTTTCGGCATTTCTCAGCGTAGGGAATGGCATCAAGCCTTTCCTCGTCTATCTCCTCTCCACAAACGATACACTTGCCATAAACACCATTTTCAATTCTTTGCAAAGCCTTTAAAATCTCTTCAAGCATACGTTTTTGTGTGCGAGATAAGCCTTCTACCAGGGAAGCAGTACTCAAAACTTCTGCCTCATCAATAACGTCTCCATCTGTCTCAAAAGGATTCATTTCCTCAACAGTCTCAGTACGAATATCCTCTAAAAGAGAATCCCTCATCTCCTCGAGGCGCTTTTTAAAATATTCAAGCCTCTCTTGTGTCATAACAGGCTCCTTACTCTGCCTTGGCTTTGGCTGCTCTCGTTCGTTTAGGCTTCTCCTCTTTCACTTCCATCACATGAACGATCTTTCGATTTTTGCTCTCCGTAAAAACTACTGTCCCGGCACTCAAAGCGAAGAGTGTATAGTCTCTTCCCATACCAACATTTTTGCCGGGATAAAACTTCGTCCCACGTTGACGAACAATAATGTTTCCTGGGATAACGGGTTGCCCACTATATACCTTTACACCAAGGCGCTTGGACTCGCTATCGCGGCCATTTTTGGCGACACCGCCACCTTTTTTATGAGCCATGATTTTCCTCCCAATGTAATCGTATATTCTCTGGATATTGCCTCGTGAGGATATCCAGCATAAGTATCATGTTTTTCCAGAGAAGCAGGCTTTGTTCATCAAACGATTTCAAAACTGCCTCCCATCGATCCTTTTGCTTCTCTACGTGAATATCGTGTTTACAGAGAAGCTGTGTGCCTACCACCCACCCCTGAAGGACAACCGAAACCGCCGCACATACAATATCCCTTCCTTTGACATCAAAAAGGGCATGCCCTTCAGCAACAATCCGGTGAGCGTATTCATCTATAACTATCTCTATCATGCCTCTTGGGCTTCAGTATTCTTACCCTCGGAAATATTAACAACCTCCAAAACCGTGTACGTATGCCGGTAGCCACGTTTAACAGAGTAGTTTGTCTTGGGTTTGTACTTAAAAATAGTGAGCTTTTCACCTTTCTCTTCGGCTTTAACAACCTTGCACTCAACAACAGCATTTTTTACATAGGGCTGCCCTATAACATCCTTGTCATCCGTGTGAAGCAAAAGCACTTCTTTCACTTTTATCTTTTCATTCTCTTTTGCAGACAGGTGATCAACACGAAGAACACTACCCTTCTCAGCCTTATACTGTTTGCCACCAATCTCAACAATTGCGTACATAGTTCTCTCCTTTTTCTGAGAATATGAGTATACTATTTTAAGGGAAAAAGAAAATTTTGTCAATTTCTTTTCCCCTCTTTTCAAACAAAAAGAGAAAAAATCAAAATTCCTTCAGATATATCCCTTCAATTACCGATAAATGAATGAAAAACGCAAAAAACTTGACGGATTTATTTTTCTGTTTACAATAAAAGTATCAAAAAACCGCAAAGGAGATGGATATGAGAGGTAAAATTCTCTTTCCCCTAATTTTGGGATTAACCATGTGGTCCATGGCACTTGCCCAGGTAGAAATGCTCGGAAGTCTACTAAGCCCCAATGTCCCCATATCAGCGGTACCAAAGGAGTTAAAACTCCCTGATCCGGTACTCCCCTACCTTGAACAAGAGTTTCAAAAAACAATAGGGAAGGAAGGGGCTTTTGACACTCAATTTAAGATTGTACTTCTCATGACCAAGGTAACCAATGTCCCCAGCAAAAAGTACGAATACCTTGAGCGTATTGTAATGTGGGAAGTCCGCAATCCTCAAAAGACAGCTCAAAAGCTTTTTGTTGTCAGTCCTGATGCAAGAGTTCTGGCTATCCAGGGCATAGGCGAGAGCAGTAACAAAATATACATTGAGACGATGCTCAACGTAATCGAACGTGACACCGCCACCAAACCCCGTATTGCCGCTGCTCGTGTTCTCCCTGCTTTAGGAGACAGAGAGCTTATTGTTCCAAGATTAGTTCAATTGTTACGGACAAAATATGGCCTCGATCGAGGAAAATTCTCCGAAGAAGACACCCAGAGGTTTGAAGACGACAAAGTAGCCGAAGCTATTGTTATTTCTTTGGGAGAAATTGGGGATCCGAGAGCCTTTCCTGCACTCCTTCAGATTGTGATGTCCCCAGATTCCCATCGTGATGAGACTGTGAAAGCAGCCTGGGCTGCTATGCAAAACTTAAAATGGTAAATAGCCTATGAAGCACTGGCTCTGGATTCTGGTATCCATGCTTTTCCTTGTGAATGGATATAGCCAAACAAAGGAAAAAGCCCGAACCATTGCCGATCTTCGGATTGGCAGTGAAACAGAAATGGAGACAGCCATGAGGATCCTCAAAATCAAAGGAGAATACGAAAAGAAACGGATTATTCTCCCCCTGATTGAGCAAAACATTCAGGATCCGGTTGTTTTTAATCTGGTAAAGGATCTCCTCATCAACTACTACCAGAATCCCAGATTCAATGAAGAGGATCAGGTGATGTTTTATGATGATGTGATTGCAGAGGAGCTTCTCAAGATTCTGGGAAAGACCCGCTCACAGGAGATTTTCCCGGTAGTTCTCCAGTTTGCCCTACATAACAAGTGGCATCGCGAATCAACGGTACAGACGGCATGGAAGCTTATGCAATCCATCGAATGGAAATAACAAGGAGGGAATTATGAAACGGTTTATTCATGTGATAGTTGCCATAGGGTTATTAGGTTTTTTTGCCTGTGGTAAAAAAGAAACCAAACCCGAACCAGCAGTAGAACCAACAGTAAAAGAAGAAACCAAATCAGCGGTGACAGCAACAAAAGAAGACACATCCTTTGAAAATGTGATGAAAGTTCTCCGTGAGGCTCTGGAACGAGAACGCCGTGAAAACAACTCGGCAACCAAGATTCAAACTGCCAAAGCTTATATGCTGCTTATCAAGTTCCTCCAGACAGACCAGGAAAAGGTCAAAAAATCCGGTATGACCGATGCCGATGTATCCTTCCTCGTAGAAGACGCTAGAAAGAAAGCAAAAGAAAGACTCAACGAAGTTATTGCAAACCCTACGGCTCCACCAGAAGCTAAACAGGAGGCCACTAACCTCCTCAAGAGCCTCTAATGAATGGAACAACGGGATGTCTTTCCGGACATCCCGTTGTTTTTAAAAAATTACTCTTTCAATGATGAAGATTGGGGAAGTTTTTCTTTTTCAGAGTGCCAGCCTTCTCCAAGACCAATCCACATCCAAACCCACATTCCGAGATAAAAGGCATACAACAACATCGCATCAAAGAAAAAACTCACCCAAAGAGCATTCATTACCCCAAAGATAAAAGGGGAAAGGAAAAAACGCCTTGAAACAGAGGCCCTAAAAAGCCTTACCCAGACAAAAAACAAAAATCCATAAAACAACACAAATCCCACGATCCCTGTTTCGAGAAGAATTGCCATATATCCCTGATGAAGATAATCCGCCATAGAATAGATATCATAGTCATGTCGCTTTTCATAATAATATCGACGAAAATTCATCAGACCAATACCGGTAAGAGGAGAAGCCTCCCTATAAAAATCTTTAGCTGCCCTCATTTGATGCATCCGCTGAACATTGGTATGAAATGTAAAAGGATTTCTGGCGACAGCCGCCCATTTAGAATTTGGGGCTACCGTGACAACTAAAAGGGGCAAAAGAAGAATCGGAAGAAGAAGAACAGGAAGCACGAGATACCATCGTTTCAAGAAAAACACCTGCGTCAGAATAGCAACGGTCGCCACAACAAATCCCCCACGAGACTGGGTAAACACGAGCAGAACAAGCCCTAAAACTATCCCAAAACCAAAAAGAAGTTTCAATTTTTTTTGTTTTTCATGGAGAAAAAGCGCAAAAAGTACCGGAACCATTAATCCAAGCCAATATCCCCCTCGTGCCGCCCATTCAAAAAGAGACGAAAACTCAAAGGGATGATATGGCCAGAAAAGAAGAGGGCTCCCCCCTATCCACACACCTATATCCTGCTTTAGGTAAAACTGCTGGGTAAGTCCAATCAGTGCCACCGAGACAAAAGCAGAAACAATGGCTCTCCCAATGGCATTCCATGGAAGTTTTTCTGGATTCTCCTGTCCAAACACAAAGCCAACAAAAACATAAAGAGCAAACAAAAAAGTCGACCCCACGGCATCCATAGGAAATCGAGCAAACATTCCTGAAAAAACACCCCAGAGAAAGAAACCCACCACCAACCAATGATACCACCTCTGGCGATAGTGACTCACCGCATTCTTAAGTCCTGACAGAACTGCGACAAAAAGAAAAAAAACTGCCAGACTCCCCGACCATCCAAAGGCAAAAGCAAACACAAGAAAACGAAACATGAAAGGCATCCCTCGAGTCTGCTTGATCCAGTACGCTAAAAGAACACCCAAAAAAGCCACTACCCCTATCATCAGACTGTGGAACCATATTCCTCGTTTTTCAAAAACCCTGAGGTACGCTTTTTCTCTGATAACCCCATCCTCCGAAAGAGAAAACGCCGCAGGCTGGTTATTTTGAAGTCTTATGCTCGTTGTCCCACTCCCTTCAATGGTAAGAGTTTGGCCCCCTGGAGCAAGAGATATGGCTACATAGTCCCCCGCCGGTAACGGCTTCTCAATATCTACTTGCCGGCTCATAAGAAAAAACCATTGGTTGGAAATCCAGCTCCAGAGAACCAGTCCAACAAAAAGAAACTCTCCAAAAAGCACAAGATACTTTTTCATCATCGCTCCTCAGGAGAAGATTTTCGCACGTAAATAGTGATGGTATTATTGCTCCCATCAAGAAGTTCTATTCCTTTTGGGAGAAGAAGGGCAACATTGGTCGTATAGTCCCCCTCAAAAGATTCTAAAATAAAAGGCTCCGTCTCGATATGAGAAAGATTTGAAAGAAAATACGTCGGGCCACGTACAATAGCAGAAGCAGGACGAAACTCGATAATCTCTTTTCCCACCCCAACAGGCAAACTATTGGTAATCCTGGGAACAATGGGAAGAGAAACAACCTGAATGGCATCGACATAAACACTTGCCCTTGTTTTCTCCATCGTAATAGCCAGAGAGGGATCTATATCTTTCAAGCTGAGCTGGAGATCATTGGTATACCAACCAGGATTAGCCTCTGAGAGATCCATATACACCCGAATCTGATGGGTTTCAAGTTCTGTGACTTTGTCCTTTTTCCCCTGAATATATATCCTGGCAGTGGTATCATTCGTCTGAAGGATAACAAGCTGAGGGGGAAGATTGAGATACTGGATGGGCACATAAAACGAACGCTGGATATTTGTCTGCGTATACACAAACCACCAGAGAGCCACGGCAATTCCCAGACAGATAAGCTTGGCCTGCCAATCTTTTGAGATGGTTAACCAAAGATTTTTCCAGAAGGATTTTTTAAAGAAGATCATAAAGCTTCCTCTTCAAATTTTCGTAATCCAGATCAAACATAAGCTTGCCGTGAAGAGCAAGAGAAACCGTTCCCTTCTCTTCGGACACAATAAGGGCAATAGCATCACTCTCACTGGTGATAGCTATACCGGCCAGGTGTCTTGTTCCATACTTGAGACGCTTCACCTTCATGGCATCAATCTTTACAGCAGGTACAATCACCCGTGCAGCCAGGATTCGATCTCCTTGCACAACCACAGCCCCATCATGGAGAATGTTCCCCTTGTAAAAAATCGAAAAAAGCATCTCCTTGGAGAGTTTTGCATCAAGCGCGACAGCATCTTCCATGAGATGCCGGAGTCCGACATTTCTTTCTATAAGAATAAGAGCCCCAAGATTTTTTTGAGCCATTTCAGTAACCGTTTCTGCCAGTTCTTCAACCACATTGGAGTATTGTTTGTGAAGCATGCCACGCCCCTGTCCCACCTGAGAGAGAACACGCCGAAGTTCCGGTTGAAAAAGAATAGCCGCAAGAATCACAAAGTTTCCCACAATATACCGTAAAACCCAGGCAAGCGTTTCAAGGTGAAGAAAATCCGCCACAAGGGAAACGGTAAAAACGATCAAAAAGCCTTTCACTATACTCATTGAATTCGTATCGCGAAACAGGATATAAAGAAAGTACAGCACATACGAAACTAACAAAATATCAACAACAGAGCTCACCCATGAAAACCAGGTCATGCCTCTCTCCATTTTTTTATTTTTACTGTTTTATTGTAACGGATAAGCGAGCAAAAAAGCAAGCCTCTTTCTTTTGGCAAAAAAGGTTATAACCGTCTCTTAAAATCCCCATATCCAAAACGCTTGTGAATTTTAACCCATCCTTTCTCACTATCCATGATGGCAATATCAGGGAGTCGAATGCCGTTAAAGGTATTGGTTTTCACCATGGAATAGATAGCCATATCCGTAAAAACAAGCTTATCCCCTCGTTGCAACGGTTTATCAAAGGAATAATCGCCGATAACATCGCCCGCAAGACAGCTCACTCCTCCGAGACGGTAGGTATAGCTCTTTTCACCAGGAAGACCGCTCTCCAGAATATATGGTCGATACGGCATTTCGAGAACATCTGGCATGTGCGTAGCCGCAGAGGTATCGAGAACGGCAATATCCATACCATTATGTATCACATCCAAAACCGTGGCAACCAGATACCCCGCATTAAGGGCCACAGCCTCTCCTGGTTCAAGATACACCTCTACCCCATACTTTTTCTTAAAGTCAATAATCGTCTGACAGAGAAGATCCCTATCATAATCCTCTCGAGTGATGTGATGCCCACCCCCAAAATTAATATACGCCATCTGAGGGATAAACTCCCCAAATTTCTCTTCCACCGCATAGAGAGTACGAACAAGGGCATCAGCATTTTGTTGGCAAAGCGTATGAAAATGAAGGTAGCTTATTCCATCCAGGAGATCCGATCGAAACTCCCCCCGCACCACTCCCAAGCGGGATAAAGGCGCTGCTGGATCATAGAGAGCTACAGGAGCTTCAGAATGCTCCGGATTGATACGAATACCAAAATGTATCCCCTTTTTTCTTTTTGCCTGGAGCGCCACAGAACGAAAATGCTCCCAGAGTGTGAATGAATTGAAATCAATGTGGTTGGCATACTTCAGAAGCTCTCGAAAATCCTCATCACTGTAGGCTGCCCCATAGACATGGACCTCTTTGCCAAAATACTCTCGCCCCAAACGGGCTTCATCAACCGAACTGGCACAGGTACCATGCAAAACATCCCGTAACACATGAAATGTCGCATACGTAGAAAAGGCTTTCAAAGCAAGAATAATACGACATCCCGTCCGATCAATCACCTCTTTCAAAATCGCCACATTCGCCCGAAGACGCGCCTCATCCACAAGAAAAACTGGCGTTCTCAGTCGCTGAATATCAATATTGAGATCGCTTACTTTCAAAACGTGGTCTCTTGCCATGGAAGTCCATACTGTCCAATCTTTTCCATAAAGGGATCAGGGTCAAACTCTTCAACGTTGAAGACTCCTGCACCCTTCCACACACCTGTGAGAACCATCATCGCCCCGAGCATGGCAGGAACACCTGTCGTATAGGCAACGGCTTGTGTCCCTGTTTCCTTGTAGCTCTCTGCGTGATCACAAATGTTATAGATAAACCTGCGCTCCATCTGTCCTGAATACCCCTCTCCCTCAATCTGAACCCCTATCACCGTTTTCCCGCGGTAGTTTTCACCCAGCGAAGCAGGTTCCGGAAGAAGCGCCTTCAAAAACTCAAGAGGAACAATCTTCTTGCCCTGGAAAACTACAGGCTTGATACTGGTAAGCCCAACATTCTGGAGAACACGAAGATGGGTGAGATAGTTCTCCGAAAAGGTCATCCAGAAACGGATTCTCTCTATCTCGGGGAAATTTTTCACCAGGGATTCCAACTCTTCATGGAAAAGAAGATAACTCTCTTTAGGACCAACCCCTGGATAATCTATCGGTTTGTGCACTGACATCGGATCAATCTCTTTCCACTCACCATTCTCGTAATAGCGACCCTTCTGGGTAATTTCACGAATATTAATCTCTGGATTAAAGTTGGTAGCAAATGCTTTGCCATGATCACCAGCATTACAATCCACGATATCCACATATTTCATCTTTTTGAAATAATGTTTCTTCATGTAGGCGGTGTAAATATTCGTCATACCGGGATCAAAACCACACCCTAAAACCGCCATGATGCCCGCTTCTTTAAATTTTTCATGATACGCCCACTGCCATTTGTACTCAAACTTGGCCACATCCTTTGGTTCATAGTTTGCCGTATCAAGATAATGCGTGCGCGTAGCAAGACACGCATCCATAATAGGGAGATCCTGGTAGGGAAGAGCAACATTGATCACCATGTCGGGTTTAAACTTCTTGATAAGTTTGATCGTGTTTTTAGGTTTATCAGCATCAAGCGCAGCTGTCTGAATCTTTCGCCCGTACTGCTGATAAACACGCTCAGCTATACGATCGCATTTTGCCTTGGTACGACTGGCCAGCAGGATATCCGAAAACACCTCAGGAACCTGAGCACACTTGTGGGTTACAACCTGCCCAACGCCACCAGCCCCAATAATCATAACTCTTGCCATAGAATCTCCCTCCTTTTAGTCTTTTTCGTAATAGGTATAGCCATCAAGCCCATCCTCGAGGGCCTTGAGGATAGAGGCTCTTTCCTGCACTGTAATCCGATTCTCCGAAACAGCCTGTTCAGCCATCTCCCGAAAACGACGACGAATGTATTTTATATCGTATTCTACATAGGAGAGGACATCCGCCACCGAGTCACCCTCGATTTCAGAGACAAAATTATAACTTCCATCTTCATGAACACAGATCGTAACCACATTGGTATCCCCTAAAAGATTATGCAAATCTCCCAGCGTCTCCTGATACGCCCCTACCAGAAATACCCCAACGTAGTATTCCTCTTCCCCTCTCAGTTCGTGAAGAGGAAGGGTGAGTTTCTCCCCATGAGGATCAATAAAATGATCTAGTTTCCCGTCGCTATCACAGGTGATATCCGAAATGATAGCCTCTCTACTCGGCATGGTATCCAGACGATGCAGCGGCATCACAGGGAACACCTGATCAATCGCCCACGTGTCTGGCAATGACTGAAACACACTAAAATTGCCATAGTAGATATCGGAAAGCGCCACTTCAATACCCTCTATCTCCACGGGAATTTTCTTCATCCCTCGGGATTTTTCACTCACCTGAGAAACAATATTCCAGAAAATATTCTCCGCAAGCGCTCTCTCCCGTAAAGAAATATCCCCATGCTTAAAAAGATCTCGAATCTGATCTCGATAATAAATGGCGTCATTAATACTTTCCTGCAAATTTTTGACACTGAGTTTTTGATAGGTTTCAAAAAGATTCTGGGTAAGTTCATTAACACCGTCTGGAAGCTTCTCAGGAGGCAAAGCTGGTGTAAATCTTGTAACATCCAGAATATTAAAAATCAAAACCGAGTAATACGCAACGATAAAACGCCCGGATTCTGTTACAATGGTAGGATGCTCGATATTTTGCTCATCCACCACACTCATCACCGTCTCAATAATGTCAGCGCAGTACTCCTCAACCGTATAGTTTCGACTGGAATGATAGTTTGTCTGAGACCCATCATAATCCACCGCAAGCCCTCCACCAAAGTCTACAAACCCCATTGGCGCGCCTTCGGTGACAAGCCCCGTATACACCCGTGTAGCCTCCTGCACCGCCGAACGAATATCACGGATGTTGGGAATCTGCGATCCCACATGGTAATGCAAAAGTCTCAACCAGCTGAGGGCTCCCTCCTGCTTGAGTTTATCGACAAGTTCTACCACCTCAGGAAGACTCAAGCCAAAGATACTCCGATCCCCTCCAGACTCCGTCCAGTGACCACTGGCCTTGCTGGCAAGCTTGATCCGCACCCCAATCCATGGTTCCACTTGAAGAAGCCTGGAACGCTCAAGAATGAGATCTGCCTCACTGGGCATCTCTATAACAAAAATACAACGATACCCCAGTTTGGTTGCGTAAAGCCCAAGATCAATAAACTCACTATCCTTATAGCCATTGCAGATGATCAAGGCTTCAGGGTCCTTAATAAAAGCAAGGGCAGCCAGAAGCTCTGCCTTACTCCCCGCCTCAAAGCCATGATGATAACGACTCCCAAATTCACTGATCTCTTCAAGCACCTGTTGCTGTTGATTTACCTTAATAGGAAAAACTCCCCGATAATTCCCTTTGTACCCAAAAGCATGGATGGCCTTGCGAAAACTCTCGTGTAAAAGGGAGATCTGAGAATCAAGAATATTACTTATACGCAAAAGCACAGGAAAACTCATGCCTCTCGCACGTATCCCCCGAATAATATCCATAAGACTCACCTGAACAAGACCCTGTTTTGTCCTGTACTGGTAAATCACCTCTCCCTTGGCATTGATATCAAAATACCCGGCACTCCAGTTACGGATATTGTAGAGTTCTGCCGATTTTTCAATCGACCAGCGTTCCAACGGTTCTTTACGTACCATTCCCGCCCCTCTCATATACTCTATGAATTGGTCATTATTGTATAGCATACAGGAAAATATGTCAATTTTTCGAATTGCTTCATAATAAAAGTACTCGAAAAGGGAACGTTGCTTCAAAATAAAAAAGTACTTTAAATTTGTGTAAAATAATCCAGTTCATGGCTCGACAAGCTCGCCAACCGTGGCTCGACAAGCTCGCCAACCGTGGCTCGACAAGCTCGCCAACCGTGGCTCGACAAGCTCGCCAACCGTGGCTCGACAAGCTCGCCAACCGTGGCTCGACAAGCTCGCCAACCGTGGCTCGACAGGCTCGCCAACCGTGGCTCGACAGGCTCGCCAACCGTGGCTCGACAGGCTCGCCAACCGTGGCTCGACAGGCTCGCCAACAGGAATTGGGTTAACGAGGTCTGAAAAAAGACCTATTTACAGGGAAACGGCAAAACAATATCAAAAAGCCAGCAAAAAGGAGAAAAAGGAGATACTGGATTATTTTGTGAGGATAACAGGTTTAAAAAACCGAAACTATGCCGCCAGGCTCTTGAGGCAGCACGGAAAAACCATCTATGTAGGCAAGAAAAATTACCTTAAAGCCGACATAGCCAAAAAGGGCAAAAGACCTGGCAGAAAGAAAAAATTCGGCGAAGAGGAACTAAAACTTCTAAAAAAGGTCTGGGAAATTGAAAACTACATGTGTGGCAAACGTTTAAAGCCGATTCTCAATGAAGTTTTAGATAATCTCTTAGCAAACGGACATCTCCACGGTTCTCCACAGGCTATAGAAAACTTGCGCCATATAAGTGCTTCAAGTATTGACCGACTTTTGAAACATGAGCGTAAAAAGCTTGAGATAAAAGGACGAAAAGGCACAAAACCTGGAACGCTATTAAAGCAACAAATAGCTATACGCACGTGGGCAGAGTGGGATGAAAATTGCCCTGGGTTCATGGAGATTGATCTGGTAGCCCATGAGGGAGGAAATAGCCGGGGAGATTTTGCTCAAACATTAAATATGGTGGATGTTTGGAGCGGTTGGACAGAACTTGTGGCAATCAAAAACAAAGCTTCAAAATGGGTAAGAGAAGCCATAGAAAAAGTCCAAAGAAGACTTCCTTTTGATTTACGGGGAATTGATTCTGATACCGGTGCTGAATTTATTAATCATCCTCTGCGTGATTGGTGTGAGAAGCACCAGATAAAATTTACAAGGGGGAGAAGCTCCCGTTCCAATGATAACTGCTACGTTGAGCAGAAAAACTATTCCATAGTCCGCCAGAATGTTGGATACTTCCGCTACGATACCGACGAAGAAGTATACTTCTTGAACCAACTCTATGCGTATCTCAGGCTTTATGCCAACTTTTTTCAACCGGTTATGAAAATGACAGAGAAAAAGAGAATCGGAAGCAAGGTGCAAAAGAAGCATGATGATATTAAAACTCCCTACCAGCGGCTTTTAGAAAGCTCTTATGTAAGTGAGGCACAAAAGGAACGCCTAACAAGGCTTTATAAGGCTCTCGATTTGTTTCACCTAAGACAAAAAATTACAGCTTGCCAGAGAAAACTTTTCAGCCTTCAAAAGAAAAAGAATGTAAAAAACAAAAATTTGGAGGAAACTGTATGGAATTTTGAGTACTTTTTATGAGGCAATGATTCGATTTCGAGTACTTTTTATTTGACGCAACGGGTTTTCGAATTGCTTCATAATAAAAGTACTCGAAAAGGGAACGCTATTGCAAAATAAAAAAGTACTTTAAATTTGTGTAAAATAATCCAGTTCATGGCTCGACAAGCTCGCCAACCGTGGCTCGACAGGCTCGCCAACAGGAATTGGGTTAACGAGGTCTGAAAAAAGACCTATTTACAGGAAACGGCGAAATGATATGCTGAGCTTGTCGAAGCAGAGTATCAAAAGCCAGCAAAAGGAGAAAAGGAGATACTGGATTATTTTGTGAGGATAACAGGCCTAAAAATCGAAACTATGCCGCCAGGCTCTTGAGGCAGCACGGAAAACCATCTATGTAGGCAAGAAAAATTACCTTAAAGCCGACATAGCCAAAAGGGCAAAAGACCTGGCAGAAAGAAAAATTCGGCGAAGAGGAACTAAAACTTCTAAAAAAGGTCTGGGAAATTGAAAACTACATGTGTGGCAAACGTTTAAAGCCAATTTTAAATGAAGTTTTAGATAATCTCTTAGCAAACGGACATCTCCACGGTTCTCCACAGGCTATAGAAAACTTGCGCCATATAAGTGCTTCAAGTATTGACCGACTTTTGAAACATGAGCGTAAAAAGCTTGAGATAAAAGGACGAAAAGGCACAAAACCTGGAACGCTATTAAAGCAACAAATAGCTATACGCACGTGGGCAGAGTGGGATGAAAATTGCCCTGGGTTCATGGAGATTGATCTGGTAGCCCATGAGGGAGGAAATAGCCGGGGAGACTTTGCTCAAACATTAAATATGGTGGATGTTTGGAGCGGTTGGACAGAGCTTGTGGCAATCAAAAACAAAGCTTCAAAATGGGTAAGAGAAGCCATAGAAAAAGTCCAAAGAAGACTTCCTTTTGATTTACGGGGAATTGATTCTGATACCGGTGCTGAATTTATTAATCATCCTCTACGCGATTGGTGTGAGAAGCACCAGATAAAATTTACAAGGGGGAGAAGCTCCCGTTCCAATGATAACTGCTACGTTGAGCAGAAAAACTATTCCATAGTCCGCCAGAATGTTGGATACTTCCGCTACGATACCGAGGAAGAAGTCTACTACTTGAACCGACTCTATGCGTATCTCAGGCTTTATGCCAACTTTTTTCAACCGGTTATGAAAATGACAGAGAAAAAGAGAATCGGAAGCAAGGTGCAAAAGAAGCATGATGATATTAAAACTCCCTACCAGCGGCTTTTAGAAAGCTCTTATGTAAGTGAGGCACAAAAGGAACGCCTAACAAGGCTTTATAAGGCTCTCGATTTGTTTCACCTAAGACAAAAAATTACAGCTTGCCAGAGAAAACTTTTCAGCCTTCAAAAGAAAAAGAATGTAAAAAACAAAAATTTGGAGGAAACTGTATGGAATTTTTGAGTACTTTTTTTTATGAGGCAATGATTCGAATTTCGAGTACTTTTTTATTTGACGCAACGGGTTTTTCGAATTGCTTCATAATAAAAGTACTCGAAAAGGGAACGCTATTGCAAAATAAAAAAGTACTTTAAATTTGTGTAAAATAATCCAGTTCATGGCTCGACAAGCTCGCCAACCGTGGCTCGACAGGCTCGCCAACAGGAATTGGGTTAACGAGGTCTGAAAAAAGACCTATTTACAGGGAAACGGCGAAATGATATGCTGAGCTTGTCGAAGCAGAGTATCAAAAAGCCAGCAAAAAGGAGAAAAAGGAGATACTGGATTATTTTGTGAGGATAACAGGCCTAAAAAATCGAAACTATGCCGCCAGGCTCTTGAGGCAGCACGGAAAAACCATCTATGTAGGCAAGAAAAATTACCTTAAAGCCGACATAGCCAAAAAGGGCAAAAGACCTGGCAGAAAGAAAAAATTCGGCGAAGAGGAACTAAAACTTCTAAAAAAGGTCTGGGAAATTGAAAACTACATGTGGCAAACGTTTAAAGCCAATTTTAAATGAAGTTTTAGATAATCTCTTAGCAAACGGACATCTCCACGGTCTCCACATATTGTTATGAAAAACTCTGCGCCATAGCAAGGCTTCCAAGTATTGACCGACTTTTGAAACACATGAGCGTAAAAAGTTTTGAGATAAAAGGACGAAAAGGCACAAAACCTGGAACGCTATTAAAGCAACAAATAGCTATACGCACGTAAGCAAAGAGGATGAAATTGCCCTGGGTTCATGGAGATTGATCTGGTAGCCCATGAGGGAGGAAAAGTCAGGGAGACTTTGCTCAAACATTAAATATGGTGGATGTTTGAGCGGTTGGATTACAGCTTGTGGCAATCAAAACAAAGCTTCAAAATGGGTAAGAGAAGCCATAGAAAAAGTCCAGAAGACTTCCTTTTGATTTACGGGGAATTGATTCTGATACCGCGCTGAATTTATTAATCATCCCTACGCGATTGGTGTGAGAAGCACCAGATAAAATTTACAAGGGGAGAAGCTCCCGTTCCAATGATAACTGCTACGTTGAGCAGAAAACTATTCCATAGTCCGCCAGAATGTTGGATACTTCCGCTACGATACCGAGGAAGAAGTCTACTACTTGAACCGACTCTATGCGTATCTCAGGCTTTATGCCAACTTTTTCAACCGTTATGAAAATGACAGAGAAAAAGAGAATCGGAAGCAAGGTGCAAAAGAAGCATGATGATATTAAAACTCCCTACCAGCGGCTTTTAGAAAGCTCTTTAAGTGAGGTGACAAAAAGGAACGCCTAACAAGGCTTTATAAGGCTCTCGATTTGTTTCACCTAAGACAAAAAATTACAGCTTGCCAGAGAAAACTTTTCAGCCTTCAAAAGAAAAAGAATGTAAAAAACAAAAATTTGGAGGAAACTGTATGGAATTTTTGAGTACTTTTTTTTTATGAGGCAATGATTCGAATTTCGAGTACTTTTTTATTTGACGCAACGGGTTTTTTGTAATGTATACAAAAATATCTTTCAGAATCCCTCTTTATCCTCTCTGGAAGTTGTTCACTCAGGCAAAATGTTGTTACCATCCCATGAAATATCCTGGATATTTCGTTAAAATCACAAGCAAAACACATCCGCAGTCTAATCCAAATATATAGGACAAAAGATATTCATTCTCTTGAATACCAACCTCTTCATTAAATTGACTTTTTCCTCACGTATAGTTATACTAAATACGGAGAATTTTCCATGGAGGTGTTGCCCAACATGAAAGTGAAGATGGCAGATATTATTGTCAAAGAACGTATAAGAAAAGACCTGGGAGACATTGAATCCCTCAAGCACAGCATCCAGAAACATGGGCTTCTTTCCCCCATCATTATTACTCCAAAAAATGAGCTTCTCGCGGGTTATCGACGCTACACGGTAGCCAAAATGCTCGGATGGCAGGAGATAGAAGCGGTAATTTATACCCCTCGAGATAAGGTTGATGAACTTGAAATTGAGATAGAAGAAAACATGACAAGAAAGGATTTCACTCCCGAAGAAGTTATGTTCGCCATAGAAAAGAAACAAATCCTTCTTGAAAAAAATCCCTTTGTCCGTTTCTGGAACTGGCTCAAACAACTCTGGAAAAAGCTCTTTGGCAAGGAGAAATAAAATATATTGAGAAACATGACTTTTTGGTTTATCGTGTTTATAGTTCTGGGATTTCTCACCGGGTGTGATGAATTTGCACTTAAAAAAACTGCCACCATTTTGCAGGTTTCGGGAACGATAACGTATGAACCAGATATCCCCCAGCTTTCTCTTGCACTTTCCTACGAAATGATGAATTATCGTCCTTCTTCAATCAGAGAGGTGTACCTCTATTGCCACGAAAACGTAGTTATCGAATCTCTCAAAGAGGGTGATATCTCACTTCGCGTAGAACAGGGTATCCCCATTGGAATGTCCGTCAGGGTCTATCGTGTCCGAGTCTCCGAATGGCTCCCGGGAACACGTCGGGTGTTTTCCATGAAGGCACACATCAAAGGGAAAGAAGAGAGTCAGGGATTTTTTCTCTCAAGTGAAGGGGTTTTTCTTGAAAGCAGCAAGGTGTGGATCCCTATTAGTTTCGATGAGATCCCCGCTTTTCGGTATCAACTCACTGTCCAGGTTCCCGCAGGGTATGAAACTATTATGGGAGGAAGAGTTGTAAGCGAGTCCCCCTCAGAACAATTTTCTACCTCCCTGTGGCGTTCTCAATCCACCAATCTGTTATTTTCTGGAAATCTCATTATAGGGAAGTTTCAAAAAGTAGGCGAAAAAGACATGTATCTCTATCTTCCCCAAAAATTCTCTCCTCTGCAAGAAAAAAGGCTCTCCCTTCTTCTCGATTTGCTCAAAGAAGGCAAAAACATCCTCTCAAAATATATCGGAGAATACCCCTTTGACGTACGTGTGGTTTTTTTACCCAAAGATATCACCCCCCTCGAACCCTGGACAGATGGGCTCTTTTTAGGTAATATTCTCCTTTTTGAGGAATCTTTAGCGTTTTCTCTTACCAACGTCTCGCGTTCGGTTCTCGATACGATTGTACTCTCTGAGACAAGCTGGCTTTATCTTGTCAAAACAATCCTTCATGAAATGTCACATTCCTACCTCGGCTATGACCTGCGCTGGGAAAGAGAAGAGACCCTTCCTATCGAAAGCCTCACAGAAACAACAAGCCTCAAGCTCCTCGAATGGCTAAGCCCAGAAACCTATAAACTCGCTATCAATCGTGCTCTCTATGATTGGAATAATTTAAAACTCATTGCTCAAACCCCTCAACAGCTTTACCTGTATAGAAATCTCTTGCTCGCCACCACGCTCTCTCCAAAGACATATTTCAAGCTCATTCGGGGTTTACGAGGCCGCTACCTCTACAGCAAACTTGACGAGAATGTTCTTTTTCAAACCCTTCTTGACCATGGTGAAACCAACCTCTCTTTTCTCTCGGGAAACTTGTGGAACACCGTACCGGAGTGGAACATCTCTCTTGTTTCTACAAACACGGGTATTTCGATCTCCCATACCTACCCTTTCACCCTTTCTGTCGATCTTTTCCTGGAAGACAAACACAGCTCAATAACCAATATCCCTCTCGAGATTGAAAATTCCCTGGTGTATCCTGTTTCGATGCGAAATTTTCCTTCCTTCTGGCTGGATGGCAGTCTTCTCTGGCTTGATCATACCCCAGGAGACACAATACTCTCCCAACCTTGGGCAAGTATTGTGTCTAATCTCACCCTCTATTATGCTGGTGAAACCAATATCGGACTGGATATTCAAGTCACCCCCTCTGACAAAAAGCTTCGTTCTCCCCAGGAAGATAGATTTCTCTCCCTTGTAGCGTTTTCCTCTTTAGACATCATATACCACAAACATGAAAAAAAAGAAAACAAGGTATTTCTCTATGCTTACAAAAAAAGTAAAGAGAGACTGTGTTCGTATGCTGTTTTTGTTTTTACTCAAGATACAAAAAAATGGAAATGGGAAGGTGTCTATGACCCCTCCATTCCCTATCAAATACCCTAAAAAGAAATACTCATACTTTTAAGGAAGGTATACATGTTGTTTCATGAACTCAACATCTCAGAGGCTGTTTCCAAAGCCATCCATGACATGGGCTTTATCGAACCCTCTCCCATTCAGAAGGAAGCCATCCCTCTTCTTCTCGATGGTCACAATGTCTTTGGTCAGGCTCAGACCGGTACAGGGAAAACGGCAGCTTTTGGTATTCCCATGGTGGAGAAAATCGAGGATAAACGTACCACTCAGGGACTCGTCCTGGTCCCCACCCGAGAGTTAGCCATCCAGGTCTCTGGAGAGCTGCAGAGAATCGCTCAGTACAAAAAATGGATGGTAATCCTCCCCATCTATGGGGGACAATCCATTGAGCGCCAGATTCGCTCCCTTTCCCGGGGGATTCATATCGTAGTTGGAACACCGGGACGCGTTCTTGATCATATAGCGAGGGGAACACTTCATCTCGACAAAGTATCATTTTGCACTCTTGATGAGGCTGATGTGATGCTTGACATGGGATTCATCGATGATGTCCGGGAGATCCTTAGCCGCATCCCACCATCAGCTCAAAAGGCACTCTTCTCTGCAACGCTTTCTCCCCAGATCAAGGCACTTATTCAAGACTTTGTAGACAACCCAAGGTTTGTTACCATCCCTCACAAAGAACTCACTGTGCCCAATATCTCCCAGTTCTACTACGAGGTTCGGGAATCTGAAAAACCACAAGCCCTGACCAGGGTAATCGACTACTACAATCCCAACCAAACCGTGGTTTTTGTCAATACCAAAATACGTGTCGAGGAGCTCAAAGAAAAACTCCACGCCGCTGGTTATGAGGTAGAAGCTCTCCATGGGGATATGAAACAAACCCAGCGAGAGTTTGTTATGAAACGTTTCCGCGCTCAACATTTCGATATTCTTTTGGCCACCGATGTTGCTGCACGAGGGCTTGATATTGAAAACATTGATCTTGTGGTAAATTACGATCTCCCTCAGGATGAAGAATACTACGTCCATCGCATTGGGAGGACAGCGCGAGCAGGAAGAGAAGGGACCGCCGTGACATTCGTTACCCTTCGGGAGATCAAACGTCTCAAAGATATCGAACGCTATATCAAGACAAAGATCGAAAGAAAACGTCTTCCCTCTCTTGAAGATATTGAAAAAATTCAGACAAGGGCAGTTCTTGACGAGATTGCCACGGTTATTGAGGAGGGTGGACTCGAAAAGTATCTCGATATTCTCAGCGAAGGTCTCTCTGAATATGAATCACCAGAAATTGCCGCCGCACTGCTCAAAATGCTCATGGGAGAAACAGAACAAAAAGAAACCCCATCGTTCGATTCCCCCCAAACCGTAAGACTTTTTCTCACGCTTGGCAGAGAATCTATCGATATTCGAAATCTTCTCGCATGGATTTCAGACAACACAGGCATACGCAGTCAGGAACTTGGCCGCATCACGATGAGGGAGAGTTTTTCCTTTGTTGATGTTCCCCGTGAAAGGCTGGACGATTTCCTGGCAGGACTTGACAGAAAAAAATACAAAGGGAAAACCGTCCGCGTTGAAATAGCACGAGAAAAAGAAAAATAAAAAAACGGCGAGGCTACCCCAGCCGTTCATGTATCCAGATGGCTTATGCTAGACCCCTACCAACCTGTCCCACAGCTTTTGCCAGTGTCTCATCAGCTGTCTGGATGCTCTTTTGATTTGCCTCATAGAGACGATTGATCTCAATCATCCGCACCATCTCTACCACTGGATCCACGTTGGACTTTTCAAGCGCTCCCTGAATCACCTTTGGCCTTTTCCCTTCAGGAATAATGGTGGCAGGACCGGAAAAATCTGTTTCTTTGTACCAGGTATAGCCTTCTTTGGCAAGATACCGCCTCTCAGGAAAATCCACAATCTTGAGTCTATCCACCAGGGCCATATTCTTCCATTCATTGCCAGCCTTGTCAACAAAATCCTCTGGAGCGTAATCCAGGTTGACATAGACATTCCCATCTTGATCGATCTTGAAATTGTTTCTCGCAAGGCGAATAAATCCTTTCTCCCCCATTACCCTGTTTCCGTGTTTGTCCACAAGATACCCATCAACAGAGATATTAAAATTTCCATTGCGAGTGTATCGCTCTCCCTGTTCAGTCATCACCGTAAAAAATCCATCTCCTTCCAAAGCGAGGTCAAAATCATTCTCTGTCTCGAGGAGACTCCCCTGTTCAAAACGGATATAGCTTTCATTAAACTCCACTCCCGTCCCCAGCTTGCCTACCACAGGAGCAAGATCGTAACTCCCCAGGGGGAACTTCACCACCCCATCATCATTGATACGACGAATAAGCATCTCAGGAAATGCCTTGGTCACACTCGTTTCTCGCTTATAGCCGTCTGTATTGACATTGGCCAGATTGTTGGCCACCGTGTTCATTTCTTCCATGGTTACCATCATGCCCGAGGCACCGGTAAATATTGAGCGAACCATACGTTCCTCCTTTCTCCCTTGTTTAGTGTATCGGAAAAAAATCTTTTTCCTTAATGTTTGACAAAAATTCTCTCCCCTTCCTATAATATTCTTTATGAAAATTGCTTTGATTTCTGACCTTCATCTCTCTTTTCAACTCCCATGGACAAAAACTGTCTGGGAGAGTTTTCTTACTCATGTCGAAAAAAAAGGCATTTCCACCATCGTTATCGGAGGAGATCTTTTCGATAGCATTGATGATGCCTACCAACTGCGAACCTGGTTTGCCTCTTCTCTCGAAAAGACCCCCATAAGCCGTGTCCTCTGGATAGCGGGAAACCATGACCTCACCAATCCCCTCACCACCACCCAATCCTATCAGCTCGAGGACCTCTCTTTTGGCGACAAGATAGAGATTTCGCTTGTTCCCGATCTGTACCTGGAAGACGATCTGGAAATCCTCACCTATCCCTATCCAAAAAATCCAAAAGAACAAAACGACGCATTTTCCCCCGTGATACTTGCTGAAAAGTTTCCCCCACCTACCCATAGACGCATTGCCGTTGGTCATGTTGCCCTCTCCAGCTGGCTCAACGTAGAAGAAAACGACAATCTCATTATCCCCATCCAGTTTGCTTCAATGCTCTCTTGTGATCGAGTGTTTCTCGGTCATATCCATCAACACAAGTCCAGGGACGCCTACCAAACCCTCGGTTCTGCCCGTGTATGGAGAAAAGGAGAAAAAGACCCGCATGGCTACTGGATCTACGATTCCACAACCGACACCATAGATTTTTTCCCCCTCAAAGAGGGAAGAACCTACGAGGAAACAGAGGTTTTTGTCTTCTATGACACGCTGGATGAAAAAAACCATCCCGCCGTGGACGAATTCACCTGGCTTCACATCACCCTTCACGGCGTTGTGCAAAACGACGAACAAAAAGAAGCCGTTAAAAAAAACCTCCGTGCTTCTTACCCCAAAGCCTGTGAGATTAGCTTTGACGATCAGGATCTCCACCTTGCCTCTGCCCTTGCTACCCATCCTCTCTGGCAAACGTTCTTCTCTACATGGGAAAAACACTACGAAAAGGCTCCTGAGACAGAAAAAACCTCCTGGCTTCTTGCAAGACAGATCTTTGTGAGAGAATTTCTCAAAACAGGGGGCAAACTGTGATTAAAAAGCTCAAGCTTGAGGCATTTGGCAGATTTCACAACACAAGCTTTCCTATGACACAAACCACCGTCTTTTTTGGCCCCAACGAGTCAGGGAAAACAACCATCTTTGATGCGATTGCGATTGCCCTATGCGCCCCTACAAAAGGCAAAAAATCCTCCGAATGGGAAGCAATCCATAAGCGGTATGAGGGATTTCTCCCGCCTGAAATCGAAACAACTGCACGAGTTTCTCTTGACTACGGGAAATTTTTCAATTTTTTTGCCATTCGTTCCGGTGAAAGCTCTATCGAGTTTGAAGAGGAAAAAAACTGGCTCTCTGACATGCGCTCACGGCTTTTTTCGGGAGGATACGATATCACCCGCCTCTCGACAAGATTTACAAACCTTGTAGAATCCCGCCAAAAAGATGCTTACCCCCGCCTTATCGCCGAATGTGAACAAGAGCTTCAGCGCTATCAACAGGAAATAAAACAACTCACCGATGAGGCACAGCGCTATAAAAACTCCCTCGAGCTTCTTCAAAAGACCGAGGCTACCCTTAAAGAGATCACCTCCACCCTTGAAGAAAAGCTCTCCCGGCGCAAAAAACTGCAAACAGAACTCGAACATCTTGAACAAAAGCTCGAAGCGAGTAACATCCAGCACTGGATAAAGCTCTACGAAAAGTATGAATCCATCCGTGATGACATTGCCCGGCATTATGCAGGATTAGAAGAAAACGAAATCCTCTCCCTCGAAAACAAGGCAAAAGAGATAGAAAAAACGAGAACCACCCTTCAACAGGACATTGCCATCCTCGCCCGTAAACAAAGCACCCTTCAAATCCTTCTTTCCCAGATAGCCCATATCAACGAGGAAATCCATACACGAGAAAGAGAGCAAAAGAAAAAAAACACCCTTGCTTTTTTCCTTTCTCTCACATCCGGTCTGTTTGGACTGTTGGCTATTGCATCAGCCACCATAGTATTTTTTCTCTCACGTATCCCCTGGTATATAGGGATAATTACCGGAAGTGTCTTTTTCTTTATGGGCATTTTGACACTCTTTGGAAGTTTTCTCGTGAAAAAAGATACTCTCACCACCCCCCTTCGCTCAGAGATAGAAAACGCCTATCAGGAGGCCCTCCGGGAGAATCTCATCTTTTCCCGCCCTTCCAATTGGGAAAACTTCTGCCAGGATATAGCCAAACTTCAGGAATCCTTTTCTGCCCTTTTTCGGGAAAAACAACAAAGTCTGGAAAATCTTAAAAAAACAGAGGAAGAGTTTCAAACATCCTACCAGCGTTTCTGTTTCGAACACAATGTCAGCTCCCTTGCCGTCGCCCGAGAAAGACTCGATGAACTCAAACAAAAAAACTCAGAAATGAACACGATCCTTCACGCCCTTGAGACACACCCCCTCCGTGACAAAAGCCACACCCTCGAAGAACAATACCACCACTTCAAAACTCGTTTAGAAAACCTCTCTCCAACCGACCTTGATTCGGCAAAAAATGCCCAGCAGCAAAAAGTTGCTCTCAAAAACCAACTTGTATCCCTTGAAGACGAAATCCAAAAACTCGAAGCCAAAAAACAACAGCTCTCCGAAAACCGGGTTCAAATTCGCACAGAACTTCTTGCTATGGAAACAGCCATGCAAGCCTACGCAGCCAAAAAAACCGAAGCCCAGAGACTCGAAAAGAGAAAAGAAATCCTCTCTCAGGAAAAACAAGCCTGTGAAAAGATCCTTGCCATCTTCTCGGAGATCGAAAACAAACAGGCAAGTGTCTTTACGATCCTTGCCGAGGAGGTGAAAAAGGAATTCGGAGACATTTTCCCGCCTTTTAAGGAGATTGAAATCCAGGCATTCTCCGAGGAAGCGATCCGTATCCCTGATGCTACCGCTACCAGGCGCCCTCTCAAATACCTCTCCCGTGGCACACAGGATCTTTTTTATCTTGCCCTGCGTCTTTTTCTCGGAAGAAAGATGTGGGATGACCCCAACACGCCAGGACTTTTCCTCTTGGATGAGCCCTTTGCCGCTCTCGATGAAAATCGCACTCAAATCGCTTTAAAGATCCTGCAACACTTCCAGAATCTCTACCACTGGCAGTACATCATCCTCACCAAGGATGAAAACCTTGTCAACCTCTTTAAAACCTGGCCTGAGGTGACCATCCACACACTCTCTCGTTCCCTCTTATAACCGGAGAGTATAGTACGAGACCCCTACTTTGGTTTCCCCATCCAGCCCATGAAAAACGCCAAGGATGATTTTTTCCCCTGCTTTATCATGGAAAAAATCTATTGCCTCGATGTACCCTTTGTCCTCCGGGGTCTCAAGCGTTTTTGCGGAGAGTTCCCGTAGCCCTGTAGATGTGTCCTGATACATCTTCACCACAATCTTCCGAGGTTCGGTAACATACGCCACTACCACAAGATCTTCATACACCACGACATTGAGAGCCTGGAATTTATCCACACAGAAGTATAATGCCCCTCCTCGCCACTCTCCCTGAATAAAACTATAAAGCCTCGATATCCCTGCAGAAATACTCACAAAAACATACACCCGCTCCCCCCGCCTTATACCATAACTTATGAAAGGAGTTATCGTCAAGCGAAGAGATGGTATACCGGAATCTCCCCCATTCTCGTCGAGAAAGAAAAGCTCGGGCACCCCCGCCATATTTGTCCCTACCCCCACCAGAGACTTTCCCTTCTCCTCAGAAAAAACCCCAAAAATGGTATCAATAGGTCCCCCTCCATTCCAAAATACATTACCTCCAGGCGAAGTAAAGAGCACTTCATTTTCTTCATACACCACTTTTTCGGAAAGAAAAACCCATGGTCCCCCCGAAATAGCATCTGTACTCCAGCTTCCCGTTTGGAGGTTGGTGATAAATAAAAAAATAACTAGGAATATCACTGTTTGTCACACCCCTCAAAATCACCTCCTTTTGATCAGAGGAAACATCAATATGAATATCGTTATAAGGGTTAAAATGAGGAAAACTCCCTATCGCCTGCACCCCGTCCGATGGAAGACTATGAAGCCATAATTTTCCAGCAATAGAGGATAAAAAAGACAACACAAACCCAGGCTGATCATTGTCAAGAACCCTATACACCTGGATAAAAACAGCAGGGTCCGGCTCCATACTATAGCCCGTGTCTCCCACCCATGTCCACTGCCACTGTTGCTGAACGAGTCCCTCGAGACTCAACCTCGACAAAGGCCCAAGAAAAAGTGAACACCCCATGAACCCAAAAACGATAAAAAGAAACCCTATCAGAAAAATCCCTTTCTTTTTTCTCATACCCACCTCCTACAAACGAATGGTTATCCCTATGAGAGGATAGATCTCATCACGGAGAACTACCCCCCCCCACAGACCTCCATCTCCAACGACTGGAGCCACGATGGCATCCAGCGAAATCCCCACCTGAACGAAGATGTCCCTCCAAGCGAAATAAGCGGCCATCCCTTATTGTAAAAAACAAACATGGGCCATACCCCTGTGAGTTCGGTCACTGAGAGATACATCCCCATATTCCAGAGACTCTCCTCTCGGGGAAAAAGACGAAACTGGACCATCCCCTGCGCACCAGCCGTATGGAGATAAATCATCTCCCCTTCTCCAAGAAACATCTGGGGTGTATAGCCGAGGTAAAAATCGGCCATGAGGTTTCGCCACGAGAAAAACATCCCACCCCACGCCAGACTCATCTGTCCAAAACGTAACGAGGGCCCCCATGTTATCCCGCCACCAACAGCAGGGGCACGGTAGGCTGATCGGGGCACACGATTGGTATTGGTTTTTAAGTCAATCACCTCTACCCATTCCTCGTAATGGTAGGTAAGATCATAGACATAAGCCTCCCGGATGGTAAAAGTATTGGTATACACAAGCTTAAGACCCTCGGGAGTTTTTGTCCCGATCATGACCGGATAAACGAGACCGGCAATCGCGTTCTCCATCGTAAGAGAGGATGTCTCATACTCTACATTCCCCACGACAATAACAGCATCCTTGAGAGTAGTTTTCACCCGTAGGGAACCAAACCCCAGACGTTTCCCGGTGAGGCTTTCTGCCAGAACAAGTCCCACCTCATCCAGGGCATCAAAAATCTCACGCCCACTGGTCGCAGGTATTTTCTCCTCTCGAACCAGACGTTTCTCTAAAGCATTCCACACGCTGAGATTTATCACAAATATCCCTCTTTTCGATCCAGGCGTATAGGTCAATTCCACCACCTCGGTTATCCCCCAGTTAGTAGCGTTTTCTCTTGCCAGAGCAGGAGAAACCTCAGAAGGAATATTGGTAAAACCCAAGCCCGTGAGATATTCTTTTATGTTTTCCCGGGTAAGAACCGTATAGTTCTTAATGAGTTTGATCACATTGGTCAGGGTAAGATCCATCACTATCAAATCCCCTTCTGACACATTCGCCACTCTATCCGCACGATAAAAATACAAAACAGCTTGATTCTGAGCGAAAACCATCGAAAAAAGAAAAAACGAAAGAAAAAGAATCGCCCTCCACATACACCCCTCCATCCGTACCTTTTACCCTTATATACGGAAAAAAGAACCAACAACTGAAAAGAAATATAAAAATAAATGAAAAAACTTTTTACGAAGCGCCCCTCAAAAGAAAAAAAATCACAGTTTCCCACGAGAGACTTTTCCTGAGAAGATTTTTCCCTGAAAAACCTATCGAGCCATTCTCCCACTATTCGCTTATTTCACTTTTCTGTGACAGAAAGGGTCCAAAACGTATCCGCCAAGTAAAAATCCTGTGAGGAATCTTCCCTCAAGAGATCCCAAGATTTAAAATAACAACAATCATGAAATCACCTCTCCTTTACATATCCTGCAAATTGAAAATCTTCGTACCAACAAATAAAACTACACCCTATGCAAGGTAGGCACGAAGAAAAGAATACTTATCCTGAAGCATCGAAAGAATCCGACGCTCCTTTTGCCGAACACCCTCCACACTCATATGAAACCTCCTAGCCAGATCCCCGAGCGTACATCTTTCCCCATCCTCCAAGCCATAGCGCATCTTAATAAGATCCCGTGAATGCTCATCCAGATCCTTTATAACCTCCTGAAGTGTTTCAGAAAGACATTCCCTCTCCACTTTCTCTTCGAGATCTTCTCCATCAGGGATATCATCCAGATCAAACGTCACTCCTTCAGACATCTGGGGATAATATGCCCTGAGCTCCTCTGCCGCCTCAAACAGAGAAATATCCATCATTTTCGCAAGTTCCAGAGCAGAGGGTAGACGACTCATGGAAAGAAAAAAAGACTCAATATGACGATGAATATCACGTTTTTTGTCCTGCATGCGATGAGAAATCTTTTCAATTTGTTTGTTTTCACAGAGGAATCTCCAGATAGCCTGTCTAATCCAGTAGGCTGCATAACTCGAAAATCGAATATTTCTCTCAGGATCAAACCGCTCAACACTCTTCATGAGCCCCTCATTACCGCTCTGGATGAGATCCATCACAGAAAACTTTCCATAGTTCATTTCTTTTGCTATTTTTACCACCAATCGCAGATTTGAGGTAATGAGTTTCTCTTTTGCCTTCTCATCTCCATTTTGAACTCGTATCGCCAGTTCTCTCTCTTCCTCGGCAGTTAAGAGGGGATAACGACAGATCTCTTTGACATATTGTTTTAAAATATTCGCCCTTTGCATATCGGCCCTCCGTTTTTCTTTTTCATTAAAAAATTTGCAAGAAACATGCCAAAAATAAACAATTTCTATCTCTATCAATTAAAAGGAAATAGAATATTCAAAAATACTGAACAAAAAACCCTTTGTGTATTTTTGTATACATAAAAAGACACTTGTATACAAAAATATATCACAGGGATTATTTTGTATACAAAAATACACACTTATTCATCTAACAAAAAATACTCTTTTTTTGGATGACGAAACGCTGCAAAAACCTGAAGAAGTGGCTGAGGAGTGAGGCTGCGAAACTGAGAAACAAAAGAGGCGAGCTTTTGTTTGCCGGGACCGTGAGCACGTTGTTCTCGAAAAAATACTATTTTTTCATTGTCAGCATAGCGCAAAAGTTTTTTTTCTGAAAAATACGCGAGAGGACGAAGAAGAGAAACACCCCGATTAAGAAGCGCGTGAGGAAGGAGAACCCGCCAGCTTCTATGATAAAAAAGGGCAGCTAAAGCACTGAGTGTGATATCCTCCAGGCAATCTCCCAGCACAATCTTGTTTCCGCTCACCCCCACTTGGTGAATAAGTACCTGCAAAATTGCTTGCCTTGGAGCCTTTTTATAAAAGGTCATCCCTTCTTGAGGAAAAGGTAGTACCTCCAGATCAGGCAATCCCCAGCGCTCCTGAAAAGCCCTGTACCAGTTTTTTACATTTTCTTCCCGCTCTCCTGGAACCATAACATGAACTGGCCTGAGCTGATACCGAATGGGCACATACCGCTGACGAAAAAACAGAAAAAGAAGCGCAAGAAAACTCTTACACGATCCCGAGATCCCTACCCACAGAACATCCCCATCAGAAACCATCTGATAGTCCTGAAGAGCCTGCCCTACAACCTTCAAAAGATTTTTCACCTTCATAACAGGTCCTCAAGACAGTGAATCCAGGAAAAAGAAAACCCCGGTCGATAGAGTAAAATATCATACCCTATCATGGGTTCATCTTCACTGTAATAAGTCACAAGCGTGTAGTAGATCCGTCGAAGTTTATAAAGCTGCAAAGGAGAATCATGAAACTCTTCACCGACAAGCTCAAGCATATTTTTCAAAGCTTCCATCACCTCTCTGGTTGCACTTTCTATTATAACCCCCTCAAGTGCCACCAGCGCCTCTATATTTTTATGAAGAATCAACGAAAGAAAAAGCTTGCTCCACTCCTCAGAGAGCAAAAAGGCCGTCTCCGTGATCTCTTTTTTGATATTCTCTGGCAATTGAACAAAAGGTTCGATACTTCGCTTTTTTTGACACGTGACAATAAGTTTTTTCACCTCCACAAGAAAATCCTCTAACCTTATTCCCGAGACAAAAGATGTTTTCTCAATTTGTCTCACAAGGTACTTTTCACTCATTTTCTTTCCTCTTCAAGAATTTCCATAAAAACCATCGTCACATCATCTTGACGATAGTGTGGGCGACGGCCTGGGGCATAAAAATCCTCAATCTTTCCCTGAAGAATAGCCACGAGTTTTGCCAGGGGAAGATGACGGTTTTCCATAACAATATTATTAAGATACGTGTTATAAAACGAAAGCAGTTCCTCCACGCCATCAGTAAAAATAATGATCTTATCTCCCGGTTGAAGGAAAGTGCTCTTATAATGATAGACAAAGCCATTCTGAAAACCTGTTGGAGGAGACTTCTCAATGCCAAGAAAACTTACTTCGCCCCCCTTCTGAATATAAATAGCAAAGGGCATACCTGCACTTGCGTACAAAAACTCTCGAGAATAAGGTTCATAAATCGCCATGTACGCCGCAACAAAAGGCATCGTTGACATCTCGAGTGTGGAAAGCTTTTCATTCAACATCTCAAGAAATCGGTTCGGGAAAATATCTTCTCTGCTCACGAGAGAATTCCGAAACGTCGTATAGACATCCTTCACAAGTACCGTAAGCATCGCCGCTGAAATCCCATGTCCTGCCACATCTGCCACTAAAATCAGATGATAGGGTTTTCCTTCAACGATGATCTCTTCTACATAGTAAAAATCCCCACCAAACTCTTCGCAAGGCTGAAAGAGAGCTTTATAAAAGACGAGAGAGGAAACAGGCATACTCTCCGGGAGTAACTCATACTGAAGGGTTCTTGCCGCATTCAAATCTTCAATCATCTGCCGGTTCATGGTAGCAAGCTGCTCTTCGTGTTTTTTGATTTCCGTAATATCGACAAAAGAAATCACACTACTATCATACACATCATCGACAAAAACAGGAAAAGCCCGCACATTATACCAGCGATCGTTGTAGTGAATCTCCGTATGTTCCTGAAAAGATTTCGTCACTTTTGTTCGATCTAGCAATTCTTCCATTTTTTTGCGTAAGTCTTTGGGAAAAAGCCCAACAAACAACTGACCGGTGAGAGGCATGTCCTGTCCCGAGAGGTTCTGAGCCGCCTGGTTACTCCGACCAACCCGTCCATCTGGGGCGACATGAAAAATCGCATCTGAAGAATAATTAAAAAGACAATTGGCTATCGCCGCATATTTTTTCATATTTTGCTGGAGAATCTCTTCGTTGGTAATATCATGGAGCAAAATATAAAGCCCCATAAACTCATCTTCAAGCGTCATCGATTTCATATATGCCTGCACATGGATTTTCTGACTTTCCCGTCGTTGGGGGATAACAAGATAGAGATGGGTTTTCAGTTCGCCAACCGTTTGAAGTTTTGTGACATTCTCCTGGAAATGGTCCAGAGACTCATGAGAAATATAGGAGAAAAAGGATTGACCAGTAAGAGCGACTTCAGAGGCTGATCCTAGAAGAAATCCAGCCCCTGTGTTCGCGTAGAGAATGTGGTAATTCGGATCAATAATCAAGACAGCGTAATCCTTAATCTGGTTAATGGTAATATTTTTAAAATCCATGGCATACTCACGAATCACTAAAAACAGATGTTTCAAAAAATCCCGAAGTTTTGAGCCATTGACCTTGAAATATTTCACCGCACGAAAATAGGCAATCGGAGAAAAATAAAAAAACAAAATCACTCCGACAACCTTTCCCTGGGCATTTTTGACATGGATCACAAGGGTTTGAAAAGCCTTTTTTCGAAAATAGACGCTGTAAAAACCCTCACTGACCCCACCCTTTGCCCGACTAATACCCAGGAGAGCAGCCTCTATCTCAAGATCAAGATTTCTGCGCATCAGTTTTGCCCACTTCGGGTGAGGCATGTTTTGATATTTTAAGAAAAACTTTTCTCTCCCACGCACATAGATCACACACTGAGAGGAGAAAAAAGCCTTACCCAGGATTTTTCCTATAGCTTCATACATGGCCTGTTCTTCGTATTTTACACTACTCTCCATACGAAGAAACTGGTCAAAGAGCTGTTCGAGTAATACTTCCGTCTTGTACACATTCTTGATATAATCAAGAAAAATCACAAAAACAAAAAAAGAGAAGATAGCAAAAACTATATTCACCCACATCATCGGACACTCCAGGTAAATGACTTGGGAATATAGATCTGATAAAAGATTTTCATCGCTTCTGTGTCTGTCATAAAAGCAAGACAGTCTACCAGCATCTGTTTTTTGTCGTCATGAGGCACAAGAGGAATCAGCGCAGGAAATGGTTCTCCCCTATCAAGGAGTTTTTCAAAATGTTCCAGAAGGGCGACCAGTACCCCTTCTGCCTTGGTCATCTCCTTTTGAAGATCGGGATGCATATACACTCTCTCAAACAAAAAAGCTCGAAGTTCATTAAGAGCCTCAAGCATTTTTTCACTGATACCTATCTCAGGGCTGTCCTTTGAACAGGAAATAACATCCAGAACAAGAGTATTGATTCTCGCCGAGTGTGTCTCTCCTATAACATCCAGAAGGCGCGGAGGAATGTCCGATGACAAAAGAAGCTCTGAGGCAAGAGCATCCTGCAAATCATGATTGACATACGCAATGATGTCCGCAAGCCTTACAATCTGACCCTCAAGTGTGGCTGGTTTATCCTTTTCATTCCAGAGGATAGAACTCTGACCGGTTTTGGAGTGTTTGGCAATACCGTCCAGAACCTCATAGGTGAGATTTAATCCATGTCCGTTTTTTTCTATGGCACTCAGGACTCTGACACTGTGCGTAGCATGACGAAAAGAGGGATCAAGATACTTCTGGATCACACGCTCCCCAGCATGACCAAAAGGGGTATGCCCCACATCATGTCCCAAAGCAATCGCTTCGGTGAGGTCTTCATTTAAACGAAGTGCCCTGGCAATCGTTCTCGCTATCTGAGACACCTCAAGAGTGTGCGTAAGACGTGTCCTGAAGGTATCACTGGCAGGAGACAAAAAAACCTGCGTCTTGTGCTTTAAGCGACGAAATGCTTCACTGTGGATAATTCTGTCTCTATCCCGCATAAAATGGGTACGAAGTTCATCAGGATCTTCAGGGATCTTTCTCCCCCGTGACTGAAAGCTTCTGGTGGCATAAACTGAGAGATAGTTTTGCTCAAAATTTTCCAGGTATTCTCGCATACTCCTCCCCAATTAAGTTTTCTCCCCTCTCAGTTCGATATTACATGCATGAAGAGGTATAGTATTATTATCGGCATTTTTTGTGCCTTCTGCACTCGATTATTATACGGAGATTCGTCTTATACTACAAGTATTTCTATCCTACAAACAAACAACACCTATCTGATCAGCTGGCTTGCCAATACAGAAAAAGACTCGTTTGTCCTCCGTGGTTCTCAAAGCAGGATAGACTCTCTCGGTACCTTTCTCTCAGCGGCTATTATAACCCAACTCAACATACGTGGCACACCCTTGAAAAATCTCTATAGCTATGAGATTCTCCTTGATACCCTCGAATATCCCTACCTCTGTATCCAACCTCTCAAAGAAAATTATAATGATAAGGATATCCTCCTCGGACTGAATTCGTTACTTTTTCCCCTTGCTTTATCCAAACCAACCCCATCTAACATTGTTACACAAAACATTCTTTCAGAAGAAAAGATCCCTGGAGTAACCCCACCCCTTCCTCTCTCCTTCCAGCTCCGTGGGAGTGTTCTGGAAAACCGTTTTGTCCTTTCCTGGCTCTATGATGGTTGGGAAAATCACTCTTTCACCCTTTATAGGTTTACAACCCCTCCCCAGGAATTCATGCTCCGTTCAACTCCACCCCTCGCTATCCTTCAAGAGACAACCTATGAAGATACTCCCCCCGTCGGAGGTCCCTACTACTATGTAATCCTCCAGGATAAAGTTATCCAGCTAGAAGACAACAACATCCTTGGGCCTGTATGGTTCCCGCGTCCTCCCATCACCAATCAAACCCAACAGGAAGAAAAAAACATCATACGGTAAAAACCCCATGAGGGGCAAAACCCTCAAAAACTTGCCAAAAATTCTCTCCCGGAAACATAACACAAGGGAAAAAGACAAAAATCCGACCACTAAAAAATCATTGAAAACTCTGACAGTAATTCTTCTTTTTCCCGATTATTTCTTTGCATCTTTTGAAGAATTTAAAGATGATTTTGAGAACGTACTCTCTCAAAAAAGAAAAACGGAGAGGGAGGGATTTGAACCCTCGGTACATTGCTGTACACACGCCTTCCAAGCGTGCTCCTTAAGCCAGACTCGGACACCTCTCCATTTGAGAAATATAGTATAAGAGAAAAAAAGAGAAAAAGCAAGTTTTTACACCTTTCTTTTCCCTTTCCTGACAAAACCCAGCCTCGAATAGGCATCCGTTCGGAGATCTCCATACTTCCCTTTCAAGGCATCATGATACGCCCTTCCCGCAACCATGGCCGCATTGTCCCCGCAATACTCGAGTGGAGCCATGAAAGTTTCAATACCCTTTTTTTGCCAGGCCTGTACCTGCTTGCGAAGGTACGAGTTTGCTGAGACTCCTCCAGAAATCACAAAGCGAGAAATACCATGATCCTCAAGGGCATTCCAGCTTTTCCGAAGGAGGAGATCAATAGCCTCCCGTTGGAACGCCGCACAAATGTTGGGAAGTTTTGATTCAACATTGTCAAGATGCTGGATACGGTAGGTAAACGCCGTCTTAAGCCCTGAATAGCTAAAGTTATACCTATCCCTCTCCGTATCTGGCAAAAGTTGCGGTCGCTTGCCAAACTCAAGAAACGCATCAGGATCCCCTTGCTGCGCGAGCTTATCAATAATAGGTCCCCCAGGATAGCCAAGATGAAGCACCTTGGCCAGTTTATCAAACGCTTCACCCACTGCATCATCAATGGTAGAACCCAGTACCTCATAGTCATGAAAACCCCGCACCAAAAAAAGCAGTGTATGCCCACCCGAAGCCACCAATCCCACATAGGGAAAGGCTATATCGGCAAACAAGTGCGGGGCATAGAGGTGCGCTTCTATATGATTCACGGGAACAAGTGGTTTTTGAAAACTATACGCCAGTGCCTTAGCCACACCAAGTCCAACAAGAAGACTCCCGATAAGCCCAGGTCCCTGGGTTACCGCGATCGCATCCACCTCTGTCATCTGTCCAGGAGAAATCACCTCTTCAAGAACAGAAAGAATATACACCAGATGCTGCCTCGAAGCAATCTCCGGCACGACACCATCAAACTCTTTATGGACCATAACCTGAGAATGGGTTCTCTCCTTGAGAATCGTTCTCCCATTCTCAACAAGAGCCACAGAGGTTTCATCACACGAGGTCTCAATCCCTAAAATCCTCAATCCGTACTCCTCACTTTACATCCGAGGTATTTATCACATATGGCTTCCATAGCCTTTCGGGCTGAATTAAACGCTGTGATAATCGATCCTCCTCGGGGAAAATGAATCAGATCTCCAACCAAAAATATCCCGGGAACATTGGTTTCTCCATTTTCATTCACAAGGGGCTGCACCCCATCAAAAGCAATACCAATCGACTCAAGAAAATTTTTAGGAGAACTCCCGCCAAGCGCATAGACCACCGCATCATACTCCACAGGCGTTGGTGGTTCCACAAAATGCACCAGCGGCTTCCCTTTGAAATCCTCAAGAGAACGAATGTTGGAGTTATAACGAACCTCTATCATACCCAGGCGTGCCAGTTCTTCGATAGTCCGCCGATTAATCTGATTCATCCGTTCAAAAGAATCCCTCCGATAACTCATCGTAATCGTATTATGAAACTGAAGAAGATACTGCACATATTCTGCAGCGCTATCCCCTCCCCCGACCACCAGAACCCTCTGATTCTCAATACGATGACTTGTGACATCAAAAAACACCCTCTCTGAGAGACTTGAAGGAATGGGATAATTTGGCCTGTTTGGTCTCCCCAACACACCAATCGCAATCACCACAATTCGTGTCTCATACGAATCTCTGGAAGTACGAACAACAAAAAGTTTTCTCTCAGGGTCTTCATGAATAGCGTATACCTGTTCTTCATAATGAACTGGCAATTGATAACGCGCAATAGTTTGATCCAAAAAATCCACCACCTCACTCTTGGGAAGATCTGTCATGCAAAGAATACCCTCACACCGGGGCTCCATGCCCTTGTAGTTAGCGGTCACAAGTTTCGCCTCAGGATAAAACTTTTTGATCGTAAAGGCATGTTCTTTCTCTTTTTCAAGAATCAGAATGTTTTCCCGTGGGATACCTGCCTCAACTGCCTCAACGGCAACACTGATCCCTGCAGGACCTGCACCTACAATCACAACATCGTACATACTCCCTCCTTAGAAACGTAAAGACACTCCGCCTGTAAGCTGGATCCCCTGATGATAGACAGGACTTTTTACGATGCGATCTGCCCGACTCTGTCCTAAAAATCCCACAAAATCAACGCCTGCAGAGAGACCCACCTCCTCACGGAGGAAAAAAGACATTCCAATACCAGCTCGAATAGCTGTCTCCTGCAAGGCAGTGGTTATCTCAGGATTTGGCCAGATCCAAACAAAACCAAAACGGCCGTAAGGTTGAATATCTTCTAATAAGGTTTTCCGATACATAACATCGAAGCCTACAGCACTATAAGTAAAAGGTTTCGTACTTCCCTGTGGGGTAGTCTGGGGAATACCAAAAAAAACACTGTACTCCCCATACCCTCCCAGCGCCAAATCCTGCCAATAAGGAGTCACTCCCCCCAAACGAAAGAGATTATCCTTGCCAAGGGCACTCATCGTGTGCGCATACTCAAAGAAAATTTCCCATCCCATCATCGCTTGTGCCACAAAGAACAAGACCCAGCATATTCGATGTGTCTTCATAGAAGCTCCTTTTTGCTCTTATTAGTATAACATAAAGAGCAAAAAAAAGCGACTTCTGCGGGTTATGCCAGAGCTTTCTCAATCTCTGATACCAGTTGAGCCTTGGGACGAACCCCTACAATCTCTTTAGAAAGCTGCCCACTCTTGAAGACCCCTATCGTCGGAATAGAGTTGATACCATATCGCTCCGCGATCGAAGGATTTTCGTCAACATTACACTTCGCATAGACAGTAGTATGATCTTCTTCAGCAAGAGTCGCAAAGATCGGGGCCATCATTTTACAAGGCATGCACCACTCCGCCCAAAAATCCACTACAAGCCGGGGATATTTCTTCAGAGCCTCGTCAAAATTCTCTTCGGACAGTTCGATCTCCCCCTCAACATGGTCTGGCAGAGAAACAATGTTTTTCTGGTTCATCTCCTTAAGGATTATGTCTGGATCACCAGACCCATAACGAATGACCTGTTCTACAAAGTTTGATTCTCTCTGCACACCGATAGTAATCGAATCCATTGCGCCATTTATTACCTGTTGAGGAACCGAGGAAACGCGATACTGCATGGAAAGCTCAGGGTTTTCCTGCGCCTCAACCACCTCAACGGTAATACGTTGTGGATTGGCGAGCATCACCTGAGCAGCCAGAAGCGCTGCCTGAGGACAATACGGACAAGATGGCGTTACAAAAACCTGAATCTTGACATCACGGTCAAGTCTCTGAAGGGCCTGCTGATATTTTGGTGCAAGTGATGACTTCCCCTGAGATAGCATGCGGATCACCTCGATAATAGTGGAAGCCTCATGCCCATATGGGGTACCAAGAAAACGAAAGTTATACCCCAAATTCTCACCGACAATAACCGTAGGATTGGTGAGATCGTCTCGAGCTGGAAAATGGTTTACATGCACTTTACTCGAGATCTCAGCAAGCTCTGATGGAAACTGCCGCGCAAACTCGTGGAGATCCTCATCCCCTGTACTGTATACCTTGACCTCTACTTCACGGGTCAAGTTCTCCTCAAAAAGCTTCGAAAGCTCTTTTCGGGTCTTGGCATCAATAAGTTGTTCCATAGTATTCCTCCTCTGGACACTTTTTCAAATAAAATATACCTATTTTTTTCAAAAAAGTAAAATATTTTTATATTATAATTTTTTTATATGTTCAATTTCTTTTCTTACAAAACCTTCCAGGTGAGGTAGGTAACAAGACGAGGTTCGTTTTTACCAAACGAAATAGCCGCAAGTGAGGGTGGTTGGAAGTCAATCGCTGCCTGTCCTCTGGTAACCGCATAGAGGACCTCTTTCATATCTGGCATATGCCCCACAATGATCAAATCCCGTGTTTCATAATCAGGAGGAAGTTTTTCAGCATTCCACCCCGGTTCAAAGAGCGTATTCTTCACCACGGGAAGATCCCACACCTCGCCAAAAATACGAGCAGTCTCATACGCACGAACATAAGGAGACGTATACAACAAAGGATCTTTAAGCTTTTTAAGCAGAAATCGAGACCCTTTAGCAAGCTTTTCTGTTCGTTCCCGTCCTTCGTCGGTGAGGGGACGATCCCTATCTAAACCAGTCCATTCGTTTACCTCGACAGCCTTGCCGTGTCGAATAAGGATCAGCATACCTATTCTCCTATGATTTTAATAAGCACTCGTTTGTTTCGCTGACCATCAAACTCTCCGTAGAAAATTCTTTCCCAAGGCCCCAGATCAAGTTTTCCATTCGTGATGGCCACCACCACCTCTCTCCCCATAATCTGACGCTTGAGATGGGCATCACCATTGTCTTCTCCTGTCTGGTTGTGCCGGTAGAGATGGGGATCGTGTGGCGCGAGTTTTTCCAGCCAGTCTTTATAGTCTTGATGGAGTCCTGGCTCATTATCGTTAATGAAAACACTTGCGGTAATATGCATGGCATTTACCAGACAGAGACCTTCCCTTATCCCGGATTCACGAAGTGCCTCCTCCACCTGGGGAGTAATGTGAACCAGTTCCACGCGGTTCTTCGTACAAAACCAGAGTTCTTTTCGATAAGACTTCATGGCTCCCTCCTGTTTTTATTGTAGGTAAAAAGAAAAATTCTTGCAAATAAAAAGAGATGCTTTCCCCAAGAAGAAGGTGTTTTCAAAAAGTTTTCATGGCAAACGAAAGTTTTCCCCAAAAAGGTTTCTAAAAACACTGCAACAAGGGAATAGCCTTCCCGAACTTCCCTTTTCAAAATGGCATTTTTTCCTTCATTAGCTTATAATACTCTATAAAAAGGAGCTATCTATGCAAAGCATGTCTTTTGAAGAGGCTATACGGTATAGCCGGAGTGCCGAAACCCTTTCTCCCGAACTCTGGCAAAGTGTATCCACGATCCTTGAAACCGTGGCAAAAGAAAAAGACAAAGCACTTCTTGAATATACCCGGCGCTTTGATGGTGTGGATATTTCCCATTTTTCCCTTGTTGCCACCCCTGAAGAATACGAAAATGCCCAAAAAGAGGCCCAAACCCATTACCAAGAGGTTTGGGAATACTTTCTCGAAGCCATGGAAAACATCACCCGCTACCATGAAAAACAAAAGGAAAAAAGCTGGTTTTACGAAGAGGATGGCGCATTTCTTGGGCAGCTCATTACCCCTATCGAGAAAGTTGGTGTATACGTCCCCGGTGGAAAAGCCTTTTACCCCTCCTCAGTCCTCATGAACGTCATTCCTGCCAAGATCGCCGGGGTACAAGAGATCTACCTCACCACTCCCCCCGGTAAAGACGGCACTATTCATCCTATGCTCCTTGCGCTCGCCGAAAAGCTTGGTGTACGTGCTGTCTTCAAGGTTGGGGGAGCCCAGGCAATAGCCGCCCTCGCGTATGGAACAGAAACAATTCCCCCTGTCCACAAGATCACCGGTCCAGGCAACGCCTATGTAGCCATGGCCAAAAGACTCGTCCAGGGGAAAGTAGGGATAGACTCAATAGCTGGTCCAAGTGAAGTGGCCATCTTTGCCGATGAGACAGCAAAGGCAACGTGGATAGCCATGGATCTCTGTGCCCAGGCGGAACACTCCCCTGATAGTGTGGTATTTTTCATCTCTACGTCAGAATCCCTCATAAACGAAGTAGAAGCGCTTCTCCCCTCTACACTGGAAAAACTTCCCCGTAAAGATATCATCCAAAAAAGCCTGGAACAATCCTACAAAGTACTCGTGTCAAACTATGAAGAGGGATTCGCTGTAATAAACTCTCTGGCACCGGAACACACCGAAATGATGCTCTCTCTTGATACCTCAGAGATCCTCAGGTATACCAAACAGAGCGGGGCGCTTTTTCTCGGACACTGGACACCGGTTGCCATGGGAGATTACTTCTCGGGACCAAACCACGTGATCCCCACGTATGGAACCGCCGTGTTTTCCTCTCCCCTGGGGGTGCATGACTTTGTCAAACGAACCAGTGTGCTTCGTCTCTCACCTGAATACATGAAAAAACACGCTCACAAGGTGAAAGCCATGGCAGATCTTGAAGGACTCCGGGCCCATGGACACTCTGCTTCCTTGAGGAAACCATGAAATACTTTTTCCCTCTCATCATCAGTCTTGTGGTGCTCTCTTCGTGCGCAAACTCACCACACAAGATTTATGCCGAACGCTTCCAGATGAATACCCTCGTTCAAGTGATTTTATACGCTGAGAACCAAAAAGAAGCAAAAAAATGGGCAGAGACCGCCCTCGATATCATGGCGGATCTGGAAAACCGTTACAGTATCCACCGCACAAACTCTTTACTTTTCACCCTGAACGAAAAAGGATACGGGGAAATCGATGAAGAACTCCTTGGAGTATGGCAGGAAACAGAGAAGCTTTTTGAACTCTCAGGAGGGCTTTTCGACCCGACAGTGGAACCTTTAATGAGGCTCTGGGGGTTTTATAACGAAAAGGAAAAGTACCTCCCATCAGAAAAAACCATCCAACAAACACTCTCCTCTGTGGGATTCGATGCCATCCAGAAAAAAGACAGACATATTCTTCTCCGGGGACGAAGGGTAGATTTTGGAGGGATTCTCAAGGGGTATGCGTTAGACAAGGCAGCTTCCTACCTCAAAACCAAACCTGTAAGAGGGTTTCTTGTGAATGCAGGAGGAAACATTATCGTCTGGGGAGAAAAGCCCGACAAAACCCCGTGGAATATTGCCATCCGCCACCCGAGAAATCCTGCCGAAGTGATAGCTCTCTTTTGCCTTTCCGAAGGGAGTGTAGCCACCTCAGGGGACTATGAACAGTTTTTTCTCACAAACGGCAAACGATACCACCACATCCTGGATCCTACCACAGGCTATCCATCAACTACAGGGGTAGCAAGTGTGACCGTTGTCGCCCCAACGGGAATCCAGAGCGATGGCCTCTCTACCGTGATGTTTCTTCTAGGACGAGAGAAAGGAATATCCCTTGCCAACAAATTGCACCTCGGAGTGTGTTACATCATGGACGATCTTTCGGTGTGGACGAATCAGTTCTTTCCAGGGCTTTCTCTAAAGCCATGAGTCGCCCTTGAATTCTGCGAAAGAGGTTTTTCACTATCATCGCACTGGTCTCATCAGGAGCCATACGGTAAAGAAGTTTTCTCAGATACGCCTCAAGCCTTTCACGGGGAACTGTTTTAAAATACCCCATGGTTTCCAGCGTCTCGATAATCATGGCAAGCATTCCCTGAAATTCTTCGCGTTTTACGGTATGATAGGGAGAGGGGTGAGAACTCTTCCATCTCGTCCGATAGATCTCATAGAGTACCGTCATCACCGCCTGCGCGAGATTAAGCGAAGGAAAAACATCCGAAGAGGGGATGGTAAGCACCAGATCACACCGGCTGATCTCATCATTGGTGAGACCACTTTTCTCCCGTCCAAAAACAAGGGCTATCTTTTTGCCAGCATAGGGAGACATAACCTCTCTCCAGTGAGGAAGAAACACATCCTGCTGACGCCATTGCCCAATCCTCCGGGTCACAGCAAGCGACACATCACATCCTCTTAATGCCTCATCGAGCGAAAAGACCACGCTGGCTTTTTCAAGAATCGGTACCGCATGAACAGCAAAAGCCCGTGCATTTTCTGAGAGATGGTTGGTACGGGGAGAAACCAGCACAAGGTTTTCAACATCCATATTCATCATCGAACGGGCAATCATGCCGATATTCATATCCCCTTCTGGTTCAACAAGAACAATAGAAATCATTGATTCCTCCCATGGAATAAAGCATTATAAAGTAAAAGCTTAGAAAATGGCAACTGAAACACCCTTAAAATTTTTCATCACAACTTTCCATCCCAAGAGGTTATCAAAAACAAAAATTGCCCCAACATCTCGTGTTATCCCCTCTCCCTTTTCAGGAAAATTGCATAAAAAAACGCCCTTCCCTATAATGAAATGAACCAAAAACAAGGAAAAGAAGATGCGAAACCTCCTCATCATCGGTGCCGGCAACGCGGGCGAAAGCATCGCTCGCGAGATCCTTGCCCATCGTCAGGATCGCTATCACATCGTGGGTTTCCTCGATGATGATGAGCACAAAAAAAGCTGTTGCAACCACCCTATACTCGGAAAAATTGATGCCGCTCGTGAGGTTGTTTTCCGCTATGAGGTAGAAGAGGTCCTTATCGCCATCCCCTCAGCAAGCCGTCAAACGATGCGAAGAATTTTTCAGTCTCTCGCCTATACCCCGGTGCAGATCAAGGTCATTCCCGGCCTCCTTGAAATCATTGAAGGAAGCGTTTCCCTCAATAATATACGCCAGATTGAACCTGTCGATCTGCTGGGACGGGAAGAGGTGACCCTTGCCCCGGAACAACTCCGCCCCTTCTACGAAGAAAAGTGTGTGACTGTCACAGGGGGAGGTGGTTCTATTGGATCGGAGATTGTTCGCCAGTTGCTTGCCCTTCCTCTCCGAGAGGTGATCGCCATAGGCAGGGGAGAAAATTCTCTTTATGAACTTCTTCAATCAATACGGGATAATCGGCTTCGTTACACCATAGCTGATGTGAGGGATGAGGATCTTATCATGTATACCATGCAAACGCTCAAGCCAGATATCATTTTTCATGCCGCTGCCCATAAACATGTTCCTTTTATGGAGGAATTTCCCCACGAAGCTCTCATAAACAACATCCTTGGAACCTGGAATGTATTCCAGGCTGCTCGAGCAAGCGGTGCTTCCCGTTTTATCATGATCTCCACAGACAAGGCTGTTCGCCCAACCTCCATCATGGGAGCAAGCAAACGCCTCGCTGAAAAACTTGTTCTAAGCGCTGGAAAAGAAAACAATATTTCAACGTCAGTGGTACGCTTTGGTAACGTCCTCGGTTCAAGGGGAAGTGTCCTCCCTCTTTTTATGAGACAGATACAGTCTGGTGGTCCTGTCACCATCACCCATCCCGAGATGAAACGATACTTTATGTCTATACGAGAAGCCGCAAGGCTTGTCATCCAGTCAGCAGCTGTACAGGAAGGAGACATCCATATCCTCGACATGGGTGAACCCTTAAGTATTCTTGAAATGGCCAAAACGCTCATCGCCCTCTCAGGACGCCGCCCTGATGATATAGAGATCGTTTTCACCGGCCTTCGACCAGGGGAGAAACTCAACGAAGAACTCGCCGAAGATCCCGCAAGCCTCAAACCCTCTCAATTCCCCAAGCTTCTTTTTACCAAAGAACCCCACCTCTGGACACCCGAAGAACGCCAGCGTTTTCTCGAAGAAACAAAAACTGTTGCCCGCACTTACAACGGGGAAAAAATACGCGCATTCATAAAATATTGGCTTCCAGAATACCAGGGAGGTTCATAGTGAAACGTGTTTTTTTCTCCCCTCCGGATATTACTCAGGCAGAAATTGACGCCGTAACCGAGGTACTCCGCTCCGGATGGATTACCACAGGTCCCCGCACCCAAGCCTTTGAAGAGTCTCTGGCAAGCTTTCTTAACGTATCGCGAGTGGTGTGCATGAACTCCGCTACCGCCGGCATGGAAATGATTCTTCGATACTGGGGCATCGGACCAGGCGATGAGGTGATCACCACACCCCTCACCTTTGCCGCAACCGTCAATGTAATTCTTCATGTAGGAGCAAAACCTGTTCTTGTTGACATAGAACCCGGCACCTACCATCTCTCCCCCGCCCTCGTTGAAAAAGCCATCAACCGCAGGACAAAAGCCATCCTTGCTGTAGACTACGGAGGATGGCCAGCGGATTATGAAAGACTCCTCGCCATTGCTCAACAAAAATCCCACCTTTTTCATCCCAAAAAAAACACTCCTCAAACCTGGCTTGGTCGCGTCCTTGTCATGGCTGACGCAGCCCATAGTCTCGGCGCCACTTACCACGGAAAAAAAGTAGGCTCCGTTGCTGATGTGAGCGTGTTTTCCTTTCACGCGGTAAAAAACCTCACGACAGCCGAAGGCGGATGCATTTCATGGTCCAATATTCTCTCCCCCTATGAAGAAAAACTGGAAAGAGGCCTGCGGCTCCTTATGCTCCACGGACAAAACAAAGATGCCCGTCAAAAATACGAAGGTGGAAACTGGCGTTACGATATTGAACTCCCGGGTTATAAATGCAATCTCCCCGATATCGCCGCCGCCATTGGTCTTTCCCAACTCAAACGCTACGACGCCATGCTTTCCAGACGCAAACAGTACTTCCAGATGTACAACGAGGCTTTAAAAACCAATGAAAGGGTTTCTCCCCCCTTTCATCCCCCATGGAACAATGAAACCTCCTATCACCTCTATCCTCTCCAGGTTGAGGCAGAGAGGCGGGACCAGATAATACAAGAACTTGCTCACCTTGGCATCCAGGCCAATGTCCACTTCATCCCCATCTATAAACATCCTGCCTATCGTTTTCTCAGGCTTTCTGAACGCCAGTTCCCCGTCACTGAACACTTCTACCAACGAGAGATAAGTCTCCCTCTCTCCTCAGCTCATACTCCCGACGACATAACCACGGTTATCGAGGGAATACAAGAAACCCTGAAAAAGCTGTAGGTTATTGCACAGACTTCTGAGAATGGCACACCAGGGTGGTTTCTCCTCAAAAATCCAAAAACTTGACAAGAGGGCGTTTTTATCTTAATATATATGCCTCAATGCCGGGGTGGCGGAATTGGCAGACGCGCTAGATTCAGGTTCTAGTAGGTTAACAGCCTGTGTGGGTTCAAGTCCCGTCCCCGGCATTTTTCTTTTAGAACTTGATACCAATATCAAAAGCAACATACCCTCCCCATCCCATCTGAAATGGCTTATCTACTCTCTGTCCCCCTATTACCACGACCTCCCGGTATTGATGGTTGATAAACCTCAGAATCAAATTTGCCGTCACATAATCCGTAAGCTGATAGCGTGAAACATGATCATAGGTTATCTCATAGATGGGCTCTATAAAAGAGACGAAAAGAGGTTTGTCATAAGTGGTGTTATTCCAGCTAAAACGGAGGGTCTCGGTATTCTGAAGGGTAGATCCACGAAGGTTTATCCTCCAACCAAAGAGATTAACTTCTCTCAAGTTAAGAAGATACCACGAAAGCTGAAGATCGACACTATGGGTGCGTGTATCCTTGAGAGCAAGCGCACTGTCTTTTTTGGGAAACCCATAGTTTGTTTCAAAACCATAAAAATTGGTGATACGTATTTCTTCAGTTTGCCTATAGGTGTACGAAGAAGAAAGACTCACATCCTTAAGGAAAAAGATCGTCTGTCGCAAACTCCCTCCCACTGCTCGACTCCCTAAACGAGTCAGGTAGTTTTCTGTCCAGGAAAGCGACAAATCAAGCTGGAGAGGATTTATCTGATACCAACGATGGTTCGTCAAAAATCTTCCCCAGCCAAATTCAGAGAGTGTGGCAAAGGTATGAGAAAACGTCTGACTGTATCCGAGATCCATTCGTGAGGTAGCAAGTATGGTATCATACCGGTAACGTTTCGGAAACACAAGATCCCATACGTTGTCATAGCGCGGAAGTATCCATTCCCATCGCCAGCTTTCATCAAAGCTATATTGACTCCCGGAAAGATTCGTGTACAGAGATACGGCAGTCAGTGCATTTGACCTGGCAGAAACCAGAGCAAAGGTCTGATATTCCCAGGGAGGAACATAAAAAACCCTGCCCGTTGTTTCCCAGACATCCTGATAGCGAAGAGGATCCTGGTTAGACTGATACCAGAGCCTGGCCTGTCTTGTCAATGATACCCCGAGGGTATCCAACCACACCCATCGAGGGTAAAGGTTTAAAGACCACTGATTCGTAAGCCCGTGTGCCGTTTGAAAAAAGAGCAGATATCTTTGATCGTTATAGGAAAAGCTGCCTCTTACCCTTCCCCACCAGGATTTATTCTCAAGATAGAGCCACGGCCATGGCCTATCGAGTTGCATTCCCCACGAAAAGTTTTCCTCATCCTTTTGCCAGAAGGGATCCGGCCAATCAAAACCTTCCATAAGCCCTTGCTGAATCAATACATAACGCTCTCCAATACTTCCCTCTCTGGCAAAAATAGACCCCTCATAATCCAGATCGCCCACAAGATTATAGCTTCGGTATTTTTGCTGAGCCTTGCCATAACCGGCCGAAAAGGCGAGTTGACCTGTTGTCTGGATAAGAGAAAGCTTCAAAGATTTTTGATGGGAAAGGGTGTGAGCACGGTTCGAGAGACGAACATCCGGGGTGTCAACATAGGTCCCTATATCAAGGGTAGCCCCGTATTCATAAGAAGCCTCAAAAACGTGAGAGATATTTCTTGTCCAGGGAAGTTGCTCCTTCAGTGCCCATTTTCCTGAAGCAGACTGGAGAGTGGTAAGCTGTCCCAAAGAAGAGGCATAAAACAAACGCTTTTCGGTGGTTTCACCATACGCATGAAACACCTCAGGGATCCATGCAGAACTCTTGTACTTGGTGGTAAACCCGCCTGTATTCTTTCTCAAAAAGAACTGATATTCAAGGGGGAGTTCATTTTCATTGGTTTTTGTGCTTTGCGTAAGCCAGGATCCATAGATACGGTAATCAACAGAACGAAGAAGAGATGACTGGGCATCACCACTTACGAGAAGTGTCTCAGCATTTCTTGTGGTATTGGTGACAGCGAGAGAAGAACGAAAAACATCCGAACGCCATTCCGTCCGTCCGTTAAACAAGAGCGGACCCATAATCTCATACCCATTCCATATCCAGAGGGGTTTACGCCAATCAAGAGTGGTGCTGGCGAGTGTTGCCCAACCAACCTCACTTTTATCATCTGTCACATGGATTTCATTGATCCAGATGTTCCCACGGTTAACCGGTTCACCCCCATTCACCGCGATCCCAAAACCAACAGCCTTCACCTCATGAAGATAAGGATTCCCTCTCCTGGTAGGTTTGTAAAGGGTGTCGTTAAGCCTCATTTCAAAAGTATCGAGAAGAATTTCAACTTTCTGCCACCTCTCTTTTGGCAGATCCTTCAACGGTATACTCCACGTATAGATGTCATTCGTAGAAGAACCCATCACAAAAACAAACGTTTCGTTATCCCAGCTGTCCCCTCCATATTTTATTGGGGTACCATCCTCTCCTGTAGAAAGTACAAAAAGATAAAAGGCGAGTTGTTCGTATTTCCCAATAGAAAGACCACTATTGAAATACTGCCAGACAAAACCATTGGTCCCACCCTCTCCTGTAGAAGGATTGTAACCCGTGTTACTCAAAGCATAAAAGAGACCCAGGGCTTTTTCCTCATACTGAAGAGCTTCTGTCTTACTACGCATCTTGTGAAGTTTTTCAAAAGTCGTATAGCGTTCCCGAGCATCAGACTCATCTGACCAGGGGTCGTAGAAACGATACTTCTGGTACTGAGCACTGGTAAACGTCGTCAGAAGAGCCGTTCTCCACTGAGGAAGAGGAGAAATATTTTCCCCATCAAGCGAAAGCCGCTGCCATTTTGTCGTCTGAAAGGTGATACCATCGATAAGAACACGTCCTTTCAGACCATTTTTTTTCTTGATATACACAGCTGCAGCCGTGGCTTGCTGAAGCGCTTGCAGTTGTTGTGAGGAGAGTTGATCAATACGAATGCGGTATTCCTTCCACCCACTACCATGAAGAATAAGATTGGTAGGAGAACTCACCCCTGCAGCTGGAACAACCACCCAGTTCCCATCGGTATCCAGCACCCCATTGGCATTGAGATCCTCTAACTGGATAATCCCATCCCCTTTGCCAAATCGTCCAATCCCCACTCTCGTAAGCACACTGCCGTTGGTAGGATCATTGAAAATATACCCCAAATCCTGAGAACTCTTTTCAGCATCAAGGATACCATCCCCATCACTATCCTCAGGAAGATTCCCCACAGCAAGAAAAAACTCCACTTCATGGGAAATATTTTCACTAAAAACCCCATCTCCATCATCATCTGTTTCTATCTTTGCCCAGAAGACAATTTCATCATACCGACTCATATTGATACTTTGTCCCCCCACAAAGGAATAAACAGCCCCGCCCCATTCCCCAGACGAAAAGTCATAATCCCAAACAAGAACATTTTGCACAACATTAGGATAGTCGGCGGCAGGAAGATGCCCACCTAAAGCCATATAGAGTCCGGGTTTGTCGCTATAAGCATAGACAGCAAAAGGTGTCTGATAATACGGTATCAGGGTACTCGTACCGTCTCCCTTGTACTCCCGATAATCACGGTAAAGGAGTCTGGCACGGTTAGAGAGGGAGATTCCAACAATATTCGTCAGAGGGGCCGCTAACACCCATCGATACTCACTTTTTGAGAGCTGAAAACTCCCCCCTCCACCCTCAAAATCCTCGACAATCGCCACTCCACTGGTATTAGGATCATACAAAGAAACCGCTGTTTCCAGTTGAAGCGTCCAGCGATTCTGTGCCCCCCAACCAAAAAAGCTTCCCAGATCAATCGTATTGTCCACACTGGCAAGAAGAACCCCATCCGGAGATTGGGGAAGCTTCGCGCCTTCCTCTCCCCGCTGGGCAATAGTTGCAATAACCGTCCCACCTATATTCCACACCGGGGAAACAGGATAATCCCATCGATTTGCCCAGGTAAATCGCTGCACACCGCTTCCATAGAAGGGCTTGTATTCATAATAAACCTCAATAACATCGTTTTCCTGGAGAGCACCCATCTGATTCAGTATCAATTCCCCTGTGGCACTTACCAGAATATACTCCCAGCTTGAGAGTTTTCTTCCGTTAATGAAAACACTCTCACTCCCCGGAATAACATTGTAATCAAGCTGAAAACTCTGGGTCGGTTCGTAATAGGTACAGACAAGGCTATAAAGAGAATCGGAATCACCTGGATCGGTATAATTCGTGTACAGATTAGAAGAACCGGGAACAGGAAAACGATTATAAAACCATAAAACCCCCAAAGAGGGAAACACCTTGTAATCCGAGAAAGAAAACTGAAACGGTGCATCGATAGCTGTATTCACCGTATAGACCACACGCAGATCAAACCCCTGCCCGGGGTCAAAGTTTTTCGAGCCGAGATTATAAACCCCGTAGTGCATATACGGAGAAATCGCTTTGTCCTCGCGCCAGAGGTACAGAAAAGCCTCGCCCGTATTATCGTCGGTTCCCTCCCAGTCTGGATCACCAGGAGACGAGAAAGGAAGTCCCCCATGCGTATAACGTACCACAAGACGCTTATCCCGTGCAACAGATGTTTTAAGTATCAATTCACCCGTCGTAAAATTAAGGGTGTAATCCTGCATAAACACGAGACGCTTATAGTACAGTCCATCAATACTACGGTCTATCAATACATTGGTTTGTAGAAGAACTTCTATACTTCCCTGGTCGATGGATCCATCAGGAAGAAGAAAATACATCCGTTTCAGATAGTGAATATCCCGGAGAACAATCGTTTTTTGTTGCTTAGACCCAATAAATCTTTTGTAGCCTTTTTGCGTACCAGAGATATGAAGAAGGCTCTGATAAGAAAGATTCCCCATCTGGAAACGCCCCAGTACCCCTATCCCCTGTTTAGGAATACCCTCAGTACTAATAAGCGCACCCTTTTGAGGGATCTGCATATCGACATTCCCAAGCAAAACCTCTCTCACAGCCCCCCTGTCACTTTCCAGAGCCTTATATTGAAGAAAATAGGTATTTTCAGGATTGTCAGACTGATGACTGACCGAAACATTGACCCTCTGCCCAATCTTCCCCAGAAGGTTAAAACGAAGATTTTGGGCCATCTCAAGACCAGGTGAAAAATTCCCCACCGGCTGAAGAAAAGCAGGATCCTTCCACACCCAACCAAATCCCGTCCGAAAGGTAAACCATCCACTCAAAACAAACTCACTCTCCCACTCATCCACACGAATGGCCAGGGGTTTTGCTTCTCCCGTGAGGGCAAAACGTTCTTTCTGTCGTTTTGTCTGCTGTATATCCTTCAGGATATCCTGAGAAAAGGAAACCAATTCATTCGTCGAGAGGAGTTCTACCGAGGCTTTTCGCAAGCTCCTTTTCTGCCATCGAAGATAGGCTATTTCTACAGGAAAATGGTACCAATCAGCTGGCCATATCAGCTCTGCCAATTCGGAAGCAAACCGTGCTGCAGGATCAACAGAAAGCACATCATCAAAAGCATCATAAAATTCATAGACCGTCTCCACCTGGGAAACCTTCCAGTTCGTTACACCTGCAATAACCTCAACATTAGAAATCACGGTAGTGTTTGTCAGAACAAAACGAAAACGCTGCCGGGGAAGTTCCGGCCAAAGAACTATCTCCCCTGCAAAATCATTACTCAAAGATCCATCGGATGGTCTTTCCTGCCCCCAGAGCACCACTCCCATCCAAAAAAACAAAAAAAAGACTGCCGCTTTGCGCATCTACTCCTCTTCAAATATAGTATAAAGAAAAAAAACAAAAAATACCATCCCTTCCCGTCCTACCAAACGAAAAAATCCCGTTGCGTCAAATAAAAAAGTACTCGAAATTCGAATCATTGCCTCATAAAAAAAAGTACTCAAAAATTCCATACAGTTTCCTCCAAATTTTTGTTTTTTACATTCTTTTTCTTTTGAAGGCTGAAAAGTTTTCTCTGGCAAGCCGTAATTTTTTGTCTTAGGTGAAACAAATCGAGAGCCTTATAAAGCCTTGTTAGGCGTTCCTTTTGTGCCTCACTTACATAAGAGCTTTCTAAAAGCCGTTGGTAGGGAGTTTTAATATCATCATGCTTCTTTTGCACCTTGCTTCCGATTCTCTTTTTCTCTGTCATTTTCATAACCGGTTGAAAAAAGTTGGCATAAAGCCTGAGATACGCATAGAGTCGGTTCAAGTAGTAGACTTCTTCCTCGGTATCGTAGCGGAAGTATCCAACATTCTGGCGGACTATGGAATAGTTTTTCTGCTCAACGTAGCAGTTATCATTGGAACGGGAGCTTCTCCCCCTTGTAAATTTTATCTGGTGCTTCTCACACCAATCACGCAGAGGATGATTAATAAATTCAGCACCGGTATCAGAATCAATTCCCCGTAAATCAAAAGGAAGTCTTCCTTTGACTTTTTCTATGGCTTCTCTTACCCATTTTGAAGCCTTGTTTTTGATTGCCACAAGCTCTGTCCAACCGCTCCAAACATCCACCATATTTAATGTTTGAGCAAAATCTCCCCGGCTATTTCCTCCCTCATGGGCTACCAGATCAATCTCCATGAACCCAGGGCAATTTTCATCCCACTCTGCCCACGTGCGTATAGCTATTTGTTGCTTTAATAGCGTTCCAGGCTTTGTACCTTTTCGTCCTTTTATCTCAAGCTTTTTACGCTCATGCTTCAAAAGTCGGTCAATACTTGAGGCACTTATATGGCGCAAGTTTTCTATAGCCTGTGGAGAACCGTGGAGATGTCCGTTTGCTAAGAGATTATCTAAAACTTCATTGAGAATCGGCTTTAAGCGTTTGCCACACATGTAGTTTTCAATTTCCCAGACCTTTTTTAGAAGTTTTAGTTCCTCTTCGCCGAATTTTTTCTTTCTGCCAGGTCTTTTGCCCTTCTTGGCTATGTCGGCTTTAAGGTAATTTTTCTTGCCTACATAGATGGTTTTTCCGTGCTGCCTCAAGAGCCTGGCGGCATAGTTTCGGTTTTTTAAACCTGTTATCCTCACAAAGTAATCCAGTATCTCCATTTTTTCCTTTTTGCTGGCTTTTTGATATTGTTTTGCCGTTTCCCTGTAAATAGGTCTCCTTTCAAACATCGCCACCCCAATTCCGGTTGGCGAGCTTGTCGAGCCACGGTTGGCGAGCTTGTCGAGCCACGGTTGGCGAGCTTGTCGAGCCATGAACTGGATTATTTTACACAAATTTAAAGTACTTTTTTATTTTGAAGCAACGTTCCCTTTTCGAGTACTTTTATTATGAAGCAATTCGATGACTTGACAAAACTTTTAAAATATGCTATACTATATATCCATAGTCGCGGCCATCGTACAGTGGTAGTACCTTAGCCTTCCAAGCTAATGGCGCGGGTTCGATTCCCGCTGGCCGCTTTCTCTTTTTTTCAATAAGATGTTACCCTCCTATTATACACACCCCACACATTCCCTCTAAAATAACCTCCTGAACTTTGGGGTCATCCTTCCCCCGGGATGGCCCCACTCTTTTTTTTAAAAGTCCCTTGCAATCACAATCTCCTGGACAACCTCTTTAAAACGCCTCCCATCATAAGGGTAAGCAAAATTCCACATCAACTTGATATCTTCACCAAAAACAAGCCTGAAACCAAATCCAGCACTCATCAAACCGTCTTTAAGATACCCCTCATCATCAAAAAGCTGAAAACGATGGATATCTTCTGCCTTCGTTACCGCCCCCATGTCAAGAAAACCCACACTCCAAATAGTGGGCAACACAATAGGAGGAAAGCCCAGTTGCCAGTAACGAATCAAAGGAAAACGAAACTCTGTATTTATAACCAGCATCGTATCACCACTAAACTTTCCATAAGGATAGCCACGAATAGACTGAAACCCCCCTACCCAGAATTGCTGAGGTAAACGCAAAGGATCATAGTTCACGATCTTTCCTGCGACAACTCTTGTGGCAAACCCATATCCTGGCACAATCATAAAATACCATCGAAGATCTCCAATCAGGCGCGTTGCCAATCCTCCAAGCCCATTAAGAGGAAGAATCTGTTCCAATGCAAGGGTGGCACGAAGACCATCGAGTGGCCCAATACTAGAGCCAAGGGTATTATCAAAAACATACCTCCCGCTTCCCAAAAGCTCCTGCGCATTGATAAATCGAAACTCGATATGATCCTCATACTGCGTCGCCCCGGTCAGGTAGGTAAGAGATCGGTAGCTTACCGTAACATCAAATCGCTGAAAGGTATTCAAAGGATAGGAATACAAGCCATCCACCTGCCATTTATCAAAATAAGACTGGCCCACCTGGTAGAAATCCGGAAACTGAATCCACTCGTAAAACAGATTATTATAGTGAAGAAAACGAAAACCAAATTGGTGACGATACTTGAGAAAAGCATAACCCAGCTCCATATTCCAGCCCGCAAGTCCGGGGTCAGCCCCCACAAAGATCGAATCTACGAGGGCATACACCTGATGATCGCCCAAAATATCACTCCCACTAAAAATACCAGCAAGTCCCACATCTCCATAGGAATTGGCACTAAAAATAAAGAAAAAAGAATCCGGTTGGATGCGCCATATATAAGGTTTTACAGAAAGCAATCCTTGCCATTCAGAGATACTTTTCTCAGAAAATGATGGTAATTCCTGGTAAGAAGCAGGCTTTTGTTCTTTTTCCTGATAGTACGTACGATAGATTGCCATTGTCCCACCATCATAAAGGGTAAAATAGATATCTTCCCCTTGCTGAACAGGAAAACTTATCTCACCGGGAGCTGTCGAAATCTCCGTGTATAGTTCTGTTTGGGGATCATACACACACAACGAAGGGAAAAAGCCCTGTTTGATGAAAAGAATTTTCTTCTCTCCCTTTTTCTCAAACACATAAGGCATCTCATCGCTTTCGCCACTATCCATTCGCCACACAAGACGATTTTGCTCTCTATCGTAAAGGTATAGATCAAGGTTTTCACCCTCCGGAGTATCATGAAAATTGGCAGAGAAAAGAATCCTATCACGATCAAACCACCGCGGGTTTTCGATCACAAACGGGGTAGAAAACAAAACATGGGTTTTTCGAGTAGGGATATGATATATAGCCAGGATATGATGCATGCCCTCAAAAGCAACAAAGACAATCTCTTCTCCCGAAGGTGAAATTTCAGGACTACTTATCACGCGGTACGATGGTACATAAAAAGTTTTCTTACGGGTTTTCGTATCATAGAGAACCAGTCGATACCTATCCCCTCCCTCTACCAGCCAGCATACCAAACTATTGGTACTTTTCGAGAGATGATTGCGCTGGTACTGAAAGTAAAGGTTTTCTTCACTGATGCCAATCCTATCAAGAACCTTTCGACGCTGGGTATTGGTATTGTAGAGAACGTACGCCGGGTAATATCGATCTACCCCCATGGTGAGAAACTCGTTACTCGTTATCCAGAGCATATGAGCTTCAAAGTTTTCTTTTTCGTGAAGCTTTTCAAAAACCGCATTTTGAGGATAACGAAGAAAATACCTTCTACTCAAAAACTCTCGAAACTCCCGATCAAGGGTTTCCTGCTGAATACCAAGATCCTCTCGTAAAATCTTTCCCCAGCTTCCTTTTTCAGCAATCAAATGCATCAAACGAGCAAAAAAACCTTTTCCCCATTTTTCTTCCGCAAAGGTATAAAACAATGCTCCCATCTTGTACACGAGATAATACTGATACGGCTCAAGCCTAAGGTCAGAGAGATCAAAAAGACTGGGAATTTTCCCCCGATAGAGCAGGTTTGCCACATACCGATCCCCCTCTCTGGTAAGGCCTGCAGAGGCCCACTCTGCCCCTCCTTCCACTACCCACAAAGGAATATCAAGAAACTGCATACCAACCAAGCGCTTCTCAGACCAGAGGAAAAGTTGAAAAACATGGGCGAGCTCATGATACACAAAATGCTTCATCTCAGATCGCCGGGGAGTAAAGTAGATAGCCACCCGCCCACGCGAGAGTTCTGTAAACCCTTCAGTTCCCCGTTCTGTCCAGGGAAGGATGTTATTTTTAAGAAAGTCTATCTGATTGGGGTAAAGAATAACCTGAATTTTTTTCTTGACCGTATAATTGAAGAGTCGCTGATGGTGACTATAGGCAGTCTCAAGAAGCTCAATCGCTTCAGAAAGAAGATTGGTCTGCCCCCTGGTAACAAGAACCTCGAAGTGAGAAGATTCTACCGCAACCCAGTCATAAGAAAAGTACTGTACCTTATTTTTCCAAAAACCATACAAAACCAATGGGAAAAACAGAATAAAAACACATGATCGAAAAAACATAGTTTTCTCCCCAGGAAAAATTTTCTCCTTTTATTTCCCATAACGACGAAGCGGCTCAAGAATATGATTTTCCAACCACTCTTGATTGGTCCAATCCGTGGGATCCACATACCTTCCCTGAATGGAAATCCCCAGGTGAAGATGAATCCCTGTAGAGTATCCTGTTTTACCGATGATACCTATCTGCTGCCCTGCACGAACCATCATCTTTGTTCTGACATCGATTCTCTCAAGATGCATATACACAGAGTACATCCCCAGCCCATGATCAATAATCACCGTATTCCCACTTGCACCGTTATAATCAGCAAATTTCACCTCTCCCCCCCAGGGGGTAACTACAGGAGTATTGGATGGGGCAACCATATCTATCCCGTAATGATACGAAGAACGCATGACTTTCCCCTCAAGAACAAACCGTCGTTCGTCCCCAAAAAGACTAGAAAAAGCGAACTCCTGTAAAGGAAGAAAAGGAAGATTGGTAAACATCTGACCCCCTCTACCAGAGCGCCGGTAAGTAAGTTCAAACACACTTACCTTTGTCTGCTTTGCAAAAGCAGCCATCAGGGTATTGTAATCTTTAAGAGGATCCCCTGTGAGGTTCGTGAGGTTCACCTCCGTCCCCTGTTCTTTAGCAAACTCTCTTGCCAGAGGGATAGTACGCACACGGTAAGTTGTTTTAAGAGGAGAGTAGGAAACAAGTTTCTCAACACTGTTTTGAGCCGCATCCTCCACCACAATCTTCAGCTGATACCTCGTTGTTGTGAGGGGCCATCCGACAAGAGATACCCACACCTTTTTTTCTTCATAGGGATAGTAACGGCACCCAAGATTATCCTCTATCCATGTCTGACACGGAATACTGGATCCCACTCTATAAATAACTAACCCGCTTTTTCCCCGACCAAGGGATGGAGTATGGAGAATCTCAACAGATGGTGGAAGGGTAGAGATTCTCATTTTGTACATAACGGTCTTCCAGGGGTAGACAATCACCAGAATCCCATCCTTTAACTCAAACGATGGAAAAGGATTCATCGGTTGGATGATAAAAAGATTGCTTGTATACGTAAACGAAAGCGATATATTCGTCTCCAGAGGAACCTCAAAAAATACTCTTGAAACACCTGCCCCCACAAAAGGAAGAACCAGCGGAGAAGCTCCATTCCAGTAAAGCCCATAACAAGAAGCAAACAAAAGACTAAGAAAAATACTTGTCTTTAGAAGAAATGGGGTACTGACTTGGTTTCCCATAGTAGTATCCCTGTCCGTAATTAAAATCATGCTTTTTTATCTCCTCATGAATGGCCTCAGAAGAAACAAATTCCGCTACTGTTTGACTTCCTATTTTTCGAGAGAAATTAATAATGTTTGTTACCACAGCCTGATAACGTACGTCGTCTGGCAAACGTTCAATCAGGATACCGTCTATCTTGATGTAATCAAAGGGGAGCTTCACCAGATACTCAAAATTAGAATACCCACTCCCAAAGTCATCCAGTGCCACCTTGGCCCCAAACTCTTTCACCCTGGTAATAAACTCCTCTACCACACGAAAGTCCTGAATAGCCGTTTCCTCCACGATTTCAAAAATACACCTCGTCGCTACCTCTGGGGCACTGGAAAGTTTCGAATAAATAAAAACAAGCGTTTCGGCATCAATAAGATCTTGATACGAAAGATTTAGCGAAAATTCAGTATCTATCTTAGAAAAAACATCAAAACATTTCTTCACCATGATTCTCGTAATTGCTGTTGCAAGCTGATTACGTTGCGCAATAGCAAGGAAAAAGTTGGGCTCATAGATACGCCCCCCCCTATCAACAATCCTCGCAAGACACTCATATTTCTCTATTTTACCGGTCTTGAGATTCACAATCGGTTGGAAAAAAGGCACAATTCTATCGTTGTCCAATGCATCCTGCAAGAGCAAAGTTGCCCGGATATTGTGTTCATACGATTTGGCCACATACATTTTATCCTCATAGAGAGCACAGAGTTTACCCTGACTTACTGCATAACGAAAAGCCATATCTGCTGTACCGAGGAGATTATCTCGCCTATCACTCACCCCAATATGAAAGTGCAATCGAAGAGGGGGAAGCGACCGCAAAGAAAGCGGTTTCTCACCCAACAAAACATAGATCTCTTCACAGAGACTTGACAAAAGGTTTCTGTCCCATGCTTGTAATCCCACAATCGCAAATTCATCACTATGGAGATGACAAAGAAGAATGTTCTGATATTTGGTCTCAAGAGAGCGAAGACGAAGCGCTATCTGAGAAAGAATGCTATCCCCTAATTTATAGCCAAAGAGATCGTTAAATTCCTTGAAATTACTTACATTGATAATCATCAGCCAAAAACCCTTCTTTTGTTGAAGAATACCGAGAAGATAATTTCTATTGAAAAGACCAGTGACAGAATCATAGTACAAACGATTTTCAAGAAGGCGCCGAGAGACATCAAGGATCCATGCGTATATTCCAAAAAACACAGCAATACCCACTTGATACATCATCAGGAATGTTGAATGCCCATGATCCCTCCTTAACAGTAACAAACCCTCAACGAGAAAAAATCCCACATGCCAGAAAATCCCCTCTACAAAAGGAAGTAAAAGAAACAACAGCCCTGACAAAGCCGCAAAAAACAAGAGAAAAGCTCCCTCCATTCCTTCACGAAAGAGAAAAATATGCCAAAAAAAATACGCCGTCCACCACAGAAGCATTAACCGTGAGACAATAAGCTGGTAATTGTTTGTTAATAAAATACTAAACATTCCCAGTATAAAAAGGGAAATCCCTGAGATGATTCCAACAGCAGCATTTATAGGAGAAGCCTGGGGAATAAGCGAAAAAGCAAAAGCTAAACCAAAAAGAAAACTTGCACCCGCCATCAGGAAAGCTATCCACGAGACAATCGTCGTTTTCCAATTTGACAGAGCGAGATCATATAACAGTTTTCTCCGCATATATTTTTTATTATAACTAAAAGGGAAAAATAAGGCAATTTTTTCGAGAAAACTTGAGGAAAAATTTATTATCGTGTATAATAATTTCTCAAGAAAAAATGGAGGTGGCATATGCCGAAGGAAATCATGGGGTTTGATGCCCAGTTTCTCAAACAGGTAAAATCTCTTTTTCAAGAAACCAGCATAGAAGAGCTTGAAATTGCCGAAGGGGAGGATGTGTATTTCCGTGTTTCCCGCAAAAAGGAAACACCACCTGCCTCTCTACAGGCAAATACTATCCCTGTTATGCCCGCTGTTGTCCCTTCTTCTCCCCAACCCGTTTCCCCTGCACCAACACCAACATCTCCCCAGGCTGTCTCTACATCGACGACATCCCCCTATGACGACGAAACAAAGTACTACAAGATCAAATCCCCCATTGTAGGAACCTTTTATGAGAAACCTTCCCCTGATTCTGCCCCCTTTGTCAAGATAGGGGATATTGTTTCTCCCGATACTACCGTGGCTATCGTGGAAGCTATGAAGGTAATGAATGAGATCAAAGCTGAAGTAAAAGGCAAGATCGTCCAGATTTTAAAGGCCGATGCTTCGCCCGTCCAGGCGAATGAACCGCTCTTCATTGTGGAGAAGATGTAAAAAGGGGGAAAACTTTCCACCCACGAGAAAAACGGGAGGCAGGAATGAGTGATCTCGATTCTTTGACACCCATGATGCGCCAATACAAAGAGATCAAATCCCGTCATCCCGATAAGATCCTCCTTTTTCGGGTGGGCGACTTCTACGAAATGTTCTACGAGGATGCAAAGAAAGCATCCCAGATACTCAATATTGCCCTCACCTCCCGCAATGATATGCCCATGGCAGGGTTCCCCTTCCACGCTGCCCAACACTATATCCAGAAGCTCATCAAACACAACCAAAAAGTCGCTATCTGTGAACAACTCGAGGATCCCTCCAAGACAAAAAAACTTGTCCGTCGGGATATTGTGGAAATCATTACCCCGGCGACAGTCATCTCCCCCGAAATACCCCCCGAAAACCTCAACCAATACCTCGCTGTCCTCTACCATGAGGGAAGCGAATTTTTCCTCTGGATGGCCGATCTCTCTACAGGTGATCTCTTTGGACATCGCATAGAGGGCTCTCCCTCCGATGTTCTCCGTGCACTTCAGGATGAATGGATGCGCTACCAACCGCTTGAGTGTCTCTATCGAGAAGAGCTTCAATCCTGGCACGCCTGGTCCAGCTTTATAAAGCAAACAGGGGTTTTGGCCCAAACTCTTCCTGCCTGGTATTTTGACCCGTCATATTTCTCACCTGAGCTTCTCACCAAACTCGAAAAAAGAATCACAAAAAAAGGTTTCATCAAAGGACTTTCTGCCGTCTTCCGATATTTTGAGGAAACACAAATTGGCAATCCTCATCTCAAAAATAACTTCAACCGTTTCATTGAGCGACTCCAGATAGTGGAATCTTCTCTCTACGTAGAGATGGACGACTTTACCATACGAAACCTCGAACTCACAACAAACCTCTGGGATGGAACAAGCAAAAATACCCTCTACGAAACCCTCAATGAAACCATGACACCGATGGGGGCACGTCTTTTGAAGCGATGGATTCTTTATCCTCTGGCTCAGCAATCGCTTATTGAGCGTCGCCTTGATGATGTAGACTTTTTTTATCAAAACGGCGTACTCACCACTCGCATACGAAACACCCTCCGCTCTGTAACAGATCTCGAAAGACTCCACACGAGGCTCGGCCTCGGAAAAGCCATACCCAGGGATCTCATTCAACTCCGGGACAGTCTCGTCCAGGTACTCTCCCTGCTTCCTTACCTTAAACTTGAGGGTTTTTCCGAAAAAGAAACAGAAAAAACCCTCTCAGATATATGTGACCATATCAGCAAAGCCCTCACCGACGATCCCCCCTCAACCTTTCAAGGGGAGGTTATACGCGAGGGCTACAGTAACGAACTCGATGAACTGCGCCGTCTGCTCAGAGAAGGCAAAGATTTCATCCTCAAACTTCAAGAACGAGAACGAGAAAGAACCAAAATCGCCTCCCTCAAGGTACGGTACAATAACATCTTTGGATACTTTATCGAAGTCAGTAAACCAAATGTACATCTTGTTCCCAAAGACTATATCCGTAAACAAAGCCTCGTCAATGCCGAACGTTATACTCTCCCTGAACTCGAAGAATACGAAGCCAGAGTTGCCTCCGCTTCTGATCGTATAGCCAAACTCGAAGAAGAACTTTTTACCCATCTGGTAGCCGAAATCACAGCCCACCATCTCCTCCTCTCCGAAATTGCAAGCAGTGTGGCCTATCTTGACGTGGTTACCACCCTCGCCTTTCTAGCTACCGATAGACAATACACCAGACCAAAAATCTCAGAAACAAAAACACTCCACATTAGAGATGGACGGCACCCCGTAGTAGAGCAGTCTCTCGGTCGAAACCTCTTTGTCCCCAACGATACCCTCATGACAGAAGATGAGTACCTGTTTATCATCACCGGACCCAATATGGCAGGAAAATCAACGTACCTCCGTCAAAATGCCCTCATTGTTCTCATGGCACAGATGGGGTCTTTCGTTCCTGCACGAGAAGCTCACATAGGACTAGTGGACAAGATCTTTACCCGTATTGGGGCATCCGATAATCTCTCCCAGGGACTCTCCACATTTCTCGTAGAAATGCAAGAAGCAGCCAGGATCCTCACCTATGCCACACCAAAAAGCCTCATCATTATGGACGAACTCGGGCGTGGAACCTCCACCTATGACGGTCTCTCTATTGCCTGGGCTGTTATCGAATACCTTGCGGAACACCCTGATAAAAAAGCTCGAACACTCTTCGCGACCCACTACCATGAACTCACCCAGCTCGAAGAAAAACCCGGCATAAAAAATTACACCATTGCTGTCCGTGAACAAAACGATGACCTCATCTTTCTCCGTAAAGTTATAGCTGGACCAGCCGACAAAAGCTATGGTATCCACGTAGCCAAACTTGCAGGCATTCCCCTGGAGATTATAGAACGAGCAAAAATGATTCTCAAAACCCTTGAAAAAGAGGGCTTCCGGACCCAACAAGAAATCAATGAAGGTTTTCCCAAAAAAAATTCCCCCCAAAACCCATCAGAACAAGGTTTTCTTTTTGAAGACGCCATCTCTGCGAATTATGAATGGCTTGCCAGAGAGATTAAAAAGCTCGACCTCAATCAAACATCACCGATTGAAGCCCTTAATTTTCTCGTACGAATGCGTCAGAGATTAGGGTAGCTTTCCGGACAGAAGAGAGAATTTTTATGCATTTTTCAAAAAAAACTTGCAAAAAAATGTTTTTTATGATATACTATCCTTCCTGGAGAAAAAGATGCAAGATTGTATCTTCTGCAAAATAGCTCGAGGGGAGATACCTGCCGAAATTGTCTATCAGGATGAGACCGTTGTCGCCTTTAAAGACATCCGTCCCCAGGCGCCGGTTCATATTCTGATCATCCCCCGGGAGCACATTCCCACCTGGAATGACAACGTAGACCACGTTGTTGTCCCGATGTGGCAAGTGGTAAGAAAGCTTGCAAACGATATGGGAATGGCAGAATCCGGCTATCGTGTAGTTGCGAACTGTAACCGCGACGGCGGACAGGAAGTGTTTCACATCCACTTGCATCTTTTGGGGAAACGTCCCCTCAAGTGGCCTCCAGGATAGCCGATACATTAACGAAATACCAAAAAAAGAGGTGATGATAGATGCTGATTGTTGAAGTCAAAGAAAATGAGGCTATTGAAACAGCCCTCAAGCGTTTCAAAAAGGAAGTCGAAAAAGACGGCATTCTTACCGAAGAGAAAAAACACCGCTTTTACGAAAAGCCCTCTGAAACCAGAAAGCGAAAGACTTCCGCCATTGAACGCAAGATTGCCAAGAAAGTGCGCAAGATGCAGCAGATGAGTCGCTACATCTAAGGAGCGGTTCATGGGGATGTTTGAAGATCTGCAGCGTCAGTATATTGATGCTCGCAAATCGGGTGACAAGTTTGCCTCCAAGGTTCTCAATCTTGTGATCTCCGATCTCAAATACGAGAAGATCAATAAGCAAAAAGACCTGGAGGATGCAGACGTGATTGCCTACCTGCGGAAAACCATCAAGAGCCGTAAAGAGATGCTTGCTGAGTGCGAACAGGCAAAACGAGAGGATCTTGCCGAAGAAACAAAGGCAGAAATAGCCTTTTTAGAAAAGCTTCTCCCCCAGATGATGAGTCGGGAGGAACTCATTGCCCTGGTCAAAGAAACAAAAACTGCGATTGGAGCTTCCTCTCCTTCTGACATGGGGAAGATGATGAAAGAAGTAATGGCAAGAGTGGCTGGAAGAGCTGAAGGGCAAGAGATCAAGGAGATTGTCACGGCTGTTCTGAAAGGAGAACTCTAACAAGGCTTGCCTGCACGGCAGGCCTTTTTTATCCTCTGAGAAAAAGGAGTCACTATGCGTATTCAGTTTACCAAAATGCATGCTCTTGGGAATGATTATATCCTTATTGACGGGATCCGTTATCCCGAGGCTCTTAAACAGGGCTCAGAGATTGCCAAAAAATGGAGTGATAGACATTTTGGAGTAGGAAGCGATGGCGTGATTTTTGCATGTGCCTCTGACAAAGCCAATGTAATGATGCGAATGTTCAATGCTGATGGAAGCGAATCTGAAATGTGTGGCAATGGGATCCGCCAGCTCGCCCGTTTCGTCTATGAGAAAAACATTGTCAAAAAAGATCGTCTGATAATCGAAACTCTGGCAGGTCTCAAAGAGATTACCATGGAAAGAGAGGGTGAGAACTTTCGTATCACCGTCGATATGGGTGCCCCCATTCTTGCCCCCCAAGAGATCCCTGCCAATGTACCCGCCGATCCCAAAGGATTTTCAAAAACCATGATACAGGCAGCAGACAAAACCTTTGAATTTACTCTTGTTTCCATGGGAAACCCCCATGCAATCACTTACGTCCCCAGTGTCAAAGACGTAGATGTCCATCGGTATGGCCCCCTGGTAGAAAACAACACAACGATTTTTCCCCGACGCACCAATGTGGAATTCATCGAGGTCGTTTCTCGCGATGAACTCAGGATGAGAGTATGGGAACGAGGAGCTGGAGAAACCCTTGCCTGTGGAACTGGTGCCTGTGCGAGTGTGGTAGCCAGTATCCTCAATGGTCTCACCAACAAAAGTGTTCGTGTCCATCTCCTTGGAGGTCCACTTGACATACGCTGGGATGAAAACTCCGGGCACGTGATCATGACAGGAGATGCCGTAACCGTTTTCGAAGGTGAAAAGGAGATTTAATCCACAACCTGACAGAGAACGATCGTCTCATTCCCAAGAGTGAGTTTGTAGGTCTTCTGGACAAAAAATCGCGCCTCAAGCCCTTCAAGTACCTGCTTATCAATAAGAAGCGGAATTTTCAAACCTGCGGATGCCCTTGCAATTTGTTCTATCTTCCCAAAAACTTCTCCCTGTGGAAAAAGCATCAAAAAATCCTTCCCGGGAATCGGTACTGCTCCTATTCGTGCTGTTCCTGCCAGAACCAATGAAGATGCTTCAATCGAGATCCCTTGTTCCTGAGAGATAAGTTGAATTTCAGAGAGTAACCTCTGACAAAACTCAATAGCAAGCAAATTTTTTTGTTCATAGAAAAAAGGAAATCCAAAAAACACGTAGACTGTTTGGTGTTCCCAGAAGGGAAAACCATCGTATTGAGAGACATATTCCCCCACCACCTTACTAAAAACATCCAGAAAAACATACTCCTGGAGAACTGTGAGATTCCTGGTTTCCCAACGAATGGCAGCCACTGTAGCCGGCTTTTCTTTGCCAAACCTCAAATCGCTATCAGAAACAATCTTTTTTTGAAGATCCTCCGAGAGCACAGGAAGTGCCCAGAGAATGTCTTTTTGAAGGCTTCGTACCCGAGCTGCATACTGCTTCCATGCAAAAACAAGTGGAGAAAGCATATTCGTATCATGAAAAGGAGGGACCTGGGAAAACATGAGGGGATTTTGTTTGGCAAGCCAGCGCGAAAAACGCTTCATCCCACGTTGCCACAACCATCCAATATACCAGTGTCTCACCAAAAGCCACCCAAAAAGCCCCGCAACCCACACGAGAAGCATACGAGACGGCTGTATTAACCCCTCCCAACCTAAAAACATCAACGAGAAAACAAAGGGAAATTCAAGGCTATACTCAAAAAACCAGGAGGGTTTTTGAAGGTTTGAAAGATACTGCATATTCCATCGGGAAACAACCACCCGAAAAATATCAAAAAAAAGAAGATGAAGAGGTGCAAGGGAAGCAACTAACCATGCCACACGTACAAGAGAGGCTTCTCGAAAAACCGTTTGATACATCCCCACCATACAAACGGCAAGCCACTCAAAAACCACCAACCACCATACCGTCCACCGTGAAAACAGAGACAATTTCTTGATAACTACCGAGATAAAAAAATACAAAAGGGCAAAAAAAGAAAAAAATCCATACACCAACCAGGTGGCAAGTTCTACCCGGAGAGCAAGCTTTTGCCATCCAAACCAGAGAAGAAAGATTACGGAAACCTTGTAAAAAATATAAAGTATTCCAACAAATATTTTCATTATCTCTCCTTATCATAAACTATCGACAGGAGGGGATAGAAACTTAATTTTACCATGGATAGCGGCTTCGTCTTCCACCTGACAGAGGAATTTTTTGAAGATTTTTTCGCTCCTCCTGCTGAACAAGATTAAGAAGAGCCTCACTATCCTGTGGTTGAGGCAATTGTTGGGGCTCTTTTTGCTCCGGTTGCGATGGAGATGATTGGTTGGTTTGAGAATTGTGCGAAGACTCAGAGGGAGAAGGTGTTTGTTGCGTTTGCTGCCGGGAAGACTCTGGTTGTTGAAGAAATAAAATATTACTTACTGTAGCCTGATAAAGAGGATGTGTTTGAGAAAGCGTTGAAAGAATTTTTTGATAAAGTCTTGCCGCCTTTTCCTTTTCTCCAGCAGTGGCAAGTGTGGTCGCGAGGTTGTAAAGACTCCGTAGAGAGAGGGTCCTATCAGAGGCATTCGTAAGAGCAGAAAATTCTTTTTCCGACTTTTGGAACTCGCCAAGCTTATAAAAAGTATTGCCAAGGTTATAGCGAAGTTTCTGCGATCGCGGATTTTTCACGAGAGCCTTTTGAAAAGCCTCTCTTGCCTCTTCAAACTTCTGTTCCTTGTAAAGGCGGCTCCCACGGGAGGCTTCATGAGCATAAAAAGGAGAAAAAGAGAAAAAAATCGTCCCCACCACGAGAAAAAGAAGAAACTTCCTCGTTGGCCAAAAAAGAGCAAGAAGCCAGCAAAGCACCGCAGGCAAAAGAAAGTACTGATATCGCGCTACCATGGTCTCATAGCTCATCTTGCCATAAGGATTTTTTTTCATTTTCCTGAGGTGTTCGATGATTTTATCCGCGGCACCCTGATTGCCACTCAAAAAAACTCCTCCCGTTTTTTGGGCAAGCTTCGAGAGAATATCTTCTCGTAATCTCGTATGGATCTCTTTGCCATTGAGTTCAAGCGTCCCTTGCAAGTTGCCCTTCTCATCCCGGATAGGAATATTTCCCCCCTGAGGAGTCCCAATTCCTACAAGAAAAAGGCTTACCCCCATTTTAGAAACCTGGGAAACAACCTGGAGCGGATCGTGTTCCATATCCTCTCCATCCGAGAGTACCACAATCACCCTATGAGAAAGCGTGTTCTTCTCAAACATCTGGAGTGCGGTCATGAGAGCATCCTTGAGGTTTGATCCCTGATTTTCTATAGCCAGGGGATTTGCCTCCTGCACCCAGAGCGAAAGCACCTCATAATCAAAGGTCAAAGGAATCACAGGATACGCATCCGCAGCAAAAAAAACAAGCCCAAGACGGTAGTTCTCTCCTCTTCCCATGATGTCAAAGATGATTCTCTGAGCCCGGGCAAGTCGACTTTCCCCAACATCCTCACAGAGCATACTATGAGACACATCGAGAACAATAACCACATCCAGTCCCTCGATAGCCTCACTTCTCGTCACCGTCCCCCAGCGAGGATCAAGGAGTGCAAAACTCGAAAAAAGTACCGCAAGGAAAAGAAAAAAAGCACGAAAAACTCGTTGAAAGGGAAAATGTCTCCCAAACAAAACCTCCGATTGCTCTAAAGAGAAGGTTTGTTTTCTCCATTTTTCTTTTTGCCATTCAATAAAGATAAAAAACCCTATCGCCACCAAGGCAAAACCAAAAACTATTCCAGCCCATTGTGTGGCTGCAAAAACCATACATCCTCCCTGTTATACCTATCCTATTGTATGGAAAAAAAAAAGAGAAAGTCAATCAGAAGCCCTGGATTTAAGAAAAGGTCAGGTGTTGTTGGGCCCACATGGCAAAGGCAGCTTCTAGCTCTTGCCGGGAGAGAAAACCTGAGGCTGTTGTTTTGAGTGTACAAACATGACGGGCTAACAGTTGAGCTTTCCAGAGAGCCGTTTCTGCATCATCACCCTGAAGAAAATATTGCACACAAAAACCCACAGCCAGCGCATCCCCGGCTCCATTTGTATCAATCAGCGGCCCAAACCAATCCACGGCTGGCAGTTCAATGATGGTATTATCTTTTATCATGGCACATCCTTTTGCTCCACGTCCACAGATCACGATTCTCTTCCCCCCTTCAGCAAAATGATACAAAAGATCAGTAACATTCTCATGATTTACCGCTGAGAAAAAGAGTACATCTGCTTCACGAATGAAATCCTGTCTGTAGGAATCAAAAGGATCTACAACATCCTGAATATCTACTGAAACAACCATGCCGAGAGATCGGGCTACTGGTAAGAGATAGCGGCACCAGTTTTCGATACTAAAATGAGCAAGCCTCACACCCTGAAGAAAAAGCCGACACGTTGTTTCATCTGGACGAATGTCCATCGATCCACGTGCGTCATAAAAGTTTTTTCTCCGCCCATCAGGATACATCAGATTTACACTCCGGTGTGTTCCCTCTGGATCAGAGAGAAAAAGACACTCTATACCATCTTGTGCCAATTCCTGACGGATCCACTGTCCCAGAGGATCGTCTCCTACAGCCGCAATACATTTTGTTTTTAAACCGAGAGAGGAAAAAAGTTTGGCTCCATATCCCCCTGCCTGTCCAATACAATCCCGATTTTGAGAAAAGTTCATTTCAACGGAAAAATCAACATCTCGACCATACAGATATATATTGGTATCTATACCCACAGTCCCAATCATCGCCACCGTTGAGAGCATTTTGCATCCTCCTTGTCAAACAGTTCGGATCACACCCTCGAACTAAAGATCTCCCCTTTAATTTTTCTCTAGTTTTTTTCTTTTTTTGCTCGGAGAAGCTCTTCTCTCGCCATGGCTTCGACAGCCTCATGAGCCATATTAATTTTATCACGCTCAATAATCTCTCGCCTCATGAGTTCTTCAACGATTTCGTGCGCCTTATTAATCATATCTTTTTCCTTCATTTCGCTCTGCATGAGGTCATTCACCACGTCATAAGCCTGGATAAGCTTGTCCTCCTCAATGAGTGCCTTCCGACTCAGTTCATTCACAACCTCAAAAGCACTAATAATCTTATCACGCTCGCTCAATTCTTTGCGTGCTAGCTCTTCCACTATTTCATGAGCACGGTTCATCTGATCCTCATCAATAAGCTGCTGTCGAAAGAGCTCTTCAACTACCTCGTGCGCCTCATTAATCTTGTCTCTATCTTTAAGCTCCTGTTGGATGAGATTTTCCAGGTTTTCATAAGCTGTGATCGTCTTATCCGCGTCTAGCCTCTCACGTCTGGCAAATTCTTCTACCATTTCGTAAGCTTTGATAATCTTGAAAAGTTCTATCATCTGTTTCCTTTTTAGTTCATCAATAATCTCATAAGCCCGAAGAATCCTATCATCTTCAAGCTTTTCTTTCCGATAAATCTCTCCGATCTTTTCATAAGCATCGAGCAGCTTAATATAATCTGTTAACTCCACTTTGTCTTTTGCTTCCATTTTGAGATTAACCATCTCATCCCGGGCCATCTTTTCGACAATCTCATGCGCTTTATTGATCTTTTCCTGTTCGATCAGCTCCTGACGAGCCAATTCTTCCACTATCTCGTGAGCGCGAATCTCCATTCGTGCCTCAATAAGTTCTTGAGTAGAGAGCTCCACTGCCTTTTGATAGGCATCTATAATAGCATCCCTCTCTCGCTTTTCCTCATTGGCAAGCTCTACCGTAGACTCCATAGCTCTCACTGTTTTATTCTGCTCCAGTTGTTCCTTACGAGAAAGGTTTTCTACTATCTCATGAGCCTCCAGAAGCTGATCTCTTTCCATCAACTCCTGACGTGTAAGAGAAGAAACCTTCTCATACATCTCGATAATCTTCTGATATTCTTCGAGCTTTTTTCTGAGCACCTCATTTTCAGCCCTGAGCTGTTCAAGCTCATTGTTTTTCCCAAACATAGGGCCCTCCTTTATCTGTTCTTTGCACCTTTACATTATACACATTTTTAAAAAAATTTCAATATCTTATGTTTTTTTAGGGTGTTTTTCTTTTTGCAACTATTTCAACACGCCGGTTAAGCGCATCATCATTCGCTGAAACCGGCTCAGATTCTCCACGCGAGAGAATAACAAGATTCTTAGAAGGAACTCCCTGAGATTGCAACCAACGTGCCACTGCTTCAGCTCTCTTCCTTGCCAATACGAGATTGTAACGTGTGCTTCCCTTTGAATCCGTATGTCCGGTAATGGAAAATACAAGGGTGTTTCTCTCCGGAAGACTTTCAAACCACTCTCGAAGTTTCTGTTCATGCTCTGGAGTAAGAAGATCCCTGTTAAGTTCAAAACGGTCAAGGCATAACTCCCATTGGGTGGGAAGATTGAGCGGGGCCGGGGGCTCCTCTTTCTGTTTGGTCACTTCCTGGGGAGGAGTTTCTTCCACGCGGGGTTGATTTGTTTGTTCGACAACTTCTTTTTTCGTAACAACGGGAAGTGCCTGTTTGACAATACCTTCAGGGGGAAGAGATACCCCAATCCAGTAGGAAAGAGCCATCTTCCCATACGCTTCAATTTTTTGAACGGGATAGAACAAGGCAACTCCTGCTGCAGAAATCGGTGTAAAAAGAGCTTTTTTACGTATGGGGGCATCACCCAGATAATCATAGAGCTGCTTCCACTCCGCTATGGCAAGCTTTTGCCAGATGGGTTCCTGAGCTACAAGGGTAAATCCCGGAAGATTGGTCTGCTGACTATAAAAGGCACACTGAGTAATCATGGATTTCCCCTGAAAAAGACTTTCTTGCGTAATTTTCGTGACATGATTGGCAACCCCTACAGGATCAGCCAAAGGTAAAACCACGTCAAAAAGCACCTGTATTCCAAGGCTCTTACTTTTCTTTTCGATATTGGTCACCTCAAAAGTAACGAGAAACCCATCTCCCAATTCCGGCTTGAAAAGTGGCTTAATAAAAATTTTCCACTGGAGTTCTCTAGCTTCCCAGAGAACATACAGTTGGCCATTGGTCACCACAGGTCTCTGATTGAAAAAACCCACCGAAGAACCAACAGGAATAATTTTCCCATCAATAAGCATGAGAACCAGAGAAGTTGGAGGCCGGTTAGCTTTGAGAAAGGTATGGTTGGGTTGAAGTCCATACGTAAAACCAAAAGCTGTGTCATCATACAGCCCAAAAAAGGCTCCACTGTTGGTTATCACCTGGAGATCGGCATAGCCGAAAACTCCTACAACCAGAAACAGAAAAAGAGAAAATCTTTTCATACATTGCCCCTTTAAAAATGTGTATATCCTCTTGGAAGAAGATCGGCCTCAAAAACCTCTCCTCTCCAGAGAAGTTTTTTTTCGTAAGGTGTAATATATCCTATGGAGGTTATCGGTATATCAGCAAGCGAAGAGGGAAGAACCTCCGGAGAAGTAAAAATGATCTCATAGTCCTCACCTCCCGAAAGAATATATGTCCATGGAAACTCTGTAGGAGTCTTGCCCCCTGACAGTCCGATGGGTCCAGGAAGTCGAGAAAGCTCTATCTCATACCCTACACCACTTTCCTCTGCAATATGGTCTATATCCGCAAGAAAACCATCACTGCAGTCTATGGCTGCTGATATGGTGTATTTTTCGAGAAGCTTCTTCATCACAGCTATTCGAGAAGGCGGATAAAAGTGTCGATTGACATATTTTTCCGGTTGAGAAAGGGCTACATTTTTTCCCAGAAGTATATCCAGACCAAGTGCACTTTCTCCGAGTACCCCTGTCACATAAATAATATCCCCAGGACGTGCTCCTGAACGCAAGACAGGTGTAGAAAAAGCCTGACCAATAACCGTAAGCGAAAAAAACACCGTTTCTGAACGAACCGTATCTCCCCCCATGAGAGCAACATCAAAATCTCTGAGAGCTTTGTCGAGTCCCATTAAGAAGCCCTCATACTTTTCATCTCCAAAATCACTTGATAAGCCCGAAGTCAGAAGAACATACAAAGGCTTGCCTCCCATGGCGACAATATCGCTTACATTACATGCAAGCGACTTGTACCCCACACCCTCCATGGGCCAAGAGGAAAGAAAATGAACTCCCTCGACAAGAGCATCAGTAGTCCATAACCACCCACCCGGGAGAACTGCAGCATCATCACCTATACCAATACCGCCATGACGGGGAACCCCCAACAAGGTCCGAATACGTTGAATCCAGCCGAACTCTCCGTAAACAGAATGAGAACCCTTTTGGTTCATAAAGCCTTACCTAGGAGAAAATCTTTGAACTTGTTGATATCATTGATCTTACCAGCAACAATAAGACGATCTCCCTCATGAAACATATACTTTGGATCCGGTGGTATATAGAGAACATCTGAAAACACAGGCGTAAAATTCTCAGTTAAACTCTCTTCACGATGACGAATACCAACAATGTTAAGATGAAACTTTTGTCTGAGATCCAGCTCTTCAATGCTTCGATACATGAGAGGACTTGTGGCTGAAAGTTCAACGACGACATAATCCTGGCTAAGTTCTTGATAAGACACAACAAGCTCACCTTGATTCACCAAGGTTCTAGCCCATTTCTGAGCGGTTTCAAGTTCTGGTTGAATAATCTCCGTCACTCCGATAAGTCTTAAGATAGCAGCATGTTCCGGCGTATTAGCTCGAGCATAGATATTGAGAATATTATTGTTTTTGAGAAGCAATGCTATAAGAATACTTGCCGTAATATTTTCTCCAATACATATAACTGCATACTCTATTTGACTATCTTCGATGACCTGCCTTAAAGCTTCCTCTTGTGTGGCATCACATATTCTTACCGCACAATTTTCTCTTTCTTTAAAAGGTTCAAGATTTTTCTCGTTTACATCTATCAACAAAAGAGAAACTCCTTGTGTCAAGAGTGCCTGAGCAAGATGATTTCCAAAAGTCCCTACCCCAATAATAAGAAAATCTTGACGCATCATTTCGTCTCTCATGGGAAAACCCCTTCTCCGTAGTTAACTTCTACGCACCTAAGTTAACCCTTTTACCTAATCAACTAATTATGACATAAATAAAAAGGAAAGTCAAATTTTCGAATTGCTTCATAATAAAAGTACTCGAAAAGGGAACGTTGCTTCAAAATAAAAAAGTACTTTAAATTTGTGTAAAATAATCCAGTTCAAAGAACTGGAGGTAAAAGGTGGAATTAGCGATGTTTGAAAGGAGACCTATTTACAGGGAAACGGCGAAAGAGTATCAAAAAGCCAGCAAAAAGGAAAAAATGGAGATACTGGATTATTTTGTGAGGATAACAGGCCTAAAAAATCGAAACTATGCCGCCAGGCTCTTGAGGCAGCACGGAAAAACCATCTATGTAGGCAAGAAAAATTACCTTAAAGCCGACATAGCCAAGAAGGGCAAAAGACCTGGCAGAAAGAAAAAATTCGGCGAAGAGGAACTAAAACTTCTAAAAAAGGTCTGGGAAATTGAAAACTACATGTGTGGCAAACGTTTAAAGCCAATTTTAAATGAAGTTTTAGATAATCTCTTAGCAAACGGACATCTCCACGGTTCTCCACAGGCTATAGAAAACTTGCGCCATATAAGTGCCTCAAGTATTGACCGACTTTTGAAACATGAGCGTAAAAAGCTTGAGATAAAAGGACGAAAAGGTACAAAGCCTGGAACGTTGTTAAAGCAACAAATAGCTATACGCACGTGGGCAGAGTGGGATGAAAATTGCCCTGGGTTCATGGAGATTGATCTGGTTGCCCATGAGGGAGGAAATAGCCGGGGAGATTTTGCTCAAACATTAAATATGGTGGATGTTTGGAGCGGTTGGACAGAGCTTGTGGCAATCAAAAACAAGGCTTCAAAATGGGTAAGAGAAGCCATAGAAAAAGTCAAAGGAAGACTTCCTTTTGATTTACGGGGAATTGATTCTGATACCGGTGCTGAATTTATTAATCATCCTCTGCGTGATTGGTGTGAGAAGCACCAGATAAAATTTACAAGGGGGAGAAGCTCCCGTTCCAATGATAACTGCTACGTTGAGCAGAAAAACTATTCCATAGTCCGCCAGAATGTTGGATACTTCCGCTACGATACCGACGAAGAAGTCTACTACTTGAACCGACTCTATGCGTATCTCAGGCTTTATGCCAACTTTTTTCAACCGGTTATGAAAATGACAGAGAAAAAGAGAATCGGAAGCAAGGTGCAAAAGAAGCATGATGATATTAAAACTCCCTACCAGCGGCTTTTAGAAAGCTCTTATGTAAGTGAGGCACAAAAGGAACGCCTAACAAGGCTTTATAAGGCTCTCGATTTGTTTCACCTAAGACAAAAAATTACAGCTTGCCAGAGAAAACTTTTCAGCCTTCAAAAGAAAAAGAATGTAAAAAACAAAAATTTGGAGGAAACTGTATGGAATTTTTGAGTACTTTTTTTTATGAGGCAATGATTCGAATTTCGAGTACTTTTTTATTTGACGCAACGGGATTTTTAACCGAAAGAACAATAACCTTGGGAAAAAAGAACCTCAAAGGAATTGTAAGAATATCAAAAAAAGAATAAGTGCAAAATAAAAAAAGCTCTCGACACCTACTTTCCCCCTGACGGAGTATCATCGGCGACGGAGGGCTTAACTTCCGGGTTCGGAATGGGACCGGGTGTACCCCCTCCGCTATGGTCGAGAGCAAATAAAAACAATGATAAGACAGGAGACTGACTTGTAAAAGGTCAAGGCTAATGGCCGATTAGTACTACTCGGCTCAACGCATTACTGCGCTTACACCTGTAGCCTATCAACGTGGTAGTCTTCCACGGACCATAAGGAGCACCTCATCTTGGGGCGAGTTTCCCGCTTAGATGCTTTCAGCGGTTATCTCTTCCGAACATAGCTACCCTGCTTATGCCACTGGCGTGACAACAGGTACACTAGCGGTTCGTCCACTCCGGTCCTCTCGTACTAGGAGCAGCTCCCCTCAAGTGCCCAAACGCCTACGGCGGATAGGGACCATACTGTCTTACGACGTATTGAACCCAACTCACGTACCGCTTTAATGGGCGAACAGACCAACCCTTGGGACCTTCTCCAGCCCCAGGATGCGATGAGTCGACATCGAGGTGCCAAACCTTCCCGTCGATATGAACTCTTGGGGAAGATCAGCCTGTTATCCCCGGGGTACCTTTTATCCGTTGAGCGATGGCATTTCCGCGCAACCACGGATCACTAAGCCCGACTTTCGTCCCTGCTCGGCCCGTCGGCCTCACAGTCAAGCTCCCTTCTGCCTTTACACTCTGCATGATTTCCAACCATGCTGAGGGAACCTTTGGGCGCCTCCGTTACCCTTTAGGAGGCGACCGCCCCAGTCAAACTACCCACCAGACGCTGTCCTCCACCCCGATTGCAAGGCGAGAGTTAGAAATCCAATTCACCAAGGGTAGTATCTCAAGGTCGGCTCCATGAGCACCAGAGCACCCACTTCACAGCCTCCTACCTATCCTGCGCATGGTAAACCAAATTTCAACGCCAAGTTGTAGTAAAGGTCCACGGGGTCTTTCTGTCCTGCCGTAGGTACTCGGTATCTTCACCGAGCATACAATTTCACCGAGCCTCTCGCTGAGACAGCGCTCAGATCGTTGGACCATTCATGCGGGTCGGAACTTACCCGACAAGGAATTTCGCTACCTTAGGACCGTTATAGTTACGGCCGCCGTTTACCGGGGCTTAGATTCGATGCTTCGCCTCATCAGCTAACACCTCCTCTTGACCTTCCGGCACTGGGCAGGTTTCAGACCCTATACCTCCTCTTACGAGTTTGCAGAGTCTTGTGTTTTTGGTAAACAGTCGCCTGAGCCTCTTTACTGCGACCTGCTTTCGCAGGCACCCCTTCTCCCGAAGTTACGGGGCTATTTTGCAGAGTTCCTTAGCGAGAGTTATCTCGAGCGCCTTAGGTTATTCACCCCGCACACCTGTGTCGGTTTTGGTACGGTCACCTGTCTTCATCGCTTAGAGGCTCTTTCTCGGCCCTACACTCGGCCATCTTCTCCTCCCCGAAAGAAGGATCGCTCACCACTTGGCTTTGCGGCGCAAGCATTTCACTCACACCAGCCTCAATGGCTTCGACGAACATCCGTCAGTCCGCATGGCTCTATGCAGGGCGTCACCCCATCACTCCAACAGGTGGCTACGGAATATCAACCGTATTCCCATCAGCTACGCCTTTCGGCCTCACCTTAGGGGCCGGCTAACCCTGGGTCGAATATCGTAGCCCAGGAACCCTTGTGCTTTCGGCGAACGGGTTTTTTACCCGTTTTATCGTGTACTCATGCCTGCATTCTCACTTCTACTCGCTCCAGCTTACCTCACGGTAAACCTTCGTCGCTCGTAGAACGCTTCCCTACCACTCTTCCGAGTTCGTGGCTTCGGTATACCGCTTAGCCCCGTACATTTTTGGCGCAAAATAACTCGACCAGTGAGCTATTACGCACTCTTTAAAGGATGGCTGCTTCTAAGCCAACCTCCTGGCTGTCTCGGTCATTCCACTTCCTTATCCACTTAGCGGTATTTGGGGACCTTAGCCGACGATCTGGGCTGTTTCCCTCTCGAATATGGAGCTTATCCCCATATTCTTACTCCTGTGCCTCGGGTGCGGTATTCGTAGTTTGGTTCGGGTCGGTAGGATAAATCCCCCTTCCCGATCCAGCGCTCTACCCCCAGCACTTGCCACACAGGGCAGCACCTAAATACTTTTCGGGAAGAACCAGCTATCGCCACGTTCGTTTGGCCTTTCACTCCTAACCACAGGTCATCCGAAGACTTTTCAACGCCTACCGGTTCGAACCTCCATCCCGTGTTACCGAGACTTCATTCTGCCCATGGTTAGCTCACGCGGCTTCGGGTCTACAGATAGCTACTAGACGCCCTATTCAGACTCGCTTTCGCTTCGGCTACTCCCCTTCAGGGATTAACCTCGCAACTACCTGTAACTCGCAGGCTCATTCTTCAATAGGCACGCAGTCACCCTCGCGGGCTCCTACAGCTTGTAGGCTAAGGATTTCAGGTTCTATTTCACTCCCCTATCAGGGGTTCTTTTCGCCTTTCCCTCACGGTACTCGTCCACTATCGGTCACCAGTGTTATTTAGCCTTGGAGGGTGGTCCCCCCAGCTTCACACAGAACTCCACGAATTCCGTGCTACTCAGGATACTCCTCGCTCACTTCCTCTTTCGCATACGGGGCTTTCACCCTCTACGGCCGGCCTTCCCAGAACCGTTCTGCTAGATTCCATGATGCTTACAGGAGTCCTACAACCCCGGTGAGCATGCCCACCGGTTTGGGCTATTCCCTTTTCGCTCGCCACTACTCGGGGAATCTCATTTGATTTCTTTTCCTCCGGGTACTAAGATGTTTCAATTCCCCGGGTGCGCCTCCCTTAACAGGGATGACCAGGCATGACCCTGGCCGGGTTGCCCCATTCGGATATCGCCGGATCTACGCCATTTGCGACTCCCCGACGCTTTTCGCAGCTTTTCACGTCCTTCTTCGCACACTGGTGCCAAGGCATCCACCCTTAGCCCTTTCTCCCTTGACCTTTTACCTCAGTCCTATGTCCTGTCTTATCTCAATATATCCAATATATCCCTTTCCCTATCAAAAAAACTGGAGATAAGGGGATTTGAACCCCTGACCCCCTGCTTGCAAGGCAGGTGCTCTCCCAGCTGAGCTATATCCCCATCACACTGGGAGTAAATGGCCTCGAACCATTGACCTCAGCCTTATCAGGGCTGCGCTCTAACCACCTGAGCTATACTCCCAATCCTAAAAACTCAACCTATAAAAACAAACTGAGATGAGGGACTATCAAATCTCCCTATAAGGAGGTGATCCAGCCGCACCTTCCGGTACAGCTACCTTGTTACGACTTCACCCCCCTCACCAATCCTTCCTTCACTGGCCTCCCCCTCACGGTTAGAGTCACCAGCATCAGGAAAAACCGACTCGGGTGGTGTGACGGGCGGTGTGTACAAGGCCCGAGAACGTATTCACCGCAGTTTGGCTGACCTGCGATTACTAGCAATTCCGGTTTCATGGAGTCGAGTTGCAGACTCCAATCCGTATTGAGGCCGCTTTTAGGGATTTGCTCCACCTCGCGGTATCGCTTCCCTCTGTAACGACCATTGTAGTATGTGTGTGGCCCAGGACATAAAGGCCATGATGACTTGACGTCATCCTTCCTCCGACTTGTCGCCGCAGTCTCATTAGAGTTCCCCTCGCGGGTGGCAACTAATGACAGGGGTTGCGCTCGTTGCGGGACTTAACCCAACACCTCACGGCACGAGCTGACGACAGCCATGCAGCACCTGTGTACCAGTCCCTTACGGGAAAAGTGGCTTTCACCACCAGTCCAGTACATGTCAAGCCCTGGTAAGGTTCTTCGTTTTGCATCGAATTAAACCACATACTCCACTGCTTGTGCGGGCCCCCGTCAATTTCTTTGAGTTTCAGCCTTGCGGCCGTACTCCCCAGGCGGCACACTTAACGCGTTTGCTGCGGAGCCAACAGAAACCGCCAACTCCTAGTGTGCATCGTTTACGGCATGGACTACCAGGGTATCTAATCCTGTTTGATCCCCATGCTTTCGCGCCTCAGCGTCAGTATCAGCATAGACGACTGCCTTCGCCTTCGGTGTTCCTCCCGATATCTACGCATTTCACCGCTACACCGGGAATTCCATCGCCTTCCACCATACTCTAGCTTCGCAGTTTCAAATGCCTCCCCACAGTTGAGCCGTGGTCTTTGACATTTGACTTGCAAAACCGCCTACGCGCCCTTTACGCCCAGTAATTCCGAGCAACGCTAGGCCCTTACGTATTACCGCGGCTGCTGGCACGTAATTAGCCGGGGCTTATTCGTAAGGTACCGTCATCAGCAAGGCATTCCCTCCTCGCCTTATTCTTCCCTTACAAAAGAGGTTTACAATCCGAAGACCTTCTTCCCTCACGCGGCGCCGTTCGTCAGGCTTTCGCCCATTGCGGAAAATTCTTGGCTGCTGCCTCCCGTAGGAGTAGGGGCCGTGTCGCAGTCCCCTTGTGGCTGATCATCCTCTCAGACCAGCTACCCGTCTTCGGCTTGGTGGGCCTTTACCCCGCCAACTACCTGATGGGACATAGGCTCATCCAAAGGTGAGGCAAACGCCCCTTTGATCTTACGATATCATCGGGTATTACCCTGAGTTTCCCCAGGCTATCCCCGTCCTTTGGGTAGATTCCTATGCATTACTCACCCGTCCGCCTCTCGCCGCCCAGTGTATTGCTACACCTGCGCTGCCGATCGACTTGCATGCCTAAGACACGCCGCCAGCGTTCGCTCTGAGCCAGAATCAAACCCTCCGTCATGAATATCTCAATTCCATAACTTCAAAGCTTGTCCTAGCTTACTTGTTCGTTGTCCCTCACCTCAGTACTATCTCCTCTCAAAAAAAACCAACCCTACAACCTCTCACATACACTCAGTCGTAGCGTGGACTATTATTATACCATATTTTCCTGCCTTTGTCAAGAGGTCGAATTGCTTCATAATAAAAGTACTCGAAAAGGGAACGTTGCTTCAAAATAAAAAAGTACTTTAAATTTGTGTAAAATAATCCAGTTCAAAGAACTGGAGGTAAAAGGTGGAATTAGCGATGTTTGAAAGGAGACCTATTTACAGGGAAACGAAAGAGTATCAAAAAGCCAACAAAAAGGAGAAAAAGGAGATACTGGATTATTTTGTGAGGATAACAGGCCTAAAAATCGAAACTATGCCGCCAGGCTCTTGAGGCAACACGGAAAAACCATCTATGTAGGCAAGAAAAATTACCTTAAAAGCCGACATAGCCAAGAAGGGCAAAAGACCTGGCAGAAAGAAAAAAATTCGGCGAAGAGGAACTAAAACTTCTAAAAAAGGTCTGGGAAATTGAAAACTACATGTGTGGCAAACGTTTAAAGCCAATTTTAAATGAAGTTTTAGATAATCTCTTAGCAAACGGACATCTCCACGGTTCTCCACAGGCTATAGAAAACTTGCGCCATATAAGTGCCTCAAGTATTGACCGACTTTTGAAGCATGAGCGTAAAAAGCTTGAGATAAAAGGACGAAAAGGTACAAAGCCTGGAACGCTATTAAAGCAACAAATAGCTATACGCACGTGGGCAGAGTGGGATGAAAATTGCCCTGGGTTCATGGAGATTGATCTGGTTGCCCATGAGGGAGGAAATAGCCGGGGAGATTTTGCTCAAACATTAAATATGGTGGATGTTTGGAGCGGTTGGACAGAACTTGTGGCAATCAAAAACAAGGCTTCAAAATGGGTAAGAGAAGCCATAGAAAAAGTCAAAAGACTTCCTTTTGATTTACGGGGAATTGATTCTGATACCGGTGCTGAATTTATTAATCATCCTCTGCGTGATTGGTGTGAGAAGAACCAGATAAAATTTACAAGAGGAAGAAGCTCCCGTTCCAATGATAACTGCTACGTTGAGCAGAAAAACTATTCCATAGTCCGCCAGAATGTTGGATACTTCCGCTACGATACCGAGGAAGAAGTCTACTACTTGAACCGACTCTATGCGTATCTCAGGCTTTATGCCAACTTTTTTCAACCGGTTATGAAAATGACAGAGAAAAAGAAATCGGAAGCAGGTGCAAAGAAGCATGATGATATTAAAACTCCCTACCAGCGGCTTTTAGAAAGCTCTTATGTAAGTGAGGCACAAAAGGAACGCCTAACAAGGCTTTATAAGGCTCTCGATTTGTTTCACCTAAGACAAAAAATTACAGCTTGCCAGAGAAAACTTTTCAGCCTTCAAAAGAAAAAGAATGTAAAAAACAAAAATTTGGAGGAAACTGTATGGAATTTTTGAGTACTTTTTTTTATGAGGCAATGATTCGAATTTCGAGTACTTTTTTATTTGACGCAACGGGGAGGTTTCTGAAATTTTTTTTGAAATGATTTAAACCATTTGAAGTAAAGGAGAAAGAAGAGAGGGGGAGAAAGAAAAATTTGACATAACCAAAAATCTCTGTTATCCTAAATAGGCAAAAAACAGAGGAGGAACCCATGGAAGTTTTGCAAAGCAGTAATTTTGAAAAAACCATCCAAACAAAAGAATGGGTTATTGTGGACTTCTGGGCAGAATGGTGTCGCCCCTGTCTTATGCTTGCCCCTATCTTTGAGCAAACCGCTCAGGAGATGCCAGATATTACCTTTGCCAAGGTCAATGTAGATGAAGAGGGAGAACTTGCTATGCGTTTTGGCATAAGCAGCATACCTGCTCTCATTCTCTTTCATAAAGGACAACCTGTGGCCACCCATGTAGGCACCATATCCAAAGAGAGACTCAAACAATGGATCCAAAGTCATCGATAAAACAACCATAAAAGCGGAGGTAGAAATGTCACTTCAAACATTTGAAAAAAAGCCACTCGGAGGCATCAATATCCGAGAACTCGCCAAGATTCTGAAAGAAGAAGGACAAAAGGCCGCTGACGAGCTTCTGGCCAGGCAGCTTGCTACAGTCAAACCCATGGGAATCAAACTTCCCGATGACCATGTCGTACTCTTGCTTGGTGGTTCCAACGGGATTCTTCGAGCTGTAGCCATTCAGCTCCTCTTTGGAGAAAAGATTCCCGTGTATGCGGTACATTATGACCGAGAAAGTATGCAGATCGGTCACTACCATGTTCAGGCTTTCAAAAGAGAGGCTGCAAAGGCAGGACATGGTGCGACACCTTGAAACAAAAGTACAAAGTGGTCCATCTTATCAACGGTATTGCTGCAGGTGCAACCAAGCGCTATGAACAGTACGGCCCAACACAGGTTCGCGATATTGATGTTGCTTTCCATCCCGTGCTTCAGTACCCCGATTTTAGCAAACTGGAAAACATCCGTCAACTCGGGCTCGTTGATGTGGCTGTTGCCAACGAAAAAGATATCGAACGCACCAACCTCTTCATGGGGACATCGACAACTCTCTGGGTTGACCCACTTGCTGAAGCAGGGCTTTTAAAATCAGGCGTAAGTGTTGTTGCTTTTGCCGACTATGATTTTGAAAAGGATGATCCTGTGTATGGCATGGGTCCCCTTGCAGGCGCCAAAATCCTCCAGAGAGAAAGTATGGATAGAGCCGCTCAAAAGTACGGGGTCAAAGCAGTTCGCATCTGCTACCCTGCCATGGATACAACGGCTCTTGGGGCCATCCCTGGAGGACTTCTCATGTTTGCCATGACAACGGTGATCCTCAACGAGAAAAACGCTTTCAAAAATCTCAAGCAACTTGCCTTTGAAACAATGGAAATGTTGAAACAGGATTTCAACAGTCGAGAACTCCGGCTGGACAAGGCATTCCAGGCGATCCTTCCTGAATTCCACAAGCGTGCTGAAGCTCTTACACCCGCCGATGTGCCAGGTGTTTTTGAGCCTTTAACAAAACTTGATCTGCCATAATACGCCGGGGCTTAGCCCCGGCTCTACTTTCTTTGCTGAGGAGAAAATTATCATGACGGATAAACCACAATCACCCCAAAATCGACAAAACTCCCAAAACAAAAAAAATAAACGCTGGCGTCGTTTTCGAGGGAAAAAGAATCGTCCCCAGGGTTTTAACCCACAGAGTCAACAAAATCAAAACCCTCAACAAAAACCCTCTGATCGACCATCACAAGTAAACCGTTCCCCATCTTCTCAAAGCCCGAAGAAACCACCCATGAGTGCTGAACCTGTAAAACGTTCTTTTGCTCATGAAGTGCTTCCCCCTGACTATAAGCTTCCTGAGGATCTCGATATACCATCGTATACTTTTAGCGAGATTTCATCAACAGAGGAAAAGAGCCCTTCTGTCGCTCCTGAAGACAACGGAGAAATCACCCAAAATGTCTGTCCAATATGCAACTATCCAATCAAAAAATTTTATACAACGGTACGACATCCTCTCCATGATAAATTAGTGCACTTTGACTGTGCTCTCCGAGAGATCTTCCAGCAATACAAAACAAAGCTCGCCAGAGACCAACGAATCTATTACATTGGAGCAGGAAGATTTGCCATTGTAAAAGAAATCCGGGACAAGCGCGGAAACGTCACAAGCTACCAGATCATTGAAAAAATCGAATACGAAAAAAATAGCTAGCCTATGGTGGGAAAAAACCTTTCCGGTCAAGGATGGGTTATAGCCCGATCAAATCATTTTGGATCCTCCAACCATATTTCAGGGACTGTGCTTGATCCGACGAAAGGCCGCTTTGATTTTATCGCTTTTGGTGCTTCTCAAGAAAAAAGTCATCGCGGGCAGACCCTTCTCCTGGGAAATGAGGTTGGGTTCCAATTAGAAGATCGTGGTCAGGAACGGTATGTGCTCACAGAAGCCCAACTGATTTCTGATAATAGCGATATCAAAGAAACCCCCGAAAAACTTAAAGCATTTTTTCTTCTCTGCGATGTGTGGTACCATCTTCTCGTAGAGGAAAAGCCTTACCCCGAGACAGCCAACATTTTTACCCTTCTCAAAACACAAAAAAACTTCTACCATCTCGTATTGGTTCACCTTATCCAGCTCTTCTACGAAGAAAACCTCTTCCCCGACTGGAAACACATTACCCCCGAAGAAAAAAGCGAATATTTTATAAGCATTGATCTTCCTCATTGGCAGATGGGCAATGGGAGCTGGCGTTTTTTATTTGACACTTCCCAACAACCACTTACATTTTTTATCGATAAACTCCCCTCTCAAGCCGTTATCCAGGAGATTCTCACTCTTCTTCGAGCAGCGTATCATGCCTACACCAACGATGAGATGTTTCATTTCTAAAAAAGATTTTGAACTAACTTTTTTCTCTCATACAACTCCTTCCAGGCTTCGGCAATAAACGAAAGAATGCCTGAAGGGGTAGCTGATTCGGGGGGATACGTTTGTGTCCATAGCTCTGCCGCACGCCCAAGTAAAAAGCATCCCACCAGTGCCGCATCTTTTGTGGTATAGCCAGAGGCTACAAGTCCCCCTATAAGCCCTGCTAGAATATCCCCACTTCCCCCTTTGGAGAGAGCGGTATTGCCGTAGAGAGAGTACCACACCTCTCCATCAGGGGTAACAATCAGGGTCGTCGCATCCTTCTGCACGATAACTGCCTGAAGTTCCTGTGCAAGCTGGAGGGTGTACATTTTTCTCTTTTGACGAAAATCATCCGAGGAAATTCTTAAAAGCCTCACCATTTCCCCTACATGAGGGGTCAAAATAATCTCTTTGGGCTGTTGTTGCTGCTGTTTTTTTAGAGTATCCCATAAAAGAGGCGAACGTGCAAGGAGATTGAGTCCATCAGCATCAATGATAAGCCTTTTTACATACGGTTGGGTAAGCAAAAACCTCAACAATTCCCCATGAGAGGGATCATCCCCCCACCCGTTTCCAACCAGGATTGCCGAGGTTGAGAGGCGTTGAAGATAAGCTTCAAGAATAGAAAGAGCCCTGTCCTGAGTGAAAGGAAGGTAAGTAAGCTGAGGTTCATCAATGGCAAGGCGAGTGTCGCTCGAAACGGTGACTAACCCACAACCACTTTGCAAAGCAGCCCTCCCCGCGAGAATCATAGCCCCTGGATAAACCTCCGAACCCCCGATAACAAGAAGCCTGCCAAAACTTCCCTTATGCCCCTCAAGAGGCCTCTGTTTTACCAGAAAAGCCACTTCTGACGGTGTGGAAACAAAGCTGTGAGCACAAGCCTCCTCATAAAAAGAGGATAAAAGAAAAGAAGAAAGGAGCTTTCGTTTCTCCACCCATGGTCTGTAAGGGAGATCCAGTATATCCTCCACAAAAAAATCTAAAGACCATACTTCATGTGTAGGAATAACACTCTCCGGATACCCAAGTGGAACCTCTATCCCTATCAAAAGAGGAAAACATCGCAAAGCCCATTCAAGCAGGCTGGTATACTCTTTTCGTTTATTCCAACCTCCAACAAAAAATCCCACCAGCATCTCGGCACCTTTACAAGCCTCTACAAAACGTTTTCTGAGAGAAGCCTTATCAAGAAAAAAGATATCTTTTATCCCCTGCTTCCGAAGAAGACGAAGAGATGACCGCCATTCTCTAGGGATATCACCGTTATTGGGGAAAACACCAAGAACGATCTCTTTTCCTGCCGCGTTTAACAGCCTCGCGCACACAAGAGCACTCATGTTCCACAGGTCTGGTGTACACCACAACACTATTTTGCCTTTGGAAGAAGATACAGAGAGAATTTCTCTGGCAATACTTCCCCCCTTCTCCTCAGCACGAAAAAAGGGGGTAGTCACCCCCTTTTCCCAGAGCTGTTTTTCCCTTCGTATTTTTTCCTCAAAACTGCATATCCACATCAGATATCCTCCATGTTTTCTACAAGCAAGATAGCTATTCCCCCGGAAAGCGTTCCAAACCAAAGCCGGTTTTTCTCCGGCCGTATACGCACCACATCATTACTGGAAAGCCCATCCAGAATAGTCAAAACACGAACGGTTTTATCAGGAAAGAGAAAGTTTACTCCCCCTCCGAGAGTGCCTATAACCAGCACATCCCTATACACCTGAAGGGTCTCAACATACGGTGAAGAAATCCCTTCTACCCAGGAAAGATTCTGCCACTCTCCCGGCTTGACAACAAACATCCCATTGCCATGGGTTCCTCCGTAGATCATGCCACGATACAAAACAAGACTTTTAACCGTATAGCCGGGGAGAATATGAGCCACCTGTTTCCCTTTTTCAAAGACGTATACCCCTTTGTCCATAGTGGCAATAAGCATCCAGCGATCCCCATGGAGAACATCCGATACATAGACAGATGTTTCGAAGATCTTGCGAAAATTCCCCTTATCTTTTACAAAAAGCCCCTTGCCAAGCGTGGCCACATAAAGCTCCCCCTCGTAGAAAAAGAGTTTTTTCACAGGCACACTACTCAACTCCCCTGAAACATTTTGCCACTTACCGCTTTTTTTGTTGTAAAAACAAAGCCCTCCATACGTCCCCACCCACAGGGTATCCCCATCAAGAGCAAGGGTCCTGGTATGATCCGATTTCAGCCCTGAGTTTTTCTGAGAAAAAATGATAAGCTCAAGCGAACTCCGACTAAACCTTCCGATCCCACCCGTCCACATAGAAAACCAGATATCATCGCCGTCAAAACAGATATCACTGATGCTTTCATCCGGCATTCCTTCACTACGGGAAATATATTCCCAACGGATCTGACGTTTGAGTCGCTTTACAGAAAGAGTAAATTCATGATTTTGGGGTAAAAGTTCTATCGCTCTATTGACATAAAAGAGGGCAGATTCTCTGTTGTTCTGTTGATAGAGAATTCTCGCAGCATAGTAAGCACAGATTGCCCTTGCTTCGGCATTTCCTTTCATGAAGTATCCCTCCGTAGCCACCATGAGAGAGAGATAAAAGTTTTTTGTCTGGTAATAGTTGGTTGCCACCTCAAGATACACTGAGGGAATATCCAGAGAAACAAATTGCGAGGGGTTTTTTAAAATATAGTCTTTAAGTTGAGAAAGTCGATTCACCAGCACAGCGCTTTTTATAGCCTTCACCAGTTCTTCTTTTGGAACCCTCTGAAAAGACGCAAGCTGCGATGGTTCAAAACCCCATCCCGAAACAACAATAAGTGTACCCATAAAAACTTGAAAAAAGTACTTTTTCACACAAAACTCCTGCCAAATGTTTATCCATTGTATTTTCGACAAAAAACCCTTTAAAAATGAAGTGACACACAAAACAACAAAGGAAAACCTTACAAAAAAATCTCTTGTTTTGCCCAAGAAATCTTTCTCAGCTATCATAAAATCAAAAAATCTCTTTTTTCAAAAGAAACGTCTCCAAAAAAGCTTTTATAGCCCTATTGCTCTCATCTCAAAGAAAATTCTCCTTTTAACAGGGAAGATGAAAGATTTTTTTCGCATTCTCATGGGTAATAAGTGAAAAAAGCTCGGGAAATTCCTGTAAACGAGAGAGAAAACCCTGGTAGAAGGCATACGTATCCTCTCCTCCCACCAGCGCATCGCTACCAAAGAGAATCTTTTCCGCACCACATCGCTCAAGAATAGACCAGATTTTCTCCTCCAAAACCCAGGTTGTATCCCCAAAAACATTGGGATAGTTTGCCACCATCTTCACAGCCTCTTCATGATCCGTGTACAGCCCCATATGAATAAGGACAAAAGACACCTGCGGATATTTTTCTATCCATGACTTCACAAGCTCCGGCCGTGAAAATTCATCTGCCGCCGTATGGACCACTACTGGCCAACCATATTTCGCAGCAAATCGAAAATACGGCTCCCACACCGAATGGTCAAGAGGAGTGCGAGAGTGAAAGGGATGAAACTTGAAGCCATAAAACTTTTGATGGTTTTCTGCAAGCCATTCAAAGAAATCTTCTTTCTTTTCATCATGGGGGCGTGCCCACACAAGAGGAAAAAGCCTTGAGGAAGTGCATTGCTTGCTTATCATCCGAGCTCCCTCCCATTCAGAAAGGGTGGGGAGGGGATCACTTTGATGCTGATGGCCATACTCCATAACATCAAGAAGGGAAACCACACCATAATGAATTCCTGCACTTTCCATAGCCATGAGAAGCTTGTCCTCACCAAAGGCTGCATATATCTTTCCAAGCGAGAGGTGAGCATGGCTATCTATCATCACAATCTCTTCTCATAGATATTTCCAGGATATTGGGTTACATAGCCTTTTACCTCAAGCTGGGTGAGAAGCTGGACTATCTCACCTACCGACATCTCCCCCTTTTCAAGAAGAGAATCCAGAGAAAACTGCACGGGTAGTTTCTCAAATATCTCATGTTCTTCTTTCGTGAGAAGAGGCAGGGCATTCTGCGCGGGGGGAGGAGGTTTCTGAGGAGGATTTGTATAAATGACATGGACAACATCCTCTGGAAGAGCCACAAGAATCCCACCCTGTTTGGCAAGGGCATTGCTTCCCGCATAACGAGGGTCTAAAGGATTGCCTGGAACAAAAAATAACGGACGACCCTGAAGACGGGCAAATTCAGCCGTGATAAGAGAGCCGGATTTTTCCGGAGCCTGCATGACCACAACAGCCCGAGAAAGTCCCGCTATAAGCCTGTTGCGAAAACGAAACCGCCATTTCTGGTTGGTAGCAAAGGGATGATATTCACTGATCACCGCTCCATGTTCGCAAAGAGCATCAAAAAGCTCCCGCCTGTGCTCTGCTACTCTGGTAAACGATGTCCCCAAAACAGCTACTGTATACCCTCCATACTCAAGAACTGTTTTATGGGCAGTTTCATCATGCCCCTGGGCAAGCCCACTTACCACCCCTACTCCAAAACCAACAAATTCCCGACAAAAATAACGGGTGACTTCCAGAGCCTCAGGGGTAGCATCGCGGGTTCCTACAACCCCCACCATCGGAAAATCTGGCAAAAGATGCCCCTTCACATAGAGAAGAAAAGGAGCATCCGGGATTTCTCGTAAAACCTTTGGAAAACGCACATCCTCCAGAGAGATGACTTCAATCCCTTCCTCTCGACAACGGCGAAGAATTTCCTCTCCGTTTTTGAGCATCGAGGCAAAAACCTCTCTGTTCAGTGAGGAAACTCCCACACACTGCATTTGCTCCTCAACCGAAAGTTCAAAAAAACGCTCCACACTCCCACAACTGGCGAGGATTCTTTCAAAACGCTTGGGACCTATCGTCTCATTACTACTCAGCGCTGCATATAAAAGCAGATTATCACTCATAAAGAGCAATACTCCCTATCACCTCTGCTGGAGAAGCTGAAGATTCTTTTCAACAGTATCCCATCGGCTATCATTTTTAGGCAAAATACTCTGAAGTTTACCATACACCTTTTTTGCCTGTTCATAGTCTCCCAATTCATAGTAAACACGTGCTAAAGCAAAAAGGATATCCACATTCTTTGGATTCACCTTGTAAGCAATCGAAAGGTACTGATAAGCCTCTCTGGCATCTTTTCGCTGAAGAGCCATAAGAGCAAGAAGATAAAGGGCATCCGGATTCTCGGGTTCCTGCTTGAGAACAAACCTGAGACGCTCATCTGCTTTCTTGAGGTAGGCATCCTGCATGGAGAGATTTGTCGCCGCAAAAGCAAGATTATAATACACCAATCCCTGACGGTAGGCAACCGCCGCACTTGCCGGGGTAATGTCCTGGGCTATCTCAAGATAACGAGCCGCTTCAAACCACATTCGCTGCACGATGAGTCTATCTGCCAGCGAAAAAGCCACAAGCTTGCGGGCATTTTCTATCCTGGCATTAATCGTAGCAAGTCGTATGAGCTCCTTTTGCTGGGAGAGAGACTCGAGAGCGTTTTTCTTATCCTCGAGTTTTTGACTTGCGGCGAGCTTTTCAGCTTTTCGAATAGCACTCGTCACAGGGTTTTGAGCCATCCCCAGAAAAAAACCTCCCACAAAACCGACAAGGAAAAAAGCAACAAAAGGGAAATATTTTTTCACGTTCATGCTATTCTTCTCCCTTGGCAATATCCCGAAGAATAGCTTCAAGCTTGTGAAGTACCAGGGGTTTAAGAAGAAACTTGTTCACTCCCAGATCAATGCACTCAATAAGCAAGTCTGTTTCATTATACGCTGTGGTCACGATAACGGCTTTGGGCTTTTTAAAACCCTTAATAGCCCGCACCATATCCAGTCCATTCATAATAGGCATCCGTATATCCGTAATCACCACATCTGCTGGCTCTTTTTGGTAAAGACGAAGCCCCTCCTGGCCATTCTGAGCTACGGTGAGCTTTTCCACCTTGTTTTCCAGAAACTTAGACACCTCCAACCTTGTGATACTGTCATCCTCAGCAAAAAGCACCTTGAGAGGAATTTTGTCCTCCATGATATCCTCCTTGTTTTTTATAAGAGAAGGGAAAGCCGCTCAATCTCATCCGGATCATCTATCGTTTTGACAATGTGTCTGTCCACATCCCTCTGAAGATCGACCTGGAGAGGAGTACGCATAGGGACACCTTTATGATTTACCACAACAGCCACAGTAGGACGGAGGGTGTATTCTTCTTTTTTTTCAGTAATATAAGCTATCTCACCTGTACTCAAATGAACAAAAGCCCCCACAGGATAGAACGACCCGAGGTCATACATTTTGGACATTTCATTGATAAACCTCTGGGAAACATACGGTGAAAAATGGTTTCCTGTATTACGCATGATATAGATGAGGGCTTCATTGACCGTATACGGTTTTTTATAGGCGCGTTCAGTGGTAAGCGCGTCAAAGACATCACAAACAGAAACAATACTTGCAAAATTGCCGATCGCATCACCCTTGAGTTTCAGGGGATACCCACTCCCATCCCACTTTTCATGGTGGAAGAGAATCATCTTTTTGATATAAGAACTCAGCGAAGGGTCGTTTTTGGCGATATTAAATCCATAAATAGGATGGTATTTCATGATACGAAATTCTTCTTCGGTAAGGTTGTCATGTTTGTTAAGGATAGCTATGGGGATTTTGATTTTCCCAATATCATGGAGAAATCCCCCTACTCCAACTTCTTTGATAAAGAAAGTATTGAAACCCAATTTTTTAGTCAGAAACATGGAAAGAATACCGACATTGATAGAATGCTGGTAAGTATAACTATCGTAATCTTTGAGAACCAGGAGGTTCAAAAATCCATTGGGACGGGCTTCCATCTCACTGAAGAAGCGGTTAATCGCTTCACGTGCTCTATTGGTATCAGGGAGCTTGCCATATCGGATCTCTGTCACAATCTCATCAAAGGCTGTTTGAGCAAACCCCAGCGATGCCTCGGTAAACATGGGGGTTTTTTGCGGGGCTTGTTTCCATTTTGGAGGGGCATAGTAAACGGTTTCGATACCTTTGACCTTGAGTTTGGAGATAAAGGCATCGGTTAAAAGCTTCCGGGCTGGCCAGAGCATAGTACCCTCTTCATCATAGAGAATACCTGAGAGAACTGTCCCTGGCTTAAGAAAGCGCACCTCAACAGCCTCGAATTTTTCCTTGTCTAACATGTTTTTTCTTCAAACTCCTTGTAGATACCGCTAATCTGGATCCCCCGATTATTCTGGTATTTTCCTTTGTACGGCTTGATTTTCCCTTTGACTGTGTGAAAGTAGATCTGTGCAATCTCAACAAACGGGTAAATACGTATGGGCTGGATAACAGAGATTTCAAGTGTCCAGTAGCCTGAAAATCCGACATCACCAAAACCGGCCGTTGCATGAATAAATATCCCGAGTCTTCCAATACTCGATCTCCCTTCAATAAGGGGGACATATTTTTTTGATGTGGTGTGTTCAACCGTCCGACCAAGGTAGAGACGATTAGGCTCAAGTACCAGACCTTCAGGAGGGATGGTAAGTTCCTCATACCCACAGGCCTTTTTCATATCAAGGCAACCTTCCTGGAGAAGATAAAGCTCATTGTGAAGCCTCAGATTATAAGAATTGGGATTGAGTAACCTTTCATCAAAGGGATCTATGATGATGTCTCTGCGTTTGATAGCCTTGAGAATCTCTGAAGCGGTAATAATCATTCTTCTCTCCTTTAACCCTTGAGACTTTCGATAATCTTGCTAATCTTTTCTATTTCCTGGGAGTAATAGTTAAGCTTGTCTTTTTCTTTCTGAACAATAGCCTCAGGAGCCTTGTTGGTAAAGTTTGGATTGGCAAGTTTTGCTTCAGTGGCTTTTTTCTGGTTCTGGAGGCGCGTAAGCTCTTCCTCAAATCTGGCGAGCTCTTTGTCTTTGTCAATACTCCCTTCCAGGGAGATATAAATGTCAAATCCCTTCCCATGACCAACCCCCTCCATGGGTTTTGGTTCCCGACGCTCGATGAATTCGAGAGTGCTCTTGGCAAGTTTTTCAACAAAAGAGGTATACCTCTCTAGCAGGGCTTTGTCTGCTTTGTTTTCCACAATACAAAAGGCTTTGACGGTCTCACCCGGAGCAATTTTGTTTTCTCCCCGGACATTACGAATAACATAGATAACTTCCTGGATAAGCCTGGCTTGTGCCTTCTCATCCTCAAAAAGGTACTTTCCATCAAAAACCGGATAGGGTGCATAGACAATCGTCTTCTCATATCTCGGAAGGGTGAGATAAATGCGCTCGGTAACAAACGGCATAAAAGGATGAAGAAGCTTGAGACTCCCTTCCAGTACATGGAGAAGGATACGTCTTTTGGCCTGTTTAGAATCTTCATCTCCATGGGTAAGAGTTACCTTGGAAACCTCAATATACCACGAGCAGAAATCATCCCAGATGAAATCATACAGCTGGACAGTTGCTTCATTGAAATGAAAATCTTCAATACTCTGACGCACTGCCTTAATGGTTTCCTGATAACGGGTAAGAATCCATTTGTCAAAAATGTCAAGTGGTATGTTTTCCAGGGATGGAAGAGGCTTGCCTGTCAGATGTGAAAGGATAAACTTGGAAGCATTCCAGATCTTATTGGCAAAGTTACGGCCCAGTTCACACTTTTCGTTGCTGTAGAGGATATCATTCCCCAGAGGGGCGAGACGGGTCATCGTATACCGGAGGGCATCAGCACCGTAATCCCGAATCACATCAAGAGGATCTGGTGAGTTTCCAAGGGACTTGCTCATCTTGCGTCCCAGATCATCACGGACAATACCCGTAAAGTACACCCTTTTGAAAGGAATTTTACCCAAAAATTCCATCCCTGCAATAATCATACGGGCAACCCAGAAAAAGATAATATCAGGCCCTGTCACAAGGGTATCTGTCGGATAATAATAATCAAGATTGGGATCAGGATTGGGCCAATCATGAACCGCAAATGGCCATATCCACGACGATGCCCACGTATCAAGCACATCAGGATCCTGGCGAAGCTTCATCCCACACTTGGGGCATTTCCCGGGATCTTCTTCAAAGGCGTCCATAAATCCACATGCGTCACAGTAATAGACAGGGATCCGATGCCCCCACCATAACTGGCGTGAAATACACCAGTCTTTGATGTTCTCAAGCCAGTGGAAGTACACCTTTGTCCATCGTTCAGGATAAAAGGTAATCTCCCCTTTTTTCACAACCTCTATGGCTGGTTTCACGAGCTCGCTCATCTTCATATACCACTGTTCGGAAAGATAGTACTCTATAGGAACGTGACCACGCTCGGAGTAACCAACTTTGTGAGTGTATTTTTCTATTTTTTCAAGGAGTTTACGCTCTTTCATCGCCTCAACAACAGCCTCACGAGCCTCATACCGATCAAGACCACGAAAGTCCTCTGGAACAAGATCGTTGAGGGTAGCATCAGGATTCATAATATTGACAATAGGAAGATCGTGTCGCAAAGCGATCTCATAGTCGTTTGGATCATGAGCAGGGGTGATCTTAACCACACCTGTTCCGAATTCCGGATCGACATAGTCGTCAGCAATGATAGGGATCTCCCGTTCAGCAAGCGGAAGAACGACTGTTTTGCCGATAAGATGCCGGTAGCGTTTGTCGTTGGGATTCACCGCAACCGCAGTATCTCCCAGCATGGTTTCGGGACGGGTTGTTGCCACAACAACGTAACTATCTGTCCCTTTGATAGGATAACGGAAATGCCACAGGTGTCCCTCCACCTCTTCGTAGTAAACCTCCTCATCAGAAATGGCTGACTTTGAAACAGGACACCAGTTCACCAGACGATAGCCACGGTAGATATAGCCCTTTTTATACAGTTTGACAAAAGCATGGATAACCGCTTTATAATACCCATCATCCATCGTGAAACGTTCTCTTTTCCAATCACAGCTCGTCCCAAGCTTTTTTAGCTGATCGATGATGATACCACCATATTTGTTTTTCCATTCCCAGGCGTATTCAAGAAACTTCTCCCGGCCAATCTCCCATTTATTAATGCCTTTCTCAGCAAGGTACTTGGTTACTTTGGCTTCCGTCGCGATAGAAGCATGATCTGTGCCAGGAATCCAGCAAGCCTCGTATCCATTCATCCGATAGTAGCGAATAAGAACATCCTGGATGGTATTGTTGAGGATATGCCCCATCGTCAGAATACCCGTCACATTGGGCGGTGGCATGACAATGGTGTAGGGCTTCTTTTTGGGATTAATACGACTTTCAAAGAAACCCTCTTTCAGCCAGTATTGGTAGATCTCCTCCTCAAATTGTCCCGGGGTATAGTTGCCTTCCAGTGCTTGGTAATCCATGCTTTCTCCCTTCTACGATTTTTCTCTCTTAAATTGTAACAAGAAATAGTGTTTCTGTCAATCAAACGAATTGCTTCATAATAAAAGTACTCGAAAAGGGAACGCTATTGCAAAATAAAAAAGTACTCCAAATCTGTGTATAAAATAATCCAGTTCATGGCTCGACAAGCTCGCCAACCGTGGCTCGACAAGCTCGCCAACCGTGGCTCGACAAGCTCGCCAACCGTGGCTCGACAAGCTCGCCAACCGTGGCTTGACAAGCTCGCCAACCGGAATTGGGGTAGCGATGTTTGAAAGGAGACCTATTTACAGGGAAACGGCGAAATGATATGCTGAGCTTGTCGAAGCAGAGTATCAAAAAGCCAGCAAAAAGGAAAAAATGGAGATACTGGATTATTTTGTGAGGATAACAGGTTTAAAAAACCGAAACTATGCCGCCAGACTCTTGAGGCAGCACGGAAAAACCATCTATGTAGGCAAGAAAAATTACCTTAAAGCCGACATAGCCAAGAAGGGCAAAAGACCTGGCAGAAAGAAAAAATTCGGCGAAGAGGAACTAAAACTTCTAAAAAAGGTCTGGGAAATTGAAAACTACATGTGTGGCAAACGTTTAAAGCCAATTTTAAATGAAGTTTTAGATAATCTCTTAGCAAACGGACATCTCCACGGTTCTCCACAGGCTATAGAAAACTTGCGCCATATAAGTGCTTCAAGTATTGACCGACTTTTGAAACATGAGCGTAAAAAGCTTGAGATAAAAGGACGAAAAGGCACAAAACCTGGAACGCTATTAAAGCAACAAATAGCTATACGCACGTGGGCAGAGTGGGATGAAAATTGCCCTGGGTTCATGGAGATTGATCTGGTTGCCCATGAGGGAGGAAATAGCGGGAGATTTTGCTAAAACATTAAATATGGTGGATGTTTTGATGGTTGGACAGAACTTGTGGCAATCAAAACAAAGCTTCAAAATGGGTAAGAGAAGCCATAGAAAAAGTCAAAGGAAGACTTCCTTTTGATTTACGGGGAATTGATTCTGATACCGCGCTGAATTTATTAATCATCCTCTGCGATTGGTGTGAGAAGCACCAGATAAAATTTCCAAGAGGAAGAAGCTGCTCCTTCCAATGATAACTGCTACGTTGAGCAGAAAAACTATTCCATAGTCCGCCAGAATGTTGGATACTTCCGCTACGATACCGAGGAAGAAGTCTACTACTTGAACCGACTCTATGCGTATCTCAGGCTTTATGCCAACTTTTTCAACGGTTATGAAATGACAGAGAAAAGAGAATCGGAAGCAAGGTGCAAAAGCATGATGATATTAAAACTCCCTACCAGCGGCTTTTAGAAAGCTCTTATGTAAGTGAGGCACAAAAGGAACGCCTAACAAGGCTTTATAAGGCTCTCGATTTGTTTCACCTAAGACAAAAAATTACAGCTTGCCAGAGAAAACTTTTCAGCCTTCAAAAGAAAAAGAATGTAAAAAACAAAAATTTGGAGGAAACTGTATGGAATTTTTGAGTACTTTTTTTATGAGGCAATGATTCGAATTTCACGTGCTTTTTTATTTGACGCAACGGGATTCTGCCTCATTCTGGAAGAGCAAAACCGACGCAAAGAAAGTTGAAACTTTTGTCTTTTTGCTCTATACTATGTCAAAAATCCCCAAAGGAGCATCTGGATGGCCGAGCCTGTTATTCTTGTCATCGATGACGAGAAAAATATTCGTGAAGCACTGCGCCAGGCTCTCAAAATGGAAGGGTATACAGTTATCACCGCTGAAAATGGCGAAGAAGGGCTTGAAAAATTGAAAGCTTTCAGTCCCGATGCGGTTATTCTGGATCTCAAGATGCCAAAGCTTTCCGGGATGGATTTTCTGAGGCAAATGCCCTTGAAAACTACGCCGGTGATTGTTCTCACGGGACATGGTGGGCTGGATGAGGCTATCGAAACGATGCGACTTGGGGCTTATGATTTCATGGTAAAGCCTCCGGATCTTGATAAGCTGGTCCTTGTCCTTGGACGGGCTCTTGAAGAAAAGCGTCGTCAACAGAGGCAGGAAACCCTTGAAAGCCTTGTGAATGATCGCTACCAGTTTGAGAATATTATCGGGGCTTCTCCGGCCTTTCAGGCTGTTTTGAATCAGGTACGACAGGTGGCTCCTACTGATGCCACCATACTCCTTACAGGAGAATCTGGAACAGGAAAGGAGATTATAGCTAACGCTATTCATGTGAATAGTCTTCGAAAACACGGGCCTCTTATCAAAGTACACTGTGCGGCTCTTCCGGAAACTTTGCTTGAGAGTGAGCTTTTTGGATATGAGAAGGGCGCGTTTACCGGGGCTACCTCCCGGAGGAAAGGTCGTTTTGAGCTTGCTGATGGTGGAACACTTTTTCTTGATGAAATAGGGGAGATTTCTTCTCTGGTTCAGGTGAAACTCTTGCGTGTTCTTCAAGAACAAAGCTTTGAACGTATCGGTGGAGAAGAAACCATCCATGTCAATGTGCGTATTATTGCAGCTACAAACAAAAATCTTAAGGCACTGGTAGAAAAGGGTGCGTTTCGTGAAGATCTCTACTATCGTCTCAATGTGGTTCATATTGAATTGCCGCCTTTAAGGGAGCGCAGGGAGGATATTCCTCTCCTGGTGGATTATTTTCTCAAGATGTATAGCGAGAAGCACCGGCGTTCCATAGAGGGGATCCATCCAAAGGCTCTGAGGCTTCTGGAGAGTTATCCCTGGCCGGGGAATATTCGGGAACTTCAGCATACCATTGAAAAGCTTGTTATCTTTGCAAAAAAACCTGTTATAGATGAAACCGATCTTCCCGAGTCCATTGTGCAACAGCGGACGCAGCGAGAACTTGTCCTCCCTATCGGCATTACCATGGAGGAGGCAGAGAAGCGTCTCATATTTGCTACCCTTGATGCTACCGGCGGCAACAAATCCCGGACTGCGCGTATCTTAGGGATTGGTCGTAAGACACTTCTGCGTAAACTTGAAAGTTATGGAGTTGCCATAGACCAAAATGACATTGATGGGGATGAAAAGGAGTAGATATATGGAGATTGATATCAAAAGCCTTCATTTTGATGAAAAGGGGCTGATTCCAGCTATTGTTCAGGATATTGTTTCAGGGAAGGTGCTTACCCTGGCTTATATGAACGAAGAGTCTTTGAAAAAATCGCTGGAAACGGGTGAAACCTGGTTTTACAGTCGCTCCAGGCAGTCTCTCTGGCATAAGGGAGAGACCTCTGGCAATATCCAGAAGATCGTGGATATTCTGGTAGACTGTGATGGAGATGCTCTTCTCATCAAAGTAGAACAGAAAGGGGTGGCATGCCATACGGGTAAATACTCCTGTTTTTTTACCAGTATGAAAGAGGGTGAAATCTCTGAGACAAACAAGGCGGCTATTCTCTCTGAGATCTATCAGGTTATTATGGATCGCAAGAAAACCATGCCAGAGAATTCCTATGTGGCCAAGAAAATGCGGGAAGGACTGGATCGTATTCTCAAAAAAATCGGGGAAGAGGCAGGAGAAACCATTATTGCTGTAAAAAATGGCGACCCTGAAGAAATTGCATGGGAAATGGCGGATCTGATCTTTCATCTCTGGTTAACGCTGGGGTATCTTGATCTCTCTCCGGATATTATTTATGATAAACTTATGGAGAGACGCAAGTAGGGATGCGGCGTTTTTTCGTTCCTGTCTCAGATATTCACGAAAATCAAGCCCATATCAGAGGAAGTGATGCGCATCACCTTGTGCATGTGTTACGAAAAAACGTGGGAGAGGTTTTTGAGGCTACTGATGGACAAAACCGAAAACTGTTGCTTCACATAGACGAGATTCGCCAGGATGAGGTGATTTGCCATATCCTTCGTGAAGAGAGGGCTTCTGAAAGGAGCATTACGCTTCGCCTTTTTCAGGCTTTGCCAAAAAATCCTGCCTGGGAAGATATCCTTACCCGTGCTTGTGAACTTGGGGTGATGGAGATTTTTCCGCTTTTAACGGAGAGAACTATTTATCCCAGAGAGATGTATCGTACCATCAAACCCCGTTGGTTGAAGCTGGTAGAAGAAACCACCAAAAAAACAGGAAGGCTCTCTCTTATGCATGTGGAACCTGTCATTGGCTGGAAAGATATTCCTTCTTTTCTTGGGCCGAGAAGCCTTCGGATTATGCCCTGGGAAAACGAAGAGGATGTCATGCTTTTTCATGTTCTTGACCGTGCAGAGGATTATGCTGTTGTTGATCTTCTTGTTGGACCGGAGGGGGGATTCTCTCTCAGGGAGGTAGAAGAGGCAAAAAGTTGGGGATTTCAAACAGTGTCTCTGGGAAAACGGATTCTCACAACCAGTACGGCCGTTGTTTCTACAGTAGCCAATATCTACTATGCCCTTGAGCGGAGAGAAAACACACACCCGCAGAAATTTTGACGATAGACGCTATACTTCTCACAGAGTTCTTTTGATCGTTTCATTCCGTTGTTTTTCTTGAAATCTGAAACAAGGTAGTGAATTTTTGTGCGTTTTTCAAGGATACGACCTATCTGATTGATGACAGGGGTGTTTTTGAGGGGACTGAGGGTCAGTGTTGTGGCCACGGCATCAAAGCCCAATTCTTGCGCCTTACGAAAGGTCCGATACAGACGGTACCCATAGCAAAAGGTACAACGTTTGCCTCTTTCGGGTTCGTCTTTGAGAAGGGATGCGTACTGAAACCAGTGGTTTCGATCTTGTTCACTATGGTCTTCAAGAAGGGAGATTGTGGGATAAGCTTCTTTCAAAACGTTGACAATAGCGTTTTTTCGCCTCTGGTACTCTTCATCGTCGGTAATATTGGGATTGTAAGGCCACACAGTGATCTCATACTCTGGAGGCTCTTCAAGAACACGCTCCCAGGAGGTGTTTCCTAACAAAACCTCAAGGGCAGGAAGCATGCATGGCGCACAACAGGTATGAAGGAGAAGTTTTTTCATTCTTCCTCCATAATGTCAAGCTCTTTCATTTTTCGATACAGGTAAGTTCGTTCAATATCCAGTGATTCAGCGGTTTTGGCAATATTCATGTGAAATTGCGCCAGTCTATCCAGGATGAGCTGGCGTTCAAACTCTCTTTTGGCTTCCTTGAGAGAGAGGGTTTTCATTTCTTCCTGGAGAAGGTTTTGGGTTGTCGGGAAAAGCTGTTGTTGAACCTGTTTGAGGGTAATCGTTTCGTCAGGACAGAGGATGGCAAGGCGTTGGATAAAATTTTTGAGTTCTCTGACGTTTCCTTTCCAGGGTTGACTGGCAAGAAAGTTGAGGGCATCCTTGGTGATACTAAGATTTCTTTTTGTGCGTTCCCGTTCCTCTTCAAGGAAAAATTCTACCAGTTCGGGAATATCTTCGCGCCGTTCTCGAAGTGGGGGGAGGTGAAGAGGGAGAACGTTGAGTCGGTAATAGAGATCTTCACGGAATTCTCCTTTTTGTATCTTTTCCTGGAGGTTTTGATTGGTGGCCGCGATGATACGGACATCAACCTTAACAAGTTCGTTGCCCCCCACACGTTCAAACTCGTTTTCTTGCAAAACACGTAAAACCTTGGCCTGGGCGGGGAGGCTGAGATCCCCAACCTCATCGAGAAAAAGGGTTCCCCGATGGGCTTGCTCGAACTTTCCCTTTTTTTGTTTGTTTGCTCCCGTGAAAGCCCCTTTCTCATAGCCAAAGAGTTCACTTTCTATGAGGGTCTCTGGTATCGCGGCACAATTTACACCAACAAACGGAAGATAGCGTCTTCGTGAATGAAAATGAATTAACCTGGCTATTACCTCTTTACCGGTACCATTTTCACCTGTAATAAGCACACTGGCATCACTTTGGGCTATTTGGGGGAGAGAAGAGAGGATCTGAGAGATTACCGGTGATTTTCCGACGAATGTTGGGGCTACATTGGCTGCTGATTTGAGGCTCATGTTTTCAAGAAGAAGATTTTTGTAGTTGATGGCATTGCGTACCGTGGCAAGAATACGTTCTATAGAGGGGGGTTTCTCCATAAAATCGTAAGCCCCTTTTCGCATAGCCTCAACTGCCATTTTGATATTGCCATGTCCCGAGATAATGATAACAGGAATAATGGGAAACTCCTGGTGGATATACTCCAGGACCTCAAGACCACCTTTCCCAGGAAGCATAACATCCAGGATGATGGTATCAAAATCCTCCTTTCCTACTACTTTGCAGGCTTCTTCTCCATCTTTTGCCAGCACTACCTCATATCCGGTATCTTTAAGGATATCGCCAATGGTTTCCCTGATATTGGGTTCATCATCGACAATTAAGATTCTACGCTTCATCCAGTTCCTCCCGGATCTCTTCCGCAGGCAATTCTAAAAAGAAATGTGTCCCTTCCTCTGAGGTTTCAAACCAGAGATAGCCATGGTGTTCCGAGATAATGCGTTCTGCTATAGCAAGACCAAGTCCGGTACCATGATTTTTGGTAGTAAAGTATGGTTCAAAGATCTTTTCCTGGATTTCTTTAGGAATTCCTGGTCCATTGTCGGCGATAGTGATAAGTACGCTTGTTGCTTTTCGTTCAAGGGTCAGGGTTACTGCAGGGTTTTCTTTTCGAGCTGCTTCACACGCATTTTTTATAAGGTTGATCAAAACTTGTTTTATCTGGTCCTGATCGTAGGGAATATCCCACGGGAGTGAACTCTCTTTTACGTTCATGGTCATGTTTACATGGGGATGAGCGTTCTTTAGGAGTAAAAAAACCTCTTCAGCGGAAGCCTTGATATTATGAATGGCTATATGAGGATCGGGGAGGCGTGCAAACTGCGAGAATTGATTAACGAGGTTTTCCAGGCGTTTTGTTTCGTTTATGATAATTTGCGAGGTTTTTTCTAAAACATCCTCAAATCCGTCTGGATTCATCGTATACGCGTAGAGCAGACGCTCTGCTGAGAGTCGAATGGGAGTGAGGGGATTTTTCACTTCATGAGCAAGTCTTTTTGCCATTTCTTTCCAGGCTTCAAGTCGTTCCATGCGTTTAATTTGTTTGTTGCTTACACTGAGTTTTTCTGCCATCATATTAAAGTTGTCCGCAAGATCCTCGAGTTCGTCACCAGATTTTATGTTTACCCGGTAGTCAAGATTGCCAAGGGCGAGAATTTTTGTTCCCCGTACCAGAGTTTCAATATGGGAGGTGAGCGTTCGGCCTACACGCACACTGACCGCAAAAGCTAAAAGAAAAACCGGCACAGAAATCACTACAATCACAAGAAAAGTAATCACCCGGATGTATTTTTTTAAAAAGAGCATCTGGCGATACTCATCACGACTTGAATAGATGGTGCTGTAAGCGGCCTGAATGTGTTCCGGGAGCCAGCTTGCAAAAAATCTCTGTCCTTTTCTTGCTATGAAAGCGGCTTTTTCCTCTCCGAGGAAGAGGCTTTTTTTATTGGTGTCTGAAAAAAGCTCAAAAAGACTCGCGTCATTGTCAATAATGAGCTTCACGAGTTCTTTGTCACCGGTTCTGAGGAACATGAGGTTAGAAACACGCCACTCAAAAACGACGGGAAACTCATCTTCCTGATAGCGCAAAAGACTGAGATTCCATCGTTCAAACTCACTTTTATTGTACGCGATCAGCTCTTGATATCCTGCAAGAATTTTTTCTGCTGTGGTGTACTCTCTGTCGATGAAGGTGATTTCTGTAAGAAGAATAAGATAGAACATCACCCCACCAACAATAAGGATTGAACCAAAGGTTACGGTGAGGAAAAAGAAAGTGATTTTTCCTCGAAGTTTATACCCCCGGATGCCCTTTCTTTGAAAGAGAAAGGTAACAAAACTTCGGTACAAGAGCCAGATTCCCAAAAAAGAGGAGACACCAAGAACAAGGGGGACAAAGGTTTTCAAAGTATTGTTAGCCTGGAACTCAAGCATCCATCGGTAGCCCAGCCAGGCAACCACGAGAGAAATCACTACATCAAGAAAGAAAACAATAAGAACCCATCGTTTATTCGAAAAGAAGGCCATTTTTGTTAAACATCCTGCTACGGACTGGAGAAAATTCATATCGGGAGCCTATAACGGAACGGAAGAAACGACCCAGGGGAGTATCATCCTTTTCGGGAACCGTATCAAAAAACTGAGAAACCTCAAGATAGAAAAAATCGTTTTCACCCGGATTGGAAAAAGTAAAGGCGCGAAAGTTTTCTAGTCGATAGAGAAAACGTAAGAGCTTTTCATCGTTATCCAGCCACCGACGGTATGCGAAATCCCAACCATACCAGACATTTGCAACATACCCATTATTGAGGTAGTCCCGTTTAACTTCGTATCGTACGCAAATGTTGGTAAGGAATATGTCAGGCTCCGGGAAATTTTGTTTCTTAAAAACAAGGATGTTGTATCCCACCCATAGGGTACTTCCCCCCTGAAGAAAAGAAAAAGGATTAAAACCTGATGGTGGATACGTTCTTACCGTGAGGAGAAACTGGTTGCCCTGTATGCTCATTTTGTCGATAGAAAGCTCGGCAAAAAAACACGCAGGAAAAAGAAAAAAAACAAAATACCATTTACTCTTCATCGAATTTTCTTACCTCGATGAGATCACGAAGTTCTTTGAGAGCCTGGACCTCATCAGGTCCATCAGCAGTGATAACCAGCTTAGAACCTTTGCCTGCCGCCAGAAGAAGAACATTCATCACGCTTTTAGCAACTACCACTCGATCTCCCATGGTTATGGTAATATCACTTTGAAATTTATTGGCAAGTTCGACAAGAAGCGATGCAGGTCGTGCGTGAATGCCGTATTCGTTCTTTACTTCGACGGTAATACTTTGCATGTATCTTTTCGACTCCTACACTCGTTTATTTTTCTAGGTTTTTATTATACTGAGAAAAAGAAAAAAAATCAAAAAAACGAATTGCTTCATAATAAAAGTACTCGAAAAGGGAACGTTGCTTCAAAATAAAAAAGTACTTTAAATTTGTGTAAAATAATCCAGTTCAAAGAACTGGAGGTAAAAGGTGGAGTTAGCGATGTTTGAAAGGAGACCTATTTACAGGGAAACGGCAAAACAATATCAAAAAGCCAGCAAAAAGGAAAAAATGGAGATACTGGATTACTTTGTGAGGATAACAGGTTTAAAAAACCGAAACTATGCCGCCAGGCTCTTGAGGCAGCACGGAAAAACCATCTATGTAGGCAAGAAAAATTACCTTAAAGCCGACATAGCCAAGAAGGGCAAAAGACCTGGCAGAAAGAAAAAATTGGCGAAGAGGAACTAAAACTTCTAAAAGGTCTGGGAAATTGAAAACTACATGTGGCAAACGTTTAAAGCCAATTTTAAATGAAGTTTTAGATAATCTCTTAGCAAACGGACATCTCCACGGTTCTCCACAGGCTATAGAAAACTTGCGCCATATAAGTGCCTCAAGTATTGACCGACTTTTGAAACAAGAGCGTAAAAAGCTTGAGATAAAAGGACGAAAAGGTACAAAGCCTGGAACGCTATTAAAGCAACAAATAGCTATACGCACGTGGGCAGAGTGGGATGAAAATTGCCCTGGTTTTATGGAGATTGATCTGGTTGCCCATGAGGGAGGAAATAGCCGGGGAGATTTTGCTCAAACATTAAATATGGTGGATGTTTGGAGCGGTTGGACAGAACTTGTGGCAATCAAAAACAAAGCTTCAAAATGGGTAAGAGAAGCCATAGAAAAAGTCCAAAGAAGACTTCCTTTTGATTTACGGGGAATTGATTCTGATACGGTTGAATTTATTAATCATCCTCTACGCGATTGTGAGAAGAACCAGATAAAATTTACAAGGGGAGAAGCTCCCGTTCCAATGATAACTGCTACGTTGAGCAGAAAACTATTCCATAGTCCGCCAGAATGTTGGATACTTCCGCTACGATACCGAGGAAGAAGTCTACTACTTGAACCGACTCTATGCGTATCTCAGGCTTTATGCCAACTTTTTTCAACCGGTTATGAAAATGACAGAGAAAAAGAGAATCGGAAGCAAGGTGCAAAAGAAGCATGATGATATTAAAACTCCCTACCAGCGGCTTTTAGAAAGCTCTTATGTAAGTGAGGCACAAAAGGAACGCCTAACAAGGCTTTATAAGGCTCTCGATTTGTTTCACCTAAGACAAAAAATTACAGCTTGCCAGAGAAAACTTTTCAGCCTTCAAAAGAAAAAGAATGTAAAAAACAAAAATTTGGAGGAAACTGTATGGAATTTTTGAGTACTTTTTTTTATGAGGCAATGATTCGAATTTCGAGTACTTTTTTATTTGACGCAACGGGAAAAAGAACTTTTTTTTCTTTTTTAAGAGAACAGAAAAAGTTTTTTTGTGAAGAAACCAGGAAAAAATAATGATTTCATGGAATACTACAGAAAAATAAGCGATACGTACGACAAAATGATGGGAAAACATGAGAGTTTGTGATGAGAGTTTGCAAAAGATTTTTTTAACAAGAATAGTTATGAGAAGTATTTTCATTGTGTCAAGAAAATTGTGTCTAGTCATAGGATAACCTCGCTGTGAATATTTTCTTTGGTGTATGAGTGTTGCTCACGATAGAGTTGAAAGTAATACTCCCAATTTTTTAACTTTCTTTTTAAGAACTTCTCATTTTGGTATCTTAATAACAGGTAAAGATATTTCTCAGCTGAAGCCTCGCTTTGACACATTTCCATTGTTTTTAATCTCCTTTTAAGTTCTTTAAAGAGTCTTTCCAGGGCATTGTTTGTATACACCATGCTTCGTATTCCTTCAGGTAATTCCATGTAAGTGAATATATTCTCTCTTATTGTCAAGAGGTTATTCATTAAGTTGGGATAGATATTTTTCCATTTTTGTATAAATTTCATAAACAATTGTTCTGCCTCCTGTTTGTCTTTGGCATGAAATACCTCTTTTATTTCAGTGGCAATGATATTTCTGTGTTGAACTCTCACTTTAGCCAGTATGTTTCTCATGACATGGACTACACAGGGCTGATACTTTGCGTGGGGATATATCTCTGTTATGACGTTTTTCATACCACTTAAGCCATCAGAGACAATAAAATGAATCTGTTTGACACCTCTTTCTCTTATATCTAGCAAAATTTCCCGCCAGTTATAAGCACTTTCCATGCCTCCTGGCAGGTAGTATCCTAAAATCTCCCGTCTTCCCTCAGGTGTAATGCCTATAGCTACATATATTGATTCATTTTCTACCCTATCTCTCTTGATAGGAAACACCATAGCATCCAGAAATACCACGGCATATTCTTCCATGAGAGGGCTACTACGCCACTTCTGAATCTCTTCTATGCCTACCTGGCTTATCCTTGAGATGTTAGCATAAGAAATCTTTATTTCATAAAGCTCTTTTAAAACTTCTGCTATCTTCCTTGTTGACATTCCTGATATCAACATAGCCCTGATTAATGCATCTAAGTCTTCTGTGATGCGTTTGCGATAGGGAAGAAGGGCACTTTTAAATCCATTATCCCTTGTTCTTGGAACACGTATGGCTGTAAGCTCGCCAAAAGCTGTCTTTAAATCCCTTTCGTAAAAGCCATTGCCTTTTGTGGGAGGATTGTTTTCCAGGTAAATCTCTCTTTCCTCTTTTAACATACTCTCTAATACTTCCTTGACAATTGGTTTGAATAGCTCTAAAATATTCTTCGTCTCAATCATATCTGGCCTCCTGTGATAGTTTTATTTATATTATCACAGGAGGTTATCTTTTTCCTACCAGACACAATTAAGTATACACTGCCAGTATTTTAAACTGAGAAGTATTTTAAACGAATTTTTGGATATTTTTATAAAGATTTTTCGAAAAACTCTCTTTCACAAGAGATGTTTCTCTCTTTTGTTTTATGAAGCTCTTTCGAAAACTTTTTTGAATTATTGAGTTTTTCTCTGATACTTCATGCAACCGCTAATTCTCTAACTTAATATAATCTGTGGTCTCAGAACGATAATCGTGGATAGAGAAAGCTTGACAGAATGCCGACCAAAAAAATTTGACAGTTTTTTTGTTTTGGCTTATACTATATTTGCATGTATGTGCAAATATGCAAATTTTAGGGATAAAGCATGGTTGAGAAGTTTCGGGTTCTTGGTGATGAGACAAGATTAAGGATTGTGAAACTCCTTCAGCAAACGCCCTGGCTGTATGTGTGTGATATAGTGGCTGTTCTTGAACAGCCTTTTTATGCCATCTCTCGTCATCTCAAGGAATTGCGTCATATTGGTCTTGTCATGGAGCAAAAAGAAGGAAGGTTTATTCGTTATAGTCTTGGGAAGAGTGTTTCTCCCTCTGATGAAAAGCTCTATGAGCTTATCACTACGATAGAGAATGATCAGACCCTCAGGGATCGAGACAGGCTCCGCAAGAGGCTTGAGATTCGGTTGAAAAATCCTGAAATCTCATGTGAATTGGTAGAAGAGTAGAAAAATCTTAGAAGGAGGAAAATATATGAAGATTGCTATTCTGGGAAGTGGATGTCCAAACTGTATCCGTCTGGAAGAAAATGCAAGAAAGGCTCTCCAGATAACAGGGAAACAGGCAGAAATCGAAAAGGTAACGGACATCGACAAAATCATGGAATATGGTGTCATGCGTACGCCAGCTCTCGTGATTAATGGTGAAGTCAAAAGCTTTGGTCGGGTATTGACACCTGAGCAGATTGCTGAAATATTTCAGGCATACTAAGAGCTTTTTTTTCAAAGGGAGTTCGTATGGCATCGAAAGCATATTCACCGAATAGGCAGCTTTTCTGGTTTAGTGTGGGTTTTTTGGTTTTGTATTTTACGCCATTTGAGAGCCAGTGGGTTCAGGGAGCTTTGCAAGAGGCTTTTCTCATGCTCTCAGATTATGCGAGACAGCATGTTCTTTTGTGTCTCATTCCTGCCTTTTTTATTGCAGGAGCGATCACGGTGTTTATTAACCAACAGGCGGTGATCCGTTATCTGGGACCAAAGGCGCCCAAATGGCTTGCCTATTCGGTGGCGTCGATATCTGGCGCAGTTCTCGCTGTGTGTTCCTGTACCGTTCTTCCTCTTTTTAAAGGGATCTACAAGAAAGGGGCTGGGTTGGGACCGGCGATTTCGTTTCTTTATTCTGGACCTGCTATCAATGTGATTGCCATCATCCTTTCCCTGAAAGTTCTTGGTTTCAAACTTGGGTTGGCAAGGATGGTAGGGGCTGTGGTTTTTGCGGTGATTATTGGGTTGTTGATGCATCTTTTGTTTCGTAAAGAGGATGAGACTAAGGGCGATGAGCGACTTTTTCAGGGGATAGATCAAGGGGCGTCTCGTACCCTTGGGCAGGATGCCCTTTATCTTGCGGTTATGGTGGGGATTCTTGTGTTTCTCAACTGGGCAAACACGGGAGGAAAAAGTCCTCTCTGGGATGCTGTTGCTCAGGCAAAATGGTGGATAAGCGGAGGATTGGGATTGGTTCTTGTGTGGATGTTGTGGAAGTGGTTTACCAGGGAAGAATTGATGGACTGGGTTGTGGCGACAAGGGATTTTTCTCTTCAGATTCTGCCGCTTCTTTTTGTTGGTGTGTTTATAGCAGGCTTACTCCTGGGAAGACCGGGGCAGACGGCGCTTATTCCCCAGCAGTGGATAACTAACCTTGTTGGAGGAAACTCGCTTCTCGCAAACTTTTTTGCTTCTATCTCCGGGGCTTTTATGTACTTTGCTACCTTGACAGAAATACCTATACTTCAGGGGCTTCTTGGTGCAGGTATGGGACAGGGTCCGGCTTTGGCGCTTCTTCTGGCAGGCCCTTCGCTTTCTCTTCCCTCCATGCTTGTGATAGGAAGTGAGCTTGGGTTTAAGAAGACATTTGCTTATGTGAGCCTGGTGGTGATCATGTCAACCCTGGTAGGCTGGGTTTTTGGGATGATAGTGTGAAGGTATTACTGATTTTTACAACAGCGAGTGTGTTGTTGTCTTTTGCGTTCCATCGTCAAAAGACGCTGGAAGGAATAAAGAAGGGGCTAAAGATGTTTTTGGGTATCCGTTAATTTGTTCGATGATTTGTTCAATGTCGTGGACCTTTGTATGGAGCATTTCCTGTAGCGGTTATGCTGTATAAGAAAGGGGCATCGGTGAAAAATGTCTTTATCTATCTTGGAGCTTTTAGTGCTTACAAGATACCGATGCTTACTTTTGAAATCGCTTTTCTGGGGATAAAGTTTTCTTTTTTGAGGACTCTTTTTTCTTTGCCTGTGTTTATAGCTATTGGGTATCTGATGGATTATGTCGCAAAGAAAATAAACCTTATAGAAATCTCTTCGTAAATGTTTCATAGAATTTTTTTTGTAAGATTTTTTAAAAACGTGGGGAAATACTGTCTTTGTCGGGTTTTTTATTTTTCTTTTTTTGAAAGTTTTTCTTTATAATGAAACAGAGATGAAGTCTCAATTTTTACGCGACTATTTTTTTGACGTATTTGAATTATGATATTATAATATTAGTATATTTAAAGGAGGAATGTATGGAATTTGGGGTTCTTGTATTTTTTGCGCTGGTGGGGGGAATTCTTACGTTTTTGTCTCCTTGTATTTTGCCGATGATCCCTATTTATCTTGCCTATATGTCGGGGACCATGGTTGAAAGTGAAAAACCGTCTCTTCGATGGACATTGGTGAGGATTGGGGCGTTTGTCCTTGGGTTTACGGTGGTTTTTGTGATGTTTTCTATCCTGTTTTATGTGATTTTTGCTTCTCTGGCTTTTATCCAGCAGTGGATACAGCGGATTGCAGGGATGTTTATTGTTTTGATGGGGCTTCATTTTTTGGGGGTGGTTAAGCTTCGCTTTTTAGATCAGGAGGTGAAGCTGAATTTTGAAGGGGATAAAAAACACCCATGGGGAAGTTTTCTTCTGGGGGTGTCTTTTGCCGCGGGTTGGAGTCCGTGTATTGGTCCTGTTTTGAGTGCTATTCTCTTCTCGGCAGCAACGACGCAAAACCTTTTCTTGATGGTAGTGCTTTTGCTTTTGTTTTCGGCTGGTCTTGCACTTCCTTTCTTTCTTTTGGGTCTGGCGATAAATTCGGTGAGGCAATGGGTGCGATCTCTTCAGCGGTTTTTCCCTATTATAGAAAAAGTGAGTGGGGTGTTTCTGGTGGTTTTGGGATTTCTCATGATAGCTAATACGATGGGCATGATTTCGCAGTGGCTATCACAGGCTTTTCCTTTTTTGGGTGAACTTGAAATGCATCTTGTAAAGTAGGAGTATAGATATGAAAAGGTATTCATGGTTGTGGATAGGGGTGGTTGTTGTGGTGGTGGCAGGTATTGTGGGGGTAAGCTTTTCTATGTCGAAAAGATCCGCAGCGAAAGAGTATCCCCTTGCGCCGCTTTTCTCTGAGCCCACGATTTTTGGGGATTCGATTGTTCGGCTGGAGGCTTATCGTGGAAAGGTGGTGTTGTTGAATTTTTGGGCTACGTGGTGTCCTCCCTGTCAGGCTGAGATCCCGGATCTTGTTCGATTGTATCAGGATTTTGGAGACAGGTTGGTTGTTATAGGGATTTCCCTGGATCGTGGTCCCAATGCAAAGGAACTTGTCCAGGATTTCTATAAGCAGTTTAAAATGAATTATCCTGTTGTTATGGGAAGCGATCAGCTGGCCATGCGATACGGGGGTATTTCAGGTATACCAACTTCCTTTGTGATTGATAAACAGGGAAGAATTGTTGAGAAAATTGTGGGTTTTAGAAACTACAGTATATTTCTGGATGCCGTGAAGACGTGGTTTTAGGCTTTGGTGCGTGGCATTTTCCGAGAAGGGGTGAGGCGCTGTTTTTTTGATGGCGGAAGGCAGGCTTTTTCTCCAAAGAGGAGGGAAAGCACTTGCTCTTTCGCAGGGGAGAAGAGGCTTTTTATCAAGCTCTTACCCTTTCGCAGTGGAAGCCAGAAGGCAAGAAATATTTTTATCGCGGGGAGAAAAAACTTCTGGTTATTCCCTTTTCGCAGTGTGGGTGGTAAGGTGAACCTGCACCATGGGAAGAGCTTTTCCTCGGAAAATTCGACGTTAAACGTTTTACCAGGTTTTGTCCCTTACGTTTTTTGAAGAGGTACGATATTTTTTGCCCACCTAAACAGCTATCACCTTTCACGATGTGAAACATTTTCCCCAACACTGAGACATGGTAAGAGGAGTGTTTTACAAACTATGCTCTTACCTTGCTGCAGTCTGTAAAGTGAAAGACGAAACATTGTTTTTTGCTTTCTTTTGTCTTTTATGGTATAATACCTATAAGGAGTAACTGATGGGTAACTGGTGGGATAGGGTCTGGTTTTGGGTGACCGTGGGATTAGGCGGGCTTGCTTTTTTGACAATTCTTGCTTTTCTTCTTCCCGTACTTTTTTTCCTGGCGCTTCCGTTTGTTTTCCTGGGAGTTCTTTGGTGGCTTTTGGAAAGCTGGAATAGACTCACGAGAAAAGAAAGATCCTATGATGAAACAGGAGCCCGTTACACAGAGGCAACAATTATTTCCAAGGAAACCGTTCCCCCCAGTCTTTCACAGGGAAAAGAAAATGGACAAGACACTCAATCTTCCACCTGACTCGATTCAAAAGATCATTTCCCGTGTCAAGCACCTTGAGATTCGTGCCCGGAAACTTATCCGGGATCAGATAACCAGTCAGTATCATAGTATCTTTAAAGGTAAGGGGATTGAGTTCTCGGATGTTCGGGAGTATACGTATGGTGATGACGTGCGGGATATTGATTGGAACGTAACCGCAAGGATGCGAGAACCCTATGTGAAACAGTTTGTGGAAGAGCGTCAGCTCACGGTCTATTTTGTTGTTGATGTCAGTGATTCTACAAGGTATGGTCAGACAATATCAAAGCGTCAGATTATGGCAGAGATAGCGGCTTTTCTTGGGTTTATTGCCTACTACAATCAAGACAAAGTGGGTATGATTCTTCACACTACGGAGGTAGAACAGTTTGTTCCTGCGAAACACGATTACTCACAGCTTTTGCGGATTATACGAGACATCTGGTATTATACTCCTAAATTCCGCGGGACATCACTTGCACACTCGTTCGAAGAGGCTTCGAGTTTATTAAAAAAATCTGCCATCCTTTTCCTTATGAGCGATTTTCTTGATGGCGAGTATGATAAGGCGCTTTCCAGGCTTTGTGATAGGCATGAGGTGATTCCTCTTGTTATTCATGACAAAAGCGAGAAAAATGCTTTTCATCCTTTGCTTGTTCCCTGGCAAAAGTCATTGCCTCTTTTGGCCTTTTTTGAAGATATTGAAACAGGACAAAATGAGACACGTGTTGTTGGGGCTTCGCATGCGTATGACCAGTACAAGCAATTTTATACCTCTGTTTTCCATCATTTTGGGCTTGAGTACCTTGAGCTTTCGAGTGGAGAGGATTATTTCAAAAGTGTCGAAAAACTCCTCAAACAGATGACGAGAGTTCGTCGCCAGTTGAGAAATTAAGGAGGTGACATGGGAACCCCCTCTATCTGGATTGTTGAGGACGAGCCTGATATTCAGGCACTCGAGGAAACAGCGCTTCAGCAAGCAGGGTTTTCTTGTCGAGGGTTTTCAAAAGCGGATACCTTTATGTCCACCTTTCTTCGCGAAAAAGAAAAACCATCTCTGGTGATTCTCGACATCATGCTTCCCGATAGAAGTGGGCTTGAGCTTCTCTCCTGGATACGGAGTAAATCCCCTCAAACAGGAATTGTATGTATCAGTGCGAGAGGCGAAGAAATGGATCGGGTTTTAGGTTTAGAGCTTGGTGCAGATGATTACATTCCCAAGCCTTTTAGTCCTCGGGAAATGGTGAGTCGGGTAAAGGCAGTTCTTAGACGCAAGGACCAGATATCTCTTGAGTCTTCTGTTCTTACGTGGGAAGGAATACGCCTGGATACCAGTCGTTTTCAGACAACCGTTGATGGACAGGAGGTTGTCCTGACGGCAACGGAATTCCGTTTACTGGCCATCCTCATGGAAAAACCGGGACAGGTATTTACCAGAGATATGCTTATTGAAAGACTCTGGAACAATGAAAAAGCTATTATGGACCGCACTATAGATGCGCATATTAAGAATTTGAGAGAGAAGTTGGGGAAATATGGCAAATGTCTTCAAACCTTTCGCGGTGTTGGCTATAAGCTTGATCACCCTAAATCTGAGCGCGTTTGACATCAATAGCCTTTCGGACAGTGAGCTTTCGAGAATTTTACTGCAAAATGGTGTTGATAAACATGTTGTGGTTTCCCTCGTTGAGTTTCGTCAGCGGGAAGGCTGGATATGGTCGTATGAAGATCTGCTTCTTGCCGGCGTCCCTGAAGCCATGCTTCCATGGTTTCGTTATCGTTTTTCGATTGAAAGCTCTCCACCCATCGAGGATGTTTCTCCCGATCTCGCCGATCTTTTGATCTACCCTGCAGATCTTAATACTGCCTCTCCCTCTCTTTTACGAATGCTTCCAGGTATGAATGAGAAACGGCTAAAAGATCTTCTTGATTATCGAAAACAACGAGGTTTTACTACTCTCAGGGAACTTGTTCCTCTTGGTTGGCGTGTTGAGGAAATTCGTGCCATTGCTCCTTATGTAAGGATTTCTGATGTCTCCAAAACTCTTCGATGGAAAAATGCTCTTCGCCTTGAAAATACCAACACGCTTTATCGCACCACAGTCTATTTTCCCTATGGAGAAGGGTATCTTCTTCTGCCTGATTTTCATGTCACAACGGGGAATCTCTCTACCATTCTTACGCAGGGGGTTTTGGGGGGTATGTGTTCCTCGTCGTGGGGAATGCTTGTTGGAGGGGATTTTATTTATCGGCAGGGAATGGGGCTCCTTTTTGGGGATCCTTTTACGATTATAAGTCGGGAACCTTCATCGATGATCGTCTGGGAAAAGGGTCTTCGGCGACCATTTTCTGCTTCACGGGATAATGATAGGAATCATTACGATGAGATTTTCCGTGGTTTGGCGGGGCAAATCTCTTTTGGTGGATGGAGATGGGGGATTCTCTTCTTTTCTAACCAGACAACGACGATGGGGGGATTTGGAACGTTTGAGGGAGAAAAAGGAAGCATCGGCGCTCAGGGCTTTTTGTTGACTACCAATGGGACAGAGCGTTTAGGAAGTGGGAGCCTGTTTGGCAGGCTTCGATTTCCCGTGTTTGAAGGAGGGGGAGAATGGGCTTTTTCAGGGGATCAGGCGTGGATTGTCTGGATGCGATTTCCTGGGAAAATCAGACAGGCCATGGCTATGTACGAGGGAGGGACGAACTTCTTTGCACCGTATGGGGGAAAGCTTTATCGGGGTATTCCGGGAAGGCGGGGATTTGTCTGGGGGTTTGAAGCAAAACGAGATTTTTTTGAATTTTTTGCCCGTTCTGAGGTCTATACCAACATGACAACTGGCTATAGCACTTTCAAATTTGGTGCGAGCTCTGCCTTTGTAGAAAGAGTTGGTGCGTCATGGGTAGGCATGGAGAGAATTTTTTCTTCAGTGGGTATGGATATTCGTACCAATACGTTCTTTTTCTCCTATGGGGGAGGAGTGGCGGGGTGGCTTTTTTCTCCTTTGAAGTGGGAGATGCGATTTTCTCAGGATAGGTATCAACAGAAAAGTGGAAGCGAGTATCACATAAAACTCAGCGGCTTTTTTAAAAACTGGAGTTTTTCTCTCTGGCATGGGTGGTTTTTCCCCTTAAAGGAAAATCCCATCTCTTTTACCTTTTCTCCCATCGAATCAGGAGAAATGGAGAGCATGTGGTTTTATCATTCTACAGAGACGAGTTGTTTTCTGGTACGATACCGTCGCAAAGAGATGTCCGTAGCAGCGAGGATCCTTACCTGGGATAGTGCGCTTCGTTTTGCCCTGAGTTTTCAGTGGGAGTGGTAGGCCATGTTACGAGAGATCGTATTGCCAGAATGGCAATGCCAACCATGATAAGGGTAAAAGGTACTATAATCCAGAGTTGGCCGGGATCTAACTGCATGGGATCTATGGTAAGCATTTCCCTTCCTCCACCAAGAAAGCTTACAAAAGCGAGACTGTTTTGAAACTGGTGAGCCCAAATCCCTGCCCAGAGGGAGCGAAATGTATAACGGAACCATCCCAGAAGAAGCCCGATGGCAAGATAAAAAATTGTATAAAAACCCAGGGGATGGAGAACCGCAAAAAGTCCTGCTTGAAAAAGAATAGTCCATCGAGGGGAGAAGTGTCGTGTTAAACTATCAAACACGAGTCCCCGAAAAAGCCATTCCTCAGTCATAGGGACGAGACCCACAACGAGAACAAAAATAGCCACTTTTTCCCAGAAACCTCCATATTCCAGAGAACCAAAAAGGATGCCGTATGCCCCTTGATAGTCTACAAGATCCCGTGAGAGCTGCTGGGCGATCTGCCCCTCGGTGCCCATGTTGGCTAAAATAGCGAGAATGAAAACAAGCCCACTGAGCGAGAAAAGAACGGAGGTCCATACCAGGACAAGAGTTCCAAAAAGCCTGGCGGGTTTTTGAGGAAGCCTGAAAAGCGCCTTCCGTGAGGGGTGGGAAGAAGCACAAAAAAACACGAGGCTATACGCCAGCACGAATTGAACAAGCATGGTGAGTTTCCAGGCAAGGGATGGGGCCGGAGGGCCAAAAATCAAAAATGCAAAACGAGAAACTCCGATAGGAACAACAAACAGAATAAACGTTGCCCATACAAGGGAAAACCACAAATGAGAGTTTTGAAGTTTTTTCACCATTTGTCTCCTTATCGATCTTTTACGAGAGCCTCTTTTGTGAGTTTTTTAGGCCATCTCTGATTGTTCGAGAGCCTTTTGGCTTTTTGAAAGGAAACGTTTCCATTTAATCGAATTATTGTAAAATCAACAATAAAAAAAATCAACTTTTGCTTTTTTCAAACATGTTGGCCCAGTCAAGAACAATACCTGCCATCATTGCAGCGATGGATCCTACTTTGGCAGAGCTTAAGGGGTGGGTGGCCACGTCTGAAACGAAGTCTCCAACGATGGCAATGGTGGGTTTCGGGCGGTAGATACGGATATTCTCTACATCGTTTCCGGCCACACCGTTTGCGGAAACAAGGTATTTTCCAGAGTTCCAGAAGGTTTTGAGAAGAATCACCTTGCTCTCTGCCTTATCAAAACCTTCCACTACGCAGTCACAGTCTTGAAAAAGTGAAACAATGTTTGTTTCATCAATATAAGCTTCTCGAGCGTCAATCTGGACCTCAGGACGAATGGCACGAAGATTTTCGACAAGCATCTGGACTTTGGATTGGCCCACCTGATGGGCGAAATAGAATTGTCGGTTAAGATTTGATGGGTCAACCTTGTCAAAATCCACAATACGAAAGGCTGTTACGCCAGCCCGAACGAGGTGCATGGCGACGTTGCTTCCGATGCCGCCAACACCAGCAATTCCTATGCGCACTATCCACCTCCTACAAAATGCACAATTTCAAGTCTGTCACCATCCTTGAGAGTGGTATTGGGCCAGGCTTCTTTTGACAAAATTTCTCCATTGTATTCAACAACCACCCTTCTTTCCGAAAGCCCTAAAGAATCCAGGTACTCTTGAAGAGAGAGGGGAGAGAGAATTTCCCTCTCCTCTCCATTTACTTTGATCCTCATAGCTACTCCTAAAGTTTTGCCAAAGCCTGCTCGAGATCCGCCAGAATATCATCGATATGTTCAATACCAATAGAAAGTCGGATGAGATCGGGAGTGATCCCACCGGCCTGTAAATCTTCGTCAGAAAGCTGAGAGTGAGTCGTAGAGGCCGGGTGAATAGCCAGACTCTTGGCATCACCTACATTGGCCAGGTGAGAGAACAGTTTGAGGTTTTCGATAAAACGCTGACCCTCGGCGCGACCCCCTCTGACACCGAACACGACCATTCCACCAAACCCTTTTTTGAGGTATTTTACTGCTACTGGATAGGTGGGATCATCCTCAAGACCTGGATAACGTACCCAGGCAACTTTTGGGTGCTTTTTGAGAAAACGTGCTACCTCGAGGGCGTTGCTGCTGTGGCGTTCCATACGTAAAGCAAGGGTTTCAAGTCCCTGTAAGAAGATCCAGGCATTGTCAGGAGAGATACATCCCCCTAGGTTTCGGAGAGGAACAAGCCTCATTCTCATGATATAGGCAAGGGGAGAGAGTTCTCCGAGATCGTAGGCAAAACGGAGATTATGGTAGCCACCATCGGGGTCAACAAAGAGGGAAAATTTGGGATTTTTCCAGTTAAACTTTCCACTGTCTATCACAATACCCCCTATTGCTGTGCCATGTCCTCCGATCCACTTGGTGAGTGAGTGTACCACGATATCGGCTCCATACTCTATGGGTCGAAAAAGATACGGGGTGGTAAAGGTGGAGTCCACAATGAGCGGAACCTCGTTCTCATGGGCTATTTGGGCCACTTTCTCGATGTCGGTAACATCCAGGGCTGGATTGCCGATGGTTTCAACAAATACTGCGCGGGTTTTCTCGTTAATCGCTTTGCGTACGTTTTCTGGATCCCGGATGTCTACAAACCGTGTTGTGATACCAAACTGAGGGAGAATATCATGAAACATACTAAAGGTACCACCGTAAAGATTATTGGCTGAGACAATTTCGTCCCCGGCTTTTGCGAGGTTAATGATAGCGTAGTGGATGGCATTGGTGCCTGAGGCAAGCGCTAAAGCCCCTACGCCACCTTCCAGGGTTGCCATGCGCTTTTCCAAGACATCGGTAGTAGGATTCATGATACGCGTATAGATATTTCCCAGTTCTTTCAGGGCAAAGAGGTTGGCGGCATGTTCACTACTTTTAAAGAGGTAGGATGTTGTTCGATAGACGGGAACAGCACGTGAAAGTGTTTCATCGATTGTTTGACCAGCGTGGAGTGCGAGGGTTTCAAAGTTTGGTGTTTTCATGTGTTTCCTCCTTTTGTCTTACTGTTCATCAAAAAGCCATGTGCTGAGATATCGTTCACCGGTGTCACACCCAACGGTAACGATGGTTTTTCCTTTGTTTTCAGGACGTTTTGCTACCTGAAGAGCAGCCCATACATTGGCTCCCGCAGAAATCCCTACAAGAATACCCTCTTTTTTGGCAAGTTCTCGGGAGACAGCCCCTGCATCCTCGGCTTTTACCTGGATGATTTCGTCGATGATAGAAGTGTTTAATACCTTGGGGATAAATCCTGCCCCGATTCCCTGAATCTTGTGAGGACCGGGTTTTCCGCCGGAGAGAACAGGCGAGTCGGTTGGTTCCACGGCTATGACTTTGATGTTGGGGTTTCTCGACTTTAGCACTTCTCCCACACCTGTGAGAGTACCACCGGTACCTACCGCGGCTACAAAGATATCAACTTTGCCACCGGTATCCTGCCAGATCTCTTCGGCTGTGGTTTTTCGGTGAATCTCGGGATTAGCAGGGTTTTCAAACTGCTGGAGAATAATACTTCCGGGATACTTTTCTGCAAGTTCGTTTGCCTTGTTGACGGCTCCCCGCATTCCTTCAGCCCCCGGGGTGAGAACAAGCTCAGCGCCAAAGATCTTCAAGAGTTTTCTTCGCTCAATACTCATAGTGTCTGGCATCACAAGGATAAGGCGGTACCCTCGTTGTGCGGCAATAAAAGCCAGTGCAATGCCTGTGTTTCCACTTGTTGGTTCTATGATGATGCTGCCTGGTTTGATTTTACCCTCTTTTTCCGCTGCCTCAATCATCGACAGACCAATCCTATCTTTGACACTGGAGAGTGGATTAAAAAACTCTGCCTTGAGAAGAATCTCAGCTTCATCCGTCATACGGGAAAGCCGGATGAGTGGTGTTTTTCCTATGAGTTCTGTGATGTTGTTGGCTATCATCAGTGACCTCCTATATTTCGTACGTGTGTGCGATGTTTTGGGTGTAATGGCGAATCATATCATCAAGGGTTAATGAGGCAAGTTCTTGCCGGAGAACGTTTGACAGTCTGTCCCACACCCATTGGGTGGGACACATTGGTATGCGACCACAAGATTTGCTTCCCACGCAGTCCACAAGGGTAAGAGGACCTTCAAGGGATTCTATCACCTCAAGGAGACGAATTTCTGAGGGATGACGTGTAAGAATATACCCTCCTTTGATTCCTCGTTGGGCCTGGACAATCCCCACGACTTTCAGTCGATTGATGATGTGTTCGAGATACTTTTCTGAGATGTTTTCTTTCTCAGCAATTTCACTGAGAGGGACGATCTCCTTGTTGGCTATCGCGAGTCGGAAGAGAAGACGAAGCCCATACCGGCTTTTTGTTGAGAGTTTCATCAGATTCTCCTAAATCATAAATTCCTATATGGATAATATGTATTTTAAGATTAAAAAATTTTCTTGTCAAGAAAAAAGGGGAGAAAAAAGAAAAATTTTTTCGCTTGACTTTTTTTGACACATCTTTAAAATAAATACAAAGAGGAGGAAGTATGCCAGAACTTAGACAAAACATTCTGCTCAAGGAATGGGTGATTATCGCGACAGAAAGAAGTAAACGGCCAGACCAGCTTCGAGAGGAGAAATTAAATTGTGAATCTGCTTACCCTTCCCACGATGAAAATTGTCCATTTTGTCCAGGAAATGAAGAAAAAACAGGGAACACCACAACCCTTGATCAGATGGAAATAAACGGGAAATGGCATATTCGCGTCATTCCCAATAAATATCCTGCCCTTCTTCCCCTGGATGATGGTTTTTCGGTAAACACCTCGGGTTTTTTTCGTTCCATGGATGGTATCGGTCATCATGAGGTACTTATCGAACATCCTCAACACAATCTTACTGTTGCTCTCTACGAACCTACCCATGTTTACCATATCCTTCGGATGTACCAGAAGCGAATGGCGCATCTCATGAGTTTCCCTTATGTAGAATCGGTGATTCTTTTTCGTAACCATGGGAGTAGAGCAGGCGCCTCCCTTGTCCATCCTCATTCCCAGATTATTGCTTTGCCAGTTATTCCGCGAGACGTGATGGCCCGAATGAACGAATCCATACGCTATCACGAGGAACACCGTGCCTGTATCTTTTGTACTATGCTGGAGAGAGAACTGGAAGCTGGTACCCGTATCGTATACGAGAGTGAATACTTTGTTGCCTTTGTCCCTTACGCGGCATTTTCTCCTTTTGCTGTTTGGATATTTCCACGAAAACATAAATCAAGCTTTCTTTACGCGACAGAAGAAGAACTTGCAGACCTCTCCGTGGTTCTTCGAGAGGTTCTTCGCAAACTGTATTTTGGTCTCAACGACCCTGATTACAACTACATTGTCCGCTCAGCTCCGCAGGGTTATAGCCATACGGCCTTTTTTCACTGGTATATTACTATTGTGCCCCGTTTGACGCGGAGTGCAGGGTTTGAACTGGGTTCGGGAATGTTCATCAATCCCTCTATTCCCGAAGAAAATGCTGCTTTTTTGAGGGAACTCGTACTTCCTTCGGATTAAAACACCATACATTTCTCAGAGAGAGGAGGTGTTTGTGAAAAGGATCCTTATGCCTATTGTTGAAGCTGGCGCCGGGCATCTTGCTACTGCCTCGGCTATTCGAGATGGGATTGAAGCGTGTTTTCCTGGCAAGTATACCATAGAGATTGTTGAGCTTTCTCAGGCGTGTGGGGCTATGAAGGAGCATGAGTTTATACGACGCTACTGGCGGTTTTCGTTAGCCCATCGATGGGTAGCCGACCTTTCTATGACTATGATGGAGCTCTTTCACCCTGTTTCCAGGTTTTATCTTCCGCTTTTTATGCCAGATCTTCTCAAAAAGGGCATAGAATATTTTGCCTCTCAAAAGCCTGACATGATTCTTTCCACGCATTTTTTTGCTACCACGATCGCTTCGATTGCCAAAAAGAAAAAACGCATATCGTGTCCCGTTGTGGGGACCATCACCGATCCTTTTTCTCCTTTTTCGTGGTGGTGCGAACCGAGGGCAGATTTTCTGCTTGCACCAAGTGATGAGGTAGAGACAGGGCTTTTGAAACGGGGTGTCAAACCCTCTCAGATTGTCCGTGTTCCCTTTCCTATTGAGCGCAAATTTTATAATCCTTTGCCTGCACGGGAGGAACTCATCCAAAGGTATCAGCTCAATCCCCAATATCTTACCCTTCTTGTGGTGTATGGGGGAGAAGGGATAGGGAAGGCATACGATTTTCTTCCTAAAATCATCGAAAAAAAACTCCCTTTCAACTGGTTGGTGGTATGTGGTCGGAATGTTTCCCTTCAGGAAAAGCTGAAGGCTCTTTCCGAGACTTCTCCTTATCCTATTCGGGTGTTTGGGTTCGTGGACAATATGCATGAGCTTATCCATGTAAGTGATGTTGTTATTGGCAAAGCAGGACCCTCTGTGCTCTTTGAATCGCTGCTTTTAGGTAGACCGTTACTTGCTACTGATTATTCGACTTATATGACCGAAAGGAAAAATCTTCTCTTTGCCCTTAAACATCATGTGGGCTGGTGGGCACCCGATTTTGTGAGTTTTCTTTCGATTCTTGAGACTATTCTTACCACCGATACACTCGTAAAATACCAGAAGAATATTGAGACCATTCCTCTGGTTCAACAGCTTCGCGAGGGGAAGGATAGCATCGCCTTCTGGGTGGACGATCTCCTTTCACGATCATGACAGGGCTTTACGTTCATGTTCCCTTTTGTCGGAAACGATGTGTGTACTGCCATTTTGTGAGTGGTATTCCTTTTGCTCCTGAAAAGGAAAGGGAGTATATATCCCTTGTCCTTCGAGAAGCAAAGCTTTATGCAGAAAAGTATGGGAAACTCTCGTTTGATACTTTTTATATAGGTGGGGGTACACCCTCTCTTCTTTCTCCCGGGGCTCTTGGAAGATTGTGGGAGGGGCTTGAGCGACTTTTTTCTTTTCGTTTGCTGGAAAGTACCATTGAGGTGAATCCAGAAGATATTTCGCCAGAAAAACTCAAGGCCTGGAGAGATATGGGATTTACGAGGGTCAGTCTTGGGCTTCAGGCAGTACAACCAGAGATCCTTTCGTTCCTCTCAAGACCGGTTCTCCCTGTTTCAGAGGTTTACGAGATGACCGTGCATGCAGGATTTGCCAGGGTGAGTGTGGATTTTATTGTGGGTATTTCAGGACTGGATCTCCAAAGGCTTTTGCGCTGGATAGAGCACTACCTCCCTGATCATCTTTCCCTCTATCTTCTTTCGTTTGAGGAAGGAAGTACCCTTGCAGGTCTTTGGAAAGCGGGCAAAATCCAGCCTCCCGAGGATGATTTTCAGAGTTCCCAGTATCTTGAACTGGCTGAGAGTCTTTCAACGTGGTATGAGTGGTATGAGATCTCCAATTTTGCCCGGGGCAAAGAAAATCGTGCCCTTCATAATAGTCTTTACTGGAAACATGAACCCTACATTGGTCTTGGTATAGGAGCAAGTGGATGGATTTCCTGGGAGAAAATGCGCTATCAGAATACCATTCATCTCTCAGGGTATGAAGAGGCTGTCCAGCGAGGGGAGTTTCCTTATGGAGCAAAGGAAACCCTTGATGAAGAAACCTCCCGGAGAGAAAAAATCATGCTGGGACTTCGTACAAGTGATGGTGTGGACGTGACAGAATTTTCACAAAGAGAGAAGGCTTTTCTTGAGGAAGAGCTTAAAGCTCTTCACGATTTTTGTCGTATCCGAGATGGGCGGCTGGTACTCACCCCTCAAGGGAGAATGGTTGCTCACACCGTTATCCTGAAAATATGGGATACACTTGAAAAAGAAAAAAGCCACCGAGCGGGATTGAACCGCTGACCCACTGATTACGAATCAGTTGCTCTACCGACTGAGCTACGGTGGCATAAGGAGATGTATTATACCATGAAAAAAAAATTTTTTCAAGTTTTGGAAAAAAGTTGACATGCCTTTTGATCGTAACTTTGGATACATTTTTCTGCTTTATTGTTCTGTGTTTACCAAAAACCTTACGTAAAATTGTTTTTTTTTACGTTTTATGGTATAGTATTTAGGTAAATCTTCTCAAGGAGAAGGTGAGAAAATTGAATAAAGATAAAAAGTCTCGTGTTGAAACACTTTCCGATGAGTCTCTCATGGAGGGTTTGCAACAGACAGCCAAGGATGGGGAGACGTTTGCACCGGAAGCACTTCCCTACCTTGAAGCATTATACACCCGTTATTATAGCCAGGTGGTACGACTGGTACGCTATTATGGACTTAGTGGTGATGAAGCCGATGATATTGCTCAGGAAGTTTTTATCCGATTGTACTATCGCTGCAAGAGCTACGATAGTTCACGCCCTTTTAAGGCGTGGTTTTTCCGTCTCGTGTATAACCTGACTATAAATTATCTTAAGAAAAATAGTCGTGAGAGTTTTCTCTCTTTTGACGATGCCAGAAAAGAAACAGAAATGATTGACGAGAAAACAGAAAATTCTTTTGAAAAATTTCAATTTTGGCATACCTTTCAAGGTATATTATACGAAATGCCGGAAAAGCTCCGTACCGTCTTGCTCTGGCATGGAGCCGAAGGCATGAGTTTTGATGAAATTGCAAAGATACTTAATATCACCTCTCGTCAAGTAAGAAATCGGTATGATCAGGCCCTTGAATGGGTGAGAGAACGACTGGGGAGAGATACCGATGAAGAGATTTAAGGGGCAGGGAGAGAAAGAAGCCTTGGTGAAAAGGCTTCTTCTCTCTTATCGAGATTCTGTGGAGGTGGTACCACCTCCCTTTCAAGAGTTTGTTCGGCGATGTGAGATACGCATCGCCAATACGCGACAGGCACGCTTGCGAGCTGCGAGGGGTCTGACGGTTACTCTTCGCTGGGGGTTGGCGCTGGCAAGTGTGCTTGTTGTGGGTATTCTTTTGGGGAGATTCGTTTTGCTTCCCTCTTTTCCTCAGCAAGATGGTTTCATATCTCAGATGGGGCGAGTTGATGCCAGATCAGGGAGTAAGTTGCGGGTATCACGGTATTCTTATGATGATATGAAGGTGATTCATTTTGTTCTCTCGGAGGGAGAGGCGGTTTTTTATCCGAAAAAAGTCTCTCTTCGTATGCGTTATGTTGTCGAAACTCCCCATATGTACATACGGGTGGTTGGTACCATCTTCCGGGTAAGTGTTTTCTCCAATGAAACAAAAGTTCATGTTGAAGAAGGAAGGGTATGGTGTTATCCTCGTGTTGAAGGATATACGATAAATCATGTGCTTCAGGGAGAAACGCCAAGTGCTTCTTTGGTACTTGAAGAAGGAAGAGAACTTGTTCTCGGTGAGAAAAAACCTCAGAATCCTGTTTTTTCTCCTGTTGCGCCATCGTCAGAAGGAGGGGAGATTTCAAAACAAAAGCCTGTTTCTGGTTCCGGGCTTTTAGCGGAAAAGAAGACAATTACCTTTTCTTCAAATATCGTTTCTATTGTGGCATATAAGGAGTATAAGGGTTATCAGGTTACTCTCCGTGAGGGAGAAAAGCTTGAGATTGCAAACAATGGAAAAGCACTCACCATCGATCTCTCTTCATGGGCGATGGGATGGTTTGATCCCGTTCTGCTTGAGGACGGAATTGTTCTCGTCTCTCATACAGGGGTGATCGTACGTTTGTCTTACGAGGGGCGTGTGAGTTTTAAACTCCGGCCAATAGAAGGAAGACTAATCTCACCGCCTCTTGTTACTTCCCGGGGCGTGATCCTGATGCAGCCTGAGGGGATGTTTATTTCCCTATGGGATGGTTCCTCATGGAAGATCCCCGCAGAGAGTGATTTCCTTCGCAAGAGTTTACCTTTCTATTTTGAAAAAAGTGATGTGATTATCTATGCAAATGAACCAGGAAGTATTGCAGCCTACAGTCTTAAAAAACGAGATATCCTCTGGACGCATAGACTTGTAAGAGAATTTGTTGGGGCTCCTATTCGGGGAAGAGAGGAGATTGCCTATGTGTATGGAGGAGCGGGGAATATTCTCGTTGCCGTTGATGTGCGGGACGGGCATTTTGTGTGGAGTAGATCTTTAGGCAAAACCCTTCAGTGGATGGATATTGTAGGAGATAATGTGGTGGTGATTCTCGCTACTCCAACCGGGAGTGAGGTTCAGTTGCTTTCTTTGCAAGAGGGGGATGTACTAAGCTCCCTAAGTTTTCCAGGAAAAGTGAAAGATACATTAAAAGAGAATGGGGTTGTTTACTTTTTAACAGATGAAGGATCTGTTTTCAAAATAGAAAATGAGAAGAAAAAAATATCTCTTTTGATAAAAGAACCAAGCCTATCAAAACTTACTTTTATCCAGAACAAAGTCGGCGGGATTGGTACAAGTGGTCTGGTTGTTCTGGAAAAATAATATCTTTTAAAAATAATCTCTTTTAAGGACGAAGATTGAGGTTTGTGAGGATCCTGTAGTTTCCTTCCATGTTCCAGAAGGTAAACCCTGAACCATGAGCGTGATGGACTCCCTTTATTTCTTTTTGAACGTACGATTCACCATAATACGCTCTATCGTAGCTTACCCCGATTTTAAAAGCCTGAACATATGGTCGTATGAGAGAGCGACCTCTGGTGAGCCAGAAATTTCTCTTGGTTCCATAGAAGTAAATGCGGTAAGGACGTTCTTCTGCTGGGGGATGGGCAAGAAATTTCTGATCGAAATGAGAAGGGTAGTACATGGGACAGAAGACATCAATAAACTCTGAGAGAAGATCGATCTCCTGATAGGTTCTCAGACTCGTCCTGTACCATCCGTTTGCCCCATAGATATCCATACTGATCGGTACCGAAAGGTTTTTACGCATATGACGCAAAAAAGAGTAAAGGAGAGACTCAGGGGTCATGCCAGTTTTTTTGGCACGGTAAAAAACAGATTTCAAATTTTCTCCATCTGTTGGGAACCTCACGTAATCAAACTGGATCTCATCAAAACCCAGTCGAATTGCTTCTCTGGCAATAGCCAGATTATATTCCCAGACAAAGGGATGATAGCTATCCACCCAGTATTCCTGAATCTCTTTGATGGTTTCTTTTTCTTTTTTTATCCCCTGCCAGGGTTTGTTTTTTTCTCCATCCCAAACAGCAAAGGCATAATTACTCAGGCTATAGACTCTTCTATCCTGAAAAAGCACGATGCGGGCAATAAGATAGATGTTATTGTTTTTGGCATACCTGAGAATATTGGAAAGGGGGAGGGGACGTACGGAGGCTGTTTGCTGCAGAAGAGGAGTTTGAGGAGAAAAACGAAGATTCCCCCAGTCATCCTTGATATCAATAACAAAGGCGTTAATACCTTTCGCTTTTATGAGATTGGTAAGGGTATAAAATCGGCCAGGTTTGGCCAACACGAGAGGCGAGAGGTAAAGAGCATATTTTTTGTTCGCTTTTTGCTGACGTTCGTTAAGGATAGTGTTTTGGTATGCCCACAGCTCAGAAAATACTTTTCCATCCTTGATGAGTGCCTGAACAGGGGTACCAGCATAGAGTAAAAAATTGGAGCAGATCGCTTGTACTTCTTCCGGCAAGGGGGAGGGCGAGAGATTTTCCCCATCGTATTGGTAAATACCGTGGTCTGTGGTAAGAGAGAGAATATTCTGGTTGAAAGAAAGGCCGGCAGCATACCCACTGTCAGATGAGAGAGCAGCCCGTTGCTTCCATCGATTGGTTTCCCAGCGATACAGGAAGGGGAAAAAATTGTTTACTGCCCATACTCCTTTGAGATGTCCTGTTGAAACCACTTCTAGTGAGGAGATTTCTTCGTTATACAGGATATCGGAGAAAAGACCTGCACTCTCTCGTTTCCAGGATTTCTGGTAACGAAAGATACCGTTTAAGGCATGTCCAGCCCATACGGTGAGAATGGGCGTAGCCTGGACGGCTACACTGAGCCAACCACGGAAGGTGGGTGAACCAAGAGATACCCATGCTCTTCCGGCATTGGTGGAGAGATAGACCATGCTCTTCGAACAGGCAACCCATACCTCAGGATTATCAGGAGCAATAGCTATGTCCATAAGGGGTTCTCTGTCTTCTTGCCAGCTTGCCATGCCATTCTCTACCTCCTGAAGGAGCCAACTTTTCAGTCCCGAGTTTCTTGGCTGAATTTCTTGAGAGAGAGGATGGTAAAGAAAGATCCCATGGCTTGTTCGAAGAACGAGAGCGTCGTGGTACGGAAGGATCTCAAAGACCCCCCCATTCGTCCAGAGGGGTATAAAGCGTTTGCCATTATATTGAAAAAATCCCCTAAAAGAACCAATATAACTCTCAGCAAAAAGAAAAACAGGAAAAACCAGCAGAAGAAAAACTTTTTTCATGCCTACTCCTTTTCTACGAGGGGTATGAACTCGTGTTTACGGTAAAACCCTGGGGTTAGTCCAAGCTCTCGGGCAAGATGAAAAGCCCGTTCAATCCCATCGCCCACCTCATCCAGCAGATGAGCATCCGAACCGGTGAGAATACGTTTTCCGCCAAGTTCAGCGTATCGTCGCAGGATAGCCTCATCAGGCATACTTGCGGAAATTCCTTTTCTCCACGCAGATGTGTTGATTTCCAGGGCTATCTGACGTTCAATCATGATGGTAAGAATCTCGTCGAGTATCTCCCAGGGGATAAAGTAAGAACCAAGATATCGCCGTGGGAAATCGAGATGAGCCACAGCATCAATCTCGGTGGTTTCTACCATGCGTTTCACCTCAGAAAAATACGCACGGTATACTTCTTCATCGGGAAAGTTTCCCTCACTATGAGGACCAAACATGTTTTTGACCACATGGATCGAGCCTAAAAAAAGATCAAAGGGAAGGTTTTGCCACTTTTGGAGAAGAGAGGGGTTTTCCTGGGGTTCTCCAATCTCAACACCAATCAAAAGTCCCGGGAAAAGTTTCTGCTTTTCTAAAAGAAAAAAGCATCGTTCTTCGGGATGAAAGGTATACCCTTCATGGGACCAGATTTCGTAATGATCGCTTATGGTAAAAAACTCAAGATGGCGTTCTCGTGCTTTATGAGTGATATCGTCGATAGAGAGGTTTGCATCCGAAGAGAAGAAACTATGAATATGGCAATCAGCAAGAATCACTCGGTTTCCTCCGGACGAACAAGAAGAGAGGCAGCCTCATCAAAAGCCACACTTACTACCTTGGAAACGCCCTGTTCTTCCATTGTGACGCCGTAGAGGGCATCACAGATCTCCAACGTGGATTTGGAGTGTGAGACGATGATAAACTGGGAGACCTCTTTGAATTCAAGGAGAAGCCGTTTGAAACGTTCGATGTTGTCGTCGTCGAGGGGGGCGTCCATTTCGTCAAGAACCACAAAAGGTGTGGGTTTAAGATGAAGGATTGCAAAGATCACGGAGATAGCAACCAAGGCTCGCTCACCACCGGAGAGCAGTGATATAGCTTGAAATTTTTTTCCCGGGGGCTCTGCCATGATATTGATACCGGAATTGAGGACATCGTTTTCATCGACTAAAATGAGGTCAGCTCGTCCTCCATCAAACATACGAGCAAAAACCTTGCGGAAAGATTTACGGATATCTTCAAAAGAGGAAAGAAACAGCTCTTTGGACTTTTCGTTTGTTTCTTCAATCACATGAATAATATCTTGCATGGCTTTTTCACTGTCCTGACGCTCTCTCTGGAGAAATTCAAGCCGCTCTTTTGCGTTACGAAACTCATCGATGGCAAGGAGATTGACATTTCCGAGGGCATCTATTTGCTTTTTTATGTCCACAATTTTTTCGTGAAGATTTTCGATAGTAACCCCTTCGGGGGGATGGATATCGGTATAGTGACAGTGGTAATTTTCTTCGAGATTTTTGATGATGTTTTGCTGCACTGTCTGGCGCTCCTGGATGGCGTTTTCCATTCCACCCAGACGTTTCTCTAGATGAGTGATCTCCTGTTCGAGGTCTCTTCTGAGGGACTCGAGTGTTTTTCTCTCTTTCAGGAGGGCTTCCACCTGCGAACGTATCTCCGCCACTGTGTTGCGAGCCTTTTCTAACTCTGCTGTGATGGCGGTGAGTTTTTCTTCTGCTTCGTCGATCTTGTGATCGAGTTCTTCTATAACTGCCAGGGAATTTTCGAGGTCTTTTGTATAGTTTGTACGCGTTTTTTGGATGTCTTCAAGCTGAAGCTTGATACGCTGAAGCTCGGTAGAAAGCGACTTGTACTGTTCTTCCACGCGAACGGTTTCCACACGCTGATTGTTAAGTTCATCCAGGAGGCGATTGAGGGTTATCTTTCTCTCAGCGACTTCATGTTCGTAGTCTTCGATGAGCTGGATGAGTTTTTCAAGTTGCTCCTGTTTTTCAAGGATGCGGTCTCGAAGAAGATTAAAAGCATTTTGGGTCTGGGCATAAGCCTCTTCGATACTATTTTGCTGATTTTCGATTTTTTTTATCTCTTCTTCGAGGCTTTGAGTTTCATAGTCAACACGAGAATACGAAGCCTGAGTGTTTTCTCTCAATGTCTGAAGTTCGCGAAGGCGTTCCTGAAGGAGTTCTATCTTCTGACGGTTGTCTTCTATCACCTGGGTGATCTCTTCAATGTTTTGTTGAATACGTTCCTTCTGGGTATAGGTTCCTTCCTCACTGTAGAGGATAGCCAGGATTTCTTCATAGGATGATTGGATCTCTTGAAAAAGGTTTTGAAGTTGTTTGAGTAACTGGGCTACGATAGAGAGATCGGAGTCTGTAATGGCTTGTTCTATTCTGGAAAAGAGTTCACGAAGATTTGCTTCTAAGAAAGGTTTCTTTTGAGAAAAGGCTTTTATTTCCTGGGCCTGTTTTTCAAGAGATTCGATGATGATTTTGTCTACACTTTTGAGTTTTTGTTGAAGATTCTGGATGCTTTGAAGCAGGCTCTGATTTTCCTTTTTGAGGCCGTTTTCTTCTTTGAGGTTTTGCTGGATCTGGGCTGAGATGTCCTGAACCTCAGTCTCCAGTTTCTTGCGTTTCTGAATAAGCTCCTCAAGAAGTTCTCGTTTTGTGCTTGTTTCTGCTTCAAAGGCTTGTTTTTGTCTGAAAAGCTCTTCGAGTTTCCTCTGGGTGTTTTCTTGCTGGGCATCAAGAGAAAAGATTTCTTTGTTTAATCTATCTACGTGGTCGCGGGTGACAATCTGGGAGAATCCCAGTTCTCGAGATTTCTGGAGAAGTTGCTGATCTAAAAGGCGCATACTCTCACGAATTCTGTCAATTTCTGTCTGGATGGTGGTAAGTTTTTCTCTGGCGATATCCCGAAGCTCCTCAATCTCTACCAGACTCTGTTGTTTTCTCTCATACTCTTCACGGAGAGCTATCTCGCGACCCTCTCCTTCCTTGAGTCTTTGAACAAGGCTTTCGAGCTGTTTCTCGAGAAGTATTTTTCTTTCTCTGCTGGATTTTATCTCTGTCTGGTAGGCGGAATGGGTTTTTTCCAGGGAAGTGATGATTTCACGCCATTCATTTTGTTTTTTCTCTTTGTCCATGAGGTCGTTATCCAGCGTGAGGAGAGCCTCTTCGTATTCTGTAAGTTTTTCTTGTTTTTGAAAGATCTGAGACTCGATTTTTTGTTTTTCCTGAGTTTTTGCTAAAATTTCTTGTTGCATGTTCTGGATACGGAGAACTTCAAAAAGAATTTCGCCCTGCATGAGCTCTTGTTTGAGGGTATTGTAGAGCGCTGCATTTTCGGCCTGTTTCTCAAGTTTTACACAATCTTTTTCAAGTTCGATAATGATATCCTGAACACGGGCAAGATTTGCTTGAGCTGCCTCGAGTTTTTTTTCTGCTTCTTCTCGTCTGAATTTAAACTTGGAGATGCCGGCAAATTCTTCAAAAAGATAGCGTCTTTCCTCCGGGCTTTCTGAGAGAAGGCGGTCTATTTTCCCCTGTTCAAAGATGGCATAGCTATCTCTTCCAATACCTGTATCAAGAAAAAGCTCGACAACATCCTTGAGTCGCACGCGGCTTTTGTTGATGAAGTATTGCCCTTCGCCTGAACGAAAGATTCTCCGGCCTATACTGACTTCTTCAAAGTCAAGGGGGAGCCATTTATTTGTGTTATCAAAGGTAAGTGTAACTTCAGCCATGCTTTTTGGAGAACGACTGTGGGTACCGTTGAAGATAATATCTTCCATCTTTTCGCCACGGAGACTTTTGGCGCTTTGTTCGCCTAACACCCATTTGATAGCCTCAATAACGTTGGATTTTCCCGACCCGTTTGCTCCTACAATACCCGTTATACCGTCGACACATTCGATTGCGGTTTTTACTCCAAAAGACTTAAATCCATCAAGTTCAATGGTCTTGAGATACCGTGCCATGAGTACTCCTTGATTTTTGAGGCTTTTATTATAGTATGGTTTTTGTATCTTGGCAAGTTTTGAGACGTCTTCGGTAGTACCACACCACGCACAAGAACACTTTTTAGGAAGGAAAGAATAACGAGGAATTATTTTTTCTCATGAGAGGGGGGTCCCCTTATAAAAATACAAAAAAAATGGTGGAGCATTCGGGTAGAATACTCCACTACAGAACTTTTTACCTTTAGAGAGAGAAATTTGTCTTGGGGTAGTTCCATATCTTCAGTTCATCGATAATCACCCCTCCTTCCGAGTTTACATTGTGTAAAATCTGAATCACCGCATTGGTAAACCCGGGGATCTCTTCGGATTCGAAGGTATCTCGATACCACAAAGAAGGAACTACATGCCCATTTAAATAAAGTCGCGCCTTTTTGCCATCCTCGAAGCCCTCGCTTTTCCACACGAGGGCATAGTGATTCCAATTCGTTACCCTTGAGGAAAGAATATCGCTATATTGTATACCACATCGCATACCACCAGTTGCCAGTGTCACCATAGGCAATTCCTCACCACTTGTATGCACATTTCCACAAAGTCCAGTACCCCCTACGCCATCGTTGAGACAGAAAACTACGCGATACTCATATTTTCCTTCTCCTATTTGTACGAAGATTGGAGCTCCCCTCTGGGAGATATACCGGCGGATCCACAAGCTTCGCCCAGAATTCGATACACCCTTCTTTGGAGGGGAGAACAAAATTGGAATACACTATCCCAAAATCCACGTTATAGGGGGCATAGTAGCCGTTGCCAACCTTGCCGGGAACAAAAGAGAGATCTCTGCTTTTTGCGTATCCTCTGGGTCCAACGGCAGGGGAAAGAGCGCTTTCGAGATTGTCAAAAGAAGAGTAAAAGATAAGTTTCTTCGGTCTTTCCTCTTCGAGGTCAATAAAACCCCCGAGAACCACACGGGTGCGATAGTTCTTGCCCCCTTCTACGCGGATAACGGCTGTTGCGGTGTGTATGACCTGCAGAATCCCACGCGGCATCTGTCAGGGTGTATATTCCCCCTCGAGGGGGCTCGAAAGTGAATACTTGTGGCTTATCACGGCGCCAGACACGCGCCTCTCTCCAACCAAAAGAATTGCTCAGGGCAATGTGAGCCCCTGCAATACGAAGCGATTCAACCTCAATCACGTTTGATGATCGAGATGGGGGTCTGTCTTGATTGTTTTCAATAGATAATTCTACACGTATCGTGGCTTTTTCGCCAGAGCCTAATGTCGCCTCGTCAGTTGATGTCTTGCTTGAGATGCATCCTACGAGAGAACTGAGGAGAATACCTATCCCTAGCCACCATTTCATTCTTCCCTCCTTTTCTTTCTGGAGATTGATTGTCTTTTGGATAGGTATTTTTTATAGTGCTATTATAAGGATTTTTTTCTTTTGTCAAGAGAGGGGGGATGCAACCAATGGGGTGAGAAGGGGGTTCTTTCTTTGTTGCAGTGGCGAGGGGGCTATTACCCTATCCCAGGGGGAAGAAATTGCTATTACTTTGTTGCAGTTAGATTGTGGGAGAAAGTGGCAGTAATAGGGGAAGAACACCTTTGTCTTGCAAAAATCCGTAGTGCTCTTTCTTTGTTGCAGTTTTGAGGTGGGAAATGACTGTAAAAAGGGAATAACCTACGCAAGAGGAACAACGGCAACAGGGTAACAGCGAGGGGAAAGCTGGCTACAAAAGGGTAAAAAGTTTTCTGGTTTTGACTGCAAAAAGGGAAGAGCACCACCCTTTTTTTACACGCGAGAGGGTAAGAGCATAAATTCTTTTCCCCTCAACTACGATAAGGAAAGAACAGGCTTACCCCTTCACTGGAAATAAGGAAAGAGCAAATCTCAATCCTCCGCAATGAAATAAAAAAGGCAGTTAAACGTTTAACCTAGAGTTTTCGACATACGCTCTTACCTTTTGCAGTGTGAGCACAGAGTTTAAAACTGTGATAAGGGAATAGCTCTCTCCCTCGGTTTCCACTGCAACAACGAAATAGCCCTCAGGTGTAAGATATTTCCTGTAATATGGGAATAGCTGGAGTTTTTGTACTACAACAGGGAAGGTCTCATGAGCATTTCATCCCCACTGTAATATGGGAAGAGCTCAGATATTCTCCCTTTTTCCTGCGATAAGGTAATAGCTTTTCCCCCATGGTCCATACTGCAATAAGGGAAGAGCAAGTTTTTTCCTGTGATAAAGGAAGAGCTTTTGTTTTTTTGACTCTTACTGCAAAAAGGTAATAGCTAGGTTTTCCCCGTCACAAGGGAAAAAGAAAGGCCCTTTACGTTGTACTGCGACAGGGTAATAGCCTCCCTATTCTCATATTTCCACTGCAACAGAGTAAGAGCAAAAGGACAGTTGCTACACTGCAACAAGGAACAGCACGTTTTCCCCCCTTCCAATGATAAAAAACTTTTTTGAGACAGTTTACCTCAGGATGTTTTTGCCACGAGCTAGCCAGCAGTGGGAGGTTGATGTTGAGCAGGAAGAAATGACGCTTGATGATGAGAGCAAATGGATTGTACCCCATTTTGACCCGTTGCGTCAAATAAAAAAGTACTCGAAATTCGAATCATTGCCTCATAAAAAAAAGTACTCAAAAATTCCATACAGTTTCCTCCAAATTTTTGTTTTTTACATTCTTTTTCTTTTGAAGGCTGAAAAGTTTTCTCTGGCAAGCCGTAATTTTTTGTCTTAGGTGAAACAAATCGAGAGCCTTATAAAGCCTTGTTAGGCGTTCCTTTTGTGCCTCACTTACATAAGAGCTTTCTAAAAGCCGTTGGTAGGGAGTTTTAATATCATCATGCTTCTTTTGCACCTTGCTTGATTCTCTTTTTCTCTGTCATTTTCATAACCGGTTGAAAAAGTTGGCATAAAGCCTGAGATACGCATAGAGTCGGTTCAAGTAGTAGACTTCTTCCTCGGTATCGTAGCGGAAGTATCCAACATTCTGGCGAATCCTATGGAATAGTTTTTCTGCTCAACGTAGCAGTTATCATTGGAACGGGAGCTTCTTCCCTTGTAAATTTTATCTGGTGCTTCTCACACCAATCACGCAGAGGATGATTAATAAATTCAGCACCGCATCAGAATCAATTTCGTAAATCAAAAAGGAAGTCTTCTTTGACTTTTTTCTATGGCTTCTCTTACCCATTTTGAAGCCTTGTTTTTGATTGCCACAAGCTCTGTCCAACCGCTCCAAACATCCACCATATTTAATGTTTGAGCAAAATCTCCCCGGCTATTTCCTCCCTCATGGGCAACCAGATCAATCTCCATAAAACCAGGGCAATTTTCATCCCACTCTGCCCACGTGCGTATAGCTATTTGTTGCTTTAATAGCGTTCCAGGCTTTGTACCTTTTCGTCCTTTTATCTCAAGCTTTTTACGCTCATGTTTCAAAAGTCGGTCAATACTTGAAGCACTTATATGGCGTAAGTTTTCTATAGCCTGTGGAGAACCGTGGAGATGCCCGTTTGCTAAGAGATTATCTAAAACTTCATTGAGAATCGGCTTTAAGCGTTTGCCACACATGTAGTTTTCAATTTCCCAGACCTGTTTTAGCATTTTTAGTTCTTTTTCGCCGAATTTTTTCTTTCTGCCAGGTCTTTTGCCCTTTTTGGCTATATCGGCTTTAAGGTAATTTTTTTTGCCTACATAGATGGTTTTTCCGTGCTGCCTCAAGAGCCTGGCGGCATAGTTTCGATTTTTTAGGCCTGTTATCCTCACAAAGTAATCCAGTATCTCCATTTTTTCCTTTTTGCTGGCTTTTTGATACTCTGCTTCGACAAGCTCAGCATATCATTTCGCCGTTTCCCTGTAAATAGGTCTCCTTTCAAACATCGCTACCCCAATTCCGGTTGGCGAGCTTGTCGAGCCACGGTTGGCGAGCTTGTCGAGCCATGAACTGGATTATTTTACACAAATTTAAAGTACTTTTTTATTTTGAAGCAACGTTCCCTTTTCGAGTACTTTTATTATGAAGCAATTCGATCTCTGTCGAAAACAATTTAAAATGTCACACTTTGTGCAAATAGAAATGTCACCTTTTAAAATACTGCAACTAAAAAAACGAGAGGTTGCAGATGAGAGAGGTGATAACGATGACACTTAAAGCACAGAAGAGGGCAAAAATACTGGAGATGGTAAAGAACAAGAAAATCAAGCAGAAAGATGCTGCAATAATACTGGGGATTTGCAGAAGGCAACTTATTCGAATTTTTAAAGAATATTTATCAAAGGGTGATGAAGCCCTCAATCACAAATTAATAGGCAAACCGGGGAATCACAGAATTAGCAGTGATATCAAAGAGAAAATTATGCAGATAGTACGGAATAATTATAAAGGTTTTAAGCCGACATTTATAGCTGAAAAGCTTTATGAGGAACATCATATAAAAATAGGAGCATCAACGCTTCGTTTATGGATGATGGAAACAGGATTGTGGAAGAAAATAAGAAAAACTGCGAAACACCGTACCAGAAGGCCGAGAAAAGAGCATTTTGGAGAAATGATTCAAATGGACGGCAGCATTCACGACTGGTTTGGGACAGGCAAAGAAGTCTGTCTGATGAATATGGTGGATGATGCTACAGGCACATCTTACGGTCTTTTCGACACAGGAGAAACGACACAAGTAGCGCTGCAATGTTTGTTTGACTGGATAATGAAATACGGTATTCCTTATTCGATCTATTGTGATTATAAAAGCCTGTTCTATACGAAACGGGAAGCGACCATAGAAGAACAGCTTGCAGGGAAATTGCCTCTAACAAAGTTTGGAGAGGTCTGCCATAGGCTGGGGATAGAAATGATATATGCCCATAGTCCCCAGGCAAAAGGATCGAGAGATGGAATGGGATCCATCAGGACAGGTTAATAGCAGAAATGAAACTAAAAACATAAAGGATATTGACAGTGCCAATCGTTTTTGAAAGAATATTACTGGGAAAAGAATAACCGAAAATTTAGTAAAACCTCTGTCGGATGAAGATTTTCATATTGCATTAATGCCTGATCAGGACTTAAGGAACTATGTTTGTTATACGGCCGAGTGCAAAGTCTATAGAGATTATACAATAAAGTTTTCTAAAAGAATATACCAGATTGAAAAGAAACAACCTATAGCCATAAAACCCGGGGACAATGTTATCTTAAAACCTGGCTTGATGGAGGTATACATATTTTTAAGAAAATATCGAATTGAACTTTTTGAAATAGATGATTATGGTCGTAGAGTTTCGGCATAAAAAAGTGACATTTCTATTTCAATAAAAAGGTGACATTTTAATTTATTTGACAGATGAAGCAATTCGATCTCCCCGTTGCGTCAAATAAAAAAGTACTCGAAATTCGAATCATTGCCTCATAAAAAAAAGTACTCAAAAATTCCATACAGTTTCCTCCAAATTTTTGTTTTTTACATTCTTTTTCTTTTGAAGGCTGAAAAGTTTTCTCTGGCAAGCTGTAATTTTTGTCTTAGGTGAAACAAATCGAGCCTTATAAAGCCTTGTTAGGCGTTCCTTTTGTGCCTCACTTACATAAGAGCTTTCTAAAAGCCGCTGGTAGGGAGTTTTAATATCATCATGCTTCTTTTGCACCTTGCTTCCGATTCTCTTTTTCTCTGTCATTTTCATAACCGGTTGAAAAAAGTTGGCATAAAGCCTGAGATACGCATAGAGTCGGTTCAAGTAGTAGACTTCTTCCTCGGTATCGTAGCGGAAGTATCCAACATTCTGGCGGACTATGGAATAGTTTTTCTGCTCAACGTAGCAGTTATCATTGGAACGGGAGCTTCTTCCTCTTGTAAATTTTATCTGGTTCTTCTCACACCAATCACGCAGAGGATGATTAATAAATTCAGCACCGGTATCAGAATCAATTCCCCGTAAATCAAAAGGAAGTCTTCTTTGGACTTTTTCTATGGCTTCTCTTACCCATTTTGAAGCCTTGTTTTTGATTGCCACAAGTTCTGTCCAACCGCTCCAAACATCCACCATATTTAATGTTTGAGCAAAATCTCCCCGGCTATTTCCTCCCTCATGGGCAACCAGATCAATCTCCATGAACCCAGGGCAATTTTCATCCCACTCTGCCCACGTGCGTATAGCTATTTGTTGCTTTAATAGCGTTCCAGGCTTTGTACCTTTTCGTCCTTTTATCTCAAGCTTTTTACGCTCATGCTTCAAAAGTCGGTCAATACTTGAGGCACTTATATGGCGCAAGTTTTCTATAGCCTGTGGAGAACCGTGGAGATGTCCGTTTGCTAAGAGATTATCTAAAACTTCATTTAAAATTGGCTTTAAACGTTTGCCACACATGTAGTTTTCAATTTCCCAGACCTTTTTTAGAAGTTTTAGTTCCTCTTCGCCGAATTTTTTCTTTCTGCCAGGTCTTTTGCCCTTCTTGGCTATGTCGGCTTTAAGGTAATTTTTCTTGCCTACATAGATGGTTTTTCCGTGCTGCCTCAAGAGCCTGGCGGCATAGTTTCGATTTTTTAGGCCTGTTATCCTCACAAAATAATCCAGTATCTCCTTTTTCTCCTTTTTGCTGGCTTTTTGATACTCTTTCGCCGTTTCCCTGTAAATAGGTCTCCTTTCAAACATCGCTAATTCCACCTTTTACCTCCAGTTCTTTGAACTGGATTATTTTACACAAATTTAAAGTACTTTTTTATTTTGAAGCAACGTTCCCTTTTCGAGTACTTTTATTATGAAGCAATTCGGCCCATTGACAAAACGCTCATTTTGAGGTATAATACAGCCGAAAAAACACAAAAGAATAAGAAAAGACGTGGAGGTGCGTGTGACTCACAAAGAGTATGAAGAAGCACTCAAGCGTGGTGTGAGAAAGTTTGTGGTGACCGGTAGTGTGTTATGCGGGATGATGTCCGTCCTACCGATGTATGGGCAATCCTGGAGCGTTTTTTCTGAGAGAAGCCCTGTTACGGAACCTGCCCAGAGTTTTTCACATGTGTGTCATCAGCCGTCGTATCTTCAGTCGTCCTCAGGGAGTGTGACCAGAGCCCTCTGGCAGGCAGAGATGGAAGCCAGACGCTCCCTTTATTAGGCGGTGGGATATCACCAGCTCAAGAGCGTTGAGGGATACGAAGACCCCACCGAGGTGAGAAGACTCGCCAGGGGTAAAACTCTCACCATCCAGGATGTTGTCAACGCTTTCAAATCAGTATTTACCGAAGGGGAGAAAAGTCGTACCCTCGCTTATGCGGAGACAGAGACCACCACCGAAAAAACGGACAAAAAAACACCTCTTGACAGTTTTCCGTGGAAAACACCCCTTCCTGTGAGCCCGTATAGCCCGCTAGCAGGTTTTGTGCTGATTGTGGAGAAGGAAGAGCGGAAATCAAGACGACAACAAGAACGCCGCGAGCTTTCCCAGCGGCAGCAGGAGCTTGTCCGTCGCCGAGAGGAGCTGGAAAAACAGCTCGCCAGAGCCCAGGAAAACTACGAACAGAAACTTCTATCTGAGGGGCAGAAACTTGAGGCCTATGAGAAAGCGCGGGCCGAGCGACAGGCGCTTGAACTAAGGCTGGGCGAGGCCGGTCTCACCGAAGAGGAACGGAGAAATCTCCAGAGCGAGCTTGAGAAGGCGAGACAGGCTGAAGAGGGTGCCCGCCAGGCCTACGAGGAGGCGAAACAAAAGAGAGAACAGGCCGAGCGGGAGAAAAACGAGCTCGAAGCCCAGGTGAGGGATATCAACGAGAGTCTTAAGCTTATTCAGCAGAGGCGAGCGGAGCTTGTGCCTGAGGATTTTCGTGAGGCGCTGGAGATGCTCCAGGAGGGAGAGGATAGTGAGGGGAGGAGAAATGTCCAGGGGGCAGATTCCACCTCATCCTCGGCTTCCTCCCCGTCAGGGAGTAATTCCTCTCCTTCAGGAAGTAGTGGTTCTTCATCTCCTTCATCGTCTCCGAGCGGAGACAACTCCTCAGAGAAAAAGAGCTGGTGGCAGAGTATTACCAGCGCCGTGGGAAGTGCCGTTAGCGGCATGGTCCAGGCAGCGAGCACAGCGGCGGCATACATTGCCCAGCAAGCATCCAGTGCAGTCAACAACCTGTTTGGTGGAAACAAGAGCCAGGGCTCAAGTGGAGGTGCGCCCCGCCAGCGTGTGAATAGCGAGGTCTACAACCAGGCCTGGGAGAATGCGCGCAAACAGTGGGGGAAGGATGGGGGGAAGAAGCCAATAAACGAGTATGGCGAGAAGGCATTGAAACAGGCGGAGTATGATTGGAAGATGCAAAAAGCTCGAGGGTATTATAGACAAGTTTTTGGAGACAATCCTAGTCGTGATGTCAAAGATTTATCTGGATATGCCGAGGTAGTTAATCGTGATTATGAAGAGATGTGTAAACAAGACGCGATGAAACATGCCGTAGATTTGAAGGTACGCGAACTTGTCAAAGAAGGCAAACTCAAGGATATGCTAAACCAGGCAGGAATTTTCTTGGGAGACGAAAAAGATTTGAGTAAACTTTCTGCGAAAGAGCTTTATGAGGTCGGGCATAAACGACTGGAAGAAGCAACAAACAAAGCCATGGAAATGTATGGAGGGAAAGATGTTATTGATGGTGCCTCCTGCCGGGCAGAATTTGTAGATGTGTTTACCAACAAACTGGTGAGAGCATCTCAGAACGGGAATATCACCGAGACGAATCTCTATGATAGGGATGGAAAACTCAGCAAAGTGGGAGAGGAATACGAATATTTCATGAAATTAAGAGGCTATCAAATGGAAAAGCAAAGATTTGAAAGAGATGGGCAACGACTGGAAGAGATAGACAAGAGGCTGGAGGAGATAGAGAAACAACTGGAAACAGCAAAAGGCAAAGCAAAAGAAAGGTTAGAGAGGGTTAGAGATAGGCTGATGGGAGAAAGGGATCAGATAGAGACCCACTGGGGTGGACGAGAAAATCTCACAAAGGAGAATGGTTTTCAGGATGCCTGGGTAAACAAGCTATCGGGAGAATACACCATTGAAGCCCTGCTTAATGGCAAAAGCTTCCTCATATTAGGAGAGGAAGGCATGGGAAAGGGAACAGCGGTAGGATATACCTCAAAGCTGAACAAGGATAACACAGACTTTGAGAAAAACGGTAATGAAGGGTACGACATTTACAACGACCGCATCACGGTGATCAAGAATGGGAGGATAGTGGAATTCAACAGGGCATCCCTGGATCCCACAAGATATCAGTTGGGGTATTACAAGAAAGAAAAAAACCAGTGGCAATCTATAGAGAAAGATGAGTTTGCCAAGCTTCGCCAAAATAAGTTCCCAGATTTGAAAAAAATTCCCATCGGTTATGATGGAAAGCTTCACTATGGTACCATAGCGCCCGGTCTCTACGAGGCAGGGGTAGTCAAATGGCCAGGCCAGAAGTGGACAAAAGAGTTTTCTCTCATACTCAATGGTGGTGGAAAGATTCCTGCTGAGGGAGGAGTCAATCCAGCCTATCCACAGAGGAACCCTGCCTATCTGGACGGAGTGCGAGTTCACCTGGGAACGATGGACAGCTGGAACGCCTCCGAGGGCTGTCAGGTCATCTACAGCCCCGACTACGACCGCTTCATGCAGCTGTTTTCCAGAGTTGAGAATGGCCAAAAAGTATATGATTACGGTGCTGTAGGATATTATTTTTTGCTCACTCAGTGATAAGAACAAGGAGGAATGGTTATGGATAGAGTGAAATTAGGTTTTTTAACACTAATGATGAGTTTTACATTGGGATGGACAGAGCAAAACTTATCTCCTATTAAAATATGGTTACAGGCAATAGATTGGGATTTAGATTTATATCGTGAGTGGTTAGGATTGCAGGTTGGAATTCCTCTTTCATACTCACCTTTTAATTTACTAGATGGGCAAACCAATACCTGTTGGGCAGAGGGCGTCAAAGGTGATGGATCGGGAGAGTTTCAATATTACTATACAAACGGAAAATGGTTATGGAAATACCCTACTTTTTACGATTTCAAATACCATGGAAGTGGAGGTGCAGGGGTGCTTTTGGTTTTTTCTAATCTTTTTTCTGTGAACCGTTTGAAAATTATAAATGGTTATACCAAAAGCAAAGAAACATATTTTAACAATGCACGTCCTAGTAAGCTCGAAATGATTTTTTGGGGAGCAAAAGAAAAAGGTGTCATTACAGTGAAAATTATCGAATTAGAAGATGTAATGGAATCACAATGGATAGAAGTAGGTTATATTGAAGAAATAAAAGCGATAGCATTTACCATCCTCTCCACCTATCCCGGGACGAGGTATGATGACACGTGTATCAGTGAGATAGAGTTTTACTATCAGGGGCGGAAGTACGAGGTGGTGAACCTGGAGGAGGCGAAGAGAGAGTTTCTCAGGACGTGGAAGAATGAGGTGATGAATATTTTGAGCGGTGGGGATTGGGGTTGGGGATATTCTTTTTGCTGGTGGGATAACACATCTTATATAGAGTTTGATAAAACGGGGGAGGAAAGTGGAACGTTTTTCATAGATGCTTTTCTTGATCCCCGAGGGGCGATTATAACCAACGAGAATCAGGTAAAGAAAGGAGACAAAATGGGGGTCACCAACATCTATGGGGAGTGGCGGTTTGATGAGGAGGGGGTATTCTGGACGAGGGTACGGGGACGGTCATGGAAGAGGACAGGAGTTGCTCCTATTGCTGCGAATGCGCTTGGGAAAAGGGGGACAAAGTATTTTGCGGGGAGTGACATAGAGACGGAGTATCTGGACTGGAAAGGTCCGAGGTGATATGACGCTGCCGCTTGGGCTGCAGGGGGCTTCAAGCGTCAGCCCCCTGCAAGACCCCCGCTTTTGCGCTCGCCGCACGGGCTGGAGGGGGCTGCTGCCCCCTTTGACATCCCCCGCTTCGCCACTCCCGAGCAGTGGGAGAGGATGGGGACATGCAAGCTGGCATGCCCCCACCGCTACGCTAGCGCTTGCCTGCTCTGGGGAGGGTAGGAATACAACCAACACAAGACCTAAAAACCACCGTGCTGTGGAAACCCTTGCCCGGGAAAACAAGGGCTTGATTTCCTGACTTTGAAAATCGCTAAAAACCCCTACTAAAACATTTTGCTTTAGATGGCTGCGAAACACCCTGCGGTCAAGACTCCGCCCTCTCACCTCCATGTTTCGGTAGCGTAATCGTGCGCTATGACGCTGCCGCTTGGGCTGCAGGGGGCTTCAAGCGCCAGCCCCCTGCAAGACCCCCGCTGCCGCCGCCCCGACGGTTTCTGCCCCTTTCTTTGGTCTATGACGGTGTGGGCTGGTGGGGTTTGGTATGAGCTTTTCTTGTGGTGTAGCCGGCGAGGCGAATACCTCCGTGTATTAGCCTCGCCTTGTGTCCGGCATCCGTGCCGTCCACATCTTGGTGGAGTAGTGTTGTTTCTGTAGCCCAGCCCAGGGGGGTGGTGTCTTGTATGATGCCTTTCACCCGTAAGCACCGTAACGGCGGCGGCGAGGACGAAGGCACCCGGGAGATATTGGCACGGGGCTCGTGTGTGGCGCAGGGGTATGGGCTGGCGGGTTGCTGGCAAACTGTAAAATGGAAACAGCGGGCATCGGTAGGCGAAAGAGAGGGGAGAGCAGGCTACACCATGCCTCCCAGTTTCACCATCAACCCTTGCTCCACCATTTTCTTTATTTCTGTCTGTTCCCCCAGGCCGTTTTCGACCAGCTTAACCCTGAACGGAGCTCCCCGAAGAGACGGCGGAGGCCTGTGCCAGCCGACAGGAGGTCGGCGGTTAAGGGGACTTGTTGCTGTGCCCTCAAGGGACGGTGCAGCGGCGCCCGTGAACCATGCCGAAGGCATGGTCGGGAGAAGCAAGCCGTCCCGCTATGCTCCCGATGCAGGAGGCAAGGTGACCCGATTGCGCTTAGCCGTCTCTTCGGGAAGCGGAGTGCTTGCTACGGTCGAAAACGGCCGGTGCCTCCGGCACTCGGAGCATCGGTCACGATGCTCCGAGTGCTACCCACTATCCCCCTTTCGCCCTCATTTGAGAAGCAAGGAGATGTCCAGGACACACACTTAGCACTTTCTCCCATTTTTTCAGCGCTGCCTCTTTTTTACCCTCCATCCAGTCGGCATAACCATCCCATGCAAGAGCATCAGCATGCTCTGAATCTTTCGCCAGGACCTTGGCAAAACACTCCCTCGCCCTCGTTATTCCTCCCCCAAAGATCTTGGGAGTAAATAACAAAATCCTTCCCAGCGTCACCCATGCATCAAGAAAATCCGGATCAAGAGTTAGGGCTTTCTTCACCTCTGATTGCATGAGAAGCGCATTCGCCATTCGTTTTTCCTCCGGCAAAAGCTCTATCTCCAGCCCATAGAGATCCGCCAAAAGACAGTGAAACCCTGGATCATCAGGCCAATGTTTCAATGCCTCTTTGAGCCATGTTTTTTCTTTCTCCAGATATTTAGTAAAAAGCCCAAAAAGCGGATGCTTCTCTCGTTCTTCAAACGTGCAACCCCGAAGATAATTCACAAACTGAAACCCCCGTCGACAAAGCCGTGCTAAGACATCCGTATCTTTTTTTTCTTTCCAGTTCTTCTCAAGCTCGATGAGCTCCTCTTCTTGGGAAACCTCCTGTGTCTCCTCTCTGTCCTGTGAGAATGATACCCGAGATGATGGAGGCACAAGCCACACATTCCCCGTTCCATACAAACGAATTAACATCTCCCTTACCGAAACATCCCCATAGGAGGTAGCTTCATAGAGATCCATAAACTTATCCATCCCTCCCTTTTCTACGAGAAAAGAAACCCATTCCCACGCAAGCTTATAGTACCCCATGGCTTCTCCAGCCACAAGATGCTCATCAGTAAAAAACCGCGGAGCAAAAAGCGACTCCTCCACCATCTCCTCGACGAGACCTTTATCCCCTTGCCACTGCGAAAAACCAGAAACCGTAAACGGCCACCCCTTCGATTCCTTAGCAAACTTCTCTTGAAAAAACAACGCCAACCCCTCCGTAAGAAAAAGATTCACCGAAGGATAGAGCACATGGGTTATCTCATGAATCATCGTCCCCTCATCCAGAAAACTTACCGCTATCTCCACCTTGGGAAGAATTGACCGCAGTAGCACACCGCCCCTCGAAAAAGGCGTTAGTGTCGAGACAATTTCTGCCAAAAGCACAGGAGTCCATGCCCGTCTCCCAGCAATCTGAGGAATCTGTTTTACCCACAAAGACATCCTTTCAAAAGCCTTCGTGTATTCATGTGCTGGCAAGGCATCATCTTCATAAAACCATCCAACCACTGAAGGAAAACGAACCACCTTTAACTTCCCAGAAAGAACCTCCTCGGCTCTCTTTTCTATCTCCCGCACCGTAAAATCAAAGATATTCCAGCGTTTCACTGTTGCAAGCATGTCTGCTGCCTTTGTCGATTTTCCAGTGAGCAGGTAGAGAAGCGCAAGATACATCAACACCCGAGGAACATCTCCATCCCTTGCCCTTTCATACGCCCGAATAGCTCCGTCCACATCCCCCTCAAGCCAACAAAAATCCCCCCGTTTTTCCCAGGACATCCTCATCCTCTCCTCCTAAAAAACAAAAAAACCATCAAAATCGTGAAGATGGATCTCACCCTTTCCCTGAAGATCAACAAAAAACACCACATAACTCTCCCCTGATAAAAGACAACCCGCCTCGAGAAGCCACTCCCTCGGAGAGACAAAATCCGGTATCATCACCTGCACCCCTTTTTCCTGATAATAGCCAAAAACCCTTTTGAGAAAACCTGTTCTCTCCTGATAACCAAGCCCGGAGAGAACAATCCATCGTACCAAAACCCCCCTTTTCCTCTGACCTTTTTCGAGATAGGCATACCACCATCCACTTATCCATCCCACACTCTCCCCATCAACCTCGTACACCCATGTCTCACTTGCCCCAGGTGAAACAAGCTCTTTCCTCCACCGATAAAGATCAAAACACAGCACATACCTTCCTGTCTGTGAAAAAGAGAGTCCACAGGCTTTCACATCGCTTTCCCTGGCTTTTTTTACCTCACCTCTCAAGACCACCTCTCCCCCACTTCCGCCCGAGAACATCAAAAGCTCATACTCTCCCAAAATGCCAAAAGAAAACCCACTCCCACGCAAAAAATGCTCCCAGTACCTCAAGGTATAACGCTTATGAGCTGCCCCAATCACATAATCTATCCCTTTAGCCTGTTTTTCACGGAGGTAGCCCTGAAAACACGTTACACCATCCCATCTCCCTCGAGAGGTATCCCAGCTCACCCAGCACGGATTGGCGATAGCGAGTTTCTCCCCTTGCTTCTGGTAAACACTTTCAACCGAAAGCCATCCACCTACTATGGGTATCCCTTTTCGCTTTACAGACAAAATTCTCCGCCTCTCACACCACCATCGCCACACAAAGAGTCTCCACGACCAGAGAGGTACAATCCAGCGACGAGCATATCTTTTCACCCACAGCTGACGAACCCACCCTGACCAGAAAAAAAGACGAAGAACCTCCATTATCCCCCCACTGCCATCAGATAGACCAGCGTCTCCTGAAGCCCATCAATCCCAAGAAAACGTTCCACCTCATGATCATAAGCACCTCCGACTGCACATGCTCCAAACCCATAAGCCGTCGCCAAAAGGTAGATATGCTCAGCCATATGACCTGCATCCAGATAGAGAAAACGAAGCCCTCTCTCCCTGTATTTCCTCAGTGTCCGAAGAGGATACGCTGTAATCAAAAACACGACACTCGCCTCCCGCACCATCTCCTGTTCTGTACATATATCCACAAGAAAATCCGAAAAATCCCCACCTTTGAGCATTCCTACAGCATTATCCCGCACATTGTAATGATACAGCCCCGGTTGAAGCCCCTCCACATGGAATACGACAGGATAGATTTCCAGAGGATACAGCGCCCCCGCCGAAGGACTGGCTCTCAGGTACTGCACGTCCCCTGTATCGTACGACATTTCCCCTGTTATCCCATAGGAGAACACCAACATCTTCGCAAAAACCTCAAAAGGCATCTCTTTTTTCGAAAAAGCTCGAACACTTCTCCGACGAAGAATAGCCTCTTCCAGTGACACACCCTCCCCCAGCAAGTCCACAATCTGAGGAAGAGGGCTATAAATAACCTCCGGATACACCTTAAAGTGTCTCGTCATCGAGGAGATAAGCCCTTTATTCTGTCTCAACTGACCAATATGAACAAAATCCTCTCGACTTTTTTCCCTGCCAAATTTACTATGCTCCTGATACGTCAGGGCTTCCGCATAGAGATCCCATTCTCTCGGTGGATAGGAGAGCCTGGCCGCCTCTTCCAGTGGTGATGGTTTTCTCAGTATCATCATCGTCCTCCTCTATGGAAACGGATGAGGATAGGGATTGAGTTCGTCCTCTTGCAAACGATGATCTCTTAACCCCAGTTTTTGTGGAAGGGTGAAAAGCCTCTCTCCACCCCAAAAACGGTACCGATGGGCACCATTGAGCCCCAGCATACCCGGTACCACCACCCGACTCACATACCCACCTGCAGAACGGATATCCTCCGGCGTAATATCCACCACCAGGGCTTCAAACCCCAGAGTTTGAAGAAAGGCACATGCCTCAGCGAGGGAGTTAAAACCCTTTTGTTGACACAAGTCACGGAAACTTATCCTTTTTTCACCCTTAAGAAACGAAAGATGCTTACGCCATTGTGGATAGCTATAACACAACACACCCTCGCTAAAATCCCTTATCTCCTCATCCCACTTCCCCTCAAAAACGCGTTTCTGGGGAAGCTTTTCATTCTGTTGTTTGAGATAGGACGCAAACTTATACGTCTGAACCACCTCAATAATCACCTTGTATAGAGCCGTCGCCACATCCAGTGATGCAGCAGCCCCTATACACAACGCCGGAACGGAGGGCTGTTTCGCCCTCTCATCATCCTCTTCTATCAAACCCAAAAAGACAGGAAAACGGCTATCTGTTGGCAGGGAAAACACACGAATTTTCTTCTTCCACGCTCCCAATCGCTCATCAAGCAAACGGCGAACCCGTTCATCATCAACAGAATCGAGATCCAGCTCATCCGGTGTAAGCCGTGCCCACCAAGTCAAAGCAAAAGCATCCCGTTCAACCACCTCACACAACCCTGTTTTCCACGCCTGAGAGGGCACAAAATGAAACGCCAGTCCTGTGGAGGTTGTATGATTGATACGTGCCTCCTGCCCAAACTCATACATATACGGCATATAAACAAAAGCCGCCGGAACCCATACTTCATCCCCCGAAACCAGAGATATCCCCTTAACCCACCGCACAAGAGATGATGGTAAAAAAAGATCATACGCAAAGTTTTCCTGCTCGTACTGCCACGAAGCATACAACATAAACTTGTCCGGCGAAACCACCCTCTCTTGTCTTTTCATCATGGTCTCATAATCTGCCAGCGGAAGCTGTTTCACAGGAACCACCGACGAGGCATACCGCTCCAGAGCCTCCCCACACGTTGAGAGAAAAGCCTCCTCCGCCGTCTCTCCAATCCCCCCAACCTGAGGATCAAAAGGCATCCCCAGATGATACGACATTCGATGAAGACGTGCACTCGAAAAAAAGAGTTGTGGCTCTCCAGGTGCCACCTCAGCCACATAATAGTAGTTGATTATCCCGGTCAACGATGAAAAAAAAGGCTCCATTCTTCTCACCCAATACGAGAGTTCACGAGAAACTCCGGATGAAGTTACCTGGAACGCTCCAAAACGTACCTCATACCCCATGATTATCCTCCGTCCAGACCATCTGAGGCGGAATACGATCCACATACCCGCAGACAGAACAATACGGGGACTTGAGAACAGGATGAAATTGAACACGATAGTTCACCGCATCAACCAGAAACACCCCCTTCACCATCTCACAGGGTAAATACCACGAGAGAAATTTTACAGATTCTGTCACTGCTATCGACACCAACCACATCACAAAAGGAGAAAACCCCGTCTGCGTGTTCACATCCCCCTCCACCTTTCGCATGAGTTCAAAACCGATATCATACTCCTTGTTGGTTTGTTTTCTCTCAAGATAACACCTATAACAAGGCGTCTCTCCAGGTATCACCAGAGGCCCCACCACACCCCCTGTCCAATCCTCTTCAACATAGAGCACACGAACGTTTTCAAGCATGGCCGCCTCATTCACCGCCTCAAGAAAACCCAACGAACGCCCGCTTCCTGTCACAATAACCAGAGAAAAACCCCGCAAAAGACTCTGCACCCTCCCAGAAAGAGAGGAGTCCTCCTCGTTCAACCATGGAGACCTTTTCACCTGTACTCTACTCTCCCGAAGCCCCTCTTCAATCCCCTGAGCCACCCTCCCCTCTCCTAAAACAAGAACAGAGGCTCTTTCCAGCCGCTGAAGATAGGTTGTTTTCTTTTCCTCAAGATAAGGTGTAAAAAGCCCAAGAAACCCCACAACCCCTTCATCACCGCTCACATCATCACATTCCTCAAGAACCCCCAATCGTACCAGCTGATTCAAGGCATCCTGTATATCCTCCGCTCGAGCACGATTTTCAAACTCGGCCACAATCTCTTCCAGAGTATGAGGTTCATCCAGATAGCTAAGTAAATCCCTCACAAGTACCTCTATCACCTGTCCTCTCAAAAGAAACCAGTTCCCAAGGTGATCAACAAAAAGACTCTGCGGATTCTCTTCCAGCAGGAAAACATACCTCCGCTTCTTGTACCGCATCCTTTTCTCCTCTACCTATAGGTATATGGCAAATAATCCAGAGATTCGGGATAAAAAATCTGATCCCGAAGCACCCTTTCCTGAAGATCTACCATCTCTATCTCTGTTTTTTTGTTGGTGACGAGCGCATCCTGAATCTCGACCTTTGTGGCAAAATTGTAGTTTTTTATCCTCCGATGAGCAAGATACCTCGCCGTCTTGAGATGCACCCTCGTCCGAGTATAAAACTCTTCTTTTGTTATCTTTTCTTCAGCGGTATTCCACCAGAGCAAAATATACTGGTAAGGGGCAGAGTCATCCTTCGCCACCAGCTCAAACACAGACTCCCTTGAGGTATTACTCACCAGCGTCACCGTATACGTCGCCAGAAGGGGCGGTTTCACGACATCTCCTACCATAGCATCCCCGAGAAGCCTCTGCTTGGGAGAAATTTTCACACTCTGTCTGGTTTTTGGAAAATAAAACCAATAATCCCGCCCACGCTGGAGAATCGCCTTTCCCCGGTCACCTGACGGTGTGAGGTACCGAGCTATCGAGAGTTCCAGGCCTTTTACATACAGTTCAAGTGAGGCTTCTCCTGTTTTTCTTTCTCCATCATAGGTTGTGAGGAGCATCTTACCAACATAGCTGTCTGCTGCTCGCTGCGCATGTTCGACCTTTTGAAGGAGCGTCTGTACATCCTGTCCCATCATCACAGACATAATCATCATCAAAAACATCCCGACAACACTTTTTCCCTTATACATGACGAAGTGCCTCCACAATACGAAATTTGAGTGCCTTACGTGCAGGAATCATACTGGCCACCACAGCCCCCAGGATGTTAAACACCGAAGCCCAAACCACCACCCCCACGCTCAACTTAAACACCAGGGGATAAGACTCTGACTGTCCTGGATAGGGGGGGAGCATAATGTTCATACGATTCAACACGACTATCAACACTATGCCAACAACGACCCCTACAGCCGTCGCCACAATACTGATCAGCGCCCCCTCAGTCACAAACATCCCAAAAAGCATCTTTGGTGAAGTTCCTATCGCCCGAAGTGTTCCCACCTCTGAAACACGCTCCATCACCGCCATATACATCGTATTCACAATGGTAAACCCAATGACCACCAAAAAGATAATAGTAATGATGGTAAACGTCGTCTGAAGCATGCGCATCGTGGGGAGATAGGTATCATCCAGGTTATACCATATTCTCACCTCGTATCCAAGCCCCTGGTTTTTGAGTTCCTGAGAGAGTTCTCTCACATACCTCTCCACATCCCCACGGGAAAACGACTCATCCAGTAACGCCACCATCGTATGAAGTTTTGGTGTATAGAGAAGCTCCTTCATCGTGGTGAGATTGGCTATCACGATCCGGGAATCTACCGCCGTCACCCCTGTGGACAACACATCCCCCACCCTGACATAAACAGCCTCAAGGGATCCACCTTCCGACATCGACATCAGGGTAACCATATCACCAGGACCAAGCCCCATCTGTCTGGCAAGAATCTTTCCCAAAATAATGGTCTGATCCTGGAGAAGCACAGAGAGATTGGCTCCCCCATACCCCACCATCTGCAAAAGATCAAGCTCCTTCTCTGGATCGACCCCATACCCCACAAAGATCGTAGAACGCTCCTGATTCCCCAGGATCCCGGAGGCAGAGAGCCTCCCCGTCAGTACCCGCACACCCCCCTTTTTTTTAAGAATCTCCTGGATTGTCTTCTGATCCTCAGGAGTGAGGGCAAGAGCCAGAGACTCTTCCTCCCCCTCCCAGTAGCCTTTTCTGGCCACCTGAAAATGTCCCTTCTGCGCTATCACACTATTCCCGAGATAATAATACACCGCCTCAATATACCCACCAAAAACCACCAGGGCACTCACCCCCATCACCAGCACAGCCGCTGAGAGGAGACTCCGCCGTTTGTTCCTCAGGACATTCCGCCATGCCAGCTTCCATACTTTCAGAATCTTTTTCATCCTAATCTCCCACCCGCTTCAAAAGCTCCTGGGCACGGTCATAGAGACTGGTGTTTTTTTCTACCTTCTGGAGGTTTTCCCGTGCCTGGACTCTATCCTTTTTGTAAAAGGCCACAAGCCCCTTACCATAATAGGCAAGAGCACGCACTTCCCTTGCGTATTCACCATACTCTTTCTGGTATTTTTCAACCCCTGCGAGTAGCTTATCCGCATCCTCCGGTATACTCTGGTAGATATTGGGAAAATACTCGGGTGGCAGGTGAAGATAGTTTCTCAAGCGATTTTCCCGGATACGAAGGTTTTCAGGCGCCATCAATACAGCCTTATCATTATAAAACACCCCTTTTCGTCCATTGCGCATCTTGTCCATCACACTCCCCCACTGAGACGAAAACAGATACGCACCCCCTAACATCGAATACAGCATAGGCTCACGAGATTCCAGTTTCTCCGCCTTTTCAAAGACATTGATAGCCTCCCTGGTAAGCCTTCTCGCATCCTTTGAGGAAACCTTCATCACCTTGAGCACCCCATAGGCATGATACATATAAAACACCCCCACCTGATAGTAACCAAGAGCTGTTTTATTCGTCTGGAGAAAAGCCTTTACCTCCGATTCACTGGTAAATACCGCTCCAATCCTCTCAGGATTCACAAACTCCTCATAAAGAGAAGCTGGTTCCAATCCCCAGCCACAAACACATCCCAGCACAAAAATACAAACCAGCCTATACCAACGCATACTATGCCTCCTTTCTTTCATCTTTGGTTATTATACCATCTTCGAGGTGTACCACCCTGTCCACCACATCCAGAATACGGTTGTCATGCGTCGAAAAAATCACCGTCACTCCCATAACCCGGTTACACTCACGCAACAGCTCAATAATCTGGTGCGCCGTCTTTGAGTCAAGATTGGCCGTGGGCTCATCCGCCAGAATCAGTTTCGGTTGCCTCACCAGGGCACGAGCTATCGCCACCCGTTGCTTCTGCCCCCCAGAAAGCTGTCCCGGATACCGGGAGGCATACTCTTTGAGCCCCACAGACTCAAGCATTTTCATCACCTGAGATTTTCGCTTCTCCTCCGGGGGAAGCTCCTGATCAAGCCATAGGGGATATTCGACATTCTCATACACCGTCAGAACAGGAATCAGGTTATAGTTCTGGAAGATAAAACCCAGGCTATCCCGACGCAAGAGGCGCAGCTCCTCTTCGGAGAGGTTTTTGGTACAGCGGTCATCGTACCACATTTCTCCCTCATCATAGTTATCTATCGCGCTAATCAGATTGAGGAGTGTGGTCTTGCCACTGCCTGATGGACCAGCAATCGCCATAAACTCCCCCTCATCAACCTCCAACGTTACCCCTCGTAGAGCCGGAACCCCCACACTCTCGACCATATAGGTCTTTTTCACATCCTGAATCCGTAGTCTCATAACCCCTCCTCTCCAAAAAGCCACATAAACCCCGCCACAATCTGACCATAGTGCTCCGTTTTTGTAAGAGGATAGTTGTACTCAACTTGGAGAGCCTGATTCCAATTCCACTGCCAGCGGACACCACACCCAGCCCCTCCTATCGTTTTCCAACCATCTGATTCATACGCCGCACCGTCCACACCTGCCTCAAGCCTTATCCCCTTCACTATCTCCCAGATGAGACTTGTCTGAAGTATTGCCCCGACTCTCGTCTGTATCTCCTCCTCATGGTACCCCCTCACCTCACTTGTCATCTCCTCCTGGAAGACATTGGCACTCACCCCTATCAGACGGGGCGTCTTCTCCCACCAGAAAGCCTCCCCTCCTATCTTGAGCAACAACGCTGTCCCTCCTAACGGTAGCCGTGAAAGCCCCCGCAAGCTCACCCCCTGATCAAAAGCAGGCAAAACCTCTCCCTCATCATACCCCCATCGAACATCTCTCCCTCTCCAGACGAGATTATACCCGAGGGAAACCGATGCCTTTGTCCCCTCATCATACGTAAACACCAGCGAACTCCCCGCCCGATGAGTCCAATGGTCTTTAGGGAGTGTTATCTCGGTTTTTTCCATTTTGTTGTAGAAACAATACTCTGGCTTGTACCATACCGTCCATGCCCAACCACCCCCAAAAAGATAACGAAACTGTGGACCCAAACCCAGAGTCGTCCCCCAGAAACTATCATCCTCCGTATTCCCATCCCCATCCCTGTCTAAAAAATTCCCGGCAAATCCTATGAGCGTATCACCGATCACCCCTATCGCCCCATCATACCGAAAGAGACTCGTCATCATCACCTCTGCCCGGAGATACGGTCCACCCCAGAGAAACAAACTCTCCACTGGCAGACTCCCCCACGAGGGAAGCATCATCCACGACAAAAAACGAAACTGCCCAAAAACATCCTGGGCATTGGTCCAATCAGTAGGATAGGTTCTAAGTCTGTACCACAGCCCAGCTACCCCCCATCCATCCCCAAGAGATGGTCCAACAAAAGCAAAACCACCCTCCACTATCAGAAAAACGATCATCCCAAAGATAACCTTCTTCATCCTTTCCTCCACATCCATGATATCATAAACTACTGGACAAACTCAGTTGCCAGTGGGTTTTTTCTACCATTTCACCAAACAGTGTGTACCGTTCCCCTCCCACAACACTCACAGAAAGCCTAACCTCCCAGAGAGAAAGACTCTTCCACGTTATCCCCCCCTGCCATCGCCAGGAATACGTCGAGAGTTCAGTGGTTACATCCTGACTTATCTCCCAGTGGTCGCCTATGGTCTTCGTAAACCCCAGAGAAACCATCCAGGGCGCATAGGTGTCAAACGAGAGATGCCCCGCTGCCAACAGAAGATACGTCTCCGGCACAACAAAATAAAGCTCATTCTTATAACGACTCTCCGCATACCTTACCCCATCCCAATAGGCTTTTCGCTCCTCGTCGTTCCAGCTCCTCTCGCGATACAAAACCTCACACCGTAGCGTCACATCCCAGGGGAGTTCTGCCCGGATACCTACCAGAACATTCCAGAACATCCTGAAAAAACTCCCGTTCCTCTCAGAAAACTCATATTTTCCGGGAGTGATATTGGTAATCCCTGGAAAAGGCACATTGGTCTCTTCTCGCCCATCAAAGCCTGGCACTGTAAGCCTCACTCCGTTCTTATAAGAAGCCTCCGTATAAAAAGTCCATCGCTCCCAGCTCCATGCCGACGAGATCGCGTATTTAGATACAGGGAATTTCCCCTCTTTCGTCCACTCCCAGAGAGAGAGACCTTTGAGCGTCACCCCGCCTATCAAACACGAAAACGCCCCTCCCCCCAGCCAGTTCGTCGTCGCATTCTGGAAACAATCGTACCACTCATTGGTTGATTTCTCCTCCCAGAATCGAGAAGGCACTACATACCCCGACAGCTTCACATCCCCCAAACGCACCTCCCCCTTCACCATATAAAAGCCCTCACCATAACGCCTATACCCATCATAATCCGCCCACAAAAGCATCGGTTTATAAAAAAATCCCTCACTCATATCCCATTTTTTCTTACCCACTGTCACAAAGTAGCGAAAATCATGCATCCATTCAACAAACATCTCCTCAGGAAATGCCCGAAAATCCCTCTGTCCTGGCTTCCTGTCATGATCATAGAGCACATCCTTCTCCGTTTGCCAGCGCAAACACCAGGTCGTTTCTGTCTTGACACCCCAGACCTCCCACATCTGACGAGGAAGAAGCCTCTCCTCCATCCGAAACCCCTGAACAAAAACCAGGTCATTGGTACAAAAAACTGATGAGGGATTCTTCTCCCCCTGGTCAAGCCTCACCTCATAGGTCGTCCCCGCATACACCCCGATGGGCAGAACCACGAGAGCTATCACTCTCCTGAAATCCATCGGAACCTCCTTACCACAAGTGGGAAAGCCACCAGAGTATACGCCAAAAGTATGCCTCCTCCCCGTACCACTACCATGAGGTCTCCATCCTCAACAAAGAAAAACCTGAGTCCCTCAAGAAAATGCGTCGCGGGAAGGGCATACGCCACCCATTGCAACACCACTGGCATCTGTCCGAGGGGAAAATACAACCCTCCAAGAAACATCATCACATATGCAAAAAGATTGAGAATCGCTATCGACCCCTGAGAAGTTTTCGCAAATCCTGCCACAAAAAGAGCCACCGTTGCCAGAGCAAAAAAACCAAACCCCAGATACACTATCATTCCCAGCCACAACACCAAAGAAGAGGGGAGATGAACGCGATAGAGGAAAAATCCCACCCCACAGAGAACACCCCCCTGTACGAGGGTCACGAGAAACTGAGCCAGCCCATCCCCTCCCACATACACCATCCCTGGTACAGGAAAAAGCGAGAGTTGCTTCAGAACCCCATATTCCCGATAAACAATCATCTTCTGCCCAAAACTAAAAAAAACCGACGACAACACCACAAGCGCAAGAAGTCCAGGGAGTAAAAAGTCCACATACGAAGTCTCCATTCGCCCCTTGATTTCCTTCGTAAGATAGGTTATCTTGCCCTCCACCTTTTTCCTCTGGATAATCTCCTCATACAGGATACTATCAAGGATAGAAAAAGCTATGGTATTCATCTCCTTTTGTGAAGCATTGTACAACACCTCAAAGAAAGGGTTTCCATCCCGACGTATCTCCTCTCCAAACCCAGAGGAAAGAAGAATCCCCAAAACCACTGTGTTTTGCTGAACCTTTCTCTCCACTTCCTCTCGAGAGGCCATCTCTTCCACCACAAACACCCCCAATCGCCCCAAACCTTCAACAAGACCACGTGAAACATCCGTACCATCACCATCATACACCGCCACACGTATCATTGGCTGTTCATAACGAGAAAAAATACTCCCCATAATCACCAAAAGAAGTAAAGGAAAAACCACAATCCAGAAAACCGCTGCCGGTTCCCGAAAAAAGAGCTTCATCTGCACAAAAAACCATGACCACAACGAGGAAACAACCGTTTGCTTCTCTCTCATCGTCTCTCTCCTGTCAGCTGAACCACCACATCCTCAAGTGAACCAGAATCAAACTCGATATTATAAAGCCTGACTTCTTTCTCTCTCATAAGCTCTCCCAAATCCCTCAAAAAAGCCTCTCGAGACACAATATGAAAGACACCCTCTCTCTCATCTTGCTCCACCACCTCCAGAACAGAGGCAAAGGCTTGTGCCCTTGTAAGGTTACTCTTCTCATCGACCACAATACGAACAAAAACGGTATTCCCATATTTTGCTACAACCTCAGAAGGAGTCCCAACACAGATAAACCTCCCATCCACCAGAAGCCCTACACGGTCACACAACACCTCCACTTCTTCCATATAATGAGAGGTGAGAAAGATAGTCATCCCCAATTTTTCCCGCAAACTCTGCAACAGTTCCCAAAAAACCCTTCTCGAATGGGGATCTAACCCTGTGGTTGGTTCATCGAGAAAGAGAAGTCTCGGCTTACCCGCTAGAGCCATCGCTAATCTTAGTCGCTGCCTCTGTCCCCCACTGAGATGTTCGTAGAAACTTCGTTTCTCCGTAACAAGTCCAACCATCTCCAGGAGTTCCGAAACCGAAAAGCCATCCCTATAAGCCGCACAGGCTACTTCAACAATCTCAAACACCCGCAAACGGGAAAGAGGCACATTTTCTTGAATCTGAGCCCCAAAAAAAGAACGAACCCCCTCCTCTCTGGACGAAACCCCAAAAACAAAAGATGCTCCGGAATCTGGAATTCTGAGTCCTTCAATGATTTCTATGAAAGTTGTTTTGCCTGCTCCGTTAGGCCCTACCAGCCCAAAACACTCCCCCTCTTTCACCTCCACAGAAAGGTCAAAAACCCCCTTTCCAGAAGGATAGCGTTTGGTCACATTTCTCACCTCGATAGCAAACATCTCTTCTCTCCCCTCGTTAAAAACAAGACGTATGCCCTGGTATGGAACCACCAAATACCAGAGAACAGGAACAGCAACCACTAGCAGGAGCCAGTGTTGTGGTTGTTGTGGAAAGAGTAACAACTTCTATCTTCATACACCCCCCTCCTCTTTTGTTTTTTACCTCACGTCACCTTAAAACTTTTTACCACCCACACCAGGGCATTTTTTCACTTTCATTATAGGGAGACTTTTTTTTTTGTCAAGTAGTCGAATTGCCTCATAAAAAAAAGTACTCAAAAATTCCATACAGTTTCCTCCAAATTTTTGTTTTTTACATTCTTTTTCTTTTGAAGGCTGAAAAGTTTTCTCTGGCAAGCTGTAATTTTTTGTCTTAGGTGAAACAAATCGAGAGCCTTATAAAGCCTTGTTAGGCGTTCCTTTTGTGCCTCACTTACATAAGAGCTTTCTAAAAGCCGCTGGTAGGGAGTTTTAATATCATCATGCTTCTTTTGCACCTTGCTTCCGATTCTCTTTTTCTCTGTCATTTTCATAACCGGTTGAAAAAAGTTGGTATACAGTCGAAGATAGGCATAGAGTTGGTTCAAGTAGTAGACTTCTTCCTCGGTATCGTAGCGGAAGTATCCAACATTCTGGCGGACTATGGAATAGTTTTTCTGCTCAACGTAGCAGTTATCATTGGAACGGGAGCTTCTTCCTCTTGTAAATTTTATCTGGTGCTTCTCACACCAATCGCGCAGAGGATGATTAATAAATTCAGCACCGGTATCAGAATCAATTCCCCGTAACTCAAAAGGAAGTCTTCCTTTGACTTTTTCTATGGCTTCTCTTACCCATTTTGAAGCTTTGTTTTTGATTGCCACAAGCTCTGTCCAACCGCTCCAAACATCCACCATATTTAATGTTTGAGCAAAATCTCCCCGGCTATTTCCTCCCTCATGGGCTACCAGATCAATCTCCATAAAACCAGGGCAATTTTCATCCCACTCTGCCCACGTGCGTATAGCTATTTGTTGCTTTAATAGCGTTCCAGGCTTTGTACCTTTTCGTCCTTTTATCTCAAGCTTTTTACGCTCATGTTTCAAAAGTCGGTCAATACTTGAAGCACTTATATGGCGCAAGTTTTCTATAGCCTGTGGAGAACCGTGGAGATGTCCGTTTGCTAAGAGATTATCTAAAACTTCATTTAAAATTGGCTTTAAACGTTTGCCACACATGTAGTTTTCAATTTCCCAGACCTGTTTTAGAAGTTTTAGTTCCTCTTCGCCGAATTTTTTCTTTCTGCCAGGTCTTTTGCCCTTTTTGGCTATATCGGCTTTAAGGTAATTTTTCTTGCCTACATAGATGGTTTTTCCGTGCTGCCTCAAGAGCCTGGCGGCATAGTTTCGGTTTTTTAAACCTGTTATCCTCACAAAATAATCCAGTATCTCCATTTTTTCCTTTTTGCTGGCTTTTTGATATTGTTTTGCCGTTTCCCTGTAAATAGGTCTCCTTTAAAACATCGCCAACCCAATTCCTGTTGGCGAGCCTGTCGAGCCACGGTTGGCGAGCCTGTCGAGCCACGGTTGGCGAGCTTCTCGAGCCATGAACTGGATTATTTTATACACAGATTTGGAGTACTTTTTTATTTTGCAATAGCGTTCCCTTTTCGAGTACTTTTATTATGAAGCAATTCGGTGATTTGATTTTTTTTTACGTTTTCGTTATAATACCCCCAGTTACCCGAAAAGGGGGAAAAAGCCATGAAATTTACGGTAAACCGGGACGAATTCTTCCATCTTTTATCCCTTGCAAACGAGGTTATCAATCCCAAAAATCCTTTAACGATTTTGGCCAACCTTTACCTCTCTGTGAGTAAAGACGGACTTGTCATTATGCAGGGATACAATGGAGAGCACGGCATCAAACTCGAAATGACCGGAGATGTAGAAGAGGCCGGTACGGTTCTTTTGCACGCCCGAAAGTTTTTTGATGTTGTCTCAAAGATCACCACTCCTCATATCTGTATCAGTAGTGGTGAAACCGGATCCTATGAGCTTACCATCACTTCCCCCGAAAACAACTCTAACTTTTACAAACTCCATGGTGGACATGCCGAAAACTTCCCCACCTTTCAGGAGTATACGTGGGAAAATTACATCGCCATCAGTCAAGAATCCCTTTACGAACTGATTGATATGACAGAATATGCCGTCTCAGGAGATAGCGCCAAGATATACCTCACTGGTTTTTATATGGAGGAAAGCGTCGAGGGATGGTTGACTTTTGTAACCACCGATGGCAAGCGCCTTGCCCTTCTTTCCAGAGAATATGAAAAAAAAGTGGGAGAGGTTCAGGACAAGGTGATTATTCCTGGTTCCCTGATGAAGATTATCAAAAAATCTCTCTCAACAGGAGATGCTCGTATCGCTATCCGAGGACAAAATGTGTTTTTCAAGATAGGGAATGTGTACCTGTTTTCCGGGCTTCTGGATGGAAAGTTTCCCAACTATCGTGATGTGATCCCATCCCTTATTTCCTATACTGCCGAAATAGGCGTTGAGGATTTTCGCAGACAGCTCGAAAGTGTAGGTGTTCTAAGTGATGGAGATGTTCCCAAGGTTTTCTTTGAACTTCTACCCAATCAGGTAAACCTCTCCTCTGTCAATGCTATTTATGGTGAAGCAAGAGCTTCGTTCGAAATCCATTATGAAGGAGAACCGTTGCAATTTTCTCTCAATTATCGACATCTTATGGACTTTTTGCGAGTAGTCAAGAGCTCCTCTGTACTTCTCCATATTAAAAGCACAGAAAGTCCAATAAAGTTCGGGATCAAGGGAGATGAGAACTTTATTTATCTTGTTATGCCAATAAAGGGCATCTAAAGGGATATTTATTTGCAGTTTTTTCATATTTTAAGTATAATATTTAATGAGATGCTCACAAAAAGCACATCAAAGAAAAGATAAAATTCAAAGGAGGATACAATCATGGCTGTAAAAGTTGGTATCAATGGTTTCGGCCGTATCGGAAGAATGGTGTTTCAGGCTCTCTGCGATCAGGGACTTCTCGGCAAAGAAATTGATGTGGTGGCTGTCGTCGATGTGGCAACTGATGCTGATTATTTTGCGTATCAGATCAAGTACGACTCCATCCACGGTAAGTTTAAACACAAAGTAGAGACAACAAAGTCCGATCCCTCCCGTGAAGAGGCTGATATTCTTGTTGTAAATGGTCACAAGATCAAGTGCGTCCCTGCTACAAAAACTCCCGCAGAACTGCCCTGGAAGGATCTTGGTGTTGAGTACGTTATTGAATCAACAGGACTCTTTACTGATTCTGAAAAGGCCAAGGGACACCTCGAAGCTGGTGCAAAGAAGGTTATCATCAGTGCTCCAGCTAAGGGCGAGGTAAAAACTATTGTGATGGGTGTGAACGAGGGAGAGTACGACCCCAAGACTCACAACATCGTTTCCAATGCTTCCTGTACCACCAACTGTCTTGCCCCCCTTGTGCATGTACTTCTCAAAGAAGGCATTGGAATTGAAACAGGTCTCATGACCACCATTCACTCCTATACCGCTACGCAAAAGACAGTAGACGGTCCTTCAAAGAAAGACTGGCGTGGTGGACGTGCAGCTGCTATAAACATTATTCCCTCTACGACAGGTGCAGCCAAGGCTGTGGGTGAAGTACTCCCTGCCGTAAAAGGAAAACTTACCGGTATGTCATTCCGCGTACCAACAGCTGATGTGTCTGTGGTTGACCTTACCTTCCGTGCTGCACGCGATACCTCTATCGAAGAGATCGATAGCCTCCTCAAGAAGGCTTCTGAAACATACCTCAAGGGTATCCTTGGTTACACGGATGAGGAGCTTGTGTCTACCGACTTTATTCACGATTCTCGTTCCTCTATCTATGACTCGCTTGCTACCCTTCAAAATAACCTCAAGGGTGAAAAGCGCTTCTTCAAGATTGTTTCCTGGTATGATAACGAGTGGGGTTACTCCAACCGCGTGGTGGATCTCCTCCGCTACATGATCTCCAAAGACAAGTAAATCTCGTCAAAAAAGACAAGGCGGATCTCTGGGATCCGCCTTTTTTATGAAAAACAAAAAAAGAAAAAGTTTTCAAAAATCTTATCATAGGAGAACTCACAAAAACTGGAGAGAAACATCTGCTTTCTTTATAATGTTGGCACTATCCGAATTTTTTTCGGCATAAAGGAGTTTCTATGAAACACAATACGTTTCTCTGGTTCTTCACAGTTTTTTCGCTTTTTGTGTCCCTTATTTTTGCCCGTCCCTGGTGGAAGGATGCTGTTTTCTATGAGATTTTTGTTAGAAGTTTTTACGATTCCAATGGAGACGGCATAGGGGATTTGCAGGGAATTATCCAGAAGCTTGATTATCTCACCAATCTCGGTGTGAACGCCATCTGGCTCATGCCCATTCATCCTTCTCCATCCTATCATGGATATGATGTCCTCGACTACACCTCGGTTAACCCCCAATACGGTACCATGGAAGATTTTGAAAAACTCCTGGAAGAAGCCCATAAACGCGGAGTGAGAGTCATCATCGACCTTGTACTCAATCACACTTCCTCCTCTCATCCCTGGTTTATCAAGTCATCCAAAAAAGATCCAACCTATGATGAATTCTACATCTGGCGCAAGGATATAACCGAATCCGGCTGGGGGCGTCCCTGGGGAGGGGGAAGCAAATGGGATGTCTGGATACGCAACAGCTCCCGAGAAGAATACTACTATGCGGCTTTCTGGAGTGGTATGCCAGACCTCAATCACAGAAACCAGAAGGTAAAAGAAGAAGTATACAAGTTCACAAAATTCTGGCTTGACAAAGGAGTTGATGGATTCAGGCTCGACGCGATCCGTTATCTCATCGAAACAGGTCCTGGAAAAGGACAGGCAGATACCGAGGAGACCATCAGCTGGTTTGAAGAGTATAACCAATTTGTAAAAAGCGTCAATCCAAATGCCGTTCTCGTGGGAGAAGTCTGGACAGATAACCGCACAGTTTCCCGATACTATTCAACCAATGGGATTATGGATCTCTGTTTTGATTTTGACCGCTCTGGTGCCTTCCTTTCCTCTGACAAAAACAATATTGTTCGAGCATATCTCACCCAGAAACGTTATACTGCCCCTGCAGATTTCTATGCTCCCTTTTTAGCTAACCATGATGTATTCCGTGCCATGAACCAGCTTGGCAATAATGAAAAGCTTGCTCGTCTCGCGGCTGTGTGTCTTTTGACAGCAACAGGAACACCTTTCCTCTACTATGGCGAAGAGATTGGTATCTCTCAGATAGAGAATGGGGATGACAAATACAAACGCACCCCTCTCCCCTGGACAACTGACAAAAAACGCAACTACGGCTTCACCACAGGAAGGCCGTGGTTTCAGATGTATGTTGCTAACAAAAAAGTAAACGTGGAATCCCAAATCAAAGATAAAAACTCACTTCTCTCACTTTATAGAAAACTCATTCACATCCGGAAAAACTTCCCTGAATTCCGTTCAGAAAATCTGGAGATCATTCCCAACAACAATCCCAATCTCCTTGTCTATAAGCGTACCGAAGGTGAAAATACCTCCTGGGTTTTGATAAATTTCTCCGGAGATAAGGAAGATATCGATGTGCCTCAGCTTGAAAATAAACAACTTCAAAACCTTATTACGGACAGAAAAATAACCATTAAAAAAGGTGTGAAAATCTCCGGGCTTGATTTTCTCATTCTCAAGGAAATATAATTTTTGTTGACAGCAAAAAGCACCTGTCTTGAAAGACAGGTGCTTTTTTACAATTTTTCAAACACTTTTTGAAAGTGGAGGATTTCCATGCTTAATATTCTTATCGTAAGCATCATGATAGGGGGATGGGGATTCGGGAGGCTTTTTCGATATGTTAAACTTCCCTCTGCTGTTGGCATGCTTGTTTGGGGAATTCTTTTTGGCATCATTATCCGAAAAGGATGGTTTGGAGAAATCTTGAATGGTTATGGTCTTGTTCTGCTCAAACAGATAGAACCCTTCCTCAAGTCTCTGGCTCTGGTAGTTATTCTTCTCCGTGGAGGGCTGGGAATTTCCCGGGAGGCACTCAATCGCCACGGCTGGACAGCGTTTTTCCTTTCCTGGCTGCCAGCGCTTTTTGAAATGGGCGGACTCACCCTTCTCTTGCACTTTGGGATGGGATTCTCATGGCAGGTTGCCCTGTTAACCGCTGCCATCCTTTCGGCTGTCTCTTTAGCGGTTGTTGTCCCTGCCATGCTTGAACTCAAACAATCCGGTATAGGGAAAAAAAAAGACATCCCAACACTTGTCCTTGCAGCATCCTCCCTTGACAATGTGGTCGCTGTCACCATGTTTTCCCTGGTACTTCAGTTTATCTCCGGAAACAACCAAGACATAACCCGAGCTCTCTGGGTTTTCCCTTGGAGTATTGGAATGGGAATCATACTTGGAGGAATTGTTGGATGGGGACTTTCCCTCTTTTTTGAAAAAAACTACACAAAAATCCGAGCCACAGAAAAGGCAATTATCATCCTGATGTTTTCCCTTATGGCAATTCAGGTGGGAGATATACTTCATGTCTCTTCCCTTGTAACTATTGTGATGATTGGTTTTATTCTTCTCGAAAGATCGCCCAAAGTGGCTCATGAGATCGCTCGAAAAATGAATGTCCTCTGGGTAGCGGCGGAAATTATCCTCTTCGTCCTTGTAGGCATGGCTGTAGATATCAACAAAGTATTCTCTCTGGGACTGGCCGGAATAGGGATTATTTTTGGGGGACTTGCCTTCCGTTCCCTGGGGGTAGTGATCGCAACCGCGAGAACCCATGCCAGCTGGAAAGAAAAACTTTTCTGCATTATTGCCTATCTTCCCAAGGCAACGGTTCAAGCCGCCCTCGGAAGCGTTCCTCTCGCCTACGGTATTGTTGGTGGAGAAACCATCCTGGCTCTTGCTGTAGCCGCTATTGTTATTACCGCACCTCTGGGAGCTTACCTTGTAGAAAGATTTTCCGTTCCCCTTCTCCATGTTGATCTGGGAGAAAAGGGAGGAAGATAAAAAGTGGCACAGGTCTTCCTTGGTCTAGGATCAAATCAGGGAAAAAGAAAATCCTACCTGCGAAAGGCTTTAAAAGAGATAGAGGCTCTGGGAGAGCATATGGTTGCCTCCCATGTCTATCGCACAAAACCTTATGGATTTACCCATCAACCAGATTTTCTCAATATGGTGGTGAGGATAGAAACCTCTCTTGCTCCTGAAGATCTTCTTGAAAAGCTTCTCGATATCGAATCCCGCCTCGGAAGAATACGCCAACAGAAATGGGGTCCGAGAACCATAGACATAGATCTTCTCTTTTACGATCAACACATTATAAAACTTCCTCACCTCGTTGTTCCCCATCCAGATCTTCACAACCGTGATTTCGTTCTTCGACCTATGATGGATATTGATCCAGACTTCTTTCATCCTGAACTCAAAAAAACGATCCGGGAGTTATGGAATATCCTTAAAGAAGCCCATCCTCCGCAAGAAAAAGAATCTTAAGCACATGAAGAGGAAGAAGCGTATGCTTGCCTTTCAAAAGATCGGTAAGAAAAGAGACAAGTGTTGTTTTGCTTGACCAGGCGTAAATATGTTTTTTTACCACTGTTTCCCAATCCTTCCACTCATAGAGAAAAAGCCTGGGAACCTCCAAAACGTAAGCCGCATATTCAAAAAGCGCTTCAACCAGCGACGGCAAAAAAGCATACTCATCAGGAAGCTGGGCACGTAATACTTTTTGCCAGGTTTGAACAGAAAAAGCCAAGCCCTCTTTTTTGAAAGCGTAAGAAACTTTTCTGACAACCTTCTCTGAAACCAAAAGCTTTTCCCATTTTGCCAAGGTTTTTGGAGAAAGTCTATAAAAAAAGCTTTGGCCAGAAATAGTACCAAGGGTTTGCAAGGCATCATAATACCCAAGCTTCATCCACTTTTGAAGAATTTCTGGAACAAAGTCAAACTCTCCACCAAAGCTCATGCTGTTTTTAATATAAATGGTCTCCGTACCCACAATATTGGGAGGACGATTGTTCCCTATACCCGAATTATCCACGACAATGATCCTTCGATAGCCTCGTTGGCGTGCCAGTTCATGGGGAAGGTTATTGTAGAGTCCCCCATCCACAAAAAGATCTTTTCCTATGCGGGGATTCTTAAAACCAGGAAAAGCAGCACTGGCAAGAAGATAGTCCGCCCATTTTCCTGGCTCAACATCAGAAAGAAAAGCCTTCATAGGAGAAAAATCATTCACCCGAACACTGATAAGCCCAATATCAAGCCCACTTCTCCGGAGCCTCGGCTCGTCAAGGTAGCTGTCTATAAGCATCCGAAGAGGTTGGGTATTAATACCGCCTTCTTTAAGAATTTTATGAAGAAAATCCTGAAAAATAGGAAAATTTTTTTTCGTGAGAACAAATTTCCCCTCTGAAAGAAGCTCATGGGGAAGTTCAAGAACCTGAGAAAGGGAAAGCGATGACCAGAGTTGTTCAGCCTTAAAGTAGTCCCCCTGCCCTATAAGACAGGCATTGATAGCACCCACAGAGGTTCCAAAGATGGCCTCCAGACGTATCCCATTTTCCCGAAGAGCCTTCCAGACCCCAATGTGATACGCTCCCTTTGCCCCACCTCCTCCGAGGACAAGAGCATAACCTTTTGCCATAACAAAACTCCTTTTTTACTCCCACTCTATAGTTGCTGGTGGTTTGGAGGTAATATCATAAACTACCCGATTCACACCAGGTATTTCTCGTACAATACGATTGGCCACACGTTCCAGAATATCGAGAGGAAGTCTTCCCCATTCTGCTGTCATCCCATCCGAACTCGTCACACTTCGAAGAGCAATAACATGTCCATACGAACGTTCATCTCCCATGACCCCCACACTCCGGATGGGAAGAAAAACAGCAAACGCCTGCCATACCTTGTCGTAATACCCTGTTACCTTCAATTCCGAGATAAAGATATGATCCGCCTTTCTGAGAAGCTCAAGCTTTTCTCTGGTGATATCCCCTATAACTCTCACAGCAAGTCCCGGACCAGGAAAGGGATGTCTCCCCAAAATATCTTCAGGAATACCAAGAATTCTCGCTACCTCTCTCACCTCATCCTTAAAAAGAAAACGAAATGGTTCGATGATTTTCCCCTGCTTTTCAAGTTCCTCTACTTCTTTGACACGGTTGTGGTGAGTTTTGATGGTTTGAGAGGGCCCTTTCACAGCATTCGATTCTATAACATCAGGATAAAGCGTCCCCTGGATAAGAAAATCAAAATCAGAGAGTCCATGATAGAACACATCAACAAAAACCTTCCCGATGATTTTACGCTTCTGTTCAGGATCATTTACCCCCTCCAGGGCAGAAAGAAACCGATCACTGGCATCAATATACTCAACCGCAAGCCCAAGACGATCCCTGAGATTGGCTAGGACCTCCTCCGCCTCCTGATAACGCAAAAGCCCATTATTGACAAAGATAGCCTTTACATCGGTTCCCAAAGCCCTGTGTGCAAGCACCGCCAGCGTGGTAGAATCCACCCCGCCGCTTACCCCAAGAACCACACGCTTTCCCTTACACTTTGTACGCAGTTCCTCGATAGTCTTCTCCACAAAATTTTCCATACTCCAGTTCATCGTCGCACGAGCAATGCCTTTGACAAAATTCCCAAGAAGAATCCGTCCATCCTCTGTATGAACCACCTCCGGATGAAACTGGACACAGTAGATGGGCTTTTGGGTATGCTGGATCGCCGTCAACACACCATCCTGGCTTTTTCCCACAATCTCAAAACCCTCAGGCACCCTCAACACGGAATCCCCATGACTCATCCAGATAACCGAATTGTCACGAACCCCTTGAAAAAGAACAGAATCCTTTTTCATAAGGGAAAGGTATGCTTTGCCATACTCGCGGTGAAGGCTCTTTTCAACCTTGCCACCGAGAAGATGAACCGTAAGCTGCATGCCATAACAGATGCCCAGGATAGGAATACCAAGATCATAGATTTGAGGAGAAATCATGGGGGCGTTTTCATCCGAAACACTGGATGGACCACCAGAAAGGATGATACCGGCAGGCTCCATAGCCCGAAGCTCATCCAGATTCAGGTTGTAAGGATAGATCTCTGAAAAAACTCCCAGCTCTCTCACCCTTCGGGCAATCAGCTGGGTATATTGAGAACCAAAATCAAGAATAACGATACTTCCTTTCATGCTTTTTTCCCCTGCTGGGTAATAAGATTGAGTGCACTCCCCGCCTTAAACCAGGCAATCTGTGTATCATTGTAGGTATGTTGACAGAAGATGGTCTCGTTTGTTCCGTCACTATGGTGAAGCACAACAGCAAGCATCTCACCAGGCTTCAAAGAGCTTACTGGAATATCTATGAGATCATCCTCACGTACCTTTTCATAGTCTTCCTCATGCGCAAAAGTAAGAGCTAACAGCCCCTGTTTTTTGAGGTTTGTTTCATGAATACGGGCAAAACTTCGAGCAATCACAGCCACACCCCCAAGGTGTCTTGGTTCCATAGCCGCATGTTCTCGACTCGAGCCCTCACCATAGTTTTTATCTCCGATAATCACCCAGGGAATATGAGAGGTCTTGTAGGCTCTGGCTACCTGAGCAGGTGTCTGGTATTCCCCGTTAAGAAGGTTTTTTACCCTGCCCGTTTCACCGCTAAAAGCACTGGTTGCTCCAAGGAGAAGATTGTTAGAAATGTTGTCCAGATGCCCACGATACTTCAGCCAGGACCCTGCCATAGAAATATGATCGGTCGTGCATTTTCCCGCAACCTTCATCAGCACACGACACCCTGTAAAATCCTCACCATTCCAGGCAGGAAATCTATCAAGAAGCTGGAGCCGTTCGCTCGTTGGAGAAACAATAATACGAACCCCTTTCGGATCTTCTGCGGGTGGAAGAAGCCCAAGCTGCGTATCAGAAGAAAATGCCTCGGGAATCTCCTCCCCCTTTGGTTCAGGAAGACGTATGTTCCTCCCATCTGGAAGGGAAAGTGTGTCCACACGTGGATCAAAATCAAGCCTCCCTGCAAGGCCAAGCGCTACGACCAGCTCCGGACTGGTAACAAACGCGTGGGTATGGGGATTGCCATCTGCCCGTTTGGCAAAGTTTCGGTTAAAGCTTGTGACAATAGTGTTGGGTGTATTGGCTGCCATATCGTAACGATCCCACATTCCGATACACGGCCCACACGTATTGGAGAAAATCACCACTCCAGCATCTTTAAAAATCTTGAGAATGCCATTCTTTTCCAGCGTCATTCGTATACGATCAGAACCGGGATTAAGATAGAGTTTTGATCGTGGCGTTATCCCCTGCGCCATAGCCTCTTTGAGAAGAAACGCTGCCTTCGTCAGATCCTCATAACTGGAATTGGTACAACTCCCGATAAGCCCCGCGCTCACTTCGACAGGGTAATTTTCCTTTTTAAGAGTTTCCTTCATCGTAGAAAGAGGATGAGCAAGATCAGGTGTAAATGGACCATTCAGATGGGGTTCGAGTTCAGAGAGGTTGATCTCTATCACCTGATCATAGTATTTCTCAGGATGAGCCTCCACCTCCTCATCCATTTTCAAATGTGAAGCTATGGTATCTGCCATCTCTGCCACTTCCGCTCGACCGGTAGCTCTCAGGTACGCAGCTATCTTCTCGTCATAGGGGAACACCGAAGAGGTTGCTCCAAGTTCCGCGCCCATGTTACAGATGGTGGCCTTCCCTGTTGCAGAAAGGGTTCTTGCCCCAGGACCAAAATACTCCATCACACACCCTGTACCACCCTTGACGGTAAGCTTCCCCAAAAGGGCAAGAATCACATCCTTGGGGGATGTCCATCCCTGAAGTTTTCCGGTTAGTTTGACACCAATAATCTTTGGCCATTTAAGTTCCCAGGGAATACCAACCATCACATCAACGGCATCAGAACCACCAACACCAATCCCCATCATTCCCAGCCCACCTGCATTGGGAGTATGGGAATCTGTCCCAATCATCATACCACCAGGAAAGGCATAGTTTTCCAGCACAATCTGATGAATAATCCCTGCCCCCGGTTCCCAGAAGTGAATATTGTAACGAAGGGCCATCGAACGAAGAAAATCATACACCTCCTGGTTTTCAACAAGGGCACGCTTGAGATCTGTTTCAGCATCATCACGAGCCTGAACAAGGTGATCACAATGAATCGAGGCAGGAACAACCGTGGTTTCCCTACCAGCATGAATAAACTGCAAGAGAGCCATTTGAGCCGTTGCATCCTGCATCGCCACCCTATCGGGCTGAAACTCTGCATATAATTTGCCACGTTCATACATAGCAACCATATTCTGATCAAAAAGATGGTTATAAAGAATCTTTTCAGTAAGGGTAAGCGGCCTGGAAAGAAGTTTTCTTGCCTTTTCTATGGTTTGTGGGTAGCGCTGATAGCAACGTTCGATAATGTCTTTGTGATACACCATGCCTTTCTCCTTCGAGTCTTAGTCTTTTGTAATAGGTTTCATCGTGGGAAACAAAATCGTATCACGGATAGAAGCAGTGTCAATAAAAATCATCGCGAGTCTATCTATCCCGATGCCCATCCCTCCAGTAGGCGGCATCCCATATTCAAGGGCAATCACATAATCCTCGTCCATGTACATAGCCTCATCATCTCCCTGACTCTTCCGTCTCACCTGCTCTAGGAACCGCTCCCTCTGCACAAACGGATCATTAAGCTCGGAAAAAGCATTGCCCAACTCCCGACCAAAAGCATACGGCTCAAATCGCTCCACAAATTCCGGATCATCTTCTTTGTACTTTGCCAGAGGAGAAATCTCTGCAGGATATTCGTAGATAATGACAGGTTCCATGAGATTTGGCTCTACCTTTTCTTCAAACACCAAATTGAGAATCTCCCATTTCCCCATGTAGGAATCCACCTCTTCAATGCCCGCTTTTTGAGCGGCAGAAACAGCATCTTCGCGCGTTTTGATGCTCGAAACATCAACGCCAGCATATTCCTTGAGAGCATCAACATACCGTATCTTTTTCCATTTCCCAAAGTCTACCTCCTTTCCCTGGTAGGTAAAAGAGGTGCTGCCCTTCAGATGGAGAGCAAGCTCTTTCATTAACGTTTCAAAGATCTCCATCATGGTCGTATAATCTGCATAGGCCTGGTAAAGCTCAAGCATCGTAAACTCGGGATTGTGACGTGTATCGATCCCCTCGTTTCTAAAATTCCTGTTAAGCTCAAAAACACGATCAAATCCACCGACAATCAGTCGTTTGAGAAAAAGTTCTGGGGCAATACGGAGGTAAAGATCCATATCCAGGGCATTGTGATGGGTAATAAAAGGTCTCGCGGAAGCACCACCGGGAATAGTTTGCATCATCGGAGTTTCTACCTCGAGAAAACCGCGATCCTCAAGAAACCGACGAATGTACTGGATCATCTTAAAACGAATCATAAAGTCCTGTTTCACCTTTTCGTTCACAATAAGATCAAGGTAACGCTGTCTGTAACGAACCTCAACATCGGTGAGACCATGAAACTTTTCTGGCAATCCCAGAAGTGCCTTGGCCAAGAGAACAAAATTCTTCACCAGAATGGTGATCTCTCCCTTATGGGTACGAAACACATCACCTTCCACCCCGATGATATCCCCGACATCAATCAGTTTGAATCTCTCAAACAGTTCATCGCCAAGAATATCCTTTCGGGCATAGATCTGAATATTCCCCTGCGGATCCCTCAGCGTAGCAAAGACAGCCTTGCCAAAATCTCGAAGAAGCATCACACGGCCAGCTGCCTTCACGGGAAATTCCTTTTCTCCACCCTCTACAAAGCGTTTTTTTATATCCTCAGAAAGATCCTGTCTCTCATAACGATTGGGATAAGGGTTGACTCCCATTTTTTTCCATGTATCAAGCTTGAGAAGACGGTTCTGTTTTTCGTCACTTAAGAGATTTTCGCTCATCGTACTCTCCTTGATTCTCCTCAATTTACGTGAGTTGTATTATAAAGCAAAAAGCAAAAATTGGCAATTTATCGAATTGCTTCATAATAAAAGTACTCGAAAAGGGAACGTTGCTTCAAAATAAAAAAGTACTTTAAATTTGTGTAAAATAATCCAGTTCAAAGAACTGGAGGTAAAAGGTGGAGTTAGCGATGTTTGAAAGGAGACCTATTTACAGGGAAACGGCAAAACAATATCAAAAAGCCAGCAAAAAAGAGAAAAAGGAGATACTGGATTATTTTGTGAGGATAACAGGTTTAAAAAACCGAAACTATGCCGCCAGGCTCTTGAGGCAGCACGGAAAAACCATCTATGTAGGCAAGAAAAATTACCTTAAAGCCGACATAGCCAAGAAGGGCAAAAGACCTGGCAGAAAGAAAAAATTCGGCGAAGAGGAACTAAAACTTCTAAAAAAGGTCTGGGAAATTGAAAACTACATGTGTGGCAAACGTTTAAAGCCAATTTTAAATGAAGTTTTAGATAATCTCTTAGCAAACGGGCATTTCCAGGGTTTTCAACAGGCCATAGAGAACTTGCGCCATATAAGTGCTTCAAGTATTGACCGACTTTTGAAACATGAGCGTAAAAAGCTTGAGATAAAAGGACGAAAAGGTACAAAGCCTGGAACGCTATTAAAGCAACAAATAGCTATACGCACGTGGGCAGAGTGGGATGAAAATTGCCCTGGGTTCATGGAGATTGATCTGGTAGCCCATGAGGGAGGAAATAGCCGGGGAGATTTTGCTCAAACATTAAATATGGTGGATGTTTGGAGCGGTTGGACAGAACTTGTGGCAATCAAAAACAAAGCTTCAAAATGGGTAAGAGAAGCCATAGAAAAAGTCCAAAGAAGACTTCCTTTTGAGTTACGGGGAATTGATTCTGATACCGTGCTGAATTTATTAATCATCCTCTGCGATTGTGTGAGAAGCACCAGATAAAATTTACAAGAGGAAGAAGCTCCCGTTCCAATGATAACTGCTACGTTGAGCAGAAAAACTATTCCATAGTCCGCCAGAATGTTGGATACTTCCGCTACGATACCGAGGAAGAAGTCTACTACTTGAACCGACTCTATGCGTATCTCAGGCTTTATGCCAACTTTTTTCAACCGGTTATGAAAATGACAGAGAAAAAGAGAATCGGAAGCAAGGTGCAAAAGAAGCATGATGATATTAAAACTCCCTACCAGCGGCTTTTAGAAAGCTCTTATGTAAGTGAGGCACAAAAGGAACGCCTAACAAGGCTTTATAAGGCTCTCGATTTGTTTCACCTAAGACAAAAAATTACAGCTTGCCAGAGAAAACTTTACAGCCTTCAAAAGAAAAAGAATGTAAAAAACAAAAATTTGGAGGAAACTGTATGGAATTTTTGAGTACTTTTTTTATGAGGCAATGATTCGAATTTCGAGTACTTTTTTATTTGACGCAACGGGTTTATCTCAAAAACAAAAAAGCCCGGCATGACCGGGCTTAGCGTTTTTATGCCTTATTTTGCAAGGGCAAATGATGAAGGGCCTCCTCGATAGCCTCGCCAGGATATTCGTAGTCCTCCATGGCTCCATCGAAGTAAAGCTGATAAGAGTTGAGATCAAAAAATCCATGACCACTCAAGTTAAACAGGATCACGCGTGGGGTAGCTTCTTCACGAGCTCTTACGGCTTCATCGATAGCTGCCTTGATAGCATGGGTGCTTTCTGGAGCAGGCACTAACCCTTCTACCCTCGCAAAGAGAACTCCCGCCTCAAAAACCTCTTTCTGATAGTAAGCCCTTGCCTCAATAAGACCCTGATCGAGCACAGCACTTACTAGAGGAGCCATACCATGGTAGCGCAAACCACCTGCATGAATAGTTGGAGGCATAAAGGTATGTCCAAGGGTGTGCATCTTCATAATCGGTGTCATCCCCGCTGTATCACCGTAGTCATAAGTGTAAATCCCCTTGGTAAGTGTAGGACACGCCTTGGGTTCAACAGCAATAACCTTTACCTTCTTCCCCTCACGAATGACGTCATGCAAAAAGGGAAAAGCTATTCCACCAAAATTACTTCCTCCTCCCACGCATCCGATCACCACATCAGGATAGGTGTCAATCATCGCCAGCTGCTGTTTTGCCTCAAGTCCAATAATTGTCTGATGCAAAAGCACATGATTTAAAACGCTTCCCAGAGCATAGTTGGTATCCTTCCTGTTTGCAGCCTCTTCAACCGCTTCACTAATAGCAATTCCAAGGCTTCCAGGATTCGAGGGATCGTCTGCGAGGATCTTTCGGCCAAACTCTGTTTGGCTACTTGGACTGGCGATACACTCTGCCCCCCATGTCGCCATCAACTGTCGCCGAGCTGGTTTCATGTTGTAGCTACTTTTCACCATGTAAACCCGTACCTGAACCCCAAAAAGAGCACCAGCGAGAGAAAGTGCACTCCCCCATTGACCGGCACCCGTTTCAGTAGTGAGACGATTAACCCCTTCCTTCTTGTTGTAGTAGACCTGAGCAATCGCCGTATTTGGCTTATGAGAACCTGCCGGTGATGCCCCTTCATATTTGTAGTAGATTTTCGCCGGTGTCTTCAGATACTTTTCAAGATGAATGGCACGAAAAACCGGCGTTGGTCTCCAGCGTGCGTACACATCAAGCACCTCTTCGGGAATGTCAATCCAGCGCTCGGTGGAAACCTCCTGCTCTATCAGTGCCCTGGGGAAAATTGCTCCCAGAGCATCCGGAGAGACCGGTTTCCCATCAAGACCAAGAGGAGGATCCAGAGGTTTCGGCAAATCCGCCTGGATATTGTACCACTTCCTGGGCATGTCTTTCTGCATAAGATCAATCTTCTGAATTTCCATAAAAAACTCCTTGGGTGTTTCTTTCTATAGAAACATATTATAAAGCAAAAAGAAAAAAAGTAAAGAGAAAAACAAAAATTTTTTGATAAAAAGATTGGCATTAAAAAGAGAATATCCACCAATCATCACAGGCTTCACAGAGTGGTGTGCTTACCCCATAATGAGAAAACTGCCGTTCATAAGCATCCCCCAATCTTTTCAAACAGGTCTCCACCCCGTCAGAAAAGATATTTCCCACCGCATACTTTCCCTCTACGTCCTGACGACAGAGGGGAACCGTCCCATCAAAAAAAACAACGAGATTTCGCTGAAGAGACAAACATGGGGTACGTTTTACAGGAGAAAGATCAACTACCCGAGCATCGAGGAGTTTTCCCCCCAGACTATCCGGTTTGCGGATAATGATTCGCCCAGAAAAATCTTTCCACAGCTCATGAAATCGCATGATCTCTCTGTCATTCTCATGGGTGCGCGTCATCTGGATATACATACGCTCTTTTGAAGGAAGCGCATGGAGAAACTCAAGTCCGCTCAACCCCTCAAAGGGCAAAAGAGAAGAAGACGGCTTTTTCCACTTTTGAAAGGTCTCGGAAGAAACAGTACTCACATCAATAACGATCTCCGTATTCGGCAAAGAAAGAATTTCTTCCACCCTCCCGGGCAAAAGGTGAATGGCACGACTCTCCAGCAAAAACCGCCGGGAAGGCCTCTTCTGGATCTCATGAAGAAGCGTCTCCCACCCACTGTAAACAAAAACCTCCCCATACAATCCAAAACTGATAACCGCATCAGGGGCAAACCCATCAAGTATCTCAAGAAGCCTCACGAGATCCGCAGGTTTCATTTCCCCCTCACGGGAAAGATCTGTCACAAACGGCCCTGAAGATTCGTGCAGAGTTGTCAATTCAATTTCTATATACGTTGGCACCTGTCGAAGACTTTCTGGATGAGACTGTATCCACTCATGGATCTCCCGAAGAGAGGAAAAGTTTTTCCCGCTTTCAATTATTTTTTTCAAAACAAGAGCCTGATAATGATTCTCCGGAAGAAAACTTATCCGATATTCAAGCAAACGAATATCTGTAAACACGATATTGCAATCGTAAGAAGAAAGATCCTGCCCCAACCACTCCTTAAGCGTGCGCCGAAACATTGGCGTCCCATCAGGCAGTGCCCTTTTCAAAAACGGAGCAAGACTTGTATCAAGCACCTCGCCCATAAGACCGGAAGGGAGTTCCGCATAGGTATAATCAAAGAGAAAACGCTTTTGTTTTTCCAGAGCTTCTTCTAAAAGAGAACGCTGAATGAGAGGAGCGTACGCAGGAACCAGAACCAGCTGGGTATGAGAAGGAAATCCCTCCAGCCAGGCGCAAAAAGCCCTGCCATCCGAAAACTGCACCGCTTGTACACCCTCTATCGGACTTCTCTCCGCACAAAAGAAACTCTCGTCTGCCAGTCCCTCCAGACGCCTGTGCGTAAGAAAAAACCAGGACTCAGCCTCTTGGGATTTGTTGTATACCGGACCATCGAGATAGAGAATAACCACAGGAGTTTTCTTCATCGGTTTTCCTTTTGCTTGATAGTATTATCTTAAAGAAAAACGCACTAAAAGGCAAGTCTTTTAAGCAACCGTTTCTCCGGAATCTCGAGAAGCCCGCTCAAAACAAAAAATACCAACAAAGAGAAGTCCAATGCCTATCCATTTAAAAAGTGAGACTGTCTCGTGAAAAAAGACAAATCCCAACCCCGTGGCAAATACAGGGGCAGCAAGTTCCAACGCGGCTGCCTGAGCTGTTTTGAGCCTTTTGAGACCCTCATAGTAAAAAAAGTATCCCACGCCAATCAAAGCCCCAAAAAGAAGAGATTGGAAAGAAAGAAAAAGGTGCTGACTCACCAGGAGTGCCAAAAGCCCATAAAAAGGCAACGAAACAAGAAATCTCCCCATCGTAATCAGTGAAGATGGCTGATTCTGGAGATACTTCTTGGCAAGAAGTCCCGACAGAGCCCAGAAAACCGTCGCCCCCAGCACGAGAAAATCCCCCACTCCACCAAAACGAAGCCCCAAAAGGTTATCAAGACTCCCGCTAATAACCAAAAGAGCAGAGAAAAGCATCGCGACAATCCCCCCATAGTCCCAAAAAGAAAATTTTCCCTCATGAAAGATGAAATGACCAAAAAGCACCAAAAACACCGGTTGGAGATGCGCAATAAGCACCGCGTTCACCACCGGAGTGTGAAAAAACAGAATAGCTATAAAATACAAAAGATCCGCAAAGAAACTCCCCAAAAAACCTATGAGAAAAAAAGCACGCCACTGAGGAAAAGAGAGTGTCAACCCATTCACAAAAGACTTTTTTTGAGAGAAGAGTATTCGTGTAGAAAAAAACACTCCCGACATCACCACGCACCCCAAGGCACGGGAAAAAAGCATCTGATCAAAACCCGTATCTGCTCCAATCGTCCTCGCAAGAATAGGTTCAAAAGCCCAGATGGCGGCCGCCCCAAGAACAGCTAAAATACCCACAAGACGCATACCAACTCCTTAAAACAAGGATAGAAGGTATAGTATACAGAAAAGAAAAAAGAATTTCTATTTTTCCTTTTCACAAAAATTTTTTCATTACCTGTATGACAACATCGATTTCCAAAACAATCAATTTCCGCCCCACATCCCACATATCAAGAGATTCGAACAAACATTTTGTGGTACACTCATCCAAAACAGGACAACATTTCTCCCGGCATACAAAAACCCGCATCACAAAAAAAGCCATCTGCTAAAAAAACAGATGGCCTTTGGGGCTAACAGGAGTCGAACCTGTGGCCCACAGTTTAGGAAACTGTTGCTCTATCCCTCTGAGCTATAGCCCCATGGTGTCTTATATTTTAGGAGAAACCGTCTCTTTTGTCAATTTTTCTAATTGTGAGCGGTATACAAACGCCTGTAGGGCATAAAGAGTCTAAAAACCTTCGCAAAATAAGGAAAATTCAGTGAAGTCATATGAAACGCATACCGAACATTGGTTTGAAGCAAAAGACGATAAAAACAAAGAATAGGCTCAAGAAGAACACCATCATCCAGAATACTCTCCACAGTTGCAATAACATGCTGACTTCCCATAGCCAGGGCATGGGAAACGATGGATTGGGTATGCGGACTGGCCTCACAGCAATGAAAAAAACAAAGCTCTTCTCCTACCACAGGAAGTAATGAAAAAGTTTTGTCATTGGAGAAAAGCTTGCCGTCCTTCCCATGCGCGATAACGTGGAGAAACCTGTACGTTTTTTCCCAGAGAATCGAAGAAAAAAAGCCCACATCTACCGTATCTACCTGAAAAAGAGAAAACAGGAGGTTTTTCTCAGCTTCTGACCACCCGAGAGTGCTATCCACAACAACGAGACCTCGCGAAGAGGTATTCTTAACTTTTTTTTCAGCAACCGGCAAGAAAAACTCCCACAAAGCCTGATCCTCTCCCCCAGGAAAAAACCACAAAGGAATCTCTCCATGCGTAAAAATCTGCAACCAGCCATGATGAATGAACTCTTGAGGCAATCGAAAAGTCTCGCAAAATATATCAAATGCCAGCTTTTTAGCATCCGAAGCCAGAGAACTTACCTGACGCAGAGAAGAGATTTGTGCGAGAAACCCTCGCCATCGTTCCCAGGAGAGATAGGTTTCCCATAGAAACATCTCCTGCTCCACAATAAGTCTTATATACCCCTCTTTTTTCTGATAAAATAAAAGCTTTGCCGGACCATTTTCCAGACGTTTAAGAAGGGCATCATGATGGCTGCTCAGAGAAAGACCCGGGGTATTTTCCCACCATCTCCACGATTGATTCACAAACAACCCCTATGGATTTGGTTTCACAACCACCACTCGAGCCGATCTGAGGGCATTGTGGGTTTGGGCATGGGCGAGAAGCTTCCGGGCATCCCTTCGGCTTATCACCACTTCAGTAGGGTTTCTTCCCTTTATAGCGATGGGAACAACATAAAAAATACGGTTACCTATACGCTGGCTTTGAAAAGCAGCCACAAGGCTCGCAACGTATTGACAGACTCCCCGCTCCATGAGAACCGTATCATCAACCACCTCAGGACCATAGATAAGATTATCATCTTCATCATATACCCGAAACTGAAGTGAGGGAAGAAACTGGGGATAAAGAAACACATCAATAACGATACCATCATACCACAAGATATCCCTCTGATTACGGATATAGTTTGAGAGGGAGATACGATTTCTATCTCTAAAAAAGATCTGAGCAATGCCCTTCGGACCAAAAAAATCAAGTTCAGCCATACCCTTCATAAAGCCCTTTTCTTGAACAAGTGGATAATAAAAAGCATGGTTCGCTGCCTCAATAAGTTCGTTTCGAATCTGTGTTTGGAGAGAGTAATAGTCACGTAAGAGAAATATATCAGATATCTGTATATACCCCATCGTTTTCATCAATCGCTCGCGTAATTCTTCACGAATTTCACTTTCAATCTTAGCACGCGTCTTTCCAATATTGGCATCAGCATTAGGAGTATAGGGAAGTTTAACCTCTGAACGTATTTTCCCTTGCGTCCAATTGATAAAACTCTGATACTCGGGAATACTTTGAACAACCTCCACAGATTTTGCCTTTTGAATATCCCAGAAGAAATCAACTGACCAGGCCATACTCCAGGTAAAAAAAACAAGCAGCCCTAGCTTTTTCATGATTCTCTCCACTCTCACTCTTGAATTATTGTAACTCAGAAAGAAGAAAAAGACAAATTTTTCAAGTTTTTTTCATCGCACTTTTTTGTATCCAGTTACAATATTTTTTCCTTAACTGCATTCTATTTTTGATTTTTTCTTTTTTCTCTGATAAAATATACAATGATAAAACCCAATAAACGATAATATCACAGAAGAGGAAAACGATGAAAGGTATCGTACTGGCCGGTGGCAGTGGCACCCGTCTCTATCCTATCACACGTTCGATTTCTAAACAACTTCTTCCTGTCTTTGATAAACCCATGGTGTATTATCCGATTTCAGTGTTGATGCTTGCAGGCATCCGGGAGATTTTGATTATTTCAACTCCCCAGGATCTTCCTTTATTCCAGAGGCTGCTGGGGGATGGATCTCAGTGGGGGGTAACATTCTCCTACAAGGAACAACCCAGACCGGAGGGACTTGCTCAAGCCTTTTTGATAGGGGAGGATTTCATTGAAAATCAGAGCTGTTGTCTCATTCTTGGAGACAATATCTTTTATGGCTATGGTTTCTCAGAAAAACTTGCAAGAGCCTCTCAAAGAAATCATGGGGCTTGCATTTTTGCCTACCATGTCGATGACCCGGAAAGGTATGGCGTAGTAGAATTTGACAAGAGAGGTCGTGTAATTTCCATTGAGGAAAAGCCCGCAAAACCACGATCTTCCTATGCTGTAACGGGTTTGTATTTTTATGATAATACCGTCGTTTCTAAGGCTAAAACACTCAAACCTTCGGCGCGGGGAGAGCTTGAGATCACTGATCTCAACCGTCTGTACCTGGAAGAAGGAACCCTTGAGATAGAAGTGCTGGGACGGGGATTTGCCTGGCTTGATACCGGAACCCATGAGAGTCTGCTTGAAGCCTCTACCTTTATTGAAACCATTGAACACCGCCAGGGGCTAAAGGTTGCTTGTTTAGAAGAGATCGCCTATCTCAAAGGATTTATCTCCCTTGAACAGTTTCGCTCTCTCGGGGAAGCGATGAAAAACAACCAGTACGGACAGTACATTCTCAAAAGGGCAGAGGAGATAAAACATGGGATTTGAACCAACCCCCATTGCAGGTCTTTTCATATACACCCCAAAGGTTTTTCAAGATGAACGAGGGTATTTTTTTGAGAGTTACAATGCCAGGGTCTTTGCCGAATATGGAATACAGACCTCTTTTGTTCAGGACAATCAGTCCTTCTCCAAACGAGGCGTGGTACGGGGATTACACTTTCAGCGCCCCCCTTACACTCAAGCCAAACTTGTTCGTGTCATTCACGGTGTCATATGGGACGTGGCAGTAGATCTTCGTTCATCCTCCCCCACATATAAACAGTGGTTTGGCCTCGAGCTTTCTGATACCAATTTCCGCCAACTTTACATCCCAGCAGGATTTGCTCATGGCTTTGTGGTGCTGTCAGAAGAAGCCATCGTAGCTTATAAGACGGACAATTTTTACCACCCCGCCTCTGATGGAGGGATACGCTATAATGATCCCGAGATCAATATAGCCTGGCCATGTCCTATTGATGAATCCCTCCTCTCCCAAAAGGATAAAAATCTCCCCTTCCTCAAAGATATCGGGGACGTTTTTGGAGATAGATGATGAAGATTATGGTTACAGGTGCTCTTGGCCAACTTGGTACAGAAATCAAACGATTGGCAGAAAACTCTCAACACCATTTCGTGTTTACGGATAGAGATGATCTCGACATTACCAGTTATCAGGCAGTAGAAGAAGGGCTCCGTCAGGGTTTTGATGGAATTATTAACTGTGCCGCCTACACTGCTGTGGACAAAGCGGAAACCGATAAAGAGAAGTGTTATGCCCTCAATAGCCAGGCAGTAGAAAACCTTGCCAAAGCCTGCCACAAACACCACCTTTTCCTGGTACATATTTCGACGGACTATGTCTTTGACGGTCGACAGTTCCTTCCGTATCAGGAGAGCGATGACCCCAATCCCCTCTCCGTCTATGGCACAAGTAAGCTTGAAGGGGAAGAAAGAGCCTTTGGAGCTCATGATCATGTGACTATCATCAGAACAAGCTGGTTGTACTCCCCCTATGGCAGTAACTTTGTAAAAACCATCCGCAGACTCCTGGGAGAAAAGCCAGAGATTCGAGTGGTCTTTGACCAGGTGGGAACACCTACAGCTGCACGAACCCTTGCCAATGTTATTGTCAATTTTCTTGACGTCTGGAAAGAGTCCAAAAACACTATCTACCACTACTCCAACGAAGGCATAGCAAGCTGGTACGATTTTGCGGTGGCCATCGCGAGATTTTCCGGGTATTCTGTGCCTATTCTCCCCATATCTACCGAAGAGTATCCCACCCCAGCTAAAAGACCCCACTACAGTGTTCTGGACAAAAGGAAAATCAAAGCCTCACTTGGCATCACTATTCCCCACTGGCAGGAAGCTCTCGAAGAAACGATTCGAGAAATAACCCAAGGAGTATAAACGATGGAAAAATCTATTCTCGTTACCGGAGGGTGCGGTTTCATTGCCTCAAACTTTATCCCCTACTTTCTTGAAAAGTACCCGCACTACAACATTATAAACCTGGATAAACTCACGTATGCTGGTGATCCTTCTAATCTTGCTGAAGTATCCAACCACCCCCGTTATCATTTTGTGCGAGGAGATATACGCAGCCGAGATCTTGTAGAGTACCTTTTTGAACTTTACGATATCCGGGGGGTCATTCATTTTGCCGCAGAGTCTCATGTGGACAATTCCATCCATAATCCCGGTGTCTTTGTAGAAACCAATGTTCTCGGAACCTATATTCTCCTCGATGTGGCCCGTCGTTACTGGCTAAAAGCCCCCCATGAGACAAGACCAGGATATGAAGAGGCGCGTTTCCATCATATTTCTACCGATGAGGTTTATGGAAGCCTGGGAGAAACAGGATACTTTACCGAAACCACCCCGTATGCTCCCAATTCACCCTACAGCGCCTCCAAGGCAAGTAGCGATCTCATGGTCAGAGCCTATACCCATACCTATGGACTAAACACCGTCACAACAAACTGTTCCAACAACTACGGTCCAAAACAGCACGACGAAAAACTGATCCCAACCATCATTCGAAACGCCCTTGCAGAAAAGCCTATCCCTATTTACGGAGATGGGAAAAACGTTCGTGATTGGCTCTATGTCCTCGACCATGCCAAAGGCATCGACCTCGTTTTTCACAAAGGGAGAACAGGTGAAACCTATAACATCGGTGGCCACAATGAACGTACCAATATTGAGATAGCTCAAACGATATGCCGTCTTCTCGATACAAAACATCCCCGATCAGGTGGAAAAAGTTATACTGAACTGATCACCTTCGTTAAGGATAGACCGGGACACGATAGACGATATGCGATTGATCCAACCAAGATCGAGACCGAACTCGGCTGGAAAGCTGACGAAACCTTTGAGACAGGCATCCAGAAAACCATAGACTGGTACCTCAAGCGCTACCTGAAAAAATAAACCAACAAGGAGGGTATACCATGACAGATCTGGCCAGATGGCTATTTCTCTCTGGTGTTTTCCTCTGTCTTCTCGCAGGGATCGTGTTTCTTGCCGGGAAATTCTCCCTATTGGGCTGGTTTGGACGACTTCCCGGAGATATCCACTATGAGGGCCAATCCGTTCAGATATTTATCCCCTGGGTCTCTATGCTGGTAATCAGTCTTGTGCTTTCTCTCTTACTTCAACTTATTTCACTCTTTCGTCGATAGGTTGCTTTTTCTTCTTACTCTCCCTACAATAAATACCTACAAAATCAAGGAGTATACATGCAAAAGGGTGAGTGGATATACCTTTATCATGACGAACAAACGTATTTTCTGCCTTATGAACCAGGGGGAAGTTTCTCTACTCACTATGGGACCATTCATTTCCCGGAGGATCTTGACTTTGGACAACGCATAGCAACAAACAAGGGAGTAGCTTTCTATGTTCTCCGGCCAACACTCGCCGATATGATGATGAAAGTCAAGAGACGCACGACCATCATCTATCCAAAAGAAGCCGGAATCATCTTACTCGAACTGGGCATCCAGAGCGGCTCAAGGGTGATAGAGATAGGATCCGGTTCAGGTTCTCTTACCGTCCTCCTCTCACGGATCGTTGGTCGAGAGGGAAAAGTCTACAGCTTCGAAAGGCGTCCAGAACACCAGGAAATGGCCATAATGAATGTTCAGAGGTTTGGCAAGCCTGAACATGTGGAATTTATCTTAAAAGACCCTGTTGCAGAAGGAGGATTCGGGGTAGGAGAGGTTGATGCCATTTTCGTGGATATCCCTACACCGTGGATGATTGTCCCGCAGGTATGGAAAGCCCTTTGTCCCGGAGGGCACGTCGGTTTTCTCTCTCCGAACATCGAACAGGTACAAACAACCGTGAAACGACTGGAGGAAACAGGGTTTGTCCGTATTCGTGCCATGGAAGTCTGGACTCGTGGAATCAGAGTCAAGGAATTTCTCACCAGACCTCATGACCGTATGATAGGACATACGGGGTATCTCTTTTTTGCCCAAAAGGTAGAAAAACCAGCCACCGAATACCATCCTGAGTATTTCATATAGCAAAAAAGCGAATGTTTTTTTAAAAACCCCTCTTTTCCACTTGATTTTTCCAGAAAAATGTGTTATAATATTATCCACAAGATCACTCCCCTGTAGCTCAGCAGGCAGAGCAGCTGGCTGTTAACCAGCGGGCCGTAGGTTCGAGCCCTACCGGGGGAGCAGAAGCTGCCAGAAATGGCAGCTTTTTTTTTCAAAAACTGGCAAGAAATTTTTCCTCATAGTATAATGAGAGTATCTCCATCGAAAAAGGGGCATGATATGAGAGAGTACGTTCTCCAGATAGCACGTCAGGCAAGAGAAACTTTTTATCAGATTGGACAGGCGAGTACAGAACAAAAAAACCTCGCCCTTCTTTCTATGGCAAAGGCTCTTCGCGGTCATGCTTCCAAGATTCTTCAGGCAAATCAACGCGATCTCACAGCTTTTGACACCACGGGAAAATCTCAAGCTTTACGCGATAGGCTTCTTTTGAACGAAAACAGGATCGAGGGTATGGCTCAGGCTATCGAGGCTATAGCATCGCTTCCTGATCCGGTAGGAAGTGGAAACTATATCACGAAACGCCCAAACGGCCTGCGTATCGAACGGGTACGAGTTCCTATTGGGGTGATAGCCATGATCTACGAGGCACGGCCGAATGTCACTGCCGATGCCGCTGCTCTGTGTCTTAAGTCAGGAAATGTGGCGATTCTTCGTGGAGGGAGAGAAGCCCTCCATTCAAATCTCGCTATTATGGAGGCTATTCATCAAGGGCTCCAGGAGGCTGGTTTTCCCCTCCATACGGTCCAATACCTTGAAAAAGTAGAACACGAGGTTGTTGATGAGATGCTCCAACTTGCAGGACTCATCGACCTTGTTATCCCGCGAGGAGGGGAATCCCTCATCCGATCTGTCACGGAAAAATCCAAAATTCCCGTAATCAAGCATGACAAGGGAGTGTGTCACGTGTATGTCGATGCTTCCGCAGACAAAAACAAAGCCGAGGCAATCGTCATTAACGCCAAGTGTCAACGACCATCGGTATGCAACGCAGCCGAAACCCTTCTCATCCATAAAGATTATCCCTATCGCCAGGATCTCATTCAGGCTTTACTGGACCACAATGTAAAAGTGATTGCAGATGAAGAGATTCGAAAGGATTTCCCCAATCTCCAGGCAGCAACAGAGGATAATTGGTATACAGAATACCTTGATTACATCATTTCTGTACGGGTGGTTGATACTTTAGCCGAGGCTATCCGCCATATCAACACCTATGGTTCTCACCATTCTGATGCCATTGTGAGTGAAAGTTATGGTGCTGTGCAAAGGTTTCTCACCGAAGTAGACTCCGCAGCCGTCTACGCCAATGCCTCTACCCGCTTCACCGATGGAGGAGAGTTTGGATTGGGGGCAGAGATTGGCATCTCCACCCAAAAACTCCACGCTCGAGGTCCCATGGGACTGGAAAGCCTCACCACAGAGAAATGGATTGTGTATGGAGATGGGCACGTACGTTAGCCAGGGAGAATACGAGAACCCGGTAAAAACAGCACATATTTTTTAACGTTATCTGAATAATAAAATTGAAGAATAAGCGGTTGCCTGGGCTCAAAAAGAATAACGAAAGGCACGTATCGCTAACCATACCCACATTCCCACGATCATCCAGGTAACAAAAGGCACTCGCTTCACCGGTTTTCGAAGAAAAACACCAACAAACACCTGTCCCCACGCAAAAACAAGGGAACAGAGAAGCCACCACCCAACCTCAAGCCCTCCAACAAACCAACCACAGAGAAACGCCACAATCACATCTCCCCACCCTGCCTTATGCAAAATTGCCGCAAAAGCAAGAACACTTGCAGGAAGAAATCCTCCCATTCCCCGACGCCGCAAAAATTGCATCCTCCATTCAAAAGAAAAAACAAAAAATATCCATCAAACAAAATCAAAAAAAAATAGCTCCCAGCGATATCTTTTGAAAACGAAGATCCTCCCACGCAAGAAAAAAAGAAATTCCCGCCACCATTATCCAGAAAAAAGAAAAAAGTATCCTCATACATACTCCAGAGGTTTACTCAGAAATTTCTCTCACCGGAATATGAGCAAAAGCTCGAAAGAAAAAAGATGAGATATAATTTTCCCTGGGAAATTGCTCTCCCCGATGAATTCGCAGGTAAGAATTGATCACCTTGAGGGTTCTATCTTTTTTTCGAAAAGCATAGGTTTGGGGATAATACAGATTCATATAATCCTGAGAAACTCCTTTGCGAGGGCTGTGATGAATGTAGGTAATGGTTCCCTGGGCATCAACACTCACCACAATAGCCACATGCGAAAGGGGATCATCCCATTTGCCATTTTTGTTGACATCATACGTATTGTCAAAAAAAATGAGATCGCCAACAGAAAGGGGAACACGATTGGTATAGACAAAACGCTTTGCCACAAGTCCATCGTAGAGAGAACTTACCCCTCCTCTTCCTTTACCATAAACTTCCATGAGATCAATCCCCGAGAGATAGTAAACATACCGAACAAATCCAATACAGTCTGAAGTAAAACGGTTGCCATTGGTGGCAGGGAAACTGTATCGTCCCTGGAGAGCAAGTGCATTCGAAATAACCATCTCATAAAAGCGAACACTTTCTCCATAGAGTTGGAACGACACTACAAAAAAGAAAATCCAGAGATATTTCTTTCGCATAGTTTTTTTATCGGTTTCTCTCACCTAAAAATTAAAAATCCGATCAAGGCTTGCCAAATTCAATCCAAAACCACAAAAATTACCCACTTCAGAAACCTTTCTTTTTTTATATAAAACCCGACAAAACATTTCTCTTAAAAATGCATTTTGCACTTATTTTAAATGCAAAATAGTGCATTTTTCTTATGAAATCGATTTCAAACATTTTTCTTTTAAAAATCTTAACTGTTTGCAATCTATAAAAATAATTCTTGCAACTAATTTTTTTTATTTTGGCACATTTTTTGAAGTAATTTAAACGAAAATTTTCCTAAATATATAAAGGAGGTCTGTATGAAACGGTTAGGGTTTTTGATGGTGGGGCTCCTCGTGGGAAGCTCGATGTTTGCGGGTGTGATGATGCAGGGCTTCTACTGGGATGTTCCAGCAGGTGGTACATGGTGGGATACCATGAAGAGCAAAGCTTATGAGCTTCGCTACATGGCAGGTGGGTATGGTATTAACCGCATGTGGTTTCCTCCTGCATCCAAAGCTCAGGGTGGCGGCTATTCTATGGGATATGATCCCCATGATTACTATGACCTGGGCCAATACTATCAGGACGGCACCACAGAAACGCGCTTTGGTTCCCAGGCAGAACTCAAGGCGGCTATTGCGCAGTACCGTAGCTATGGCATTGATTGTATGGCTGATATCGTGATCAACCATCGCTCCGGTGGTGCCAGTGAGTACAACCCCTATACCAGGGGAAATACCTGGACAGATTTTCGTAATGTGGCAAGTGGAAAGATGAAATGGCAGTACTGGGCATTCCATCCCAATAACATCCACTCTTATGACTCCGGAGCTTTTGCGGGATTCCCTGATGTCTGTCATGACAACTCCACGGTGTACAATGACATCAAGACATGGATGCTCTGGATGAAAAATACAGCCAATGCTGGTTTCAGTAGCTGGCGATGGGACTATGTGAAGGGATTCTCTCCGACCGTGGTAAAGAACCTCAATGCAGCGACGAGTCCAACCTTTAGTGTGGGAGAGTACTGGGATGCCAATACCTCTACCCTCGATTGGTGGGCCAATGCAGCCAACTCGTCAGTGTTTGATTTTGCTCTCTATTATACATTAAAAGACATCTGTAACAATAGTTCTGGTGGTGGGTATCTGCCCAATGTGTTTGACTACAGCAAGAGCTTTGCTGCCAAGAATCCATGGCGTGCCGTGACCTTTGTTGGAAACCATGACACTGATGAGATTTACAGAGACAAGATGATGGCGTATGCGTTCATTCTCACCTATCAGGGGTATCCCTGTATCTGGTGGAAAGACTACTACAACTATGGGCTTGCTACGGGTGGTGGAGCCGGCAGTGGTTGGGGCAATGGTATCAAGCAACTCGTATGGGTACGTGAGAAACTTGGTGGCGGTGGTCCTCAGATTGAGATCCTCAAAAGTAATGATGGAGATGTGATTATCTATGGAAGTAAGGGATACTCGACCTCGAGCCCGGGTTACATTGTGGTAATCAACGATCATTCTTCTGCCTGGAAGGGTGCGTGGGTCCAGACAGGAAACGCTTACCTCAAGGGCAAAACCCTCAAAGCCTATGCATGGTCTTCTTCTGTGAGCGGACAGAACTATCAACCTCAGAACAAGTACTGTGACGCCAATGGTTGGGTAGAGGTATGGGCTGCACCGCGTGGGTATGCAGTCTACTCGGTGGATGGGCTATAATCGGAAGAATCACTCTCAGGGCTGTCCGGGAAACCGGGCAGCCTTTTTTGTTGCAATTTTTACAACACACACATATACTGAATACCAGCTCAAAGGAGGTCAAAATGAAAGACATTCTTGTATCTTTTTTGTTTTTTCTTCTCCTCACTGGTTGTTCCCAAAAACTGGTGTATACAGGTTCTGTAACAACCAACGGCAATCTTTATACAGCGAGACTCGTTGTTTCCCCGAAAAAGGAAGAAGGAAATGCTCTCATCACGGTAAAAAGACTTGAAGAAGGGGAATTTTACCTTTCTGAGGGGATAATAGATCTCATGGTGCCTTCAGGTGCCCAGAGTATTCCTCTTGCGCGCTCCGTTCCCTCACGTTTCATTCTCACAAAAGGGCAAAAAGCCAGAATCACAATGAAATGGAGACTGATTCACGACCCCGCGTTTTATCAACTGTATGGACTTGCAGGAGACAACCTTCCTGAAGAGTACTTTCTCCAGCTTGCCAGTGTGACAAAAGAAAACGATCTCCCTCTCGTTGTCAAAGTATCCCCAAAAGCTCTTACTTCTTACCAAAAACGTGTAAAACCGATACTTTTCTCTTATAAAATCGCTCTCCCGGAGAACTTTGAGAATATTCAGAGAAAACATCTTCAAGAGAAGGGATGGATAAGCATTCATGAACATGAAGAAAACGCTCATGAAGAAAGGCAAGAAGAAATATCCCCCTTCTTTATGGTTGGGGATTACACCATCCTCATGGATGGAAGATACTATGTTGGATGGTATGGTTTTGCTACCGAAGAAGGAATAACGTTAAGAATGATCTGTGTTAACAGAGAAGCTGAGATTCTCTATGTTGATCCCGCGAAAATCACCATTGCCCTTGGTCAAAAAGAGATTAAGCCTCAGGTAAAAAAAAGTCTCATGCCACAAAAAGACAAAAAGGGGTTTCCCATCCTGCGGAATCAGCGCGGCGAATGGCTCCTCTTTTATCCTGTAAAAAACCCACCGGAAAATCTTAGACTAAAGGTACAGAAAACTTTTCTTTCAAGAGAAGATACACCCCTCTTTGCCATTGAAGAGATTGAACTCCAGGGTTATAGACCTTAGAAAAAACAACACGGAAGAAGGAAGCACAACAGGCTGCTTCCTTCTTTTTATTTATTTTCTTTTTTCGTTTCTTTATAAAAAGACAAGAAAAAAAGCCCCCCCATGACAAAACAGAAAAAAGAAACAAGGGCTGGATGAACAGGATCTTGGAAAACATTTCCCAAAAAAAAGTCGTAGAGAGTAAAAAAAAGACTCAACAACAAAAAGATACCCCACACTACTCGCATAAACCTTAATACCCACTTTTCTTAAGAAGATCAGTAAGCTTTTGCCTATCGTAAAGATCGAGCGGTCTGTTTTCCGCATAACGGAGAGCCTGGGGAGTAAACTTTCCGGTAGTGATGTAAACACCTCGAGTCGCATGAATGTTTTTCATTTTTTCGGTAAGTTTTGCTACCAGATCTTCCGGAACATCTTCATTGTCTCGTGAAAACATCACAAGCACCCTTCCTCCACGAACGTTTCGCCATTTGACCGATTTTTCTATCCCTACAATTTCAAGATTATCACCATCCAGAGGCTTGACTTCAATAGGTTCATACCCAATGGCTTTGAGCATGTTCTGAGCGATAATCTCAAAGGTAGTTGGTGTAGCTGTCAGCAGATCTTTGAGCCTATCGTCTACCCGAAGATCCTCATAAAGAGTCAGTTTTGTCTGGACATCCTGAAAGTTAGGACGGAGTTGGGCAACCTTTTCCCATTGTTCCACCGCCTCAACCAGTCGGCGTTCTTTTTCGTAGATAAGTCCAAGTGTGTACCGAATAGCAATAGTGACATTGTTCTCTTCGTTTGAATACTTTAACGCACGTTCAAAATCTGCTTTGGCCCCATCATTATCCCCAACTTCCATTTTACAGAGACCTTTCTGGAAAATAGCCTTCACCTTGAGTTGATTGTCCCGCGCTTGTTCCGCCACATCAAATTCCTGAACAGCCTTTCCGTAGCTATTCATGGATTTGAGAATCATTCCAATATAGTAATGGGCTTCCATATTCTTGGGTTCCAGTTTTACACAGTTAGTAAAGTAGTTCAAAGCCTCAGCTGCCTTGTTCATTTCATAGAGAATCTTTCCCATGATAAAATAAATCTGGGGAGAAGCCTTGCCTGATTTGATGGCCCTATCAAGATAACTAAAGGCATGTTCTTTCATGCCTCGCTGGTAAAAGATATTCCCGATTTGAAAGAGATATTCCGCATTTTGCGGATCCATCTGGGAAAGCACAAGGTATTCTTTCTGCGCCTCTTCCAGCTGATTAAAACGCATGTAAATATCTGCCAGACGGCGATGAATACTTTTCTCCGTAGCAGAATTGGAAAACTTTCCTGAACTCAATGTTTGTTTATATTCAACAAGGGCCATCTCAAAATTTCCTGAGAGGTAACAGGCTTCGGCAAGATAAAGGTGTGCGAGAGGGTTTTTATCATCTTTTTTGAGAATAGCATTCAATGCATTAATCGCCTGATCATACTTTTGATTGTCAATTAAGGTCTTAATCGAATCAAGACGATGAGGCGCAATAAAGTTATTCATAACATAAAGAAAGACAAGAAACCCCACACTGACTACCAAAAGCACAATAACTATAACATCCCACGTCATACGCACTCCTTTTCTAAAAAAATTATCACCTTATATATTTTACAGTTGACTCAAATAATAGTCAACCTTAGACATATTTTTGTAGTTCGGAAAACGATCCTTAAGCTCAAGAAGAGTGGCTTTTGCCTTGGCGTTATCTTTTAATTGAATATAGCTCTCGGCTAGCTTAAGATACACATCTGCATTTTTTTGGGAAAGCTTGACATATTTCTCGTAGGAAACAGCAGCATTGCTATAATCCTTTTGTCGGGTATAGATATCCCCAAGACTTTCTAGAACATTAACGTCCGTTGGATTGATCTCGAGAGCCTTTTTGTAGGCGTTTATAGCATCCTCGTAGATCTCTGCCCTGGCATAAGCATCTCCTATTCCTTTGTAAGCAATAAAACTCCTTGGCTGAAGATCCGCAGCCTTTTTAAAAGCAGAAAGGGCTTTTTCATATTCCTGTTTGGCAAGATACATGCTTCCCAATCCCAGATAAGGTTCGGGATCGTATCTATCAAGCTGAATGGCCTTTTGATAGTTTTCTTCCGCCTGGGCATACTCTTTCATCAAAAAGTAGGCATTGGCCATGTTGTAATAGGCTGGTGCATAGTCATTTTTCTGCTGTATAGACTCACTGTAGTATTTTAAAGCCTCAGCGTAGCGCTCGGTGTAAACAAGCATGCGCGCGTAGTTGAAAGAACACAGATAGTTTTTGGGATTGACCTGATAGGCTTTTTGATAAACGGAAAGAGCCCGTGTAAACTGTTTGAGTTCCTCATAGGTATTCCCAAGTTTGACGAGCGCCCGGTCATTGTTTGGTTCGATTTCCACAGCGCGTGCAAAAAACTTTTCTGCCTGAGAAAATTGTTTGGCATTGTAATAAATGGTGCCAATGTTGATCATTGTCTTGGCATTCGTGGGCTCAAGCTGAAGATTCTGGTCAAAAGCCTTGAGGGCATTGTTATTGTCATTGAGGGCCATATAGGTAAGACCAAGATTGTAATAAGCCTTGGCATGCTTTGGATCAAGGGAAACAGCTTTTTGAAAAGATGATTTCGCATCGTTGTAAAGCTTTTTCATGTAGTAAATCACACCCATGGAATAGTACATATCCGCTGTTTCATAATCGCCCTCGATAGCCTTTTTAAAAGAAGCCAGTGCCTCATCATTGAGGTCCTTGTCATAGAGGATCTTTCCGAGAGTGTAATGGGCAGGCCCCTGTTTGGGATCTTTTTGGATGGCCGCCTGGGCAAGGCTTTGGGCTTTGCCTATATCCTTTTTACCGTAATAGGAAACAGCCTCATAAGCATCGACCTCGGGAGTAGCTTCTATTTTCCTGGCTTTCTCAAACTCTTTGATGGCTTCATCAAAGTAGTTGTTCTCAAGATATTTTTTGCCGTTTTCCATATACTTTTTGTACTGCTCTGCTGCACTTTCTTTAGCAGAAACCTGTTCTACTTGAGGTTTTTCCTTTTTTTCGACGGTAGTGGTTTTTTCGAGCGGTGTTGGCGAAGTGGCTTGCGCGGTTTTCTTGAGAAGGTCTTTCATCTCATCTTCTTTGAGTTTTTCTTTGTTTTTCTGTGCCCGTATAATAGCATCCCGGAGTTCCTTGATACGTGGGTCATTGGGATCAAGTTCAAAGGCTTTGTCCAGATAGTCAAGCGCACGATCATAAGCCTCATTGTTGGCATATTCTTCTGCCAGGGAGAGGTATTTCTCTATCTGTTTTGCTTTACCACCACCTGAGAAACCAACCCAAACGATCGGGGTAAGAACAAGCAACAAGCCAAGAAGTCCAAGAAGCAACCATTGTTTCTTTTCCTCTTCTTTCGATGGTTTTTTTGAAACAACCTTTCCTTTTTGAACTGCTTTTGGTTTTGCTCCTTGTTTCCGAGAGGTATTTTTTTTCTCAGTCATAACCAACCTCCTATTTTTCTATATCCTCGACAGATGTATCTTCAGCTTTTCCTTTGTCTTCTGGCTTATAGTCACCCAGCGCGCCACTAATATCGATCAATGGCTCGGCAACCACACTTTCTGTATTGGTGAGTCGTTCCATGGGATTTTTCACAAGATCATCGGGAAAATTAAAGTTTGGATCCCGAAGAAGTTCAAGTGCCCGACGAATGTTATCACTCTGTGGTCCTGTGGGATTAACAACGAGATAGGTTTCCCATTCTCGAATGGTATTGGTTCTATCGCGCATTTTATAATAAAGCATGCCCTTGTACCAATAGGCATGAGTGAGATTCGTATCATAGGCCAGAGCCTGATCAAAAGTAACAACAGCTTGTTGATAAAGTTTTTTTAGCCCATAGGTATAGCCAAGGTTGAAGTAATACACCCCATAGTAGGCAAGGGGAAGACCAGACTGTAACCCTTTTTGGTAGCTTTCTATCGCTTTATCATAATCGTCAATGCCCACATAACTGTTTCCCAGCAGAAGGTAAAGTTTGGGATCTTTATTGCCGAGTTCCGCAGCATTCCGAAAGGCTCCAATGGCCAGGAGAAACTTTTTCTCTTTATAAAATCCCAACCCTTTTTCAAAAACATCTTCACCTGCACTCATCAAAAGAATAGCTATCGGAACTACGAAAAAAAGAGAAGAAAACCATCTATACTTCATCGTTTGTTCTCTTCCTCCAGACTTTTGAGAAGAAGGTCAAGTTCAGCATTCATGGCAGCAATATCCTCTGCGCTCAGATTGACCTTTGAGCTTCGTTCAAGAAGCCAGTTCAAAAGTTCTAGCCTTTTTTCGATGAGAAGAAGCTTTTTTTGAGCACTCTGGGTGGTTTCTTTTTCAAAAAGTTGTCTCTGAAGTTGCTGAATTTTTTCCTCATACATCTTTAACTGATTTTTTTCTGTTTCTTCCTGAATTCTATACCCTTGAGCCCTTTCGACATTCGTGTTTTCAACATTCGTGAGGGTTATGTAGTTGGTAATCACGTTGGTTATGAAAACAGTGCTTTCTCTCGGTTGAGAAAAGTTCTCAGAAGGCTGCACTGATGGTAACGGAGTAGAAGGGCTCTCCTGTTTCTCTGCGAACGGAATTAAAGTTGGCATTTGATTCGTTTGAAATGGCCTGGATTTGGGAAGAGAATCCGAAAAGCGTCCAAAGGGATCATCTGAGGGAAGCCAACTTGCCTGGGGTGAAGAGAATCCCTCATGAGTACCAGGATCAGGAGACTTGGAAAGAGAAGAAGCAACATTACTTGAAAGTGCAGGGCTCTGGTTTGTCATGAGAAAAAGAATCTTCTCCAGTCTGTCAATAAACGATTGCTGAAGAGCAAGATAATTCTCATCTCCTGGTATTACTTCAATCGTATTCGTTATATAAACAACATTCGTTTTTTGTTTGAAAAAGGGCCACCAAGAAAAAGCTTTCGTATTTGAAGAGGTTGAGGGAATAATTTTTTTCTTTTCTTGAGGTTGTGGAAGAAAATCAAAAAGTGAGGTATTCCATTGCAATAAAGGAAGAGGTTCAAGCGAAAGTACAATCCCCCCCTCTATGGTTTCACCAGGACGTAGGCGATAACGGTAATCGACAAGAATAGCCCCATCCCTTTTCCCTCTCGTATCGTAAGTAAAATGAGCACTTGGCTCAATACGAACATTCACCTCGCTTGTTTTTAATCTATGATAATTGGCAAGATAAATAGCCCTTGGTGAAAAGCCATTGTAAGCAGGCAACAGATAGATCCCTGATTTTTGACCACTGAGTATATACTTTCCATATTGGTTAAGGGAAATCTCCATTTCATTCATCACAGGTGCCCCATTCTCAAAAACAAACAGAGGTCCCGTACCATTTTCTTCTAAAGTTGTATCAAGAAGATACCGAAATCCTACTTCTTTAGCCTCAGAAGAAGTATTGGAGATGTGGGTGGCAAGAATCACAAACATCTGTTGTCCATTGTTGGTGAGAAAACACGCCGAGGTGTAGACGATACTTTCCCATGTCGCCCGACCAAAAATCACATGATTCGTCTTTTGCCATCGGATATTCCAGGAAAGAAAAGGAGAGAAAGGAGAAAAGGGTGTCGCGGATCCTTCGTAAAGTACCAATATCCCTGATGTTGGAGTCGCAGTGTCACTTTCATAGTAAAGATAGTTTGTTTTGGATGAGAAAAATACAAACCCTCCTGAATCTCCATCGAGAGAAAAACGCCAGTTTTTACCCTCAAAAGGCATCCATTCTATCGAAAAGAATGAAGATGTTATACAAAAAAGAAGAAGAAGAATGCGTTTCATTCCAACCCTCCTATGCCAAGCTCTGAGAGTTCATCATCGAGGGCTCGAGCTTTAAGCTGAAGAAGTTTTGCCTTGACCTCTAAAAGAGAGAGATAACGGTTGTTTTCCTCAACAAGAGCAAGAGTTTGCTCTTTCTCGGTTGCTTTTTCATTGGTAAAGGTATTTGTCGTGGTCACTACTACCCAGTTGGTGAGAAGAATGGTGTTACTTGTTTCCGACGAGGGCATAGAAAAGGAAACCTCATTAAGAGGTGGGCTCTCTTTTTTTTGTTCTTTTTCTTCAGGAGAAGATTTGACACTGTGCTCGATGGAAAAAGATGTATCTCTTGAAGAAGCAGATGCGAGCAGGGAAAGATAAGGGCTTTCGGGATAGCGAGAGGCATGCCATTGTTGGTAGCGTTGGGCATTTTCCTGGTCGTTTGCTGCCAGAGCACAGACCTGAGCATAGTAGAGAACAGCAGGAGTTACGACGGGATCATCAAACTCCCGGGCATAAGACTCAAAAAGTTTCGCTGCTTCCTGGTAGAGACCAAGTTTATAGCTACATTTTGCCATGCCAAGGAGAGATTGTTTAACCTGGTGGGGTTGTTTGGCTTTTTTGAATGCCTGCTCAAAAAAGTAACGCCCAAGATTATAGTTTTTGTCTTTGTAAGCAGCTTCTCCTCCGATAATAGCCACTGGAATATAAAGAGACGATAAAGGGTAGCGACTCAAAAAATTTCTCACCTCTACTGTAACATCGGTATATCGATGTTTCTGATAGAGGGAATAAATATACTGCGCTGTTGCTTCTTCAATTGACACAGATGAGGTTCCGAAAACAAAAAGAGACATGCCGCAAAGGAAAAGAAACAAGTTTTTTCGATTCATCGTTCACCATCCAATTTTTTTTAATTATCGGCAAAAAAAGAAAAAAAATATAATCTTCATAAGCCCTTTTGAAAACTCGGGGAGAGTAATAAGTTGCTATAGATAAAGAAAAACAAACAACGACACGGAAATATTTTTTCAATAAAGCCTTGACACAAATTCTTTTTTGATATATGATATAGGAAATCTATATTGGGAAGGAGGTTTCCTATGAAAAATGCACTCACCTGGTGGATAATGCTTTTTCTCTTTGGAATGACTGGCTTTGGATTTGCTCAGGGCACTCCCATGGATATTACCTGGGTAACTCCCGTCGCGGCATTGATAGCCCTGCTCTATGTGGTGTATGCGATGTCCTATGTACTTCGTAAAAACGAGGGAAGTGAAAAGACAAAAGAGATTTCCCTGGCTATTCGTGAAGGAGCCTATGCTTATCTTGCGCAGCAATACAAGATTGTAGGGATATTTTTTGCAGTAATTTTTGTGTTGTTGCTCTATCTTTCCTTTGGAGCAAAGCTTCTGACACCCTTTGTACCGTTTGCTTTTTTGACAGGTGGTTTCTTTTCAGGTCTTTCTGGTTTCATCGGCATGGCAATAGCTACCCGTGCAAATGCGCGAACAGCCTGGGCTGCTCGCGATGGACTTAATCCCGGACTGCGTGTGGCCTTCACTGCTGGTTCAGTGATGGGCATGGTAGTAGTCGGATTAGGTCTTCTTGACCTCTCACTCTGGTATTACGGTCTTCGCTGGTATTATGGGAGTGTTGTGGGCCTCGATCAGGCAGAGACGATTAAGCGAATCACAGAAGCCATGATCACGTTTGGAATGGGTGCTTCTTCTATGGCTTTGTTTGCCCGTGTTGGTGGTGGTATCTATACCAAGTCTGCCGATGTTGGAGCAGACATTGTGGGTAAGGTGGAAGCAGGTATTCCTGAAGATGATCCAAGAAACCCTGCCACCATTGCTGATAATGTGGGAGACAATGTGGGAGATGTTGCTGGGATGGGAGCCGATCTTTATGAAAGCTATGTTGGTTCTATCGTGGCCACGATGGCTCTGGGTGTAGTAGCCTTTCCTGAAAGCCCACTTCGTGCCATAACTATTCCGATGAGTATGGCGGCACTGGGAGTACTGGCTTCTATTCTTGGAACTTTTCTTGTTCAGACAAAAGACAACAAAGCCTCCCAGGAAGTGCTTCTCAAGGCACTCCGAAAGGGTATTTACGGATCTTCCCTGCTCATAGCCATTTTTGCGGCGGTCGCTGTTTATTATGTGATGGGCAAGGAAAACTTTGGTATCTGGGGCTCTATTTTTGTGGGACTTCTTGCAGGAAACCTCATAGGATTTTTTACCGAGTATTTTACCTCCGCAAGTTATAAACCTACCCGAGATCTCAGTGCACAATCTCAGACAGGCGCCGCAACCCTCGTCATTGGCGGTCTTTCTCTGGGAATGCTTTCTACGTGGATTTCGGTAGTAATTGTAGGGGCCGCCGTTGTAGCTGCTTACTATCTCGCTGGTGGCGCAATGTCTATTGCTCGTGGATTGTACGGTATTAGTATCGCTGCGGTGGGCATGCTTTCGACCCTTGGTATCACCCTCTCAACCGATGCCTATGGCCCCGTAGCTGACAATGCCGGGGGTATTGCTGAAATGGCAGGAGATGCAGGGGGACTTGGTTCCGAGGTCCGAGAGAGAACAGATGCTCTCGATGCTCTTGGTAATACAACAGCAGCAACCGGAAAGGGATACGCCATTGGTTCGGCAGCCCTTACCGCACTGGCTCTTTTGGCTGCTTTCAAGGATGAGATTGAACGCGTGGTACGTGCAACAAACCCAGATTTCTCCCTCATAGCAAATGTGATTTCTGTCGAAACATTGACAGGACTCTTCATAGGAGCAATGGCTCCTTTCCTCTTCAGTGCTCTTACTATGAGTGCGGTTGGTAGAGCAGCCAACAAAATGGTAGAAGAGGTTCGCCGTCAGTTTAAAGAAAAGCCCGGAATCCTAAAAGGAACCGATAAACCCGATTACAAGCGATGTGTGCGTATCAGCACTGAGGCAGCCCAGTTGGAAATGATTCTTCCAGCCCTGATTGCCATTATTATTCCGGTACTGGTCGGAACACTGCTTGGTGTTCGTGCCCTGGTAGGGGTACTGGCGGGTGCTCTCGTCTCTGGTTTCCCCATGGCTATTATGATGGCCAATGCTGGTGGTGCCTGGGACAACGCGAAAAAGTATATCGAAAACGGGCACTTTGGTGGAAAGCACAGTGATGCCCATAAAGCCGGTGTCGTAGGCGATACAATTGGCGATCCGCTCAAAGACACCTCCGGTCCTTCACTTAACATCCTTATCAAACTTATGAGCATGGTCTCCATTGTGTTTGGCTCCACAATTCTGGTGTTGAATCAGCTTTTTGGTCTATTTAAGATTTAAAGGAGGAAGTATCGTATGAAAAGATGGTGGTTATTCTTTACTGTAGGAGCAGTTCTACTTGGATGTTCTCCCAAGAAAACGGAGATTGTTATTGGTATCTCCAAGATTGTTGCCCATCCTGCACTTGATGCAGTAGAACAAGGTATCAAGGATGAACTCACTGAACAGAATCTTCCGGTAACCTTTGATGTGCAAAACGCGAATGGGGATCTCAATACAGCTGCGGCTATCGCCAACAAGTTTAAGAGTGATAAGGTAGCTCTCGCTGTAGGTATTGCTACGCCTACCGCTCAGGCACTCGTCAATACCCTTAAAACAACCCCAGTGGTATTCAGTGCCGTTACCGATCCGGTCAAGGCTGGGTTAGTAACCTCTCTTGCCCGGGGTGAAAAAAATGTCTGTGGTGTCTCTGATATGACGCCGGTAAAAGAACAGATCCAGTTCTTCCGCAAACTGAAACCCATTAAACGGTTGGGTATCATCTATACTTCAAGCGAGGCAAACGCGGTTGCTCTTGCAGATCTCACCAAAGCGGTATGTAAGGAGCTCGGTATCGAGGTAGTAGAAACCACCGTTGCCAATTCTGCTGAAGTGAAACAGGCCGCTCAGGCTATTGTAGACAAGGTAGATGGAATCTACATAAGCACCGATAACACGGTGGTGTCTGCGCTCTCCTCGGTGACCAGTGTCGCCATGGCGAAAAAGGTCCCTGTTATGACCGCTGATCCCACATCAGCAACCAACGCCGATGTTCTTGTAGCATGGGGATTTGATTACTACAAGATGGGACGTGCTACAGGACGCATGATTGCCGATGTTCTACGAGGCCAAAAACCATCGGAAATCCCTGTAAAATTCATGACAGATCCACAAGATATCACTCTCTTTATTAATGAAGACATTGCAAAACAACTCGGTATTCAGATCCCCACAGAGATCATTTCCCAAGCCAGTATACTTGTTCAAAACGGCAAGGTTATAACCAAATAAAACTCAGACTACTTTCAAAAGGGCTGTTCGCTTTTGCCGGACAGCCCTTTTTTTACAAAGTGGTTTATAACAATGAAAAAAAATAACAATAGCATTTGTCGAAAAATATCACTTTTTCTCCTCTTTCTTCTTATATCTTTCTTTTTCTCATTTAAAACTTGCTCAGGATATCTGCAAACCTTACAAATCTTTCAATCCATAAAGTCAGGTTAGTAATTGATTTTTTCTTGTCTTTCTCCTATAATATCCTAAAAGAGGAAAGAGGTATGTATGAAACTTTTCCACATCCTGGACGCTAAACAATTCACAAGAGAAATCCTCGAGGATCTCTTCTTGAGAGCTATACGACTTGAGAAACAACCTAACCTAGGTCTTCTTGCAGGAAAAATCATGGTCACCCTCTTTTATGAACCTTCAACACGAACAAGACTTTCTTTTGAAACAGCGATGATTCGCCTCGGAGGAAATGTAGTCTCAACAGAAAATGCGGCTCAATTTTCCTCAGCTGCCAAAGGCGAAACTATCGAAGACACCGTTCGTGTCATCTCTGGCTATGGGGATGTAGTGGTTATACGCCATTTTGAAGAAGGTGCTGCTTACCGGGCCAGTCAGGTATCCTCTATCCCTGTGATCAATGCTGGAGACGGAACAGGACAGCATCCTACCCAGGCACTCCTTGACCTCTATACCATTCAAAAAGAGTTGGGACACATAGATGATGTCTCTGTAGCTATGGTAGGGGATCTCGCCAATGGAAGAACCGTGCGATCGCTTGCCTATCTTCTTTCTTTTTATAAAAACATTCGCCTCTTCTTTGTCTCTCCCCCCAATGTGCGCATGCGAGATGATATCAAAGAGTATCTTCAGAATCAGCATATTCCCTTTGAAGAAGTAGACAATCTCAACGAAGTTGCTTCAAAGGTTGATGTTATCTACCAAACCCGCATCCAGCGAGAACGATTTTCCAGCATTGAGGAATACGAAAAAACCCGCGGTATTTATATCATCACAAGAGAAACCTTAAGCCTTATGCAATCCCATGCTATTGTAATGCACCCCCTCCCTCGTGTAGATGAGATCGCTTACGAGGTAGACAATGACCCGCGTGCTGCCTATTTCCGTCAGGCTCACAACGGTCTTTTCATCCGCATGGCACTTCTTGAAAAAGTTTTGGTAGGATAAACTATGCACTCAGCAAAGAATCGTATCTGGAAGATGCCTCAGATCAACAAAAAGAAGCTTGAAGAATTGAAATCTCGTCTCCCTATTCCCATAATGGATCTCCTCCTTAAAACATTGGTGAACCGGGGATACCAAACCCCAGAACACATTCTTCGCTATCTGAAGCCTCATTTTCTCCAGCTTCCTTCACCCTTTCTTTTCAAAGACATGGAAAAAGCTGTGGCAAGGATATTGCAGGCTATTCAAAACGATGAAAACATCCTTATTTTTGGTGATAAAGATGTGGATGGAGTTACCGCAACCGCCATTCTTCAAAAGACATTGCAAAAATTCAAAGCCAATGTCGCTTTCCGAGTCCCTGAGGGTGATGACAAATATGGACTATCCCCTGAGATTATTCAATGGGCAGCCACCGAGGGATTTGATCTCATTATTACTGTCGACTGCGGTATAACCGCCATAGAAGAGGTCAAACAGGCAAAAAAACTGGGGATAGATGTTATCATTACCGATCATCACGAACCCCGACCACAACTTCCAGAGGCATATGCCCTCATCAACCCTAAAATCCCAGAATGTGGATACCCCTTCCCCTACTTAAGTGGGGCAAGTGTATCTATGAATCTTGCCTGGGCCTTGCTTGAAGCCCATTTCCTCCATGAGTATCATGGACAGGAGTTTGTCTTTTGCGATGTAGAAACCACAGGCCTCAATCCTTCTCGAGATGAGATTATTGAGATCGCGGCTATCAAAATCAAAAACGGAGTCATCATAGATACCTTTGAGTGCCTCGTTCAAATCAACCAACCCCTCAGCGGAGAAATTACCCGGCTCACCGGCATAACAGAAGACATGATTCGCCAAAACGGTCTCTCTCCCAGGGAAGCCTTTGAAAAGTTTATAGAATTCGTAGGGAAAAGAAAGCTTATCGGACACAATATTGCAGATTTTGATCTGCGCTTCCTCCAACAAGGCATACGTAAATACCTTGGGAAACCCTTTTCCCCACCCATAGAGGATACCCTCAGGCTTTCCAAGATTCTCTGTCCAAAAGTCAAAGATCACAAGCTTAACACCATCGCCCAGGAGTTTGGTATCTATGTTGATACCTCTGAACTCCATCGTGCCCGTTTTGATGCAGAGCTTTGCGGCAGAGTCTACCGCTCGATGATCCTCCAGCGAAATCACCCCCTCATTCAATCCCTTCAGGATATCATGGGACTTGCCGCTATAGGAACCATTGCGGATATCATGCCTCTTATCGAAGAAAACAGAACTATTGTAAAAAACGGCTTGGAGTTTCTCCGTTATTCCTCTATAGGCCTCATCAAACTGATCCAATCTCAGGATATTCCCATACAAAAGGTTACCGTTAAAGACATTGGATGGGGCATCGCCCCCCTTCTCAACTCTCCTGGACGCGTGGGGCAGGCAAGCATCAGTGTTGAGCTTCTCCTCTCTTCAAAGATTCACGAAGTAGATGAACTCCTGAGCCACATCGTAAGTAAGGACTCCGAACGCCGCCAGCAGTTTGACCAAAACCTCAAAAATATCGAAAAAAAACTCACCCCAGAAACCCTTGATGAAACCGTAATCATCGTGGAAAGTGCCGAAATATCAAAAAACTCTACAGGGCTTCTCTCCAACAAACTCTCCCTTCAATACCAAAAACCCGTTGTCGTCATAGCTCTCCAGGAAAAAGAGGCCATAGGATCTGTGAGAAGTGCTGTTAACTTTAACGTGATTAACATGCTTGAACACTGCGGAGACATCCTCCTGCAATTTGGAGGGCATAAAGCAGCAGGAGGGTTCACCATTACCATTGAAAACCTCCCGATTTTCAAACAACGCGTCCTGGAATACTACGAAAAATCCAGACAGGAAAATACTCAAGATACCATCCTGGTTGACAGTGAACTGGACAGACTCCAGGATATAACCCTCGAAAACCTGGTTTACCTTGAAAACATGATGGCACCTATAGGAACGCAAAACGAACTTCCACGCCTCTTCATTTCCAAAGTTCGATTTATGAATCCCTATTTCTTCGGCAAGGAAAAAGACCATTTTCAGTGTCTCGTCGTCAAAGGAGAGACCACCCTTCCCGCTGTAGGATGGTCCATGAAAGAAACGCTTATGAATTATGGATTTGAAAAATTCAGCGATCAATGGTTTGATATTGTTGCTGTTCCAAACATTAATCGTTATAATGATATAGAGCAGGTTAGGCTTGAGCTGGTAGATATAGCCTTACATCCGTATGAAAGGAAATAACAATGCAGATAAAAAATGAGATCCTCGATTCGTCAGTGGTCATCGTAGATGATTCCATCACCAGCCTCAAGAATATAGAACGGACGCTAAGAAGTGCAGGTTTTACGAATATTCAAACATTTCAACAAGAAAGCCGTGCTCTTGTAACGCTTATGACTCATCCTCCAGATATTGTACTTTTAGACATGATCCTTCAAAACACCACTGCTGTGGATGTTCTCAAAACACTCAAAACCAACATAAAAACACGAAACCTTCCGGTTATTGTGCTCTCTCATTTCCAGGATCAAAAGCTTATTCTTCAGTGTCTCGAGCTTGGGGCTGATGACTTTATTTCCAAGGAAAGCAATCCCCTCGAGATGCTCATTCGTATTAATAATATTCTTACAAAAAACTACTATATGAAAAACCTTTCAGAGAAAAATCGAAGACTTGAAGAAGATATCCGCTTTGCAGCCTTCAAAAAAATATGACAAGCCTCAATATGAAAACTTCACTACGTTGGATGTTCAGGAAAAATTTCAAAGATGACACCTCTACCAATGATCTGCTAAAGCGGCGATTTTTATTTTGCTACAAGTTTCCCACATGACAAAACCTTCTTTTTCCTGCTTGATGTTTCCGGACACGGTGTGGGAGCCGCTCTTGTCGGTTTCCACCTCAACTTTCTCACCCAGCAATGGATTGCTACACGACCATTGGCAGAACAAAACCATCTCCTTGAGTATGTCAAATGGATCAATGCTGAAATGGAACAAGAATACGGACAGATGGGAATTTTCCTATCAGGAATTTTTGGACTCTGCGATGAGGAAAAAGAACAGCTTCATCTCATTTCTACCGGATCCCCACCTCCCGTTGTACAAACCGATAGCTTCCATACCATCGAAATCAAGAACTCTCTAGCTCTCGGTGTGATTTCTCCTGCCAACTTTTCCGTAAATACCTTAACTACAAAAACCTGGAAAAGAATTATCTTTTTTACTGACGGTATCTACGAAATCCAGACCCCCTCAAAAGAAATGCTCAGTATTCCTGGCTTTCTCAAAATTCTTGATAAGTTAGAAAAAGATGGCCTCTTCTCACTCGTAAACCTCTATAACCGCATCGCCAAGGAGTACTCCTACCGCTTCGAAGATGATGTAACCATCTTCATGCTGGAGAAAAAGCAGTGAGTCCATGGAAGGGTAATCCAAAACAAAAACTCATCCTTACCCGTGTACTTACCCAATCGCAGGGAAGGCTTGTCATCCTTTCAGGAGAAAAAGGGGTAGGAAAAACCACCCTTGCTCTTCTCACACTCGCTGAACTCTATGGTGAATCCTTTTTACTTTCACCAAATTTTCAGTTTTTTCGACTGGATGAGTATGCCATAAAGCTTTCATTCTATCTCACATCCCCTTCTCCTGAGAGAGAAAAACAGATCCTCTTATGGGGACTGCAGTTTCTCTCCCATCTCTCTCAGCTTATCGCCCTTAAAGAAATCAAAACAAAATCAATCAAATATAAAGAAAACCTCTCCATGGATGATTTTCGCTCTCTTGTCTATGAGAAACTTATGGACAAAACCTTTGCTAAACTGGTACAAGAAGACACCCTATTTCAAAAAGCAATTCTCTCACTTGCCGAAGAAATTTCAGAAAAAAAAAGTATTCCTATTGCCTTCATCCAGGAAGTGATACGATTCCATAAGTACAAAAGTTATATCCCACACATAACATTCATAGGAGGATGGGAAAACGCTACTCCAGAGGCTCAAAACGCCAGTTTAAAGCTCTTTGAAGAGATGGGAGAATCAAGCCGCATCATCCTCCAGACCAATTCACTCGAAGATGTCTTGCCTACGATTCTTTCTCGCAGTCTGATGATCTCGTTTCCCAATCTTTCTCCTGCCACAGTAAGTGAGATTTTGGGAATACCTGCCTCTTTTTCAAACTGTTTTCTCCAGATGCGAGAAACCCTCTTCCATGAACATTCTCGAGCGGTTGAACTTGCCCAAAGTTTTGCAAAAGATCTGGCCTGGCACATACAATACGATGCGCAGATTTTTGCGTTTGTAGAGTCACTCTCTCAAAACAAAACATCCATTCCTGTTTTTCTTGATGCACTCCTCGAAATATTAAAAGAGGAGTGGATTAGCCGCCAAAAAAATCTTCGTGGCTACGAGACACAATCGTTATCAACCATCACCGTTTACACCACCGAACTCAAAGAATGGATGAATGAAACTCTGCGCATAAAAAGTCTCATTACCAAGACCTATATGCAAGCCTCTTATCTTGTAACCGATCTCCTGATACGCATGGCTCGCTGGATCCAGAAAAGGCGACCTCTCTAGCGGTTCGTTTCAATAAAATGCTCAATAGCCGCTTTAATTTCATCCCTTACCTTTCTCGTAAAATCGAGTTTCTCCTCGTCCGTTCCCTGGAAAGAAGACGGATCCTTAAAACTCCAGTGAAGTCTTTCTACTCTTCCAGGAAAGATGGGACAACGTTCGGCAGCTTCCTGATCACATACCGTAATCACATAATCGTACATTCTACCTTCTTTGTAGAGGGAAAAAACTGATTTGGTCTGGTTTTGTGAGATGTCATATCCTATTTCTTTCATAACCTCCACAACATAAGGATTGAGTTTTCCTGGCTCAAGTCCCGCACTCTCTGCCTCAAAAAACTCACCCCCCAAACGATTGAGAAACGCCTCTGCCATTTGGCTTCTTGCCGAATTATGGACACAAACAAACAGTACTCTTTTTTTCCTCATAAGACCTCCCTTCGGAATTTCATCGTATCATTATACAAAAGAGCCCTGTTTTTTGCAAACATAAAAGAGTCATTTTTTTTGATTTTTTCTTTAATTTTTGTAAAAAATTTTTTTTAATTTTAAACATTAAAAAACTTTTTAAACAAGATATTTTGACAAAATGGAGAGCAAAGCTTCCTTCGTCTAAGAATAAAGCTTTTCCCCAAGAAAGATTTTGCGTTTTTCTCGCATGATTCATGCAAGAAAATCTAAAATATCAATAGAAAACACCGCTTCCCAAAAAAATCACATCCCTTATTTATCAAGAAAAAGCCTCACAATAAACAATCCATTCCTCACATCATCCACGCCCTAATATCCCCACCGTCTATGACCACAGAGCATGAGCTGATAACAACGCCGACATCCAGGAAAAATCCCATGCGGACTCTCTCGTAAAGCCTTACGGAAGGTTCTCGCCCGTTCATTATTGTAAATATCCAGGATATCCTCCTGCATAATATTCCCAAGGATATAGTCCGGATAGTCCGCACAAAAATGAACATCGCCATTGTAATTAATGTTAACAGAAAACCAGGGGGCCGTACATTTATCCCGAACAAGGTGATCAAGATTTGCATAGTATTCGCCTATCTTTTTTGGTCTAATCACGGGAACCGTAATCAGAGGATGATCTGTCTTGATAGAATGCGCCCTCGCCAAAATCTGTGAAAACTCTTCTCCGTCAATTCCCTCATTGCAACCATTGGCAAAACCCCGCCAGTAATAAGGAGTAATACCAAGTTTTTCCTCCATATATCGTTCATGTTCCTGTCCGATGGCCGTATTGGTATACGTTCCAAGATTCACAATATGCCAGGCAAGTCCCATATCTTTCGTTGCTTCAACCAGCTTGTCAAGGTATTTATAATTCATGTTACTGATCGTTGTCACAATACCCACATGGGGAAGGGTTGCTTTCTGGCGTTTTTTCTCTTCATTGATAGCCTGTATACTTTCAATCACGCGCTTGTATGACCCCTTACCACGAATAGCATCGTTTGTCTCTTCAAACCCGTCCAGAGAGATAAAAAAACCCGACCACTTATCTCTCACTATCTCCTTCGCATGCGGAGCAAGAAGTGTGCCGTTCGTATTCACTGTAAAGAGAGGAATAGTTCGTGCCATGTAGGCGGCAAGCTCCATAAAATTCGGATACAGCATAGGTTCCCCACCCCAGATATAAAAGACTTTTGTCTTTTTTGCCACCTGGTCCGTGAGCTTTTTATAAACCTCAAGGGGAACAATATTATCTTTTTCCTTGAGCGCCACATCGTCTTTAAAGGTTCCTGTGAGTCCACGCTGACCACACATAATACACCGAAGATTACAAAGAGGGGTAATGCGAAAGGTAATAAGTGGCATCTCTGTGGCATAGCCATCCCGTCTTCTATACGTAGTACGAAAACCTACCTGCTGAAGAAAAAAAGCCAGCGCCATATCTGCTGCTGCACGAGGGTTTCTCATCATAAGCTGGGTCACGACCGCGTAATTTGTCTTCATTTTTACCTCCTGGCTTTCAAATAAATTCGTTTCATTATAACACAATTTAAAAAAAAAGCAAGATAAAAAACCTCTCATAGAAACACAAAAACATCCTGCCGTAACCACAAAAAACTCAAACCATATAGAATATCCACGCATACCATCCTGAAATAAAAAAGAAAAAATTTCCTCAAGAAACGTTCTCTAAAAAATTCTCTGTTCCAAATCTCAATACAGGGCAAGACCAAAAACTTGAGAGAAAAACACCAAATATGATATACTATACGCATGGAAACATTGAAAGAAAACTGGTTGTTCCGTACAGAGTCTCTCATTGGTGCTGAGGGTCTTCATCGTCTGGCATCCCTTCGGGTGATGGCATGCGGTGTGGGAGGCGTAGGAGGAATGGCCCTTGAAGCTCTTGCAAGGAGCGGGGTGGGATACTTTGTGGTAGTAGACTGTGATGTTTTCCACCCCACCAATCTCAATAGACAGATCCTCGCGACAAGAGAAAGTCTTGGAAAACCAAAAACAACTATTGCCAAAGAACGGATTCTTAGTATCAATCCCGAAGCCACCGTCATACCCATTCAAGGATTTGCGGATAGTCAGATAATCTCAATTCTCCAATCTTACCCTGTAGATTTTGTTATCGATGCCATTGACAGCCTTAACCCAAAAGTTCAGCTCATCTCCACCCTCATGCACAAGAATATCCCCTTTATTTCCTCGATGGGAGCCGCTGCCAGATTTGATGCTTCGAGTTTTCGAATAGGAAAACTCTCCGATGTTAAAGGTTGTCCCCTCTCTCGCAAGGTCCGTCAGAGACTCAGAAGAATAGGGATAGATCCCCGACATATCCCCGTGGTATACTCTACCGAGATGGTGAAAGAGGGACAGGGTATAGCCTCATATATCCAGGAAGAAAACTTCTATGAAAGGGGAAGACAGCGAATCCCCCGGGGAAGCCTTGCAACAACGGTAATGGCGGCGGGACTTCTTTGTGCCCAGGAGGTTATCATGTGGGCTTTAAAAAAAACATAGTTTGACGTTTTCTCATTTGTAGTTTATATTATGAAAACAAAAAAGGAGTTTTTATGCAGCCAATCCTGGAAATTCGTCACCTGAGTGTTTCTGTAGAAAACAAACTTCTTCTCAAAGATATTTCTCTCTCCATTCCCGAGGGACAAACGCATGTCTTATTTGGCCCCAATGGTTCAGGAAAATCCTCCCTCATGCTTACCTTGATGGGTTTCCCCCAGTACAGGATAGAAGAAGGCCAGATTCTCTTTAAGGGAAAGGATATTACCCACAGTTCTCCTTCGGAAAGATCAGCTCTCGGAATGGGAATAGCCTTTCAATCTCCTCCCGCAATTAAAGGACTCAAACTAGAAAACCTTGTAAGTGAAATAGCTTCACGTTTCTACCCTGAATTTGTTCTCGAAGATGCCAGCCGAGAACTCTCCATGGAAAGCTATCTCCATCGTGATGTCAACCATGGTTTTTCTGGAGGAGAACGAAAACGCTCAGAGATCCTTCAACTCTCAGCACAAAACCCGGATCTCATCCTTCTCGATGAACCAGAATCCGGCGTAGACATAGAAAATATGAAAACTATTGGTGAGGCTATACGTAATATTCTTCACCGTGGAGCCAGGGAAAAACGCACCAAATCAGCCTTCATCATAACCCACACCGGCTATATTCTTGATTATCTGGCAGCGGATTGGGGATATGTCTTGGTTGACGGGCAAATACAGTGTGAAAACAACCCTTATGAACTCTTAAGACTCATCGAAATCAACGGATTCCAATTCTGTGAAACATGTGAGCTTTCAAAAAATAAGGAGTAGGCTATGGCTCTCGAAAAAGATCTTCTTCAGGACACACAAAAGGTTGGTTATACAGGCGACAGTGATGTCAAGCTGGCGGTGGTGAATGACCATGTGGAGGAGTTTGCTTCAGTCGAAAAGGGCATAACCATTCTCCCCATGTTCATGGCTGTGAAAGAATTTCCCTGGGTAAAGGAAAAAATGTGGAGTCTGATTGCTAAAAACAAGGATGAATACACACAGCTTGCCGCAAACGAAGAAAGTCTCTCGGGATATTTCATCCATGTCGCCAAAGGGGTAAAATCCTCCAAACCTATCCAGACCTGTCTTTTCATCAACATGGAAAAATTTGTTCAAACCGTTCATAACATCGTCGTTTTGGAAGAAGACGCAGAGATCTATCTCTTTACCGGTTGTGCTACCGCCCATTATGTCAAAACAGCAAGCCATATTGGCATCACCGAGATATTTCTCTCTCCTGGCTCCAAACTCAACTATACCATGATCCATGAGTGGGCAGATAATGTCGAGGTAAGACCCCGAACAGCGATTTCGGTGGCTGAAAATGCCCAGTTTATCTCAAACTATATTTCTCTCAAAGCCGTCAAACACCTCCAGAGTATGCCTACAGCCTATCTCCGGGGCCAAAAAGCCTCCGTATCATTTAACTCCCTTATCTACGCTCCCGAGGGTGCGTACTACGATACAGGGGCAAGGATCGTTTTTGAAGCACCCCAAACCCATGGAGAAGTCATAAGTCGGAGTGTTACCCATGGCGGAACCGTTATTGCACGCGGAGACCTGGTAGCTCAAGCCGAAGACGTCAAAGGGCATGTAGAATGCGACTCTCTCCTGCTTTCTGATGGTGGACTCATTCAGGCTATTCCTGTGCTAGAAACCAAGGTAGCAAATGTCTCCCTGACTCACGAGGCAGCCGTAGGAAAAATAGCGCAAGAAGAGCTTCTCTACCTCATGAGCCGGGGACTCTCTGAATCAGAAGCCAAAGCAATGATTGTAAAAGGCTTTTTGGATGTGGATACCTTCCGATTGCCATCCCATTTGAGACCCAGGGTTGATCAGGTCTTGAAGCTTTTAGAACAAGGCGGACTCTAATGGCTACCCATGCCCTTCAGTTCCCCCTTGAAAAAGAAAAAAACCTTCGAGATGCCCTGGAAGAAAAAGGCTATACCTTTCGCCCTCTTCAATACGGCTTCTGGCAAGCATCTCATAATGGCATTGTTCTTTCGTTCTACAATAGTGGAAGACTCGTTATTCAAGGAAGCGAAGAAAAAATACAAGGTTTTCTCCCGTTTCTCTCCTCCTGGATGAGCGAAAGCCTCTCACAGCTTGGTTGTGATGAATGTGGAAAAGGAGAGGTCTTTGGACCTCTAGTACTGGTGGCTGTAGGAGTTCCTAAAGAGAATTTCTCTCAACTCCAGATGCTTGGGATAACAGAAAGCAAAAAAGCCTCCGAAAAACAACTCCATCAATGGTACGATCAAATCCTTTCTCTCTGCCAGGTGGAGACATTTATTCTAGAACCAGAGGCTTACAATCAACTGTACGAAAACTACCCAAATGTAAATACGATTCTCACTCTCGGCTATAAGGATCTCCTCAAGAGATTTAAAAGCAGCTGGGACGAGGTGATCGTAGACGCCTATGCCCAGGATAAACACACACAACATACGCTTTCCTCCGTAGCTCCAGGAAAGTTTCTTTTCGAAACAGGGGCTGAAAAATACCCGGCTGTTGGTGCAGCTTCCCTTGTAGCTAAAAAGATCTTTTTAAACTGGTTTACACAACAACCCCTCAAACTTCCTCGCGGATCGGGTCCAGAAGCAAGAGAACTCTTTTTTCATATGAAATCATCCAACCCTGCAGAACTCAAGCGCTATGCAAAGATCCACTTTTTTTCAAAAAAAGAAGCTTTTTAGGGCTATTTTTCCATATTACTCGAAAAACCAGAAAGCATCCCCTTTTCAGACTTCAAAGGTAAAAATACCCAACAAAAAAAATTTTTTATCCCTCTAAAAACTTGTTTTTTTTCTCAAATGGGTATATAATAACATTCATAAGAGTGGTCGTTTTGAGAAAAGGAGGCTATATGTTATTTCGTGACATACTTGAAGAGCGTTTTGTACGTATAGGGCTTAAAGCAACCAAAAAAAATGAGATATTTGAAGAACTCGCCCAGCTCTTTGAGGAGATTCATGGGATCGATAGAAAAGAGGCCTACAAGGCTATGGTGGAAAGGGAAAGAAAAGGTTCCACCGGTCTGGGAAACGGTCTGGCTATTCCCCATGGTCGAAGCTCTAACATCAAGGATCTTCATATCATTTTTGTCTACGAACCCGAAGGACGAGATTTTGAGGCGTATGATAAACAACCCTCTAACCTCTTTCTGGCAGTATTAACCTCCGATGAATACAGCCCTCAACAACAACTTGAGATCTTGAGAATTATTGTAGAGATTTACGAAAAAACCGACATCGTTCAATCTCTCAAAAATGTAAAGACCCCCCACGAGCTCTACCAGCTCATCATTCAGAAGGAAGCAGAGTGCCACAAGTAGTATGGCAGAGACAAAAAAACGCTCCCGTCGAAAAAGAAAATCCTCAAAATACCTTCCCCTTCTCTGGTTGTTAACCGGCGCGCTTCTTGCCCTTGTTTTGGTTTTTTCAGGTAATCTCGTTATCGATGTTAAGGGAATTCAACCCTCCTCCCCTCAAAAAACACCCAAGCCACCCCTTTCTCAAGAAAAACCCTCTTCGTCAAATTTGCCTGAAAAAGAGAAAGAATCAAAAACCATAAAAATCTATCTTGCCAGACAACTTGAAAAGGGCGTGCGCCTCGTACCATACTCTATAACCATCACCGAAACAACAACACCCATGCAAGCAGCCCTCGAAGCACTCATCCATGCTACGGATGATAATGATCTCAATCTCATTCCGCCCGATACCAGAATACGTCAGGCCTGGATCAAAGACAACTATGCCTACATTGATTTGAGTGAAGAATTCACCTACAATGCCTATGGTATCCAGGGATACAAACTCCAGCTTTATCAGATCGTTCTTACAGTGTGCCAGTTCCCTACTATCAAAGGTGTCTATTTTTATGTCGAAGGAAAGCCTCTCCGTTACCTTGGAGGAGAAGGTTTTCCTATTCCTCAACCTGTTCTTCCCCCCAAAGAACCTTTTGAAATCCCTTACTAAGGATGAAACGCGGGCGCTATCTTTCCTCCAAGAGTGACACTGGTAAATGTGTCATTTACTGGATGAGTCGGGACCAAAGAGTAAAAGACAATTGGGCACTTCTCTATGCTCAACAAGAGGCAGAAAAACGGCGTCAACCCCTTGTTGTTGTTTTCCATCTTCAAAAAAGTTTTTTACACGCCCAAAGCTGGCATTTTAGTTTCCTCTGTCAGGGGCTTCAAGAGGTAGAACAAACCCTTCTCGCCCACAACATCCCCTTCATCCTCTCAAGAGGGACTATCGAAGACAACCTGATACCCCTTCTCAAATCCTTAAACCCCTCCCTGGTAATGAATGACTTTGATCCTTTGCGAATCAAACGCGAGTGGAAAACAATCGTCTCCCGGGCTCTTTTGTGTCCGTTGCTTGAGATCGATACCCACAACATTGTGCCCTGCTGGATAGCAAGTGATAAACAAGAGTTTAGTGCCCGAACTTTCCGTCCAAAAATTCTTCGTCTTCTTCCAGAATTTCTCACAGATATCCCTCAAATCTCTTTCCATCCCTATTCTTGTTCTATCCAGCTTCCCCCAAACGAATGGCCACCTCACGTTGCTCTTCCCCCTTTTTCTCCTCTTCCCGGAGAAAAAGCTGGATGGGAAACCTTTCTTGCCTTCCTTTCTGATGGTATCCATCGCTATGCCCAAGAAAAAAACATCCCCCTTGCCAACGCCACCTCCCGGCTCTCCGCCTACTTTCACTTTGGCCAACTTTCTCCCCAAAGAGTAGCGTATGAAATCTCTCAAGCGGAAACTATCTCACCGGAAAACAAAAACACTTTCTTAGAAGAGCTCATCGTCCGAAGAGAGCTGTCTGACAACTTTGTGTTCTACCAAAAAAATTATGACAACTGGGACGGTATACCAGCCTGGGCTCAAAAAAGCCTCAACAAACATCGGGAGGATCCCCGACCCTTTCTCTACACCCTCGAAGAGCTTGAAGCTGCCCAAACCCATGAACCACTCTGGAATGCCTGTCAAAAAAGCATGCAAAAGACAGGGTATCTTCACGGATATCTCCGCATGTACTGGGCCAAAAAAATCCTCGAATGGTCAACAACTCCCGAAGAAGCTCTAGAAAAAGCCATATACCTTAATGACCATTATTTTCTGGATGGACGAGACCCCAATGGCTACACTGGCATCCTCTGGAGCATAGGGGGACTCCACGATCGTCCTTTTAGTGAACGCCCCATCATTGGCCAGATCAGACCAATGACAGCATCAGGCTGCGAGAGAAAGTTCTCCACCCAGGCGTTTATTACCTGGGCAGAGAACCTATAAACCTTATAATTCTTCTGCTTTTGGAGATTCAAAAATTCCTTCCGTAACCACCGAGTTGGTCTTCTTTTCTCTGGCTAAAGAAAGGTTTCGAAATGCAAGAGAAAGAAAATCCTCTACCCCCATGCCTTCCATATACACGGCTGCCCCCATAAAAAGCTGCACCTCTGCCTCATCTTTCCCGCAGAGATACTCACTCATCGAAACAACTTCCTGAATCTTCTTTGCCACGGTACAGGCACCTACAAGATCCGTGTCCAGAAGAAGAATTGTAAACCTCCCGCCGCCCCAATGAGAAATAACATCATGAGCCCTGAGATTTGCACGAAAAGAAGCCGCCAAAAGCCCAAGCACATTGTCCGGACAATTATATTGGGAATTATCTTTCATGGTAATAAGCGCGTCTATAGCAAGAAGCGCCAGATCCGATCTTTGCCTTTTCTGTCTTAATACTTCATAACGAACCATATCTTGAAAAGCATCCGCATTAAGTGTTCTGGTTATCCTATCAAGTCTCAAAGAAAGCATCTTTTCTTCATTTAAAATCTGAATCTGTCGAGAAAGTTTATGAAAAGGCTGATGTATCCCACTATAGAGCGCCCCATCCAATCCAAAAAGAAGCCCCAACCATTCAATGGTGAGAATATACTGAAACCACAAAGGATTTGCCATATCAACAGAGGCTTTCAACCAAAAAACACCTGCAATCATACGAAACACTATCCATAAAACCAGAGAGGCATAGAGCGTAAGAGCCATCCGGTGTCTCCAAAAAAATACCAACCCAAGGGTGACCAGACTTAAGCCCTCAATACCAATAACCCATTGTACTATTCGTGGCATAACCTCACCCTTAAGAAACGGCAACACCCTCCCACCATACTGTTGAAGAACAAGAAAAAGCCCCGCCATGGCAACTCCCCAAATCAGAACCACAGGCCAGCGATACTTCAATCGTCGTGAAACAAAAAAAGCCGAAAAGAACAGCCAGAGACTCATCCACGAAAAAAGCACCAAATGAAGAGGATAAAGAAAATCATACGCGGGAGCTCCAGTCAAGAAAAAAATCTCATAGAGCGTTCCTACAAGAACACCAGCCAAACCCAGAGCGGAAAAAAACAAAAAATCAAAATTTACAAATGCACTTGTTGCCCCAACTACATAAAGATACGCTGTTCCCATACCAACAAATGCCAGAAAAAGTCCCAGAATATACACCCGTTCATAAGGGAAAAGAACAATGAGAGCCGTCACGATTCCCAGTGAAAACAAGAGAAAAAAACACAACTTTTTTAATGCCGACATATTCCCCTCCACATTTTCTTTCATTCATTTTCCATTACATTGTATATAATTCTCGTATTTTTTGCAAATTTTCTTTCTCTGCTGGTTTTGCTTTTGCTTTTTTTGCATTTTTTAGTTATATTAATAAAAAAATTTTAAGGTGCCCTATGACAAGAACACTCTTTCCTATCGAAGAATGGATCTATCGCGCATCAAGACGAACCTTTACTCCCCTCCCTATAAATTTTGGTTTTGCCGTTGAACTCCTCTCCCCCATAAACCCCGAAGAACTCAAAATTGCCCTTCAAAAAGTTGGTGAAGTCTTCCCCTTTTCCCTTGCCCGTGTGATTCTTTATCCCCACAAAAGGGGAATTCTTACCACCGAAGAAACCAAACCTATTCCCCTTTTCTACCAGAAAACAAACAATCCCTGGGAAAACATCGCCCGGGAACTCCCCCGACCCTTTGACGATCCGTACGAGCCCCTCCTTCGTGTCTTTCTCTACGAAAGAGAAACCGAAAACCAGCTTCTCTACGTTCACTTTGACCATGCCCTCGCTGATGGTATTTCCGCCTTACTCTGGCTAAAAATACTTTTTGCCATCCTCCAGAATCAAAAGCCCCCAGTTCCTCCCTGTATCGACATTGAAAACCTTTTACAAAACCACTTCTCTCACGAGTGGGAAAAACAGTACACCTCCTCCCGAAGAAGCATGGCAGATACTTTGAAAAAAAACCTTGAAGTCCTTTTTCAGCCCTCCTGGCCAAAAGAACTCCACTACACCATACAAACCGCTATCCTTGACACCCAAACAACACAAAAACTCAAACAAAAAGCAAAAGAAGAAGGTAGTTCCGTTCACGCCGCTCTTAGCGTGAGTTTCCTCCAGGCTTTTTACGAGAGAGGCTTTGCCCACCATCGCCCTTATCGAACGGTTCTCAGTCCTGTAGATCTGAGAAAAAAGTACCACCTTCCGAGAGGATATGGACTTCTCAATGGAACGTTACGCACTTCAGTAGACTTCCTTCGAAAAGAAAGCTTCTGGGAAAAATGTCGTCGTTTCAAACAGGATCTTGATCTTCAGTATAAAAACACTGATTTTCTCTATTCTCATTATCGAGCGGGAAAAGATTTAGAAAAGGCTCTTCTCCACGGATTTTCCAAACGTCCTCGCTTTGATACACGCAAAGACTATGACCTCTCTCTTACCAATGTTGGAGTTATTGAACCAGACTTTTTCCAGGGAAGAATTCAACGCGTGTATGGCCCGATTGCTCAGGGTCTCCCCACCGAAACCGTTCTCGGCGTTTCCACCTATGCAGATGAACTCACTCTTACATGGGTAAGTAAGCCAGAATTTATGCCAGACGAAACAAGCACAGCCCTCTTCCAACGAGGAAAAGAGATCCTTTTTTCTGCCATCGGTGACTAAGCAAGTTTTTTTCGTATAATCAAGCGATTCCCATGATCAAGCTGTTGATACTCACAACTATCAGAAAAGGTACGAACCACCTGAATCCCAAAACCATGGGTAAAGCCCTTCTGAAGACGGTTTTCCATATCTACCTGTGGATGCTGAAGAGGATTAAAGGGAGGTGCCTGATCATCAATCAGAACCTCTACCTCCCCATCCTGGTACAACACCTGAAGCCATATCTCTCCACCCATTTCGCGATACCCGTACTTAATGATATTGGTCACCACTTCATCCACCATAAGAAGAAGGGCAAAAATCCCTTCCTCGTCAGAGGAATAATTTTTTAAAAAACTCTCAATGGTTTTTCGCACTTTTTCAAGTTCTTTCAGGTTTCCTTCTATCCTAATTTTCACTTCGTCTTTCATCACACACTAAAAAAGATTTTTCGCTTCATCTACCGAAGAAGCAATAGGAAAAACCTTGGAAAAACCCATGGTATCAAAAACCTTTCTGATCTTGTCAAGCATCCCAGCTATCACGATCTTTCCACCCTTTGTTTTCACAACATTGTTGTTGGCGATCAATACCCCAAGAGCAGCCGTAGCCACATAGGTCATCTGACTCACATCGAGAACTATCTTATTCCCCTGAGCTATAGCCTCCTTGAGAGCCTTATCCATCTGAGGGGCTGTATGGGCATCCATCTCCCCACTTATCTTGAGAACGACCACATTCCCTGTTTTGGTCACCTGAAAACCTGCCATATATCCTCCTTATTTTATTTTTTCTCTGTTTTCAAAAGGAAAGAAATAAGGTTAATTTCATTTTCCACAAAACCCATCTCAAGAAGCTCCTCTCGACTTTTGCCGGCTAAAAGATACTGCTTCAATTGCTCATCCCTTGAAAGAGGAAGCTCGTGTTCCTGCTTTTGAGAAAAAACCTTGTCTGACGAGGAAAATTCCGTGCGTTCTCGGGAAACCGCCTTTCGCTGTTTTTCCGGTTTCGAAAGAGTTTCTGAAACTACGGGCTTTTCTACAATTTTCTCTACCACTACAGGCCGTTGAGCTCTTTCAATACGTTCATCAAGCTGAAAGATCTTCTGGTTTGCCCGTTGAATTAGGCGCTGAATCTCTTCTATCTTTTGTTCAAGCATTTCAATATTTCTTGTGGCTGCCGCATTAAACTCTACAATAAGCCCTTCCATCTCTTTTTTAAGCTGGGCATCAATCACCCCATCCTCGAGCTTTTTGATACGATTGAGCGTTACCATAAAAAGGTACACTGAAAACCCGAAAATAAGAAGTGAAATAATCACTGACATTCACCATTCTCCTCGTTTTATCATAGTGCAGGAAAGAAAAAAATGCAACTCTTAAAAAATATTCATCAAAAAGCAAAATGTTTTATAAATTTAAAAAGTGTTTTATTTATAAAACAAAAGCCTTCTCAACTCTTTTTAAGAGGAGAAGGCTTTCTCCTTTTAACCCCTTGCAATCTCCGTTCCTATACCCGCGTCCGTTAAAAGCTCAAGAAGAAGAGAATGTTCAATACGTCCGTCTATAATATGAACCTTTTCCACCCCTTGTTTCACTGCCTTGAGGGCAGAATCTATCTTGGGAATCATCCCTTCACTGATTTTTTTCTCTTTTTTGAGGCGATTTATTGCGGTTTCATTGACCGTAGAGAGAAAAGAGTTTTCGTCATTGATGTCCTCGTAGATACCTCGAATATCAGTCATATATATCAGTTTATACGCCTTGAGGGCAATCGCTATCTCTCCTGCTGCAATATCCGCATTGATGTTGTAGGTTTTTCCATCTTCACCAACCCCCACAGGAGAAATAACCGGTACGTAATCAGAGGCAATGAGCGTCTGAACGACCTCTGGCTGGATAGAAATAATTTCCCCTACCATTCCAATATCTTTTGGTCCTTTTTTCTTTGCTAAAATCAATCGATTATCTTTACCAGACAATCCCACCGCTTTAATTCCATGAGCATTAACCGCTGCTACCAATTCTTTATTGATAAGACCACTCAAAACCATCTCTGTAATTTCCATTGTTTCTTCATCGGTATAACGATAGCCATCCACAAATTTCGGCTCCTTACCAAGCCGCTGCATCATTTCAGAGATAGCCGGGCCTCCACCATGAACAATCACCACATTGATGCCCACCAGTTTAAGCAAAGCAATATCCTGCATCACAAGCTCTTTGAGCTGGGGAGACTCCATGGCATTTCCGCCGTATTTAATCACCACCGTCTTTTTAGAAAACTCACGAATGTAAGGCAGAGCCTCCATGATAACACGAGCCTTTTCAATATATCTTTCCATATCCCACTCCTAGAGAGAAAAATGTGCCTGACGAACAGCATGACACCCCAGGGAAAAAGCCACAGGAAGTGTCGCTATATGACAGGGAACCAATTTTACAAAAACATCCATCACCGTTTCCCCAAGCCCCAGACCCTGTAAACCAATACCCAGCGCATTGATTCTTTCCTTTAGTCGATGGGCTATTTCTTGAGCCATAGGGTCACCTGAAGCTCCCAGCGGCTTTAAAAGAAGCTGCTTTGAGTACGCTATGGCCTTTTCCATAGTTCCTCCAATACAAAGCCCTAACAGATAAGGAGGACAACCCTTTGACCCTATGGTTTTCATTTCCTCAACAACCCAATCCTCTATTGCCTGAACATTTTCTGTGGGAAGAAAAAAACGATTTCTCGTCACATTCTCAGAACCACCGCCCTTCACAAGAATAACACACTCAAATCCTTCTTTTTCCGTCCACTCTGTATTTATAAAAACCGGTGTGTTATCGCCTGTATTCTCCCTGGTTAAAGGATGCGCCAAAGACATACGAAGATGGTTTTTCCGATAAAAATCACGCACAACATCCTCTATGGTTTTCTGAAGGGGGAAATCAAAACAAACCCTTCCGATATAGAGATAAACCTGAATATATCCCGTATCCTGGCAAAGGACCCTCTCTTCAGTTTTTGCAAAGCGGGCATTCTCTTCATAAAGACCAAAAATCTCCTCGGCCGAGGAAGGAAGCCGTTTCTTCCATTCCTGAAAATATTTTAAAACGTCCGGACGAAGGGAAAAATGTGCCGTATGGAGCGCCTCCTCCATACGGCGAACAAAATCTTTCTTTTTAATCTTCTTCATACTAGTTGGAACAGCTCTCACATTTATTCTCACCAGAAAAAGAGGTCTTCTTATAGTCAGTGACATAGAACCCGTTTCCCTTAAAAATGATACCCATTCCACCTCCAATTTTTCTTTTCACTTTTCCTCCACAGGAAGGACAACTTTCAAGGGGAAGGTCATTCATCATCTGGAAGACCTCAAACTCGTGAGAACAATTGAGACAAACATAATCATAATGTGGCATCTTTCCCTCCTCTATCTCAAGATTACTAGGAAATTGTTTTCAACCTTTCAATAGCTTCCTTCACATTTGATCGATCACCAAAGGCAGAAAGACGGAAAAATCCATCCCCATTCTTTCCAAAACCAATACCGGGAGTTCCAACAATCTGGACTCTCTCTAAAAGATAATCAAAAAATTTCCAGGAGTCCATTGGTGTTTTAAACCAGATATAAGGAGAATGCGTTCCACCGGTACATGGAAAACCAATCTCCCGAATAGCTTCAAGAATGATCCGGGCATTTTCTTTATAATAAGCCAAAACCTCTTGAATCTCTTTCTGGCCCTCCGGTGTAAAAACAGCGGCTGCTGCTTTTTGTACGGGATAAGAAACTCCATTAAATTTGGTAGATTGTCTTCGAAACCAGAGTGCATGGAGAGAGACGGCGTGACCCTTTTTTGTATAAACCTTTACATCCCTTGGAACAATTGTATAAGCACAGCGTGTTCCAGTGAACCCTGCAGTTTTTGAAAGACTACGAAATTCCACAGCTACTTCCCGTGCCCCTTCTATCTCAAAAATACTCTTAGGAAGAGAAGGATCACTAACAAAAGCCTCATAAGCCGCATCAAAAAAAAGAATGCTTCCGTATTTATGCGCATACTCTACCCAGGCTTTTAACTCATCCCTTGTAAGCACCTGACCCGTAGGATTATTTGGAAAACAAAGATAGATAAGATCAAACCTTTTTTTAGGTATTTCTGGTTTAAAATTATTCTCAAGCGTTGCATCCAGATAAAAGAAACGTTCATACCGCCCATTTTTAAGTCTACCACTTCTTCCTGCCATTACATTACTATCGACATACACAGGATACACAGGATCTGGAATAGCCACAGAAACTTTTTGATCAAAGAGCTCTTGAAAGTTTGCGGTATCCTCTTTTGCTCCTGTGGAGATAAAAATTTCATCAGGTGAAATATCTATTCCTCTCTTTCTAAAATCCACTTCAGCGATTGCTTCACGAAGAAACTCATACCCCTGCTCAGGACCATACCCATGAAAAGATTCCTTCTTTGACATCTCTTCCACACCCTCTTGGAAAGCTTTTACAACCGAGGGTACAAGGGGTTGGGTTACATCCCCTATTCCAAGACGGATAATCTTTTTTTCAGGGTTTTTCTCCTGATACATCCGAACCCTTTTCGCAACCTCTGAGAAGAGATAACTTCCCTGTAAAAGAGTATAATTTTCGTTTACACGAACCATAGACACTCCTCTATCTTTGCTTTTATCTTTGCTTTAAAATTTCTCATAAGTTTTACGTGAAACACTTATTCTTTTCCTACAAGCCTCTGATAAATATATTCCAATTCCTCTTGAGAAAAATAATGAATCTCTATCTTCCCTTTCTTTATTGAACCTGTAACACTTACCTTTAAACCTAACGACTGAATAAACTTCTCTTCAAGACTTGTGAGAGGATGAACGGTTTCATTTTTTTCTTTTAATGTTTCACGTGAAACATTTTTTTTCTCAAAATCCTTTACCATAACCTCAGCTTCACGAACAGAAAGCCCCTTCTCTATAATATAATCTGCGAACTGAATCATAACATCCCTTTCACTTAACATAAGAATTACCCTTGCATGACCCTCGGTAAGTTCTTTTTGAATAATTTTCTGTTGAATTATCTCAGGAAGTTTAAGAAGACGAAGGGTATTTGCAACAGAACTCCTATTTTTTCCAATCCTTTGAGCAAGTTCTTCTTGAGAAAGATGTAAACGCTCCATAATCTCTTTAAATGCTAAAGCTTCTTCAATAGGATTAAGATCTGACCTTTGAATATTTTCAATAAGAGCAATCTCGAGTTTATCTTCTTCGCTAAAATCCCTTACTATAGCGGGAATTTCTAAAAGTCCCGCCATTTTTGCTGCTCGCCAGCGTCTTTCACCAGCAACAAGCTCGTATTTTCCATTTCCAAGATCGGTAACCAGAATGGGTTGAATAACTCCCTTTTCTCTAATAGAATCAGCAAGTTCTTTTAACTCATCTTCTGCAAAAAATTTTCTCGGTTGATGTTTATTGGGAAGAATCTTCCCAACATCTATCATTTGAATATTTCCCTTGTAAACCTCTTCCTCAATCATATTTTCATCAACAAGAGCCAGCATCCCTTTTCCAAGACCATGTTTTTGTGCCATATCAACCTCCCACTCTGTTTAAAAACTCTCGCCCAAACGCAGCATACGCTTCAGCTCCCTGACTCTTCTCATCATATTCAAAGATAGCGATACCATGGCTCGGGGCTTCTGAAAGGCGGACATTTCGAGGAATAACTGTTTCATAGACCTTTTCTTGAAAATATCCTTTTACCTCATCAAGAACCTGTTTTGAGAGATTGGTGCGAGAATCGTACATTGTTACCAAAACACCTTCTATAGCCAGGTTTTTGTTAAGCCCACTTTTGACAAGTTTAATAGCTTTAAGAAGCTGAGCAAGTCCTTCCATTGCATAAAACTCACTTTGCATGGGAATAAGAACTGAATCAGCGGCTACTAAACCATTCAGGGTAAAAAGACCAAGAGAAGGTGGAGTATCAATAAGAATAAAATCATACTGTTCACGAATCTCATCTAGTGCATCTTTAAGAACAAACTCCTTTCGCGGAACATTAAGAAGTTCGATCTGAGCTCCAGCAAGATCAAGAGTTACTGGAATAAGAAATAGATTTTTATACTTTGTGGCAAGAATAACTTCTTGAATCTTTTTTTGTCCTATCAGAACTTCATAGATTCCGTTTCCTGAGCGTTCTCGAATATCAACTCCTAAGCCACTGCAAGCATTTCCTTGAGGATCAATATCGATAAGAAGAGTTTTTTTTCCCACATTAGAAAGATAGGCAGCAAGATTGACGGTGGTGGTGGTTTTCCCTACTCCACCCTTCTGATTTGCTACAACGATAATTTTTGACATGTTTCCTCCTCATTTCTTTAATAAGGTATATATTATACAATAAAGGTGAGTTTTTCTCAAATTCTTTTTTACGCACATATTTCTCTGTAGTATTTTTTTATGAGAGAAACCAAAAAAAAGGGGTAATCATAGTAGTATAAGAGAAATTTTTTGTGTATTTTTAATTTCGAAGTTTTTTTATTGAAAGAAGATAGGATATTTTTTTTATGTGTAAAAAAGGGTGTTTTGTTGTGTGTTTTAATGGAGAAAAGAACAAAAAAATTACCAAAAAAGATTGTTATAATTTTTTTTAAGAGAATAAAGAAAGGGATAAGAAAGGGAAACGTAAGGATTTTGCACAAGAGAAGATGAAAAAGGTTTACAAAAAATTTTTTCTTCATTAAAATATTGTATCTTAGATAAGGAGGATATATGGAGAAGACTCTAGGAAAATTTTTTGAGTTTTCAGAGAGAAAAACCTCTTTAAAAGTGGAGGTTTTAGCGGGTATTTCAACTTTTCTTACGATGGCTTATATTATTGTGGTGAATCCCGGGATTCTTTCTTTAACAGGAATGGATTTTAGTGGTGTTCTTCTTGCGACGGTTTTGGTGGCTTCTATTTCCAGTGTTTTAATGGGACTCTACGCTAATCTTCCCTATGCTCTTGCACCAGGCATGGGTATCAATGCCTTTTTTACCTTTAGTCTGGTTATGGGGATGGGGCTTTCCTGGCAGACTGCCCTTGGAGCAGTGTTTCTTTCGGGTATAATTTTTATTATTCTTTCTATTCTTCCTGTGAGACTCTGGATTCTTCATGCTGTTCCAAAATCGATTCGTTATGGTGTGGCTGCGGGTATTGGGGTGTTTTTAACCTTGATTGGGTTTAAGTCTGTGGGTTTTATTGTATCTAATGAGGCTACTCTCGTGGGTTTTGGAGGGATTAATGCTCAAACACTTCTTTTTATTTTTGGGCTTATTCTTACTTCTATTTTGGTGATTCGTCGTGTGAAGGGTGCTTTGATTTTAGGTATTATGGTGACTTCTATTGCAACATTGATTGTTTCTATTCTCGGGTTAAAATATGGTTGGCTTAAAGCTCCTCTTGTTGAGTTGCCAAAATCGATTGTAGCTCTCCCTAAACTTGATGTATTTTTTAAACTGGATATTCTTGGGGCTTTTAAACTTTCGATGATTGGTCCTGTGTTCTCTCTTTTGTTTACAGATATGTTTGATTCTATTTCTACTTTTATGGGTATTGCTCAGGTATCCGGACTTGTGGATAAGGATGGACAACCTTTAAAAGCAAAGAAAGCTCTTTTGGTGGATGCTATTTCAACGATGATGTCAGGTCTTTTTGGGACTTCTTCTGGTACTACCTATATAGAGTCTGCCGCGGGTATTGAGGAGGGTGGAAGGACGGGTTTGACTGCTATTGTGACAGGGCTTTTGTTTCTCCCATTTATGTTTCTAAGTCCTCTTCTGAGTTTTATTCCTGCTGTTGCGACGGCACCTGTTCTGGTTATTGTGGGGGCATTTATGATGAAACCGCTTCTTCAGATTAACTGGAATGATTTTGAGGAGACTATTCCTGCGTTTATGGCGCTTATTCTTATTCCCCTCACCTACTCGATTACCCAGGGTATTGTATGGGGATTTTTGATCTATACTCTTATCAAGCTTTTTACCGGAAAGATAAAGGATATTCATCCTATGCTCTACGTGATTGATGTCCTTGCGGTGTTAATTCTTCTGGTAAAGTAAAAATTTTAAAGAAGATTCCCCCGGAAAAACCGGGGGAATTTTTTTATTTTTGTTAAATTTTCATAACAATAAAAATATGATTTTTTCTTGACGAAAGAAAAAGTTTATTCTATACTATAGATACGCTAGGGGTGCCTATACGAGGCTGAGAGGGAGATATCTCCTAACCCTCGAACCTGATCCGGGTTATACCGGCGGAGGAAAGCGCCCTCCCGCGAATATTATGGGAGGTATTCTATGGATTCTCCTCTTGTTATTGGAAACAGAGAGTTTTCCTGTCGTTTGTTTGTTGGAACCGGAAAACTTCCTTCTTCTCGTCTTTTACCGGAGATTGTAAAAGCAAGTGGCACGCAGATGATTACAGTGGCTTTGAGACGTGTCAATCTTTCCCGTCCGGAAGAGAATATTCTCTCGTATATTCCAGAAGGGGTAGTGGTGTTACCAAATACTTCAGGGGCACGAAATGCAGAAGAGGCAGTTCGGATTTCGCGTCTTGCTCGCGAGGCAGGGTGTGGAAATTTTGTGAAGATAGAGATTATCCATGAGATGGATTATCTGATGCCTGATAATGAGGAAACGATAAAGGCCACAGCTATCCTTGCAAAGGAAGGATTCGTCGTTCTTCCTTATGTAATGCCTGATCTTATTGTAGCGCAAAAATTGGTGGATGCTGGGGCAGCAGCTGTGATGCCTCTGGGATCTCCTATCGGATCCCACAGGGGTTTGAGAACCAGGGATCTCATTGCAATGCTTATTGAAAAGATTGATCTCCCTATTGTAGTGGATGCTGGTATTGGGAAACCATCCCACGCGGCAGAAGCTATGGAGATGGGTGCTGATGCGGTATTGGTCAACACAGCTATTGCAACGAGTGTGGATCCAGTGGCAGCGGCGCGGGCTTTCTCTCTTGCGGTTGAAGCAGGGAGAATATCGTATCTTACTCAAAAACAGCAGGAAACTCTTTATGCTCAGGCGAGTTCTCCCCTTTCCGGGCTTCTCTCAGAGGAAAAGTTATGAAAGCTACAGAGGCATTTCTTCCTTGGCTGGACTTTGATATTGATGGTTTTGTTTCACGTGTGACAGAAAAGGATGTTGAGAGAGTACTCGAGAAAGAAGTTCTTGGGTATCAGGATTTTCTTTGTTTATTATCTCCTGTAGCTTCACGCTTTCTTGAGAAAATGGCTATTTGTTCTCAGCAGCTTACAGCGAAGCACTTTGGAAGGGCGATTTTGCTTTTTGCACCTTTGTATCTGGCAGATTATTGTCAAAATGCCTGTGTGTATTGCGGTTTCCGGGTAATGAATCGTTTTCCAAGAAAAAAACTCTCCCTCGAAGAAATCCAACGAAATGGGGAAATACTTGCCGAGAAAGGATTTCGTCATATTCTTCTTCTCACTGGGGATGCTCCGGCAGTGACACCTGTTTCTTATCTGGAAGAGGCGATGAGCATTCTTTCTCCGATGTTTGATTCTCTGGCGGTTGAGGTTTATCCGATGACGGTGGAGGAGTATCAGAAACTCCGTCTGGTAGGCCTGGATGGTCTTACTATTTATCAGGAGACGTATGATAGGAAGGTTTATGCGGAGGTTCATCCCTCGGGTCCAAAGAGGGATTTTTTCTGGCGTTTGGGAACGCCGGAGAGAGGGGCTCAAGCTGGTCTTCGGTGGGTGACTATTGGTGCCTTGTATGGACTTGCCAATCCTCTCCATGATGCCTTTTGGACGGCAATGCATCTCATGACACTCAAAAAATACTATCCAGAAGTGGAATGGGGCGTGTCTCTTCCAAGAATGAATCCGGCAGAGGGAGATTTTGTTCAGAAGTATAATCTTCCGGATAAACAGTTTGTTCAGTTTCTTCTGGCGTTTCGAATCTTTTTCCCAACAGTAGGGATAACTCTCTCAACAAGGGAAAGACCAGAGATGAGGGATATCCTTATTCCGCTTGGTGTGACAAAGGTTTCGGCAGAATCTCACACAGAGGTGGGGGGGTATGCAGAACATCAAGAGCAGGTACCTCAATTTGAGGTGGCGGATAAACGAAGTGTTGAGGAGATAAAATCAGTTATCTCTTCAAAGGGATTTGATCCGGTGTTTAAGGATTGGGTGAGGATGGCATAGATTGGAGAAAAAGCCTTTTTTAAAAATTTCCTGGAATCCTTTTGTTGGTGAGGCGGCTTTTTGGTTTTTGTTTATTCTTAATTTTCTTTCATTTTCCAGTCATGCAGCTTTAAATACGCTTCCAGTGTATTTTTCCAGCCTGGGTATAAGTCATGCGTTTGTAGGTTTTTTTATGAATATCCATGGTGCTGTGGTTGTGTTTTTTGTTATGTTTTTCCTTGGTTTTACAGAAGGTATGGGTAAGAAGAGAATGATGTTTTTGTCGTATGGGATTCAGCTGGTTTCGTACGTGTTGATGTTTCTTTTTGCCTGGAATATCCCTCTGTTGGTCATACTTCGAATTTTTTCTTCGTTTTCTTATGCGGTGGGTTTTACCGTGAATGCGGCGTTTGCTTTTGATACGTTGCCTGTTGAAAAACGGGTGGGGGGAATTGCCCTCTTTGGTATTTCGGGAATTCTTTCTCATCCCTTTGCTGCTTTTGTAGGAAAGCATATTCTTGAGGTTTCTCCGAAAGGTATTTTTCTCTTTGGTGCAGCTCTTGTTGTGCTTGCTCTCGGGATACTTTTTTTTGTGGAAGAAAAGCCATGGAAAAAGGAAGAATTTCATGCTCAGGATGTAGGGGATGTGCTTCAAAAGAGGAATCTCTGGTTGTATCTTCTTCTGGCAGGGGTGCTGGGGGGTGCTTTTGGTACACTTTCCACCTTTGTTCCTCAACAAACACTCCAACGGTTAGGCACCTCGTTTTTGGCTACTTACTTTACCTCGTATGCGGTTGTGGCTATTTTGATTCGTGTGCTTTTTTCTTCGTTTCTTGATAGGGTGGAGAAGAACTGGTTGCTTTTGGGAGGTTTTTTTCTTGCGGCAATGGCAATGATAGAGATGGCTATGGTAAGAAATAAGTGGGAGGTTTTTTTCGTTGGTTTTCTGTATGGCATAGCTCATACGATTCTTTATCCTGTTTTGAGTGCGCAGGTGGTAAAAGAAAGTGCTGAAGAAGAAAAATTTGTGACCAATAGCGTTCTCATCGGGAGTTATACGCTGGGAGGTTTTGTGATTTCTTCGGTGTTGGGAATGTTTGGGGATAGACTTCGGACCTCGGCTATTTTTTGGGGTATGGGAATGTTGTGTTTTCTTTCGGCAATGGTAATTCTACTCTCAACAGTGGTCTGGAGATGGAACGTAAGGGGAAAAGAGGCGTAAAAAATTTGAAATTAGAGGGTATTGAGAAAAAAGCTTTTTTGTAATACAATAGAGTAACAACATTTTTAGGAGGCCTCTATGAAATCTTTTTCTCTTGGTGAAGCTTTGAGTTTTGGGTGGATGGCTATAAGAAAAAATTTTGGTTTTCTCTTTTTCTGGACGTTGGTGGGAGTGGTGATGGTCGTTTTTTTCGTATTTCTGCTTGTTTTTAGAAAAGAGATTTCTTTTTTGAATTCGGGCAAAGGGATGTGGGCTAGGAATGGGAATAGTGGTTGCTGCTTTAAGTGCTCTTTGCTGGAAAAAGATATCTCTGCAGTTATGTGATCGGGAAAAACCTTCTCTCAAAGACACTTTTTCTGCTTTTTCTTTTTTTCCTGCGTATGTTACCGCATCAGTTTTTGGGTTTGTCATGGCGATATGGCCATATATTGCTGGGTTACTTTTGGCCTTTTTTCTCGTTGCCCCGGGAGGAGGTGCTATTTTTGACGCTATTCAATACGAGGGAGAGACAATAAGGAAGTTTTTTCTAAATGATTTTCCAGAGGAAGTAATAACAGGTCTGGAAGTGTTTACAGGGGGATCATTAATTTTATTTGGTTTTATGATAGTGATAGGGACATTTATTTATGGAAGTGGCTATTTTGTGGTCAAGTTGCTTGCTTTTACGTTTTTTGCTCATATGATCGTGGATGAGAAAGTAGGTCCGTATAAGGCTCTCAAACGAAGTGAGGAGATAACCAAGGGAGTAAAGGGAAAGCTCTTCTGGTTTCGTGTGATGGCCAGTTTTATAACGCTGGGAGAGATCCTTTTGTTGGGTACGTTGATTTACTTTTGTATGAACTCTTCTTCTGATGTTTTTCGTTTTTTAATGGGAGGAGGAATGTTATTGGTTGGTGCGGCATTTTTTATTACGCATCCTTTGTTGAAGGTAGCGGGGGCGTTTCTCTATCGTGCTCTCAATAAACGAAAGAGAAAGAAAAGAATTCGATATTGGTATGGATGAAAGGGGGAAATTTCTTTTAAGGGCCACCGTGTATACCGGTGGCCTCTTTTTTTAGAGGGCAAAAATCTTTCCGAAGTGTGAGGGAAAACGAGAAAAATTTTTGCCTTTTTGTTGGTGTGTAAGTATACTCAATCAAAAGGATGGTTTGAAAAAGGAGGGAAGTATGAAACGAAAACTTTCTCAGTGGCAGAGGAAGGTGTTCTATGAGGGGGCAACAGAACCGCCATTTCAGAATGAATATTGGGATAATAAACATCCTGGAATTTATGTTGATCCTGTTTCGGGGGAGGTTTTGTTTTCTTCGTTGGATAAGTTTGATTCAGGAACCGGGTGGCCGAGTTTTTCAAAACCTGTTCATCCTGAACTTCTCGAATATGTGGAGGATTTTTCCTATGGAATGCATCGGGTTGAAGTGAGAACAAAACATACCAAGGGACATCTGGGGCATGTGTTTGATGATGGACCTGAACCAACGGGGATGAGGTTTTGTATCAATTCAGCGTCATTGCATTTTATTCCTCTTGAGGATATGGTAGCTGAGGGCTATATGGAGTATCTTTCTCTTTTTTCTCATGTGAAACTTCCGTTTGAGCAGATTATTTTAGCGGCGGGGTGTTTCTGGGGAGTAGAGGCGTATTTTAAGCGCGTCAAAGGGGTGGTGGGTACAAAGGTGGGCTATTCGGGGGGAGATGTGATGTGGCCAACGTATGATGACGTGTGTACAGGAGAAACGGGACATGCCGAGAGTGTTCTGGTGAAGTTTGATCCCACGGTTCTTCCTGTTGAAAAGGTTTTGGGGCATTTTTTCTTTATTCACGATCCAGAAAGTCTCAATAGACAGGGAAATGATGTGGGGACGCAGTATCGTTCGGCTATTTTTTATCTCGATGAGAAGCATGTGCCAGCGATTGAAAAGGCGCTCGAGAAACTCAGAAATCAGGGAAAGCATCCTGTTACGCAGGTGGAGAAAGCAAAAAATTTTTATCCTGCAGAGGAGTACCATCAGGACTATCTTACAAAAAATCCTGGCGGTTACTGTCATGTTAATCTTTCAAGGATGTGGGAGGGGGATTAGAGTTTTTCTCTTCCACAGATATGCCGAAATGGGCACTTTTCACATGTAGAAATATCCTGGGTTTGCTGGAAGGGTGCTTCTGAGAGTATAAGCTGAAGGGCTTTTTTTAGTCCTCTTTCAAAGGGTTTTCGGAGTTTTTCGTAGGAGAGTTTTCCTTCGGATGGGGATTTCGACTCGACGTATTTGAAGTCGCCTTGTTTGAATGCACAAATGGAGAAGAAAAGGTTCTCCGGGGAGAGGGAAGGCAGAAGAGGGGCAGGGTTTTGGGTAAAAAGGTACCCATAAAAAAGGAGCTGGAAGAGTTGACTTCGGGTCTTTTCTTGAAAGAGGCTCGAAAGAACGTATTCTCTTTGTTCGTTGGAAGGAAGGGAAAGGGAGCCCGCTTCCCCTGTTTTATAGTCCATGATGAAAATAGCATTGTTTCTCTGGTCGATACGATCGATCCTTCCTTTGAGTTTTATAGTTGTACCATCGTCGAGGGTACAAGTAGATGCGAGGCTGTATTCTGTTTCCAGAATTTGAAAGGGGGTGATAGTTGTGTGTTTTTCTAATATTTTTTTTGTTTGTTGAGTGATGATGTGTTGAAGAAGGGTAATTTTTCCCTTGAGTGGGCGTTCGGTAAACTGGTTTTTTATAGCCTGCGTGATAAATGATTCTATCTCATTTGTCTGGAGGAGAGAAGCAAGATCCTGCGGAAAGAATATTTTTCCTTTATGGAAAATGTTTTCCATGACTTCATGAATGATATTTCCCTTCGTTTTTGCATCTGGATCTTCTTCTAGATTTTCTGCTTCGGGAATTTCTAGAAGATATTTGTAATAAAACCAGAGAGAGCACTTGAAATACGTGATAAGAGAGGTGGGAGAATATGACATGGAGCGAAGTTTGTCCAGGACGGAAGAGGTTTTGGCATAGGAGGGTTTTGGCCACGATGGGCGAACAAAAGGGTAGGCGTAGGCTATTTCGTGGCAGGTGTTTTTTGGGGATAAATATTCGAAAAGAAGCTGTTCGATGTAACGGCTTTTCTCCTGTTGCTGGTTCTCACCTGCTTCACGGGTGTAAAAGAGAGACACTTTGCGTGCTCGTTTAAGGAGACGGTAAAAATGGTAGGCATAGACATTTTCACTCTCGTGGGGGAGGGGGAGATTATAGGCTTTTTTTATATCAGGGGGAAGAAACGATATGCGTGCCCCGGAGGCAGGTAGAATTCCCTCGTTCATGGAGAGAATGTAAACCTCGTCAAAATCGAGGGCCTGAGTTTCGAGAAATCCCATGATCTGCCATCCTTCAAGAGGTTCACCACTGAAGGCGATGATGGCTTCCTGAAGAACATCCCGAATAATACGACTTGTTGCTTCAAAAGAAAGCTGGAATTTTTTTTCTTCGATGAGTTGACGGATGTTTTCGAGAGATTGAAGGGCGGTATAAATAAACTCGCTATCAAGGGCAAGGTGTTTTTTTCTGTAGGCATCCAGGAGGTTTTTGACAATTGCAAAGAGGGTCAGGATGGTTTCTTTCCCTGTTAGGGAAGGGGCTGTGATCCAGGTCACAAGGGATGAGGGAAAGTTTTCAAAAGGAAGACTTTGTATAAAAAGTCGTGCCAGGTTTTTCTCTCGGATGGTTTTGATAATGGTGTTGATAATCTCGTTTGAGACGAGGAGACGGGTGTACTGGTGATCAAGTATTTCAGAGAGTATTTTACCTGAAATGGTGGGGATTTTGGTTGTTTCGTCGATGATGATACTTTCTCGAAGAGAAAGCAGGTTTTCTATCCAGGAGGCTATCTGTGAAGCACGTAAAGGAAAGCCCATGGTGACATTGACACTTTTGATCTCGGGAGGAATGGCATTGAGGACGGAAAAGAGAAGTTCTTCTCTGGGGAGAATGATGGCTAGGGTGTCTGGTTTTTGGGATAACGTGGAAGGATTCTCTTCTTGAGAAGTTTTTTTGTGCAACTCTTCTCCGAGAAGTTTTACCATAGAGGTTTCGTTGGTGGTAGCAAAGATTTTTATCTCTCGAAGGGAATGATGAGAAAGCAGGTTTTCTTTTTGGGATTCGAGTTCAAGCCCCAGGTGTTTTTCCCAGAAGTTTCGATAGAAATGTCCTGCTTCCTGCAGAGGATTGTCGGTAAAATAGGTGTCGATATCAAGAAAGACCTTTGCCTGACCGTCTTGTCTGGTTTTGAGAAAGATCTTTTCTTCTGCGGGAGAGAGGGCGTGGAATCCTACCCAAAAGACAAGCCCATCTCTAACCAGAGGGTTTGGCGGAAGTGTTTCTGCAGCCAGGCGATAGAAAAGCCCGGGATATCCACGTTTATTTTTCTTGCAACGATCTTGAAATGTTTGGTAAATTTCAGCGAGGTTTTCCCATAACCGGGAAAAGGCTGGGGCAATTGTGGGAGCACCTTTTTCGTAGGCTTCAAGTTTACAGAGGTGGGAAAAGAGTTGAGAGACGTCAACAAGATAGCGATCTATTTCGTTAAAGTCAGCAAGAAGGGTTCGTCCCAGGAAGTAAAAATCTTCAAAGGCTAGTGGGGCGAGTTGTTTTTTTCGGTATGTGGATTCGTAGGCTTCGTAAAGTTCAAAAAGCAGGGGGAGGTTTTCTTCTTTTTCCATACCGGCAAGATTTTTGGCAAGCTCTTCAGAGGAGAAGCATCGGGGAGCTACAAGAGGGATTTGGATACTCTCCCGCATATACTCAAAGAGAAAGGTTCGGGCTCTTTTGTTTGGTACAACAATCAGAGAAGAGGGAAGCACTTCTTTGTATGTAGAGATAAGTTCGTGGGCAACTTTTTTGAGAAACTTTTCATAACTCATAGGGAAACTACCTGAAATATTTTTTGATTGGTGACAAAAAGGATGTAGCCCTCTACATGAGAGTATCCCATGGAGGCAATCGCCCGGCAGTAGGCGTTTAGTTGAGGAGAATAGCGTTTGATAATGGTTTGTTCGTTTTGTTCTTCTGTTTGAAGTCCGGATTTATAGTCAATAATGACAGCGTGGGATCTGTCATTATTGAGAAAGATTTTATCTGGCCTTATAAGTCCCTGGGGAGTGAGGAGGGTTTCCTCGTTGTAGATGCGATAGTTTTCTGTCCATCCTCGGCTGGAGAAGATATGCCATATACCTGAAAGCACCTTGATGAGGTCGGATTTTGCTTCGGGAGTGAGGTTGCCTGGAAGATGAATGGCGTAATTTTCTACTATTTCAGGGATATCTTCCTCTGAAAATACGTGAGAGAGGAGTTCATGAAGAATGATACCTTCTTCACGGTGAATACGCTGGGTTTCGTGAAAGAGAAGATGGATTTCGGCCTCGTGTTGTCGAACACGGAGTTTCTTTTGCCATGATGTTGAGGGGAAAAGCATAATATTTGCGTGAATATTTTTGTTCGAGGTGGATGATGGGGTTTTCTGGGGCCATGATCCTTGTTGATAGGAGAGTGAATAGGCATGAAGAGAAGTGGGTTTTGTTTGTTGACTGAGAAGAAAAAGGATGAGATGTCCAATTTTCTCAGAGAGGGCATTTTTTTCCAGAAAGGTTTCCAGATCTTGTTGAAGACACGTTTCCCATCCCTGGGAGAAGTCCTGGAATTTGCTTTTGTTTTTTATTATCCTGAGGGGAATGTACGCACAGAAAACCTCTTTGGGTCTGGTAAAGGCGACATAGAGGATGTTAATCTCATCAAGCAGACTTAAATCTTTTTCCTCTTCGTAAATAGTCTTAAGTTCAGGAACATACGAGAGATTTTTTTTGTGTTTGTAAAGCCATTTCCATTGCGAGGCATTTTCAGAAAGTTCCGGTAAAGTGTTGAGGGGAAGATTTCCCACTATATCAACATTGGAAGGTTTTTTCTGTGGGAGGATGGGGAAGAGTACAACCGGAAACTCGAGTCCCTTTGCCTTGTGAACGGTAAGGATCCGCACGGCATCCGCGGATTCATCGGGATCAAGGGTAAGATTTTGGGCGAGTTTTTCCCACTCTTCGAGAAAGTCAGCAAGTGATCCTCGAGACTGGAGAGAAAATTCCTGGATAGTGTCTAGGAATTTAGCAAGAAAGATGTATTGGGATTGGAGAGTATGAAGATGGAGACGACGTATCAATTCTTCGGTAAGGTCATACAGAGAAAGGGTGAAAAGAAAAAGGCGATCGTGGATAAGAGAATAAGCTTTCTGGAATACGGGGTGTTCACTGTTTAGCTGATTTTGAAGATCTTCAAGGGAGGAGGAGAGAGAGGAAAAGAGGTTTTCCAGAGAGGTTTGTTCAAGGGGTTGCTCAAAAAGAAACGCAGTAAGTTCAAGAAAGGTGATGAGGTGTTGTTTCTCTGTAGGACGGAGGAGAAGATTCATGCTGGCAATGAGGAGCTGAATAGCTGGAGAGTTGGCAACAAAGAGGGCTTCTCCCGAGATAAAGGGAATATTTTCTTTAAGAAGACCCTCGGCAATAAACGAAGCGTGCTTGTTGGTTCTAACAAGAATGGCAATGTCTTGATACCTGTACCCGGATTCGAGACATTTTTTGATTTTATAAATACACCACTCTTGGGTGAGCTTTTCTTCCTCTGTTTCCGTTTCCTCTTCGATGTCGATGTCATCTTCTTCGATGATAGGTATGGGAGATTCTTCATCAGATGTTATGGGCTCGTTGGATTGAAAGGTAGTTTTTTCAGAAGAAACGAACTCAAAATCAAGGGAAACCATGCCTTCGGATTGGTCTTTGTATTTTTGAGTAATATTGGTGTATGAGGTGAGAAAGAGGGAGGTTGAGGAGGTGGAAGAGGATGAGGTTTTATTTTTGATATAGGTGACAAGAGAAGAAAAAAAGGTATTGACAAATTCGACAATCGTTTTGTAGCTTCGGTAGTTTGTATCCAAAGAGGTGTGCGTGAAGTTGGGAAATTGTCGGCGGACATCCTGAAGCATGATGCGCACATCGCCATTTCTCCAGCGATAGATGGATTGTTTGGGGTCCCCAACAAGGTAGGTGTGACCATTTTGACTGAGGGCTTCTTCAATGAGGGGGAGAAGGTTTTCCCATTGGAGGCGGGAGGTGTCCTGAAATTCATCGATAAAGAAGTACCTATAGGTTTCTCCAAGACGCATGTAGAGATAGGGAATGGCATTTTGTTTGGAGATCTTGTCATGGAGCCGTCGTGTAAACTCTTCGATGGGAATGAGTTGATGGATGCGGATTTTTTTCTGAAGTTCTTTTTGAAAAATATTCATGAGCGTAAGAGAAAAAAGATGATCAATGAGGGCATTATAGGCATAGTAACGAACCATGTCATTGATGCCGTTGTCGGGATGGATGTGGTATTTTTTAAGAAAAGGGGCAACATAGGTTTCAAAAAAGGGGACTATTTTTTTAAGGAGATGGTTTGGGGTCTTTTTATTGGTCCAGGTGTAGAGTCGGGAACTTTCGTGATTGACTTCCTCTATGTTTCCTTTTGCGAGTTTTTCGATGAAAGAGACATTGCCTGCCCCTTTGTAAAGAATGTTTTCTTTTTCTATATTTTCTTGTTGCATTTTTTGGAGGATTTGTCGGGCTTCTTGTTGGATCTGGTTTTGAAGCGCATGGTAGTTTTTTTTGACTTCATGATAAAAAGGGGTTTGGTTTATCTCTTCTAATACAGGAAGAAGAGGGTTGTAGTTTTTTTCCTGATAAATGGTGGTTGCCTGGTTCAGGAGTTGTAGCTCGAGAGATAAAGAGGACTGATGAGAGAGTTGGGTAGTAATGAAGTCCTCAAGAAGCATGGTGATGGTGGTGTCCTGTCCGAATTGTTCGAGGATATCGTTTAAAATGTCTTTGAAAAGGGAGCTTTTGTCTAAGAGGGTTTGGAAAGCGAGAGGAATATCAAGTTCAAAGGCGATGCTACGGGAGAGTTTTTGGATAAAACTATCAATCGTGGTTATGGTAAACCATTGGTAATGGTGGAGGAGAAAGGTAAGAATAGCATAAGCCATCTCGCTAAGATGGGGGTAGTTTTGCCAGAACTCGGGGTAAAGGGTATGGTCTCCTTCGGAAAGTCTTTTGAGAGCGTGGAGGACTCGTTCTTTCATCTCGGCGGCGGCTTTGTTGGTAAAGGTTATAGCTAATGTGGCGCGAAGAGAACGTTCAAGGTTTTCGGGGTGGGAGGGATCATAGGCGTTAAAGAGAACGGCAAGATATTCTTTGACAATAGTGTAGGTCTTTCCTGAACCGGCTGAGGCTTCGTAAAGGGTAAGGGGCATAACGAGAAGTATTGTAGGAAGGGATGAGAAAAATGTCAAGGAGAGAGAATATTTGAAATGGGAAAAGGGGAAAGGGAGATGGTGGTTAGGAATTGCTCTTCCCTTGTTGCAGTAAAAAAACCTTTCACAAACACTCGAAGAACTGAAACAGGGTAAGAGCAGTACGCCTCGATTTCTTCCCTTTCATAAAAAATTCCCCTCTGGATGAAACCTTTTACAAAAAAGGAATCTAAAAAACAAAAGCTCTTACCTTATCACAGTTTTTTCTTTCACATTTCTGCTGCGAAAAAGTAAGAGCAGTTCTCTTTTCCTGCGACAAAGTAATAGCTAACACCCAAATCCCCTTGTCCCTTACTGCAACAAGGGAAGAACAGAAGTTTTTTCATCTTTTACCTCACGAAAAAAACGTTTTCACCATGAATTTTCGAGTTTTTCCTCTCCTTTTCTTTCAAAAGAATGAAAAAAATCCAGAAAGAAAAAAGTAAGACAAAAACCTTCAATTTCCATTTGACAGACTCAGGAAACGTTGTGAGAAAGAAAAAACCAGAACCTACGCCCAGATGGGAAGAATAAGCCCTTCAGCAACAAGCTTTTTCCACGGGAGAAGCTGGCGACGTTTGCCAAGCCTTATTAAAAGCTCTTCAAGCCTGGAAGAAACCCCCTCGATATTAAACCGAAAACAAAACTCATCAAGATAGCGCTGCATGTGCTTTCGACAACCATAGTGATAGACGTCTTCAAGAAGGTTTTTCAACCCATCGTTAATGTGGGAAAGCCAAGGCGTTCTCTTTTCTACGGGCGTGTGGCGGAAAAGCTTGCCAAAAAAGTCTGAAAGCCAATCACTATTCACATCATCCACAAGGTGAATATGAAGTTTAGAAGGATTATCATCTGCATCAATTTCTAAAACCTGCATGGGGGAAAAGTTTTTTCTTTGGCGGCGTTTGATGCCAGAAAGAAAGAAAAAGGTTTTGACAAGCTTTCGGAGGGATTTCGTGTGATGGCGAGTGGTAAGCCGCATAAGGCTTCGTAGCTTCTGAAGAAGAAGCCAGCTTGCCTTGTAGCTAATGTGAAGAAGTTGTGAAAGCTTCACCGCATTTATCCCCCCATCCTGGCAGACAAGAAACATGGCAGAAAGCCAGATTTTTGGCGAAAGGTGACTTTTTCGCATGATGGACTGGCTTTTTAAGGAAAATTGTCTGCCACACTTGGGGCACTGATACACGAGCCGGCACGAGAGAAGATGCGCTTTCTCTTTACACCGTGGGCAAATAGGTCCCTCTGGCCAGAGGGCTTTTTCGAGAATCTGGTAAGATTCTTTTTCTGAGAGTGTGAAAAAATCCTTTTCCATGGTTTTCTCCTTAGAGAAATTTTTTCATACTATATATATCGAAAATTTTTTGTTATAGTTGTTAAAAAAGATGTTTTATATATTTTAAAAGTAAGATCGATGGGGAGATTTTGGGGGTTGAGAAAAATGCTCTTACCTTGTTGCAGTGTGTGGGACAAGAGATTTCCTAAGGTCGGGTAAGAGAAAGTTTTTTCTTTACTGCAACATGGTAAGAGCAAATCTCAAAGTAAGTGAGATTGTAAGAGGGGATATAAAGGCTAAACGTTTAAGCTGGAGTTTTCGACATAAGCTCTTCCCTTTTTGCAGTATTATCGCGAGGTTTACCACTGTGAAAAAGTAATAGCTGGAATTTTTCCCACTGTGATAAGGTAACGGCAAGAGTTTTTTCCTGCAACAAGGGAAGAGCCTACTTAATTTCCATATTTCCACTGCAACACGATAATAGCTTAAACAATACCCTCTTCCGACTGCAACAGGGTAATAGCTAAAAAATTTCCTGCTTCTCAACTGCAATAAAGAAAGAGCTACCGGGGAAAGACCAACTGCGATAAGGGAATAAATTTTCTCGTTTTGACTGTGAAAAGGTAAGAGCATTGCTGTTTTCCACTGCAACAAGGGAATAACTTTCGGGTTTCACGCATTAACTGCAATATGGTAATAGCTGGAGTTTTTTGTACTGCGATAAGGTAATAGCAACAAGCGTCCCTTCTTACACTGCAACAAGGAAACAGCAAAAATTGTGACAAATGCCCACCCCTTTCGTCAAATAAAAAAGTACTCGAAATTCGAATCATTGCCTCATAAAAAAAAAGTACTCAAAAATTCCATACAGTTTCCTCCAAATTTTTGTTTTTTACATTCTTTTTCTTTTGAAGGCTGAAAAGTTTTCTCTGGCAAGCTGTAATTTTTTGTCTTAGGTGAAACAAATCGAGAGCCTTATAAAGCCTTGTTAGGCGTTCCTTTTGTGCCTCACTTACATAAGAGCTTTCTAAAAGCCGCTGGTAGGGAGTTTTAATATCATCATGCTTCTTTGCACCTTGCTTCCGATTCTCTTTTTCTCTGTCATTTTCATAACGGTTGAAAAAGTTGGCATAAAGCCTGAGATACGCATAGAGTCGGTTCAAGTAGTAGACTTCTTCCTCGGTATCGTAGCGGAAGTATCCAACATTCTGGCGGACTATGGAATAGTTTTTCTGCTCAACGTAGCAGTTATCATTGGAACGGGAGCTTCTACCCCTTGTAATTTTATCTGGTGCTTCTCACACCAATCACGCAGAGGATGATTAATAAATTCAGCACCGCATCAGAATCAATTCCCCGTAAATCAAAAGGAAGTCTTCCTTTGACTTTTTCTATGGCTTCTCTTACCCATTTTGAAGCTTTGTTTTTGATTGCCACAAGTTCTGTCCAACCGCTCCAAACATCCACCATATTTAATGTTTGAGCAAAATCTCCCCGGGCCATTTCTCCTCATGGCTACCAGATCAATCTCCATGAACCCAGGGCAATTTTCATCCCACTCTGCCCACGTGCGTATAGCTATTTGTTGCTTTTAATAGTGCTCCAGGCTTTGTACCTTTTCGTCCTTTTATCTCAAGCTTTTACGCTCATGCTTCAAAAGTCGGTCAATACTTGAAGCACTTATATGGCGCAAGTTTCTATAGCCTGTGGAGAACCGTTGAGATGTCCGTTTGTTAAGAGATTATCCTAAACTTCATTTAAAATTGGCTTTTAAACGTTTGCCACACATGTAGTTTTCAATTTCCCAGACCTTTTTTAGAAGTTTTAGTTCCTCTTCGCCGAATTTTTTCTTTCTGCCAGGTCTTTTGCCCTTCTTGGCTATGTCGGCTTTAAGGTAATTTTTCTTGCCTACATAGATGGTTTTTCCGTGCTGCCTCAAGAGCCTGGCGGCATAGTTTCGATTTTTTAGGCCTGTTATCCTCACAAAATAATCCAGTATCTCCATTTTCTCCTTTTTGCTGGCTTTTTGATACTCTGCTTCGACAAGCTCAGCATATCATTTCGCCGTTTCCCTGTAAATAGGTCTCCTTTCAAACATCGCTAATTCCACCTTTTACCTCCAGTTCTTTGAACTGGATTATTTTACACAAATTTAAAGTACTTTTTTATTTTGAAGCAACGTTCCCTTTTCGAGTACTTTTATTATGAAGCAATTCGGCCTATTGACAAAAATTTCCAACTGGTGGTATAATACATTCGAAAAAGTTATAAAACAAAGCTCCAACATAAAAAATGGGGAGGTATCTATGAAGTGGAAAGAGTATGAAGAAGCCTTGAAGAAGGGTGTGAGAAAGGCAGTATTCACCGGTGGGATGGTGGTGTTGGGGTGTCTTCCTCCTCTCTATGGTTACGAGTGGTATCGTAATAGTTATCTTTCCAGTTCCCTTCCTCCGCGAGGCTCGTTCGTCGAGCCGGGCCAGAGTGTTTTAGGTATGTATCATCAGATGTCGTTCCTTCAGAGCTCGGGAGGGAGTGTGACGAGGACTCTGTGGGAGGCAGAGATGGGAGCAAAGCGTTCCCTTGTTCAGGCGATAGGGTACAACGAGCTCAAGCGGATTGAAGGGCATGAGGATCCTGTTGAGGTGAGGAGGCTTGCGAGGGGCAAGAGGCTTACTGTGCAGGATGTTGTTGAAGCGGTGAAGTCTATGTTTACTCGAGAGGAAAAAGCTCGTACTCTTACCCGTGTTCAGGCAGAGATTGAAACCGAGAAGAAGGAAGAGTCTCCTTTTGAGAAGTTTCCGTGGAAGGAGCCACTTCCTATGAGTCCCTATAGTCCGCTGGCAGGTTTTGTGCTTGTCGTGGAGAAGGAGGGGCGTCAGCAGAGTCGAAAAAAGGAATGTGAGAAGCTCAGCCGGCAGGAGAGAGAGCTTCTTTCTCGCCGGGAGGAAGCAGAAAAGAGGCTTAGTCAGGCGATAGAGGACTATGAGCAGAAGCTTCTTATTGAGGGGCAGAGGCTTGAAGCGTATGAGGAAGCGAGGGCCAAGCGCGAAGCCCTTGAGCTCAGGCTTACCGATCCTACTTTAAGTGAAAAGGAGAAAGAGGCACTGCAGGCGGAGCTTGAGAGAGCGAGACAGCTGGAAGAGAGTGCACGTCAGGCTTATGAGCGGGCAAAGGGGGAGAGAGAAGAGGCTGAGCGGGAGAAGAACGAGCTTGAGGCAGAGATACGGGAGATAAACGAGATGCTTGGGTCTCTTGAGCAGAGGCGGGCGGAGCTGGCGGCTGAGGATTTTCGGGAGGCTCTGGAGATGCTTCAGGAGGGGGAGGACAGTGAAGGGAGGAGAAACTCCCAGGGGGAGGGTGGTTCTTCCTCTTCGGCGGCAAGCAGTTCCTCGAGTTCGCAAAGTAGCAGCAGTTCTTCATCCTCTTCGTCGTCCTCGTCAGGTGGGAATTCTTCAGGGCAAAACAACCCGTTAGGGGGCATTATGAATGCGATTGGAAGCGCCTTGAATGCCATTGGAAGCGCTGTTAGTAATGTAGTTCAGGCGGCGAGCACAGCGGCGGCGTTTGTTTCCCAGCAGGTATCGAATGCTGTTTCGAGTATGTTTGGTGGTGGAAACAGTCGCCCCTCAGGAGGAGGTGGTCGTTCCCGACATGTGAATAGCGAAGTCTACAACAACGCATGGAAAAAGGCGCGCAAGCAGTGGGAAAAGGATGGTGGCAAGAAGCCGATAAGCGAGTATGGGGAGAAGTTAATAAAACAGGAAGAATATGAGAAGAGAATGAAGAGGGCGGTGGAGCTCTATAATGAGGCGAAGAAGGAAGATCCTTCCTTTTCGGGGAGCCTTGACCAGTTTAGTGCTCAGGTAGGGTGGGAGATGGCGATTGAGAATAGGCTTGACAGGGTCTATTACGAGGCCAAGCGAGGGAAGCCTGGTGCGAGAGAAGAGTATGAAGAGGTATTAAGAGAGGCGATGGAAGAGGCAGGTAATTCCTACCTTCAGGGAAGAGTGGGACAGATAGCCCAAGGGATACAGAAGAGGGATGCCGAGCAAACGGCGGAGGCAGTAACGGCAGTAGAGTCTGCTCCAAAGAAGATAATAGAAAAGAAGGTAGCTAAACTTATCGAAGCAGGTAAACTCCACCAGATGTTAAAGCAGGGACAAATATTTTTGGGAGAGAAGGAGGACTGGAGTAAACTTTCTGGCAAAGAGCTTGCTGAGTTTGCCAGTAAGCAACTGAAGAAAATAATAGACAAAGCGATGGGGATGTATGGTGGGGAGGAGGTTATTAAGGAAGTTTCCTCGACGCGTGAGTTTATAGAGATGTTTACCAACAAGGTGGTGAGAGCTGCTGAGAGTGGGAATATTAGCGAAACGAGTCTCTATGATAAGAATGGGAAACTTACGGATGTTGCTAAAGAGTATGAATACTTCATCCAACTCCAGGGTTATAACCTGGCGAAGGAAAGGTTTAGTGCAGATAAAGAAAAGTTGGGAGAGATAGAGAAACAACTAAAAGAACTACAAGGAAATACACAATCAACGGGCACGAAGGGAGGTAGCAGCAACCAAAGCAAGATTCAAAAGCAGATCCAGGATCTTAACAACAAAAAGAAAGAGATACTGGATCGTTGGGGTGGAGAGAACTTCCTTGTAGACAAGAATGGTTTTCAAAAGGTATGGAACGAGCGTCTTAAAGAGAATTATACTATTGAAGGATTGACTCGTGGAGTTTCATTTGTTACTATTCACGAGGAAGGCATGGGGAAAGGAACGAAACTGACAAATGGGGATATTTACAATGATAGGATTACAGTTATCAAAAATGGAAAGATTATTGAGTTTACACGGGCAAATGTAGACCCTACCAAGTACGACCCTTCTGACCCAAATAATAAGAAAAAACAAAGAACAGGCTTCAGGACAGCACAACCGGGAGTGTATGAGTCAGAAACCCACAAAAGACCAGGTGAAGATAGAGAGGGGACACTAAGGGAGTTTTCTATCCACCTTGGTTATAAGAATGGTGTTCTGATGGACAAAAAGAATAGTCAGGGAGATCAGAGAGGGTGGGATATTCTTATCCATGCAGGCGGAACAAAGACCGATAAATCCCAGTGGAACTGGTCTCACGGCTGTCAGACCATTTACAGGGACGACTTTGAAGAATTCGCCGAGCTGTTTGGCGGGAAAAAGTCAGAGGATAAGTGGGCATTTGCTCAAGATGTGTATGGTAAAGAAGGGCGCAGTTTCATAGTAACCCAATAAAAGGAGGAAGAATATGAAACGGTTTCTTGTGATAGTATGGTTCATCTTGGGGATGACGGTAGCGTATGGGCAGATACGCCTAGATGGAACGAATAGAGAGAATGCCTGGCAGGCGGTGGTACCCCCCTATTTTCCTTATCTGGCGTTAGACAAAAACCTCTCTACCTGTGTAGCTGTAAACACCAACTACACAACGAGTGATGTCCCTCCTTATTTTCGAATAGTATTTAGAGAACCCTTTTTTATTGACACTATAGTGATTTACAATGGGTATCAAAAGAATACAAATGTGTACCTGGCTAACAACAGGGTAAAAAACATTGGTATAACAGGAGCTTTCTATGTAGAAAAGGAGGGAGAAAATGAGGATGAATATGTGATCAAGGAAGAAGTGTTTCCATTAAAAGATGAGTGGGGACCTCAAGAAATAAAGTTGGGAAGAGCTGTAAAGATTCAGTGGCTCTTTTTTGAAGTGCTCTCTACCTATCCTGGAACCCGATATGATGATACGTGTATAAGTGAGATAGAATTCTTTTACCAGGGTAAAAAATACGATGTAGTTGTTCTCGAAGAGGATAAGAAGAATTTTCTCGAGGTGTACAAAGATCGTTTTCTTGCCCGAATCCCTGCCTACGTGCCCCATTTTATTTGGTATGATCCCAGCAGTCGGTTTGCCGGGAGTCTCAAGAAGATGGGGATCACCCATGATGTGGATATCATTGAGTTTGATATGACGGATGGTGGGATCTACGTCTACCGCAAGACAAGAAACGACTACAGTGGGGAGGATTTCACGATACGGGACCCCAAAACAGGCAGAGTAAAGATGAATAGAGCCGTAGCGAAGAAGATAGGTGAATGGAAGCTTTCAGAGTTTTCTGAACTCATGGTGAAGCCTCTGGGGGGGAAACAGTGGGAGAAAACGACCGATTTCAGGCACTTTTCTGGTACCTTTCTGGAGGGTATTTCTCACGAAGAGGATGGGATGGACGAGATACTGGAAATGGGTCATCCAGGGCATTGATGATGAGGCACAAAAAGAGATAAGACCATAAAATATATAAAAAATGGAGGAAAAGATGAAGAGATGTATCGCATGGGTAAGTATGGTGTTGTTTGTGTTGGTGACGATGGGGTGTAAGGAGAGCCTGACACGGGAGACCTTTTTGAAACAAGAGGCTGGTGGTCCCTGGGGCTATCTTTATGGGACGCGTGAGCTTATCAGGGAAAACACCTCGTTTAATCTCATGATGAATCTCCAGATTGTTCCGCTTTCGGAAAACGGCGAAAAGCCTTTTTCAATTGGAGCAACCTCATCGACGAAGGGATACTATTTCTATCGGGTGAAACCAGGGACGTACGCTATCGATGAATGGGGTGTGAGTGGGGGAGATAGCGGGGCTCGGTCTTTCCCTGTTGGTTACGAGTTTGAGGTGAAGGAGAATACGATCACCTATCTTGGCTATGTCCGATTTCATCAAAGTGGTTATACCAAGGATGATTCTTACTGGATAACCTACGACATCGTTTCGACTGACACGATGAAAGAGGATCTGGATATGTTGTATCGGGATATTCCCGAGGCAAAGGATCTCAAGGTGGTAAACGCAGCCTGGAAGTTTAAACTCGAAGATTAGGTATCATTTCCCTCTCCCGGGAGATTAAGCCGGGAGAGGGGGAAAATTTTAAAAAGAGGGGGCAATCAAATTGTTCCAGGAAAAGTACTTTCCCTTCTGACAATCAATATCACCACCGTGGGAGGATTACTTCCTCTTTTCTGGGTTTCAGGAGAGGCTCGTTCTCTGTGGTTACCCCTTGCTCTTACTCTTATGTTTGGGGTATTCTCTTCTCTTGTGTTTCAACTCGTATTTTCTCCTCTCTTTTTTCACACAAAGGAAAGGATTTTCTTACATATTGTTAGAAAGACTATGAAGAAGGTACTTCTCTTAAAATAGCATAGGGAGGGAGTTTTTCTCCCAAAAGAATGAATTCCTGGTTGGGTTGGATGAGCAGAGTTTCTTTGCCATCGAGAAGGAAGGTTTTCTTTTCAAGGAGGATATTCTTTACTTGGGGAAGGATGGCCTCAATCATCATCGTGTTTCGGATCTGATTCATGGATTGGCAGAGACTTCCTTCGGGCAGTGTTTCTTTTACATAAGCGAGAAAGGTATACTCTCGGAGGTAATGAGGATTGGTAACCTGAAGAGACTCATTGTGAGGGAAGTAAAAGCCTGTAGTGTATTCCCGGTGGCTTACTTTTTCAAGTTCGGCAAGAACCTCTAAGGAAGGTGTGCCGCCCTGCAAAAAGGTATCGATCACATGACGATAGACTCGAGTAACATTGGCTACATAGTAGATTGATTTCATTCTTCCTTCGATTTTGAAACTGTTAATACCTGCTTTCATGAGTTTGTGAAGATGGGAAGCAAGGTTGAGATCCTTTGAGGAAAGGATGGCTGTGCCATGTTCAGTTTCTTCGAAGGGGATCATCTGGTTTTGTCGACTTTTTTCTACCAGGTAGTATTCCCAGCGACAGCTCTGGGCACAATCCCCCAGGTTGGCGTCTCGTGTACGAATGGTTTTTCCTGGCGAGAATTTTTCTCCAGCCCGATAGATGCTTGGATTGGTAAAATAGTTTGAGAGGAGGCATCGCCCTGAATAGGCTACACACATAGCGCCATGGACAAAGCTTTCGAGTTCGATGGTGACGGCATCTCTAATCTCTCGAATCTCATCAAGAGAGAGTTCTCGAGCCAGGATAACGCGAGTTACCCCAAGTTTTTCGTAAAAGCGACAGCTTTCTACATTCGTCGTATTGGCCTGGGTACTCACATGGATAGGAATTTCTGGATATTTTTCTCTTAACCAGGCTATCATTCCGAGATCAGAAACGATCAGTCCATCTACACCAAGAGGCGCAATCTCTTTGATAAAATCCTGAAAGGGCTTTATATGACGGTTATGGAAAAAAATATTAGTGGTAAGGTAGAGGCGTTTTCCAAGACTATGGGCATACTTTACAGCCTCGGCAAGTTCTTCAACGGTAAAATTGGCTGCCTGTTCACGGAGGGAAAAGGCTTTTGCTCCTGCGTAAACAGCGTCTGCCCCATACGTGAAAGCAAATCGCATCTTTTCGATGCTGCCAGCTGGAGAAAGGAGTTCGTATGTCATCTTACAATAACCCGAGCTCCTGAAGTGTTTTGACGCTACAAAACTCTCCACACATGCTACAGTAGATGTCTTTAACCCCCGATATACTTCGACGTTGTTTTGCGAGCTCAGGATCAAGACAGAGAGAAAACATTTTTTCCCAATCCAAAGCTTTGCGAGCCCGGGACATTTCATCGTCGATTTTTCGGAAACGGGCAGGATTTTTTACCATGTCAGCTGTATGCGCAGCAATTCGAGAGGCAATAATCCCTTGTTTTACGTCATCAAGGTCAGGGAGGGAAAGGTGTTCAGCAGGTGTGACATAGCAGAGAAAATCTGCACCAGCAGCCCCCGCTACGGCACCCCCTATCGCCGCTGCGATATGGTCATAGCCTGCAGCGATATCCGTGACAAGAGGCCCCAGAATATAGAAAGGGGCACGGTTACAGAGGCTTTTTTGCATCTGGATGTTGGAAACAACCTGGTCGAGGGGAACATGTCCTGGACCCTCGATCATCACCTGGACACCAGCTTCTCGTGCTCTTGAGGCGAGTTCTCCAAGGGTGATAAGCTCTTCTATTTGGGCCCTGTCGCTAGCATCGGCAGTGGCACCAGGGCGCATCCCATCTCCCAGACTAATGGTCATGTCATATTCTTTAGCTACCTCGAGGATGGCATCAAAATGCTCATAGAGGAGGTTTTCCCGCTGATTTTTTTCCATCCAGGCACAAAGCATCGAACCACCCCGGCTTACAACATCGAGAATTCGTTTTTTTTCTTTGATGTATTGCCAGGTTTTTTGGGTGATGCCAGCATGAATGGTAACAAAATCCACTCCCTCCTCTCCCTGTTGGCGAAGGACAGAGAGGAAATGATCGATGGTCATTTCTTCCAGGTGTTTTGCATTACGGGCAAGTTCAAACCCAACTTGATAAATGGGAACGGTTCCTACAGGAAGTCTTGTGGAGGCAAGGATCTTTTTTCGTACTTCGTTGAGAATACCACCAAGGCTTAAGTCCATCACGGTGTCTGCTCCGTACTTCTCACACACGGCGAGCTTGTCAAGTTCCCATTTCAGATCCATTTTTTCCGGAGAACTTCCGATATTGGCGTTGATTTTGGTGCGCATTTTTGTGCCGACGGCGGTGGGGATAGTATCTCTTTTTGTGTTTTTAAGGATAACCACCTCTCCTTTAGCTACAAGTTCTTTTATCTCTTCGGGAGAAAGTTCCTCCACACGGGCTATTTCGACCATCTCTGGCGTAATGAGATTTTTTTTGGCGTATTCTAGCTGGGTCATAGAGCCTCCTTTTCAGAAAATCGGTGATGAGGTAGGGGACCATGTCCCTTACCATAGGTTTCTTGCTGGGTTTTTTGGATGAGAAAGGCCACGTAGTCAATCGCTTTCACAAGCGCATTTTCAAGGTTTTCGTGTCGTGCGAGGTAGGCGGTTATCGCTGAGGCGAGGGTGCATCCCGTTCCATGGGTGTTTTGGGTTTTTATATAGGGATGATACACTTTTTTTGTGTGGATAGTGGTGCCCTCTCTCCAGAGAAGGATGTCCTCTACCTGATTTCCTACAGGACTGCGGTGTCCACCCTTGACTACGAGTGCCTGAAGATTCGGATAAGCTTGAAAAAGTCTTTTTCCACTTTCCTCTGCATTTTCGGGGATAAACACATCTCCAAGAAGTTCTGCAAGCTCAGGATAGTTAGGAGTAAGAACACGTGCCCGCGATATAAGTTCTTCTTTTAAGGTGGTAATAGCCTCTTTTTCAAGAAGGGGATAGCCAGATTTTGCATACATCACAGGATCGCAGACGAGAAAGGTGTCCTGAGGCAGGTTGTCTGCAACGGTTGTGATAACCTCTGCATTGGCGAGCATGCCTGTTTTGATGAATCGGATAGGAATATCCTCAAGTACACGCTGAATTTGGAGGGCGATAAAAGCTGGATCCACCACAATACTTCCAAAAACTCCCTGGGTGTTTTGGGCTGTGAGTGCTGTGATCACAGCAGCCCCATACACTCCAAGGGTGGTAAACGTCTTGAGATCCGCCTGGATGCCAGCGCCACCAGAGGGATCGGATCCGGCTATGGTCATCACGGGTTGATTCATTCTACCCTCCTTTGAAGCCATTGACGTTTCCAACCATATATAAAAAGTAAAAACGGTCCTGTAGCAGAAATAAGAAGCCACACGATAATTCCCTGGAAATCCAAGCCCAGCCAGAGACTTATAAAAATTTGCCAGAAAATGCAGAGAAATATCCAGAATCTCCAGAATATCCTACTAAAAAACTCTCTTTTGAGAACGAGGCCGATCATGCCAAGCCACGAGATACCATCAACCATTATCTCCATCCCCCAGAGAAGCCAGCGGTAGCCTATGACAGACACAGCAAGCTGATGGATTGTGTCTTCGTCTTGTGGGGAAACAAACCTCTCTCCCAGAAGATACTGATAGGTTGCTATTTGAAAAGGAGAAAACAGGGGATAGCCTATCCATGGACCCAGCGCAAGCAGTCGAAACAGAAAGATAAATCCAAAAATAATAGCGTAAAGGCGGATGTTGCCCATAGTTACCTCGAGGAAGCTATTTCGGAATCTGGTCCAATGTTCATTTCCCTGGGGGCTTCATAGAGATAGGCGTTATCTCCAATGAGGGATCGGGTCAGGATCGCATTCTCGACGGTGGCATCTGAACCGATGATTGAATGAGAGATGATGGCGTTTTTTATGACGCATCCCTCGGAGATGGAAACATTGGGTCCTATGATGGAGTTTGTGATTTCCACACTTTCATGGATATAGACAGGTGGAATCACAATCGATCCAGGAATTCGTACCTGAAGATTTACCTTTTTGAGAAGGTGCTCGTTGGTTTCAAGGAGAGCCTCCTTTTCACCGCAATCGTACCAATCAGAGATGGAGAAAGTTTTTACCTTTTCTCCTGTGTACATGAGACGTTTAATGGCATCGGTGAGCTGATATTCGTTTTTAGTGGTGATGTCATGATCAAAGAGATAGCGTATCGCCTCAAAGAGGGCATGGGCACTTTTAAAGTAGTAGACACCACCAATCACCGTGTTTGATGGGGGATTTTCAGGTTTTTCGATAAGGTTCGTGACATAGCCGTTTTCATCCTGCATCACTACCCCAAATCTTCTGGGATCGGTAACTTCCATAACGCCAATCATATTATCTTTGGTACCAACAATCGAAGACAGATGCGCATTAAAAATAATATCCCCCAACAGAATAACCACGTCTTCGTCCTGATCAAAGAGGTTTCTTGCTTGGTAGATAGCATGTCCCAGTCCCTTAAACTCAGTTTGGCGAACAAACTTCATGGAAAAATTGTAATGGCTTTTGATGAAGCTTTTGATCTGATCTCCGAGATGACCAATGATAAAGATAATATCTGAGAAGTTGAGAGTGAGACACTGAGAAAGGATGTAATCAATGATAGGTTTTCCGGCAACACGGATGAGGGATTTTGGGGTAACATGGGTATGTGGTCGTAAACGACTACCCACTCCCGCTACGGGGATAATAATTTTCATAGGTACTCCTTGGTCTAGCTGCTTATATTATAATGAGAGAGAAAGGATTTGTAAAGAATTGAGCTTAGATTTGAAAAAGGAATGAGACAGTGAAATTTTTGTAAAGAGAGAAGCTCTCTTTCAAAAGGACAATTGATAAAAATTTGCTGTGGGTAGAGGAAATGCTTTTCATTTTATCCAGAATCAAGATAAACCTTTTTCATTGAGAGTGAAAAAAATCCTTGAGAAAAAAGTTTTGGAGTTGTTTTTTATGGAACATTCTTAACGCGTCCTTTACCCTTATTAAAAAAGGCACGGCTTTTCGCCGTGCCTCAGAAAAAATCTTTTTATTTTTCTTTTCCTTCGATAACCCATTGGGTTTCAAGAGCTATCATCAACTCTTCGTTTGTTGGGACTACCAGGATTCTCGATAAAGAGTTGGGGAGACTGATGTCTGTGAGTGTTCCTCTGGTTTGTTTGTTTTTCTCTTTATCCAGGGCAAATCCCCAGTTTTCCATGTTTTCCATACAGAGTTCTCGGACAACGTAATCGTTTTCTCCGATACCTGCTGTGAAAATAATAGCATCCACCCGACCAAGTTCTACCATGTAGGCACCAATATAGCGACGAATTGAGTGGGTAAGGACTTTGAGTGTGAGTTGAGCTCTTGCGTTTCCCTGTTCGGCGGCGTTGATTTCTCGCATATCGTTGGAAATGCCCGAAAGTCCTAAAATCCCTGATTTTTTATTGAGAAGATCACTCATTTGTTTAGGAGTAAGGGATTCTTTTTCCATAATGTAGAGAAGAGTAGCAGGATCGAGTGATCCAGAACGTGTTCCCATCACTACCCCTTCAAGAGGCGTAAAGCCCATGGAGGTGTCGATAGATTTTCCACCACGGATGGCGGTGATGCTTGAGCCGTTACCGAGATGGCAGGTGATGAGATTTAACGACTCAAGGGGTTTACCCAAAAATTCGGCAGCTTTCATTGCTACATAGCGATGGGAGGTGCCATGGAAGCCATAACGGCGGATCTTGTACTTTTGGTAGTACTCATAAGGGAGAGCGTACATGTAGCTTTCTTCTGGCATGGTCTGATGAAAAGCAGTATCAAAGACGGCCACCTGTTTTTTGGAGGGGAGAACCTCTTCGCAGGCAAGAATTCCTTGAAGGTTTGGGGGATTATGAAGAGGGGCAAGTTCACAGTTCACCTCGATAGCCTTGAGCACCTCGTCGGTAATAAGGGCAGAATGATAGAATGATTCACCACCATGGACGACACGGTGACCAATGGCCTCAATTTCATCAAGAGACTCCAGTACTCCATACTCTTTGCTTGTGAGCTTATTCAGGACTTCTTTGAGGGCTTCAGTGTGATTTTTTGCCTGGATGGTGATTTTGGTTTTGGGAAGGTTTCCATGTGTAAAAGAATATTCTACTTCACCGAGCCCGATTCTCTCTACGAGACCCTTGGCGAGTACCAGGGAGTCCCGGGTCTCAATAAACTGGTACTTTAGTGACGAACTGCCACAGTTTACGACGAGAACTTTCATATGTAACTCCTTTTGGTAATAGCTACTTTAGCTTATTTTGGCACCACTTTCTATGTCTTTTTCAGGGGTGAGAAAAATCACTTTGGTCTTTCCCTCATCACTTGCGGCAAGAAGCATACCTTCAGAGACTTCGCCCATAAGTTTTGCTGGTTGCAGGTTATTAATGATGATGATCTTTTTGCCTTGCAGCTGTTCTGGGGTATAGTGTTGCTTGATACCGGCGAGGATCTGTTTTTCCTGATCGCCTACCCGGACTTTGAGTTTATAGAGTTTGTTAGACTTTGGCATGTCTATAACCTCAACAATCTCAGCTACCCGGAGATCAAACTTTTTAAAATCATCGATGGTTACCAATGTCTGTTCGTTCTGCTCGTCCATAATTTTCTCCTTGGCTTTTTTGGATTTTTGGATGAGTCTGTCTATTTGTTTCTGGATAAGAGCGTCATCATATTTTACAAAAAGAATTTCAGGTTCCCCAAGCTTACGTGCAGGTATCCGGTAATCTGCCAATGTTTCCCAGCGTTCCTGAAGGATGTCTCGTGATTCCCCGAGCATGTTCCAGAGTTTTTTGGCTGAATCTGGCATGATAGGGTACATTACCACTGATAAGAGGCGACAGAGGTGAACGCAGACCGAAAGAACCTGAGAAAGCCGCTTTGGGTTTTCTTTTCGTAATACCCAGGGTTTTTGTTCATCATAGTAACGGTTTCCAAGGCGGGCTATATCCATCATGGTTTTGGTGGCTTCTCTGACCTGAAAACGCGAGAGGAGATTGGCATAGGATATGGTTTTTTCTTTTACTTCTTGCCAGAAGATTTCGTCTTCTTTGTTCCAGGTAACAGCGGAAATTTCGTTTCCGGCATAGTTTTTCACAAAGGTAAGGGTGCGGTTGATAAAGTTCCCCAGGATGTTGGCGAGCTCTTCGTTGTTTCTTTCTTGAAAAGCCTTCCACGCGAAGTCTGCATCCTTGTTTTCCGGTGCATTGGCAGCAAGGTAGTACCGCAAAGGATCAGGGGGAAAATTTTCCAGATACTCATCCACCCACACAGCCCAGTTCATGGATGTTGAAAACTTATCTCCCTCAAGGGTGAGGTATTCGTTGGCAGGGATATCATATGGTAGGACATAGGGGGTGTTTTGCCCCATGATCATTGCAGGCCAGATAATGGCGTGAAACGGGATATTGTCTTTTCCGATGAAGTGAACCAACCTTGTGTCAGGAGAAAGCCAGTATTTTTTCCATTCTTCGGGTTTGCCGATACGTTCCGCCCATTCAATGGTGGAGGAGATGTACCCTATAGGGGCATCAAACCACACATACAGAACCTTGTCCTTAGCTTCTTCCAGGGGAACAGGCACACCCCAGTCAAGATCTCGTGTGATGGCTCGTTCACGGAGACCTTCTTTTTGGATCCATCCGAGGACAAAGTTTCGCACATTATCTTTCCAGTTGGTTTTGGAGGAGATCCACTTTTCCAGCCGTTCACTAAAGGCAGCGAGATCCAGATACCAGTGTTCGGTTTCTTTTTGGACCGGCGTAGTGTTGGAAAGAACACTTCGGGGATTGATAAGTTGATCAGGGTTGAGGAGTTTACCACATTTATCACACTGGTCACCTCGGGCTCTTTCATACCCACAGTGGGGGCAGGTGCCCTCGATGTAACGATCGGCGAGAAATCGCTTTTTTTCTTCGTCGTAGAACTGTTTCTCTGTATGTTTTTTGATGTAGCCGTTGTGGTAAAGATCAAGGAAGAACTGTTGTGAAAGGCGATAATGATGGGGCCGACTGGTACCGGAGAAGTTGTCAAAGTCTATACGCATACCGGCAAAACTTTCTTTTATATTTTTATGATAACGGGCTACAATATCTGCTGGTGAAACTCCTTCCTGTTCTGCACGGAGAGTGATAGGCACTCCATGTTCATCAGTTCCACACACGTAGACAACATCATCACCGTTGAGTTTTAGATAACGCACATAGATATCAGCAGGCAGGTAAGCCCCGGCGAGATGCCCAAGGTGAATGGGTCCATTGGCATAGGGTAGAGCTGAGGTAACCAGGTAACGCGCCATGGTTTTCTCCTTATTTTAAAGCTTCTCCCGAACAAAGATGGCAATATCGGTGAGAGAGATTTTACCTATGAGTTTGTCGTTCTCATCGAGAATTGGTAGAGCTCTTATTCCCTTGTCCAGCATGAGGTTCAAAGCATCACGAAGAGAAACCTCCTCATAAACAAAGAAAAACTTCTTTTTGTCAAGAACCTTACTTACAGGGAGATCCTTGCCACCTTCTCCCATAAAGGTTACTTTCATGATATCCCAGCTATCCAGGATACCAACAGGTTTTCCTTTCTGATCGATAACGATGAGGGAATGAACCTTTTCACGGAGCATTTTGTCCGCGGCTTTGGTAATCGGCATGTCTTCTGTTACCGTGAACGGCACTTTTTTTCCTATGGTGCCAACTTTTACTTCGTCGAGTTCGTTCATAGATTCCTCCTTTTCGACTTACATTTCTCGACCTTCGTGGGTCATCCTGGCAAATACCCAGATAAGGAAAATGGCTCCCGAAAACGTTGCTACATAGTTTACGGTTGTGATATTGTTGACCATCCAGACAAAGATGTCATTGAGGAAAAATCCTCCGAGAACGCTTCCAATGATGCCCACTACAGTTGCACCCCATAGCCCTCCCAGGAAACGTCGCTTCATGATACGCACAAACCAGAATGCCACTAAAAAACCTATAAAAATCTGGATACCTATGGCAAGCATCTTGATCCAGTTCATGGTTGCCTCCTTGAGAAAGATTTATATGCGATGATAGTCGGATAGGTTTCCCTGGCTTTCTCTTCCAATGTATAGCCAAGATCAAGAAGAAATCTTTTGACTTCTTCGGCGGTTGTTTTCCCTTCTGCGGAATGTGTTTCAATCAGAAGAGAGGGGGAAAGTTTGGAGAGGAGGTTTTTTGCTCCCTGAAGGGCGGCTACTTCGCTTCCTTCAATATCCATCTTAATGAAGTCAAGTTTTTTCCACCCGAAACGTTCCATTTCTTCATCCAGAGTAACCACAGGAATAGAGACCGCCTGATAGTGTGATGGTTTTTCATCAATGTAGTTAGTTTTTACAAACGAAGAGGTGTAGGTGCCTCCCTCGTAAAAAGTGAGGGTGCCGCTTTGATTCCACACTCCATAGGGAACGACCGTGATATTGGTGATTTCATTAATTGCGATATGCTCTTTGAGAAGCTGTTGATTTTTTCGATCTGGTTCATAAACCCATATGTGACCGTCGGGGCCCACTTTTTTTGCCATGTAGATGGCTACCATGCCTATGTTTCCACCCAGATCAAGAACGTTTTGCCCTGGGGAAAGACTAGAAATTTCACGATCACTTAAAGGTGCGGGATCAAAATCTTTACGAGACAAGAGTCTTATACCGTCGCTGGTTACAATTTCCCAGAGTTTTTCCTTTTTGTTATAATGGTAGGAGGAAATGAAAGCACGATGCAGTGTTTTGTACACCACTCCCACAAGAAAACGTTTCAATCCACTCTCTGGTAAAGCATGATAACCGCGCCGGAGGATATGGTACCAATCCATATCAAGCGTCCTCATTGACGGATTTTAATGACCAGGATCCCGATGCAGCATCTATCAATGCCTGATATCCATAAGCAAGAAAGATCGCGTATACCCAGAAGTTTTGAATGTGCATCACTACCTGAAAGCTCTGAGTCCAGGCATCAACTTCGGGATTGACAAACTTGATCAAAGAAACTGCAAGGAGAGTCATGGCCCACAAAAGATAGGTCGCCCATATCTTTTCACGGAAGAGCATTACCACAAATCCACCAATACCGATGAGAACGTTGATAATTCCATATTGATCCACGATGAATTTTCCCACCCAGGCAAGCTGTCCCCAAAAATAGTTGATACCACCACTTGCCGCTCTTCCCCCGTACTGTTTTCGGAGCATCTGGTTAAAGAGAACCTCAAGACTTCTTGTATCTCCCCAACTCAGGGGTTTCGGATCAGGGAGATCGGCAAGGGCATTGGCACGAACCATCATGTAGAGGTAGATAGTCATGGCAAAAATAAACAGAAGAGACCCAAATCCCATAATTTCAAAGACACGATCGACCCAGTTTGATTTGAGATGAAGAAGTTTTACCACAAGAGTATATACCATGAGATAGGTGGGAACAAGGAAGATAGAGAAAAGAATCCAGCCAACATCCTGAGGATAGATCAATCGTGCCAGATAAGCTTTATTGAGAAAAATAGCTACACTGAGAATAGCAAGTCCTCCCATGGTGAGGACATGGGGAAGTCGTATCATAAAATCTTTGCGATATTCCTCCTTGAGGTGTGACAAAAGTAAGGCAAAGAAGGAATATCCTGCCAGCATTCCAAAAAGGAGAACTAAGAGCCCGAGTCGACCGCTAAACTGCATAACAAAGAGAGCAAGAAAAGGTGCCGCAATCACTATCCACCATATATCAAAGGTTTCAGAGGCAGAGAAGTGCTCTGTGTCCTTGACCTTGTTTGCAAAAAGAGCGAAGAAAGTCAAAGGAAACATGACAACGAAAAATGCTACAATGTACCAGAGGGGGAGCTGGTGATCTGTGAGGGAGAGTCCCATCACATACGCGAGAAGAAGGGATTTACGATACGCAAAATCCATCTCCTGACGATTGTGATTGGCGATGAGTTCTTCATACCACCAAACCATCACAAAGATCATCATCGAGACAAGAAACACATTGAGAGAGTATACTTCACCCCCTACTGCCTGTTGCCAGTGATCAGAAGCAAAAGCAAAGGCAAGTGAAGCCGCCAGAGCAGGGATATGGACACTGAGAATGGCTTTGGGTTTTTGAGAGGCAATATCTTCTCTTGTTCGGTTTAACCCGAGAAGTTTTAACAGGGTAAGAAAGAGGAAAAGCACTGCTCCGGCTGCGGTTGTTGCTGTGTAGATATTTACACGATAGCCAATGTCACCGACTGCCAGGTAAGTAAAAAGCTTTCCGAGGATACCATACAGAGGGAAACCTGGTGCATGACTGGCTCCCATGTTGTAGAGGGTGGTTGTGAGTTCTCCGCTATCTCCGGCACCAATAGATGGTGTTAAGGTTTTTATATAACCGGTGAAAGCCGTGAGAAACACGAGGAGCGCCAGGACATAATCAAACCAACGAAACCTGTAAGGTCTGTAACCATCGGGGTAGAGTCTTGCAAAAAGGTCTTTTTTTGTTGAGAGAGAGGTTGTTTTCCTGGTCTCCATCGTTTCCCTCCTGGGTTAATCTTCGAAATCGGCCATTTCAATTGCTTCTATGGTGTATACCTTCTTTTCTCCGCCAAACTCAAACTCTACCACATCTCCTTTTTGTTTATCAAGGAGGGCAGCACCAAGAGGAGAGAGATAGGAGATAATCTGCTTTTCAAAATCCACATCCCACTGTCCGAGAATCTGGTAGGTTACCTTTTCTCCTGTATTGGTTTTGAGGGTAACCTTGGTACCTACATCGACGATAGAGGTGTCTACCCGAGACTTTTCTATCACTTTGGCTTTGGCAAGTTCCGCTTCAAGCCGTGCGACAGCGGCCTTGAGCTGATCCTGTTTTTCGAGGGCGGCTTTATACTCAGCATTTTCCCGGAGGTCTCCTTTTTCCATGGCATCTCCAATAGCGCGGCTATTTTCCGGAATTTCTACCGTTACAAGACGGTTAAGCTCAGCGCGTTTTGCTTCAAGACTCTTGCGAGTAACAAGAAGAGGAGGACGAATTTTAGACACCTGTTTGGTTTTTTCCTGAATTTCTTTATTCTTAAGATCAGGATACTTCTGGAGGAGTTCCTCTCTATACTTTGTTTTCTGGGCATCGGGGAAGTAACCGGAGTTTTCAAGCTGAGTATACAGAGAAAGGGCTATCGAAGGTTCCATATGATCCATAACGGTATCGAGCAGTTTTTTGTCAAAAAGGATGCTCTCAATTGTTGAGAGGAGCCGTTTGTTCTGAGCGACGTTAACCTTGTCATCGATTTCCTGTCCAAGATGGTCGTAGATGTCGAGAAGTCGGAACATCACATCATTTTCCTTGATACCAAATCGTTTCAAGAGTTCTTTTTCTTCCATGAGCCGTTGACTAAACCACAGGAAAAGCTCTGGTTTTTCGATATAGTTTGAAAAGGCTATTTCCATGATTTCCTGAATGGCACTGAAGTTTTCGCTGGCAATCAGCTCTTCAAGCATGAGGTTATCAAGACGGTTCATGGGTGTCTTGGTAATGAGATCCACATACTTTGAAGGCCATTCTTTGATCTTGTTTCGTACCAATGCAAGAAGCTCTTTCTTGAGTTCGATATCGAGGTTGGTGTAGAATTCGGGGAGATTTTTGATGTTGTAGAGGAGACTGTTGTCAAGATCGTCATAAGAGATGTTTGAACCGTGTACGAAACGCAACACCAAAAAGGCTGTGAGTTTTCGCTCTGGAGCTTCAGTATTTGATTTGAGAATGTCTTCAAAGTAAGCACTCATGGCGGTGGCTGCTCCATCTGAGAGATTTCCTCCCCGGAGTTTGTAATCCATAATGTATTTGATTTTATTTTCCATGGTGCCGGATTTTTTGAACTTGCTTATCAGTTCGTCAAGGACAGAGACTTCAGATGTACGAAGTTCAAAAAAGTTTTTCTTGGTGAGACTGGGTACAATCGTATTGCTGCTCTCGATACGTTTTCGTGTGACCAGCCACCACTTGCTCCAGTTTGACTCTGAAAGAATGTCAGGAACAAGCCATTCTTTGATCTGGGTTGCGGAAGCGGTACCACCCATGCTTTTTAAAATGATTTCTACCACCTGCGTTGGATCCTCTTGGAGAAGTTTTGTGAGTTCTTCCGGACGTTTCTTTTTCCAGAGAAGAATGTGGTTGTCGTCGAGAACGGTAAGGGCTCGAAGGGCAATATCAAGAGACATTTTATGGCCTGGTTTGGTTTCAAAATCAATGATTACGTTTTCATCTTCGATGGATTTGACCTGTCCAAATCCCCAGTTTTTGTGTTGAACATATTTTCCTACATCAAAAGCAATATGGCTTTCAAAGATGCGGATGGCATCACGATAGGGCTTCCATGTCTGCCCAATGTTGGAGAGTTTGAGGTACTTCTCTAGCTGGGAATGATCCTGATAGAGAGCACGATAACAGTCCTCGAGTGCTTTGCGGAGTGTTTTATCCTCGGGTTTCCATTCGATGATAATCTTCAGAATGTTGAGCGCTTCCTGATATTTGCCCGCTTTCATTAAGGTGTGAACATAGTCATGATAGACCGTTTCAGCCACCCTGGCATCTCCTTGAAGTTCTCGCATTTTTCTTGCAAGAAGCAGGATAAGGTTGGTATCGTCGTGGAAAAGTTTTACCATTTTAGACCACAATTCTTCGAGGGAGCGTATGGTTTTGAGCTTGATGTAACGTTCAAAAGCGAGCCGATAGTAAAAGGCTGCCTGATCCTTGTCGCCCTGAGCCTCATAGTACTCCCCAAGATATTTTGCGGTGGAGGCGTTTTTGGCGTCGACAAGTACGAGACGACGGCGGATGTTGAGAAGCTCTTCCTGGTTGTTCTGGTTTTCATAGATGGTTTCGAGTGCTCTCAGAGCCTCCTGATCCTCCCGATAGGTAAGGAGCTTTTCGCTCAGGTACTCAGCTATTTTGTATTTTTTGTTTTCGAGGAAACGTCGAATGAGATCGGGTATCAGGTTGTTGCCAATCGAGTTTTCTTCAAAGGGCAACATGCCAAGGATGTAGGTTGCGATAACACTCTCTTGCTTGCTGGCGAGAGCCTCGTTGCAGAGCTCTTTGAGTTCGTTCTGGAAGCCTTCTTCCACAGCAATATGGATGATGTTATCCAGTTCAACAAACATTTTAACAGAGTACTCGTTTATAGCGGTCTGCGTCCACTGTTCTTGTTTAATTCTTTCTCTCAGGTTTCTGAGAATATCCTCTCTCTTCTGGGTTTCTGTCATGGGATTTCCTCCTCATTATTCTCTTATAAAAACACCATTTGTCGGTATTCCAGCCATCGCTGGCGTATCTCTTTCCAGGTGTGTTTGGCTATACCTTCAACACCAAAATCTTCAACGCAGAAAGAGGCAACCGCGGCAGCGTAGGAAGCGGCTTTTTTTACCACGGATGGTGTAAGTTTTTGTATGTGATGGCTGTCTAGATAGCTACAGAAAGCTCCAGCGAAACTGTCTCCTGCCCCTGTTGGATCAACGACGTGCGTTGTTGGGTAAGCAGGCAGAACCACCCGAAAATTTTTCCCGCGGATGATGACACCCAGGGAACCTCTTTTCATAATCAAGAGTTCAAAATGTGGTCGATAGATTGTTTCCATGGCTTCCAGGGGGTTTTCCTTGCCTGAAAGAAGCATGGCTTCTCCTTCGTTGAGGAAAAGGCCATTGACGTAGTTGAGAACATCATCGAGTTCCCTGGCTTTATGGGTGATCCAGAAATTCATAGTGTCCAGAAAACGCCACCGCATTTTGGGAAATTCAACGACAACCTGTTTTTGGATGAGGGGATCTATGTTGGCGAGAAAGAGAAAACCATGTTTTGGATATTTGGGTGGTATATACGGTTGAAAGTCGGCAAAAACCCCGAGTTCGGTGGTTTTTGTTTTGGCTTCGTTGAGGTCTTTTTCGTAAGATCCGGACCAAAAAAAGGTTTTCCCCGGACGAATCAGAACACCCTGGTGGGAGCGCGTTTTTTGACGTAAAAAATCCCAGCTTTCTTCTCGAAAGTCCTGTCCAACCACTCCAACAATGTAGGGTTTGGAGAGAAAGCTTGCTGCATTGGAAAAATGGGTTACCGATCCACCAAGGATGCGTTCTTTTTTCCCAGCGGGAGTTTCTATACTATCGTATGCCAGTGAACCAACAACAACTATTGCCACTTTGCTACCTCGTTATATATTTTTCTATCTGGTTTAGGGCAGGTTCCAGCTTTTCCAGAAGATGTTTTCGTACACTTTCAAGAAAAATACCCTTGTCTATAATATCCAGAATCTTTCGCGCGACTGCCTGGGTATTATTTTTTGCCTGGGTTTGACACAGGTGATAGTCCAGGAGCCACAAGTAGGCGTTAATCAGTCGCGGAACCAGGACATCTATAGCCTTTTTGTCGTATTTAATCGTCTGCTCCAGAACGGTAATTCTCTGACGTAACCCCTGGAGAAATCTCATGGACATTTCACGTTTGTTTTTTAGCGTTCCATGGGCAAAAGCGTACACTGGAATCCACTCGGCCAGCAGCTCTTTTTTGACGCCGTGAGTTTTGATGAGTTGCGCAAGCTTTTGAATGGGTGGGTAGGTTATCTTCTCCAACTCTATCATGGCCGGATTGATGTAAAAAGCGTCGTTATACATTACCGAGGCCAATTCCTCCTCTCCAGCATCCGCATAAGCGTTTCCCAGGAGAATGTAGATCATGACATCCTCATCGTTTCTGTCCAGACTCAGGGCATATTCAAGGGTTTCAATAGCCCTGTCTGTCATGCCCAGGGTGGAAAAAACCTCTCCCAGTGTAAGGAGGATATCCTTCCGGGGAAAGGGGGAGAGCCTGTATACCTCGATAAGTATCTCCATGAGACGCGAGAACACAAAATACTTTATGGATTGGTATACTTTGAGGTTGGTGTGGCCGTTTTCCTTTCGGAAGGATTCGTACTTCCACCACTCTTGAAAAAGCTCTTCACCTCCTTCTGTATCATCCTGGAGAAAAAAATACTCCTCTCTATGTTTCCAAAAATGGACTGTGGCCAGGATTTCTTCTAGCTCTTTATCTTGAGGATATGCAGTCATAATTTCGAGAGCTTGTTGCTGGACATCATCAAGCTTCCCTTCGCTGAGGAGCTGATACAACCTCTGTTTTGTCTCTATTAACTCCACTGCTATCCCCATTTATATAACTTCTATATATTGTAATATTATAGAGAGAAAAAGGAAAAAAATCAACTAACCGAATTGCTTCATAATAAAAGTACTCGAAAAGGGAACGTTGCTTCAAAATAAAAAAGTACTTTAAATTTGTGTAAAATAATCCAGTTCATGGCTCGACAGGCTCGCCAACCGTGGCTCGACAAGCTCGCCAACCGGAATTGGGGTGGCGATGTTTGAAAGGAGACCTATTTACAGGGAAACGGCAAAACAATATCAAAAAGCCAGCAAAAAGGAAAAAATGGAGATACTGGATTACTTTGTGAGGATAACAGGTTTAAAAAACCGAAACTATGCCGCCAGGCTCTTGAGGCAGCACGGAAAAACCATCTATGTAGGCAAGAAAAATTACCTTAAAGCCGACATAGCCAAGAAGGGCAAAAGACCTGGCAGAAAGAAAAAATTCGGCGAAGAGGAACTAAAACTTCTAAAAAAGGTCTGGGAAATTGAAAACTACATGTGTGGCAAACGTTTAAAGCCGATTCTCAATGAAGTTTTAGATAATCTCTTAGCAAACGGACATCTCCACGGTTCTCCACAGGCTATAGAAAACTTGCGCCATATAAGTGCTTCAAGTATTGACCGACTTTTGAAACATGAGCGTAAAAAGCTTGAGATAAAAGGACGAAAAGGCACAAAACCTGGAACGTTGTTAAAGCAACAAATAGCTATACGCACGTGGGCAGAGTGGGATGAAAATTGCCCTGGTTTTATGGAGATTGATCTGGTTGCCCATGAGGGAGGAAATAGCCGGGGAGATTTTGCTCAAACATTAAATATGGTGGATGTTTGGAGCGGTTGGACAGAACTTGTGGCAATCAAAAACAAGGCTTCAAAATGGGTAAGAGAAGCCATAGAAAAAGTCCAAAGAAGACTTCCTTTTGATTTACGGGGAATTGATTCTGATACCGGTGCTGAATTTATTAATCATCCTCTACGCGATTGGTGTGAGAAGCACCAGATAAAATTTACAAGGGGGAGAAGCTCCCGTTCCAATGATAACTGCTACGTTGAGCAGAAAAACTATTCCATAGTCCGCCAGAATGTTGGATACTTCCGCTACGATACCGAGGAAGAAGTCTACTACTTGAACCGACTCTATGCGTATCTCAGGCTTTATGCCAACTTTTTTCAACCGGTTATGAAAATGACAGAGAAAAAGAGAATCGGAAGCAAGGTGCAAAAGAAGCATGATGATATTAAAACTCCCTACCAACGGCTTTTAGAAAGCTCTTATGTAAGTGAGGCACAAAAGGAACGCCTAACAAGGCTTTATAAGGCTCTCGATTTGTTTCACAAAATTAACAAGGCTTGGCTCAAGAGAGAAACTTTTTCAGCCTTCAAAAAAGAATGTAAAAAACAAAAATTTGGAGGAAACTGTATGGAATTTTTGAGTACTTTTTTTTATGAGGCAATGATTCGAATTTCGAGTACTTTTTTATTTGACGCAACGGGCTAACAGGATTGTCTCTCACCCTCTTCCTTAATATATTTTCTGATGGATTTCAAGGTTTTGCTCCTCTCTTTGAGAGGGTGAAATGAAGCAATGCTCCTTTTTCTCCGGGGGATCTGGTGGTTATCGAGTTATAAGAAGAAGGGTTTTGTAAAGCATATTGTTTATAAAAAAGACGAAATATTGATCAAAAAACAAAAAAACCTTATAATAAAAGGAAAATGAGAAATAATTTTTGAAAATAATGAGTGAAAAGAAAAACCGTGGGTTGCCTGAGAAATGGTAACCAGCGAAAAGACATGATTTCAGGTAAATTTTATGGGAGGCAAAAACATGAAAAAACAAATTCTTGAAGAATTTAATTCAGAGAGATACGATGATGATCATTCTATGGATATTCATTCCAGTAATAATTATTTGAGGTATCACCTTATTTATAAACATATAAAAGAGTATGTGGAAAAAAACAAGAGAGATGTAGAAGTAAAACTCCTTGATGTGGGGTGTGGGCCAGGACATCTTGCGACGTTTCTTTCTCCTCTAAAAAACCTTACGCTGTATGGGTGTGATATTTCAGAAAAAAGTTTAGCCCTTGCAAAGGAGAAAGGGATGAATACGGTGAAATGTAACCTGTGGGAGACATTGCCTTTTCCTGATGGTTTTTTTGATATAGTGGTTGCTACTGAGGTGATTGAACATATCTATGATACCGAACATTTTATAAGGGAAATAAAAAGGATTTTGAAAGAGGATGGGCTTCTCGTTATCACTACTCCCAATGTGGCTTCTCTCGGAAGAAGGATTATGCTGCTTTTGGGGATAAATCCTGTTCTTGAGTATAAACTCTCTGGAGGAGCGGGACATATTCGATACTTTACTTTTAAAGATTTGAGAAGTTTTTTGATTGAAAATGGGTTTCGAATCGTTAAGATGGAAACCGATGCGATCAATATTTCTTTTAATGGGAAAATATATTCAAGGTTTTTAGGGAGAGTATTTCCAACATTGGGAAGATGTGTTTGTTGTGTTGCCAATAAATTGCGAGATTGATGTTTTAGGGGGGCACCTTTTTCCCTTTCAAAGGGATCTGTGTCTGGAAAGAAGAAAATAAAAGAAGAGCTGTATTTTTGGGTTTTCCCTGTAATAGAGAGATGAGGTGTTTTTTGTTTTTCTTTTGGGCAATTTGGCCAAACCATATTTTGGCAATGTGGGAGTTTTTTGAATTCTCAAAGAGCATGTGGTGGGGGAGAGTGCGATATTGACATTTTTTCTTTTTTTCGCTACAATAACAAAAGAAAAAAAGGAGGTTTTGTTATGAGCACTATGTATATTGTTACGCTCGTTATCCTGGTGATTATTCTTGGGGCTTTTATCTACTACGATACGAGAAACGGTTTTCATCGAGCTTTTTACAGGCTTTTGCGTTTGGTGTTGCCTCTGGTGTTGGCAGGTATTATTGTTTTTCTGGTTTCTCTTATATCCAGGGATAGTATGATCCGTCATATTCTTGGGCTGGTGCTTTCGGTGATTTTCTTCCTGGTATTGAGTGCTTCTCTCCGTCTGCCAGAAAAGAAAACACAACTAGATCTTTTGAATGTATTTTTGGGAGCCTTGATTGGTGTTGTCAGGGCATGGCTTGTGATAGGGTTTGCTTTGCTGTATCTCAAGTATTTCAAGATATTTGATATTTCTACTATACTGGGGGCTTCTTTTTATGCGGCGCTGGTCAAACCCATAGAGTGGTTGTTGTTTTTTAGTTTTTTGAGATAAAAAGATTGTGGGGTATTGCGAGACGAAAGAATTTTTGGGTCCGATATCCAAAAATTTGGGTTCCCGATCTCTGTATGGATTTGCTTCTCCTCTGTGGGAAACATGAAGTACAGGTACGGATCCCCCCTTGTTACAAGGGACCAAAAATTGTTCAAGCAATACCCCATAAAATATTAAAAAAGGAGTTGGTATGGATCCGTCGGCTCTCGCGAAGATGTATGTTGATGCGGTAAAGAACAACACCATTAGCGCCAGTATCCTCACCAAGCTTCCTGAACTGCTTACCTGTGATTGGACAAAAGTAGAACTTGTTGGTACCGTCTATTATGTGTCTGATCGTACAAAAATCACCTATGATGGGGTGCTCGTACGGTACCTGGGGGGATTGTATTTTGTGAAACGAAAGATTTTTGAGGTTCTTCAAAAACATGATAAACGTTTTCGGAATCGTTTGCCCATAGTTCAGGTGGTGTAGAAAAAAGGCTTGTCGAAAGGTTGAAAATTATATATATTGTGAAAAGAACTCAGGTAAATTCTTTCAAAGGAGGTTTTATGAAAAGAATAGTGGTTGGTGTGTTTTTTGGGATGCTGGTAACGTTGGGGTTTGGTGCACCTACGTATTCGGGTGCTGATGGGTATATTATTGTGCCGAGTGTTGATGCTGCCTATTCTGGTCGTCTGGGACTCTCGGTGAAGTATACGCCGCAGCTTCCCTTGACGGTTGCGGCAAATTTTAGCCCTCTCTCTCAGCTTGAGCTTGGAGCAGGCATAGACATAAGTACCCAGCCAACCAGTCCTCTGTTGTTAAATGGAAAGTTTCAGTTTACCAAACAGGGAGCTATTGGGGCTATGGGTGAGATAGGCCTGGATAATACCGGGAACTTTTTCTCTCTTTACTTTGCCTGGCAGGAGGGATTTAAAGCCAGTGGCATTGGAAGTAGTGGTGCGACTTTTTTGGTAGGATATACCTTCAATAATGCCTGGAATATCAATTTTGCGATTGGTTTTCAGCGGAATTTTCTTATCCCTCAGTTGTATATTGTTGCGGACTTCTCGAATTTTCCGTATAAGTATGGTGTAGGGGCTTCTTATGCGAATGATCACAGGGGTATTCTCAATGCGGGACTTCGTTTTATTCTGACAGATTTCTTTTCTCTGGATTTTGTGGGGCTGGATTTGATGGATGCTAACCGGAGTCTCATGGTAGGAGGCAACCTCTATCTCGGGCTGTGGGGTGGACGACGTTAACGCATGGAGAGAAAATGGATTGCTACCTTTGCTCTCTCGATTAGCATCTTTGCGGTGATTGTTGCTTTTTTTCTCTGGTCAGAAGGGTATTTTAGATTTTTGTCGAGCGAAGGGGTGGGGTTATCCCCCATCTCTTCGCTTTTTTCTCGTTCTGTTTCAAAGAGTTCATCAGGAGAGGTTGAAGCTCTTGTTGAGGTATCCTCCGGGCAGGAAGAGAATGCAAGCTTTTTTGAGATGCAAACCAATGTGATGGATATCACTCACGAGGCACGTTATCCTCAAGAGGTGGAGGTGAACCTTTTTCGGGAGATTCAGACAGCCTATGATCTGCAACAGTATGATCGTGTCTTTGAGAAGGCGACAAGCTATCTTTCTTCTTATCCGGAGGGAGGGTATCGTTTTCCGATTCTTCATCTGGTGAGTGCCACTTTGTACAAACAGCGGAGGTTGCAGGAGGCCCTTCAGTGGTGTCGTCAGGCGATTGCTGAGGGAATCCCCGCTGAGTATGAGAGGGTTTTTGCTTCTCTTGTGGGATACATTCTCAAGGATAGCGAGGTGTTTGATCCCGCTCTTTTGGGCTGGATGGAACAGGTATATCTGAGACATCCTCAGGATGTTTCAGAACTTGTTATCGGCATAGCGTATCAATACCTCTATAAAGATGAACCAAAGACGGCTCTCCGTTATCTCCAGGAGGCACAGGGAGAGCTTGCCATCATTGGTCGGGCACGAGCGTATCTTGCTCTTGCTAATTACCCGGCAGTTATTCAGGAGTATGAGAATTTTTTTGCCTTTTATCCTGCAAGTCCAAGAAAAGAAGGGGTGAAACTGGCGTTTCTCAGGCAAACATTCTATTATGCACAGCGTATTGCGAGCGAGAGTCCTGGTGTTGCCCTCGAGTATTATGCAAAACTGTTTCGATTTGTTGATTCAAACGAAGCCGAAGAGGCATTTCTTCAATCAGTTCGCCTCCTTCATCAGATGAAAAAGTATGATAAGGCGCTTGCTCTTTCTTCACAGGGACTGTCTAATCGCAATCTTTCAAAAGATCCGGATATTCTTCTTGAAAAGGCGAACATTCTCTATGAGATCAACCAAAAACACGATGCGCTTTCAACCTACCAGGATTTTCTTATGCGCTATCCGTCTCATCTTCGCGCCCAAGAGGCGAAAGACTGGATGACGCTTATTTCCAAAGAGCTTTCTCTGGAATAAAAAACTTGTTGTAGGTCTATTCACTTTCACTCATCATTGATTTGAGTTTTCGTTGATAGTTCTCTTCGAGATGGTTATAGATATAGGTGGCTATCTTGTACATCTCGTTGGGTTCAACATTTTCGAACTTGAAACCGGCGATCACGTCTCTTCGTACAATCATTCTTGCTACTGTTTTGATTTCTTTGCCGTTAAGGCTGAGAATAACGTTATCATAGAGTTCACCAGGAGCGAGGAGGCTTATCTCGAGAGAATCTTCTGCGGCAAGAGCAAATCCACCCGCACTGATATCAAGAATTTTTCCCTTGACAAAACGTGCCATTTTTTTGAGATACACGGAGGCAGTTGCTGTTTCATGGGGTTTTGGTTGTACACGGATATGGAGACGTTTGTCCTTGGAACGTATATTGTGGGCTGTCATAAACTGGACAATTTCTTCTACCATTGCCTCTGGTTGGTTTTTGATCTTCATAATAGTGGATATCCCCAGAGGGATGAGATTCCGCATTTCGCTGGGAGGCAAATCCTTTGAAGTTAAAATGATGAGAGGTTGGTTTTGATATTTTTTTTTGAGATTTTCAAGAAACTCTTTTTCTGTTTTCTCGGTAAAAATGACTTGAAAGGGTGATTCTTCGTTATTTTCTTCTGCTTGGATATCATGTTCACTTGAAAACGGAAAAGTTTCCATCCCGAATGGGATTAATCGTATGGCTAACTCCTTGGCGTACTCGGTGTTATAGGCATACAAGAGAGCTTTCATACCCACCTCCTATGCTTTACTCTTTCCACTACATAATACACGTATTTTCAAAAAAAGTCAACTTTTTAAGTTTCAGAAAAACAAAAAGAAAAGAATCCGAAAGAGGGGAATGATTGATATTACTGCACGGGAGGATTGTAACGTACAACCCTTGCTATCTCGACTACTACGGTATCAGTGTAACCTAGCGCGATGATCTTCTCTGCGATGCTCCGAGCCTTTTCCTCTGAGGGAAAGCCGCGGATTTCTACCACATAGGTGTCATCTCTGTAGTATACCCCGAGTGCTTCCTGAATACCGGATTTGACGATATCATTGACAATGATGTTTGCCACACTGAGGTCTTTGTACTGGCCGATACGTACTACGTACTCCTGGATCTCTCGACGTACTACCTGTGCTTGTTTGTCAATCTGTGATTCAAGGGTATTGGTGGCGGCATTTTCCTTGGCAAGAGGAAGGGGAAGTTCTCTCACGGGATCTGGGATAGTTACCCGTGAAGGAGAGGTATAATAGACACTTACCCAGCTTACCTCTCGAGGGATTTTTCCTTGTGACTGAAGTTGGACAATATATTGGCTGGCAATGGTGGCCTCAGCTGAGAGAGGAAACATTTGCCGGAGAAGACCAAAAAGGTAGAGAGCATACGATTGGGATTCGTCATCTTTTCCCTGGGTATAGTACATCGCGGCGTAATAGAGAGCTCGTAAGCCATTGTCATAGGCATAAGGCCGAAGGGAAACAAGTCTCTGGAGATGGGGATAACAAGCCGCAAATTCTTGCTTGGTTATAAGGGCTTTAACCAGGATGAGCAGAGCGCGATAGAGGAGTTCTCGATTGGTTGTCTGGATGAGAAGACGCTGGATGGTCTTGATGGATTCATCCTGAAATCCGTTGGCAAGGTAAAGCATACCAAGTTTATAGAGAGCTTCATCAGAGGCGATCTGGCTATACGTCTCAATGGCTGCTGCGTGGTTTTCCATGATGTAGTACATGTCTCCCAGTTTTTCTACAGCGTTGGTCCAGTAGGGAAAGTCCGGATACCTCTGTACGAGATAGGAAAGGGCATCTAAAATTTTGGGATAATCTGTTTCAACATAGGTGTACATAAAAAGGGCATAAGGCATATAACGGGATTGGTTATAACCGTTTATTACCTGAAGGTAGTAGTTTTTTGCAAGCTCGAAGTCTTTGCGGATATAGGCGTCATTTCCCTGATTGTACAGGGTATAGGCAAGTTGATCCTGTCTTGGGGTTTGAGCCCAGAGGAGAACAGCATAACCCAAAAAACAAAAAAGAAAAAATCTTTTCATTGGTACTCCTGCAGGCAAAAAGTTTCTTATTGTTTTATCGGCAAATGAGAAGAAAACATAAATAAAGATTTTTCAAAATGAAAAAGGGGTACGGTGGTTTTTTGTATTTTGCTGGAAAAGATGGTTGTTTGAAAACAGAACATGATGGTGTTTATGGTAAAATGGCAAAGGGTTTTCTTTTCCATGAAGAGGGAGTTTCTCCTGTTTGAAAGAAAGCCTCTTTTTCACTATAATATGGGAAACTATTTTGGAGCATGGTATGGGAAAGGAGAAGAGCCGTCTTTATACGGCAGGATTGGTGCTGGCTATCGTGATGGGGGGGATTTCTCTTGTACTTCAGGCGCTGTGGCAGAGACAACTTGCCCTTCTTACGGGGAATACTCTCTATGGGGTTTCGCTGGTGGTTGGGGGATGGATGGCAGGCTATGGGGTAGGAAGCTTTTTGGTGATGTGGTTTTCGCAGAGGCTTCGTCGGCCCCTTACTTTTCTGGTGTGGGTTCAGATAGGTGTGTGTGCTCTTGCTCTTCTGTATCTTCCCTGGTTTGATGTGATGCGGGGTTTTCCCCGTGAGATCGTATGGATTACCGCGTTTATTACGGTTTTTTTGCCCTCGATTGGCTGGGGAATGGGGCTTCCTCTTCTTGGGGGTGCGCTGGGGGAGGAGTCACTCTCTCTTGTGTATGGCTGGAATACGCTGGCAAGTTCGATTGCTGTGCTTGTGACGGATTTTCTCTTGCTTCCTGTGGCTGGGGCGAGGTTTTCTCTTTTGATTGCGGTAGCGATCGGTGTAGGGGTTTTTGGTGCGCTGGTTCTTTTTCTCCCTCAGCGAGAGGAGAAAATCTCCCTTGCTCCCAGGGCTTTTCGGTATAAAAGGGGATGGTGGGTGCTTGTTTTGTTTGGGATTTCGGGGTTTACGTCGTTGGGGTATCAATTGATTTATAACCGTCAACTTCTCTACTTTACGGGGAATACCATCTATTGTTATGGGATTATCACAGCTGTGTATATTGGTGGGCTTGCCCTTGGTTCGCTTCTTTATCACCGATGGAGAGGGGTTTTGATGTCTCGACTGGGACTCTGGATAGGGATTTTTCAACTGGGGATTGCCCTCTGGCATGCTGGTTTTCCCATCCTCTCGCTGGGGGTGAATGCTCTCCTTTTTCCTTTAAAAACAGGGGCGCTTGGAAGTCTTTTTGTGCTACGGTTTTTTGCTCCTGTTTTGCTTATCGGTTTTCCTGTCCTGCTTTTTGGGGTTTTGTATCCTGCTTTTCTGGATGCTTTTCACCGGGAAAACAGAGAGGATGTGGCAGGGGATACTGCCCTTGCTGCCGGTGTCAATACCCTCGGAAGTGTTCTTGGTATCCTGGTGGTGGCTTTTGTATGGGTGGATTGGTTGGGAGTCTCAGGAAGTCTTCGACTCCTTGCCTGGATAAGTCTGGGAATTGGTGTGGTGTGGTTATTTCTTGTGTCAAAGAGGGCATCTGTTTTTGTGGCAGGAGTGGCAGTCTTGTTGCTGGGATTCCTTCCTTACCAGGATAGAATAGGCAGAATGGCTGCCAGAGAGTTTGTGAGTAGCGAGCTTCTGTACTATCGGGAAGGAGCTCACGGGACCGTAAGTGTGACCCGCCATGCAGGTGGTATCCTCCATCTCAAGATCAATGGGGTGGGAGAGGTGCCTACAGATTATCATTCTCTGAGAGTATTTCATTTTTTGGGGTACATGCCTTTTGTTTTTGTTCCGTCGGCCACCAATATTCTGGTTATTGCTCTGGGGGGAGGGATCACCTTTGGAAGTGTGATGGAGGTGCCAGGGGTTCAGGCCACGAATGTGGAAATATGCCCTGATGTGCTGGAAGCAGGGGTGTTTTTTACCAACTATAACCACAACGTGATAGAGAAACACCGGGATCGTATCATCATTCATGATGGGTATACCTACCTTCTTCAGAGTCGGGGTAAGTATCATCTTATCATCGCTGATGCCACACACCCTTCGTCGGGGGATTCGTGGGTTTTGTATACAAAAGAATTCTATGAAATGGGAAGAGACCGTCTCTCTCCAGGTGGAATCATGGCTCAGTGGCTCCCACTTCACAACCTTTCATCTTTGGATCTCAAGGTTATTCTTCGTACGTTTTCGTATGTCTTTCCCTATGTGAAGCTCTTTTTTTGTAATGAGTATCTCGTTATGATGGGAGGGAAAGAAGAATTTTCTCCCCACATGAAAGGATGGGAGAGGCTATGGCAAAGCTCTCGTGTTTCGAACGATTTAGTGAAAGTCCATCTCTCTTTTCATCATCTTGCCGATATGCTTGTCTGGGAGAGTACCCTGCCTCCACTCTGGGAGAAACACACCCCCCTCTCAACGCGGGATTTTTCTCCGCTCCAGTTTTCGGAAACTCGAAGCTATGGGAGGGATACCCGTATTGAGAATATTGATCTTTTCCTTTCTCAGGCAACCCTTCCAGAGAAAACCAGGTATCTTTTGCGTGTGCACAGGGCATTTTTTGCTAAAGATTTTATTGAAGCCCTTGCTCTTTCGTATGAGGTTCCAGAAAAATGGCGGGATGAAGCATGGGTTTTTCAAGAGCAAAGGATAGAGTCGTTTCTTGTTGCGTCTCTTCGGAAGGATGAAGGCCTTCAAAAGGTTGTCCAGAATACGCATCCCCAAAAATATACCATTCTTCGGCAAATTGAAAACTACGATAGACTCTTTGTTGGCATAGCACACGCCCTCTGTCTTGCCAACGAGGAAAAGTATGATGAGGCGCTTGATCTTGTCCAGATGCTTCAAAAGTCCTTTACCAATCGATGGTTATCAGATATCGCCTCTCAGCTCTCTCTTCATAGAAAAAGGTAGTTTTTTCTCCCGAAGGATCCACCAAAACTTCAGCCCCGTCCAGTCTCGTTGGCGGGGCTGAAGTTTTTTCTTAAAAAAGTCTCCTTTAACCTTAAAATTTTTCCAAAAAAACCGAAAACAATAGAGACGACACAGAAGGAGTGTCCCCAATGAATATGGTAGTCTTTCCCAAACTGCAGGAAACCTTGTCACAGGAAAAAATGTCCCTATCCCAAAAAACAACTGAAAGTAGCCGTGTTTCTTTGTCTTCTGAGAAAAAAACAGACTTTGAAAAGACGCTTCAGAAGGTTATTCATGATGACACGAGACAGAAAAAATCCTCCGTAGATTCTTTGTTACCTGAGGAAAAACTCAAAAAAATTCAAGAAGATGTGGCCACTTTGATAGAGCATCCTGAGATGCAAACCGACGAAAATATTGCCCGGCTTCTGGAAGAGCTCATGGCTTTTCTCACACAGGGCACAGTAAATATACCCCAGGAAAAGAAAGCCGGGGCCACTTCTGTTCTTTCTGCTCTGAAAGAACTCGTTTCCCAATGGGAAAAGGGGATGCTTTCGAAACAGGATTTTTTGAAGGAGCTTTTTTCGTGGCTGCAAGGACTTGAAACGGCAAATCAGGTTTTTCTCTCGTTACCTTCTCAGGGTGAATCTTCTCAGGTTTCCTCTTTTGATGTTTCACTTTCCCGCAGAGAAGAATCTAAACCCCTTGTGGATAATGCTCAAGACAATCTCTCTTCTCCTTTTCGAGTGGTTGATAAACGCACGCAGAGATCGGAGACACTTTCTCCCACCACAACTTTCTCTCGAAAGGAAACCGTCCAAAAAGAGTTTTCCTCCCGGATAGAGACTCTTATAAAACAGATAGAGGGTAAAAACCAGATAGATGGTAAAGAGATGGTTTCACCCCAAATACAGAAGTCATTTCAGGACAATGGAATAAAACTTGCCCCGGCACTGCCTTCGCTTCCTCGTGTCTCTGTGGAACAGATGCTTCAACAGGTGGCAGGCAAGGCATTGATCACTCTCCGGGATGGACAGAGTGAGATGAGGCTTCAGCTTACTCCTCCGGATCTTGGGCGTATGGAGATGAAGATTGTTCTTGAAGATGGACAGATGAGGGGAAAGATTGTGGTCTCGACTCCAGAAGCTAAGGCGCTTTTTGACCAGAATCTGGGGGAGCTTCAGCGACAACTCCAGCAGGTTGGTGTTCAGGTGGGGAGTCTTGATGTGAGTCTTGGACAATCCGGCAGAGGAGAAGAAGAATCTCCATCCTTTGTGTCGAAAGCCGGACCTTCTCATGAGGGTTCTGAGGTGATTGGAATGGTTTCTGAGGAGAGATCTTCTCTCTGGAAAGATAACCGTATAAACTATGTGGTATAAGAGGAGGTTTCTATGATGATAAACACGCAGATGAGTCCTGCCGAGCTTCAGGAACTCAATTACAAGGTTGATGGTTTCAATGCCCAGATAAGGGAATTGAATCAGGGAAGCAAGCATACCCTTTCGGAGGCTGATTTTATGAAGCTGCTTATTACCCAGCTTCGCAACCAGGATCCCACCAAGCCTCTCGAGGATAAGGAATTTATCAATCAGATGACACAACTCACCTCTCTCAAACAGCTCAATGAGATGATCAATACCATGCAGACGTTTAGTAAAGAGCTGGCGTTTACCCGTACTCTTGGACTGGTGAACAAAGAGGTGATCTATGAAAGGGCTGAAGGGGTGATGGCTCGGGGAATAGTTGAGAGTATACGGGTGAAAAACGGTCAAACCTTCCTCAACGTAAGTGGTGAGGAAGTGTCTTTAGAACAGGTGAGTGAGATTACCGCACCCAGGGAATAAAAAGAAAAAACATAAGGAGTAGGCTTATGATGAGATCATTGTATTCGGCGGTTTCTGGTCTTCAGAATCACCAGACGAGAATGGATGTGATCGGTAACAATGTGGCGAATGTCAATACCACCGGTTTTAAAAAGGGTCGTGTAACCTTTCAGGATATTCTTTCCCAGACACTCACCGGTGCGGCGAAGCCTACCGATGAACGCGGGGGTATGAACCCAAAACAGGTTGGTCTGGGTATGACTATTGCAAGCATCGATACCCTGATGACCCAGGGAAGCATCCAGACTACAGGGAAAAATACAGACCTCGCCATCACTGGTGAAGGCTTTTTCATTCTCAATCAGGGGGAGAGAACGTTTTATACCCGCGCGGGAAACTTTTTGATTGATAGAGATGGGTATTTTGTTAACCCGAATGGCCTCAAAGTTCAGGGATGGAACGCTATAACGCTTGCAAACGGTGAACGTTACATTAACCATTCTGCTCCCCTTGAGGATATCCGTATCCCTCTCATGGAAAAACTGGAAGCCCGAGCTACTACGGTTGTGAACTTCAAGAGTAATTTGAATTTTGATACGCCTGTCCTTGGTCCCAATGCTACAGAAACGGAGAGAATCAAAAATACCCATTCTACAGCTATTGATATCTTTGATGATTATGGAACAAAGCGCCGACTTATCCTCAATTTTCGCAAGGAAGGTCTCAATCAGTGGCGGATGACTGCAACGCTTGAACCCCAAACTCCAGAGGATGCGGTAACCAATCTCACTCTCAATGTTGGTGGGGTAAAGGTAGATACGAATAACGAGCTTATTGTTAACTTTGATAACAAGGGAACTTTACTCTCTATTACAGAGGCAGCCGGTGCCAACCCAGCTTCAGACACGGAGAATGATCTCGAGGCGATTTTGAGTTTTACGCTTCCCAATGGAGAACAGAAACAGGTGAATCTCCATCTCGGGGTAGCAGGGAGTGTCAAAGACTCCATCACGCAGTTTAGTGCTCCAACAACCACGTATGCGTATTTCCAGGATGGTTATGAGATGGGATACCTTGAGAGTTTCAAAATTGATGATTCTGGTACCATTACCGGCGCATACACCAACGGGGAACGCCGTATCCTGGGACAGGTGGCTCTGGCAGCTTTTGTGAACCCTTCTGGTTTAACCAAAGAAGGAGAGAGTCTCTACTCTGAATCTAACAACTCGGGTATGCCCAATGTGGGAGCCCCCGGGACAGTGGGACGTGGAAAGATCTATGCTGGTGCCCTTGAAATGAGTAACGTGGATCTCTCTGAGACCTTTACCGATATGATTGTTACTGAGAGAGGTTTCCAGGCAAATTCTCGTGTTGTTACAACCTCTGATGATATGCTTCGAGAAATCCTTACGTTAAAGAGGTAATACTAGGCATCTATGGTTAGGGTAACACGACTCAATAACACGGAGATTCTTATCAACTACTTTCAGGTGGAGACCATAGAGGCTTGTCCGGATACGGTGATTACAATGATGAACGGAGATCGCTATGTCGTACGTGAGAAACCGGAGGAAATACATGCCGCGTTTCGCCGGTTTCTTTCGTCGATGGTAGCGGAGGGTGTCCGGCTTTCAAAGGAGGCTTGAGTATGGAATTAGCATGGCTGATAGGACTTGCGGGGGGAGGAGGATTTCTTATCTTCTCTTTCTTCCTTGGTTCAGGAGGAAATCTCTTAATTTACTGGGACTTGATGTCTCTCTTTACCACAGTGTTTGGATCACTTGGTGCTCTTTTGATTGCTACTCCCATGGAGCGCTTCAAACTTCTTCCAAAAATTGTTGGTCTAACAACCAAAAAGGTATCGATAGATCCGGCTGCAACGGTAGAGACTCTGGTAACCTTTGCCGAAAAAGCACGAAGAGAGGGTGTGCTTTCTCTCGAAGATGATGTAGCCGAGATTCCCGATCCTTTTTTGAAAAAAGCTATCCAGCTTGTGGTGGATGGAACAGACCCAGAAATTGTAAAAAATATCATGTTTAACGAGCTTGATCAGATGGAAAAAAGACATGCTCAGGGGAAAAAAATGCTTGATGATTGGGGATACTTTGCTCCTGCTTTTGGTATGGTTGGGACACTCCAGGGTCTTATTGCGATGCTCAAAAACATGACAGACGTGGCATCAATTGGACAAAACATGTCCACAGCGTTGATTACGACGTTGTACGGTGCTATTATGGCAAACTTTCTTTTTCTTCCCTGGGCATCTCGTCTCGATCTTTATAATCAGTACGAGGTTCTACTCAAAGAGATCGTGGTAGAAGGGGTTCTCTCTATTCAAGCAGGAGATAACCCTACCATTCTTCGCGAACGTCTCAATTCTTTTGTGCCGGCGGATAAGCGTACCAAACAGGAAGTAAAGGAGTAATCGCATGGGAAGACCGAAAAAATGTCCTACTCCCGGCTATAGTACTCCGGCATGGATGACGACCTTTGGAGATATGAATAACCTTCTCCTTACCTTCTTTGTGTTTCTTATTGCGAATATGACTCCCCAGGCGAAAACATCCGATCTCCAGCTTATTCTTTCAGCTTTTACAGGCAATATTGGTTTTCTTGAGGGAGGACAGACGCTTTCTGCTGGGAGGCTTGCCGAGGGAGGGCACACGGTAGAGGCTCTTCCTTCTCGAGAGGTGGGAACAAAGCTGTCCATTTCTATGAAAGAGATGATGGAGGTGCTAAAACCTGAGCTTCGGTCCAGAAAGGTGCGCATAGACGAGACACAAAATGGCATCAAGATCTCTTTGTCGAGTGATCTCTTTTTTAGACCGGGGAGTGCGGAGATTGATTTTGATGAAGGAAAAGAGACCTTAAGAAAAATTGCTCTGATGCTCAAAAACATCAAGGATAATTACAAGATTGACGTTATTGGTCACACGGATAATTCGCAGATTCCACGGGCATCAGAAATGGCCAAGATATATCCCACCAATTGGGAACTCTCCACGGCTCGGGCGAGTGCGGTCGTCCGTTTTTTGTCTGATTTTGGAGTAGAACCCTCTATCATGAAGGCTTCTGGACGGGGAGAGTACGATCCTATTGAGAGTAATGCTACCCCTGAGGGAAGAGCGTACAATCGACGGGTGGATATTTATATTTCGGTGGCACAGTAACTATGTTTTCAGGGTTTATCAAAACCTTTGGCAAACGGGAAGCCGTTTCCCTTGAAAAAGAAGCGGCTTCTTCTCAAAGGAAACGAAAAAACTTTAATCTTCACCGGCTACCGGATAGTGTTCAACGATTTCTTAACTGTATGTTTTCTTTTTCGTATGTGAGACCACACAGGCATGTTTTACCGCCAAAAACAGAAACCTTTGTGCTCTTGAGAGGGAGGGTGTGGGTATTTGTGTTTGATGATCAGGGGAGTATAATCGATGCAGTACTGATGGATGGAAAAGAGGTGAGTGTCGTTGATATTTCGCCGGGATGCTGGCATACCCTTTTACCTGTGAAAAAAAGTCTGCTCTTTGAAGTGAAACCAGGCCCTTACGATCCCCAGACGGACAAGGAATTTGCCCCATGGGCACCGGAAGAGGACGCACCGGAAACCCGGAAAACCATGAAAGAATGGCTCATTACCGGGAAGCGTATCCCAAAAACGCACAAAAACAATCGCTAATTCTTTTACCGCCTGTCAAGCGGGACATACTCTTTTGGTTCGCTGATACACTTGTACGCGGGACGGATGATTCTCCCTCCCGCGATGAGCTCTTCGAGTCGGTGAGCTGACCATCCTGCCATGCGGGAAAGGGCAAAAAGGGGAGTGTAAAGCTCCCGTGGGATCCCCAGCATGTCGTAGACAAAACCTGCGTAGAAATCTACATTGGCACAGATAATTTTGTTTTTTGCTTTTTCGGCGAAGAGTTGTCTGGAAAAACGTTCAAAGAGATCGTAGAGATGGAATTCTTCTTCGCGTTTTTTGTATCTGGCGAGTTCTTCGGCTTTTTTCTTGAGGAGGATAGCGCGGGGATCGGAGAGGGAGTAGACGGCGTGCCCCATACCATAAATCAGCCCACGGCGATCGTACGCCTCCTTGTTGAGGAGTTTTCGGATGTAATCTTTGATCTCGTTTTCGTTTGACCAGTCTTTGATGTGTTTTTTTACATCATCCATCATATTGACCACCTCAGCGTTGGCACCGCCATGACGGGGACCCTTGAGGGAACAGAGTGCTGCTACAATGGCTGAGTAGGTATCGGTGTTGGTTGAAGAGACCACATGGAGGGTAAAGGTGGAGTTGTTGCCACCCCCATGCTCTGCATGGAGCACAAAGGCAAGATCAAGAATATGGGCCTCTATGGGATCAAACTCACGGTTTGGTCGAAGAAGGGAGAGGAAGTTCTCCACATGAGCGAGACGATCGCTTTGATGGTGGAGAAAGAGACTCTCGTTTTCGTAGTAGTGTCTTTTGGCATGATAGCCGTACGCAACCATAGCGGGAAACTGTGCGATGAGTTGCAAACACTGATCAAGAACATTGGCTACGGAGATGTCATCGGGCTCAGGATCGTACGCATAGAGGGCACTGACCTCACGGGTAAGGAGATTCATAATGTTTGGACTTGGGGATTTAAGGATGATATTTTCCTTGAAGCCATCGGGAAGTTGCCTGTAGCGGGCTAAAAGAGCAGAAAACTCCTCGAGTTCTTTTTTGGTGGGAAGCTGTCCAAAGAGGAGAAGAAACACGGTTTCCTCAAATCCATAGCGGTTTTCTTTCTGGAAGCCCTCGACAAGATCAAAAATATCGATGCCTCTGTAGCGAAGTCTTCCTTCAACAGGAACGGGAACCCCTTCGTCCATGACGTACCCGTGCACCTCGCCAATGTGGGTAAGACCAACCAGAACACCTGTGCCATCGGTGTTGCGTAAGCCGCGTTTTACATTGTACTCTGTATAGAGCTCGTTAGGGATAACATTGTTGGTTTCAAGGTAACTGGTAAAGGGTGTAAGCTGGGAAAGATCTTTGGGTTGCATTTGTCTCATGCCTTACTCCTTAAGGTTTTTTTTCGGAGAGGAGAGCTCTGTCATCCTCGTAGGATTTTTGTCTCAGGCGATGGAATTGCTCTACAAGATCCTCGACGGTGAGGTTTTTCTTTTCTTCTCCGGAGATATCGAGGATAATCTCGCCTTCGTCCATCATGAGGAGTCGGTTTCCATACTCGATGGCCTGCGTCATGTTGTGGGTGATCATCATGGCGGTGAGCTGGTACTCTTCGATGAATTCTTTTGTGAGTGCCAGGATTTTGGAGGCGTTTTTTGGATCCAGGGCAGCGGTGTGTTCATCGAGAAGGATGAGTTCTGGCCTGGACAGTACCATCATTAAAAGGGTGAGAGCCTGTCGTTGTCCACCTGAAAAGAGGGCAAGGTTGTCTTTCATGCGGTGTTCGAGTCCCATCTGGAGTTTTTCCAGCTCTTTTCGAAACTTCTCACGCATGGCATGGTTGAGACTCACGACGGGCCACTTGAAGCCCTTGCGGTAGCAGATCATCATGTTGTCTTCGAGGCTCATGTTTGAGGCGGTGCCGAGAAGCGGATTTTGAAAGATTCGTCCGATGTATTTTGCTCTTTTGTACTCCGGTGTATTGGTCACATCGATGTCGTTGATGAGGATTCTTCCTTGTGAGGGTCTATAGGTACCGGCGATGAGGTTAAAAAGGGTGGTTTTTCCTGCTCCGTTACTCCCGATGATGGTGATGAAATCTCCTTTGTTTACCTTGAGGCTGAGGTTTTTGAGGGCGATGCGTTCATCCGGAGTGCCGGGGTAAAATACGTGGGTGATGTTTTGTAATTCGATCATGGTTGCCTCCGGAGTTTTTGAGAGGATTGTTGTTGTATGCGGCTGATGATGATGGAAACGATGATCAAAAGTCCGCTAATGAGTTTGAGATCGTTTGGGGTGAGGCCTATGTAGTATCCATAATACCTGCCGTAGAACATGATGGCTTTGTACAACAGAGAACCAATGACGGCTCCCAGTGTGAGAACAAAGATACGGTTTGATCGGAAGAAAAGTTCGCCAAGCATGACGGAGGCAAGACCGCTGATGATGATGCCCTGTCCAAGTCCCACATCTGCGTATCCCATATACATTGCTGCAAAAGCCCCTGAAAGTCCTACGAGGGCGTTGGAGAGGCCGATGCCGATGTATTTGAGGGTGGCGGGATTCACTCCCTGGGAGATTACCATCTGTTCATTGTTTCCCATGGCTCCGATGGTGAGTCCCATGTCGGTACGAAAGAAGAGGTCAAGAAGCAGTTTTACCACTATGACTACCACGAGGAAGAAGACAAAAAATACCCATTCTCGTGGGAAATGGTTGGCGGTGGTGTTTTCAATCCAGGAGAGAACATGCTGAACTCTGAGAAGCTGGACATTTGGTTTGTTGCCCAGGACGCGGATGTTGATGGAGTAGAGCATGGTCATGGTAAGGATGCTGGCAAGAAGTCCCGGGATTTTTAAACGGTTGTGGATGAAGGCGGTGGTCATACCGGCGAGGAAGCCTCCCACAAAGGCAAAGAAGAGCCCCCATCCACTTCCCAGGCCGGCAAGAAGGGCGGATGCCATGATGGCTGCCCCAAGGGGGAATGTCCCGTCTACTGTTAGATCGGGGAAATTCATAATACGGAAGGTAATAAAAACACCCAGTACCATGAGGGCGTAGATTAAGCCTTCGACGAGAATACCTTCTACCATGGCTACCTCGCTTTTTTGATATAGTGTATTATAAGGGGAAGTGGATTTTTTAGCAATTGACCGGGCCTCGATATGCCCCTTCGGGGCTACTCGGTCGCCTCGATACGCCCCTTCGGGGCTACTCGGCGACCGTGGGGTGGCTACTCGGCGGGCGGGTGGTGTCGCTCGTCGAGTAACGGAGCGTATCGAGACGAGCGGGGTCGCCTCGATACGCTCCTGCGGAGCTACTCGGCGGGCGGGTGGGGTTAGGTGGGTGGTGTTTTTTTCCATATTTTTTTTGCCAGGCGGGGTAGGTCGTCGAGGTGTCCCTGGATGAGTGCTTCTTTTTTCTTATGGCTCCATCTTTGTATTTGTTTTTCTCTGGCGAATGCTTCATCGATTCGCTGGTATTCTTCGTAGTAGACGAGTTCTACAGGGAGTCTTTTTTTTGTGTAGTTGGCTCCCTGGCCGTTTTGGTGTTGGGAGAGGCGGAGTTCGAGGTTTGTTGTGCTGCCTGTGTAGTAGGTGCCGTCGGAGCAGCGGAGGATGTAGACGTATCCTTTCATTGATGGGTCCTTTTGTGTTTTTTATGGTGGGTATATTATACCATGTTTTTTGGTTTTTTGGGCTGTCGCCTCGATACGTTCCTTCGGAACTACTCGGCGACCGGGGGTAGCTACTCGGCGACCGTTTTAATACGCTCCTTCGGAGCTACTGGGTGACCGTTTCCTTTATCCCCCCTCTATGATCTTTATCTCCTCGTCCGTGAGGTCATAGAGCTTGTACACCAGTCTGTCTATTTCTCTTTCCCAAGTGCTTGTATTGGCATGGTAGACGGGTGCTGCGTTTATCGAGGCATGGGCAGAACGGATTTTATCTACCAATATAATTATTTTCTGTTTTCAACTTCTGGCAGCTTGAACCATCTGGTCAAAAGTTCTTGAACGCTTGTCTATAAATCGCTCACAAAACCTTACTGTGGCATCATAAACAATCTCGGCCATCTGATACGACATCAGTTTTCGGTAACCACCATGTGGTGGGATGAGGTTGTTTGTATTATTTGTCATTTCTATGCCTCATTATTTATTCAAATCTTAATTTCTTCCAATATTTAATGTATAACTCAAATATAAACAAATGATTGTGGTGTATAAAAAATATTTAAATTTCTTAAATTACATGGCTTTTCATATCTTTTAAATTCCTTAATTTTTATTGCATATCCATTATCTAAACCCTTAAAATATTCATAAAAGTATTGTTTTGAAATACCCGATTCTTCTTTTGTTAATTCCCATAATTCATCTAGTTTCCGTGATAATATATCTTCTATTATAAATTCTCCTACTACTAATTTTATTGGAGAAGATGCGTAAATAATAACTTTCTCTACATCTTTTTTAAAAATTTTTCTTCTGTATTCAAACTTTTTTTCTCCATTGATGATTTTTTCAACGAATTCTGGCTTAATAGATAAAATAACTTTCATTAATACCTCCTTCTTTTATGATAGTTTTAAAATTTTCTTTTGTAATTTCTTTTAATCCTCTGAGTTCGTTCTCTTCACCGGATAAAATGCCCAATTCAAGCAATCTTTTCCTGATTAATTTTGAACGTTGCTTTGGTGTTAAAGAATATACATGTAAAAAATGAATCAAAAAAGGTCTATTTTGTGGGTTATAATTCCACCATTCCTTTAATTTCTCATTGTTAAATATACTTCTTTTGCCAGCTTTCAATATGAAATCTAGCTCGTTAGTAAAATTATCTATCACTTCCTGAACTATCCCTATGGTTGTTATAAGAGCAGAATATTTTGCAGGTTTACCTTCTTCGGCAGTTCTATAAAAAAGTATAATATCCCCTTTATTTATATTTCTATTTAAAGAACGAGAAATATAAGTTTTCAATATCGCATTTCGATGAGGTTGATTTTCTTTAAAATCATCAGGTGACTCTGTTCGTAATATTGAATCAGGTAAAAGTTCCGTATGATAATCTGGCCAAATAGGTACAATAAAAATTTTATTATTTTCTTTCAGTGAAATAAAAGGATAAGTAAGTTTTGGATTTTTTTTATCAAATTTTTTGGTAAAATCTCTAACATATACAAGTTCGCCTGTTGATTGTTTTTTTCCCCAACAAATAAAACCCCATTCTTCTAATAAGTTAATTAACCTTTTTTGTTCATCTCTTTTATTATATACTGTCACATAAATTTCATCAACTTTTTGTATAATAGCATTATCAAATATAATTTTTAAAAATCTTTCGCCTAATCTATAACCGTTCAATGCAACCTTAAAGGTTCCTATTTTTAATCTTTTATTTTTAAGTGGAAATGAAGGGTTGATATCTGTATAATTCTCATCTTTATCTTCAACTTTTAAATAAAGAAAAGCTACAATTTTACCATCATTCGAAGTAGAAATATACACTGGTTCATTAGATTTTCTACGGAACCAACTCTCAAAATTTTGATAGTCTTCTTTAAAGGAATTGAAAAATTCATCTGATAAATTTTTTTTGCCAAAGAATGATTTATAAACACTTAAAACTTTATAATCTGCCAAATCTGGGTATTCGAGACTTACCTTTTCTATGAATTGCTCAATTGTATAAACCCTATCTTCAATACCCAATTCTTTTGCCTTTTGGTGAATTTTTTTATCCTCAGTTATTAGATAGTCTACAGAACCTTTATACACTTCGTTTAATAAAAAGGTATCATTTTTATCATTTTCGTTTTTATCAAATTGTTGAGAAACTAAGGAAACTTGCTTTTCTAGATTTTTTGCGGTTATTAATTCGGTATAAGCATCAAGTTTTACATCAAAAGTTTTTCTTTTTTCTTTGTCTTTAAGTTTATTTATTTCTTCCTTGGTAATTGGATGTATAAACTTTTTAGCTTCAAGTTTATCAAGCCAGTTGAATAACTTACCTATATCAGGATTGATTATCTTTTCCGTTTCTCTGTGTATTACAATGTTTGTGTCTAATAAAATTCTCACTCCTTTCATGCCTCCTCCTTTTTTATCCCCCCTCTACTATCTTTATCTCCTCGTCCGTGAGGTCATAGAGCTTGTACACCAGCCTGTCTATCTCCCTCCGAGTGGACGCAAAAGCTTGTCCGTGAGCTACTCCGGTCATAGAGCTTGTACACCAGCCTGTCTATCTCCCTCTCCCAAGTGGTTGTATCTGCCTGCGAGTTGGATTTTTTGGTCACCAGTATCTTATCTACCAATTCCTCTATTTGCTTTACAATACTCTGATTGGCTGGGGTGATGGGGGGAAGAGGAAGGTTTTCTAAAAATGCCTTTTTATATCTATAACCTTCTTCACCTAAACCTCCTCCTGCATACCATTTTTTAAAGAAATATGTTATAGGTTTTGAGTTTAATAATCCACAAATGTATTTTACATTTTTGCCAGTCATTAAAAAACTGGTTGCTTCAACATAAAAATTTTCAGTATCAAAATGAAATTGTGGTTTCCTTACAATCTCTGAATACACCACCTTCTCCTTCTCAAACTCGGGGTAGTAGGCACAGTGTCGAAGTTCCCACCAATAATCTCCCTGGTCATCGCGTGTTTGTGCTTTTTCTTCAAAGGGTTTTAAATGCTTCATTAATGAAGGAAATTGTTCTAAAATAAATTTTTCTGGTGGTATTTTACCTCTGTTCTCATCTGTCCAGCCCGCAGGAATTACAATCACCCACAGCCCTGCCCACTCATAATAATAACGTTTAATATCTCTGCCACGTAATAGAGGTTTAATGACAGCTTCGGTGCGTTTCCGCTCGGATGCATCTTTACAATTAGCCAGTATCTCGTTTCGCTTTTCGGTGGTGATGATAAAGGCTTCGTTTAGTCCAGTTCTTATTCCATAATAAATTTTTACATCCCAATCTTTTAATGGTTTTCCTATTTTTTCAATCTTTTCTTTGAGGCGTTGCTCGGCGTTACTTCCTATAAACCAGGCGTTTTTGGTGAGTTTCTCGAGGGTGACGGCTTTCTCGTTTACTACTTTTGAGATGGGGGTGTCTTTTTTTGTGTAGGTGACGGCTTTGAGCTGGTGTTTGTTTGAGGATTTCTGGATGAGGAGGATATTGGTATCTACCGTTGCACTCTCAAAAACATCCGGGCCTAAATCGATGAGGAGGAGGGGATTGTGCTGGAGAAAAAATTCCCGGAGTTTCTTTCCATACCCTGCCCGCATCCATTTGTTGGAGGTGATGAAGCAGAGGATGCCACTATTTTTGAGGAGGTTTATCCCTCTCTCATAGAAGAGGGTGTAGATATCTCCCATACGGTCGAAAGTCTCAAAGCCTTTATCCTTATAAAGGTCTGCCAGCTGCCCATGATTTTTTTGTAGCTGAATATACGGCGGATTGCCAATAACGATGTCGAAACAGTCCCGGATGCCAAACATCCATTCGGGGTCGAACCAGTCGGCAAAAGAGTTGGGATCGTAGGGGTCAAAACTTGATATTTGTTGAGCAACTTTTTGTATAACATCTTTCGCGTCGATGGATTTTAGTGAGTTAATCTTTCTTTTAATATTCGAAATAATATTCTTTTGGGTTTTTATTCTTTGTTCCTTAATGTCAATAATTGTGGTTTCTATTTCACCGAAAATATTAGTGCTTTCAACAGTTCTCTTTTGTTGGGGTCCAGATTCGATTTGAATAAGTGTCTTTTTTTCTTCGGCTAATTTGTTCTCATATTCTTTAACTTTTTCTTCGTTTCTTTTTTTCAAGGTATCAGTTATTTGAACAGCTATTTTATTGCGTATTTCTTTATCCTGTTGTTGCAATTGAAGTTTTTCTTTTCTTGTTTTTGCAATAAAGTATTCGTGGCGTATCGCTTTAAGTTTATCTTGTAAAAGTATAATGGGATTGTTTTCAGAAAATAAATCAATTGTTGGTATTTCTAAATCTATCAAAGCATTTGCCGTCACAAATTTTGTTTCGAGGTTTGGCAGAGTTTCAATGCCGTAGTTAGGTTGAGTTTTATCGATCTTTTCGTCTACCAGCAGGGAGATGAAAAATCTCAGTTTTGCTATCTGGATGGCGATGGGCTGGATATCCACACCGTAGATACAGTTTTGTATGAGATAGAGTTTTCTCCCATAGTCGAGTTCATTGAGGGCGAAGCTTTCCTCTATTTTGTTGAGGGCATTTTGTTTGATATGGGGGTCGAGGATATGCTGGATCTCCTTTATCTGCATCTCTTTCCATTTTTGGTTGTGGGGGTCAAGCTTGTGGAGGAGGTGCACCAGGGTATGCAAAACGCCCATGGGGAATGCCCCCGAGCCAACGGCGGGGTCGAGTATCTTGAGGGAGTGAATGGCCTGGATAATCCTGTTGGTGGTTTCTTCGTCAAATGGATTGGCTTCATCCTCGTAGGCGAAGAGGCGTTCGAGTTTTTCTTCGTCGAGCGAGGGAAGCTTTTGTTTAAAATACGCTTTGAGGGATTCTTTGACCATGTAATCTACTATCTCGCGGGGGGTATAGTAGCTGCCGGTGGCTTTTCTTGCGGTGGTGGCTGTCTCGGGGTTGTAACTGGCAAGCAGGTTTTCAAAAACTCTTCCAAGGAGTTCGGGATCGAGGGCCACATCGATGTCGACGGGGGTGTTTTCATCAACGGTAAAATTATACCCGTTGAGGATGTTGATGAGCCCTCTGACGGTGTATTTTTGGTTTTTTGTGTCATAGTCGTCGTTTAAGTCTATCTCTTTTTCATCTGAGAAGAATAAAAAATTCGGCAGATAGGGTTGTTTTTGGGGATCATCTGAAAAACCGTCGATGCGGATTTCTCTACCGGCATCGTTTGACTCATCATCCTTTCTTTTGTCCAGACATTCAAAGAGCCCTCCATTTAAGAAGGGGATATCGTTAAAGAGTTCCTGCATCTGGTTGGGATCTTTGAAGAGAGTGTGGTATCGATAATAATTGTGGTTCATGTAGTCTTTGTTGAGGTAACCGTTGACTCTCTCCTCTCTCCGGAAGCGCCTCTGTTCGATGGGGGTGTTGAGGGTTGCAAAGAAGAGGTTTTGAAGGATAGCCTTGTAGTAGGTACCTTCATTATCAGAAAGGTTTACTAAAATTTGCTGGAGAGATTCTCTGTCAAAGAGTTCTTTTCTGATAATGCCTTTTTGTTTCATGAACCAGATGAAGATAATACGGGTGATAAATCGGATGAGGGCGATGTTTCTGCCATTGGTTTCTGATTCGGCATCAGCGGGAAACCTCGACTCTTTCAATGCCCAGAAGTACCAGTTGGCAATCTCTTTGTAAAATTCTTTTGTGACCACTTCGATGTTGAATGCCTTTTCTAAATCTTGAAGGGTTGGTGGAGAGCTTTCATTTTCAAGAAGGGGTAAAAATTGTTTCTGGGCGGTGTGGCTTTTTTCGTTTTTTCCGAGAAGAAATGACCATCGTTTTGCGGAGGTGAATTTTTCTTCGACTTTTATTCCTTTGTTCTGGCTTGTTTTTAGGTGGTATTCTACCTTTACCAGGGAAAAACGCCAGGTATCACTTTCAGGGGAGACAAAAGCCACAAGTGCCGCATCCCGGTTTTTATTTCCACCATGTTTTCCCTGCAGGTATCCCGCGACAAAATTTCGCTGCATGGTACGGGCTCGTTCCAGGGAGGTCGGACGGTTTAAATACACGATGAGAATATCTATTTGGTGTGTTTTGGTGTGGTATTCTCCCACTCGTTCATAACGATGGATGTAGTCTTTGTAGGTTTCGGGGATGGGTAGCTCTCCAGGATACGAAGGGATTTTCTGGAAGGTGTGGAGAAGTTCACTGACAAACTCGGGGAAATTGTTCCTGTCAAATGAGTTTTCAAATGTTTTTTTGAGAAGTTTTTTTGCCTGCTCGGTATTCATGGAGCCTCCTTCTCTATTCGTGGGTGAGATACAGGGAGAGAATCACTTCACGTTTCTTTGGCAAATCTTTGTCTTCGTTTTCTTCAGCGTAGTGGTTTTTGAGAATATGGTCTGAAATGTTTGATCGAAGAACGTTTAACACGGTTAAGGGGTTCTCAGCATCTTGGGAAAGGTTGTTGAGGGCGCGGAGGGTTTTTTTGATGGTTGATTTTATAATGGCGCCTTCCTCAAGCCGTTCGAGCACCTTTCTCAGGTAAGCTTCTTGCTCTTCGGTGAGTTGTTGGGTGTTTTGGAGGCAGGCTTTGAGGATTCGCCTGATTTCATAAGCACTATCTCGGCCGCCTCCCTTTTGGGGTTCGCTTGTTTCTTCGGTGGTCTCTTGCAGGAAAGCCTGCTTGTTTTTGTCCAGCATGTCGTATCTCTCCTCGGGAAGGGTTATCTTTTTTTCGTCGGGGGTGCTTTCCAGGATACGGGCAGCGGTGATGAAATCGATCTCCCGAGCTGTTTCCTCGCCACTCTTTACAAGGAAAAACTTCTGGAGCTTCCCGCGTCGGAAGTAGGTGATACAGGCGTTTTGTGTGGGGGAGAAGAGAAGTTCTTTATGGTTGGGGGTGTCCTGAGCATCTTTTTGTACTTCCTCGGGGTATTTTTTGGCTGTTCTGGCTTTTTTGGGGAGTTTTTTGATCCTGTCAAAAAGGTAAGGATCTTTTTGGCGGATGTCTTTGATGATGTTCAAGTATTTGAGTTCGCTTTCCTGCAAGTCTTCATCGCCCTCGAGGGTTTTTTGTGAGGTCAAGCGGTCAAAAAGCTCATGGGAGCCAATGGGTTCGCCTTCGGTCAACAGTTCTGCATCCCCTCCGAGAAGGGTGAGAAACGCGTTGATTTTGGTTTCAGCAGCTTCTCTGAGTTTAATGTGGTCATTGGACTGGGTCGTGGGGAAGAAGTTAAAGGTGTAGATGGTATCAAAAGGGGTATCCACGCGGTTGATACGTCCCACTCTCTGCATCATGCGGGTTGGATTCCATGGAATATCGTAGTTGATGACAACGTTGGCGCGGTGAAGGTTGACACCTTCTGAAAGGACTTCCGTGGCTATCAAAATACGGTATGTGTCTTTTTTGTGGATGGCGTTGGCATCAAAGTTTTCAATCACCCTTTCTCTCAGGGATTTATTGGAATCCCCGGTAAACAACAACACCGCTCCAGGATATTTTTTGTTGAGATTTTCGTAGAGGTAGTGAGCGGTTTCTTTGGATTCCGTGAAAATAAGGAGGTGGTTGTTTTGAAGCACAGGGTTGCTATCCAGTTCGCTAAAGAATTTTAAAAGCTTGGGGTCACGGTCGATATTCTGCCAGAGATCCTGGATTTTCCGCAGAATGGCGATGTCGTTTTCAAGGTTTTTTTTGAGTTCCTCTTTGAAATCTTTACTGTCATATTTTTCTGCTTTGCCTTCTTCGAGGAGTTTTTCGATAGCCTTATCGTCACCTTCTTCGAGAAACTCAAAGATTTTGTTGATGTGTTTGGCGCTTACATAGACAGAGCCTTTTTCGTATTCTCTCAAAAACATTTCATAAGAGTGGATGAATCTTTCTATGGATTTTTTGAAGGCGAAAAAACTGCTCTCGAGTCGTTTAACGAGAAGGATTTTCATAAAGCTTCCCATGTTCCGCTGGGACTGTTTGGTTAACTCGTCCATCTCTTCTTTGTGATACAGCATGGATGTGTAACGAGCATAGGTAAGCTTACGGGCAAGTAGCTGGATGGTTTCGTTGAAAATCTTGTCTTCTTTTTCGTTGAGTTCATAGAAAAAGGGGACGGGTTTTTCCACGCGTGGAAACTTGAGCCCCTGTTCTTTCAGGTCTTCGCTAAAGTATTTCTCAATCTCCGAACGGGTTCGGCGTACCATCAGGTATTTGAGTATCCTGTCGCGGATTTCCCTGGCGTTTTCTTTTACTGTGGCAATATACCGGGTGTAGTTTTCTTTTCTGTCCAGGTTTTTTAATCTGTTTTCAAGTCTGGAAAAGAACGACTCCAGATCGGGAACGTTGGGGATGGTGCTCTTTCTGGCATTTTGGAAGAGTTTAATGAGGCTTAAAATATCTCTGGGTGAATTGTTGTAAGGGGTTGCAGTAACGAGAATCACCCTTTTCCCCCGGCAGATTTTGGCGAGATTTTCGTAGGTGATGGTTTGTTCTGTGCGAAAACGGTGGGCTTCATCAATGATGATGTTTCTATATATTTTATATTTTTCTATTTTTTCATCTTTTAAATCATCCAGTTTCCCGATGGATTCATAATCAGCAGAAACATTGAAATATGCAAACACATTGTACCAGGAACCGGGATTGTCTTTATCTATCAGGAAAGGGGGAGCAATCACGAGGGTTCTGTCGTCAAATTGTTTGGCAAGCATTGCCGCGATGTAGGTTTTCCCCAGACCAACCACATCGGAGATAAAAACGCCACCGTATTCGAGGAGGATTTTTTTGGCATTGAGCACGGCCTGTTGTTGGTAGGCAAGTTTTCTAAAGTTTTGTGGGAGGTAGTCCATGTCAATTTCGCCTGTCTGGTTTAACTGATCCTTGAAGTATTCATAGAGAAATTTGAGGTACAGCTCATAGGGGGAGATGTTCTGGTTTAGCCAGGTTTCGTTTTTAAGAGTGGTAACATAGCGTTCACTCACGTCAACACTTTTCTGCCAGAGTTCTTCGAATTTCTGGCGGGAAAACTCATAGTCACTTCGGTTTTTGAGTTCTACATTGAATTCGAGGTTGTCTACTAATCCGCTCTGGGTAAAGTTGCTTGAACCGGTGATCACTCTCCCGGTGTCCCGATCCCCCTCTCGAAAGGTCATGATGTATATTTTGGCGTGGATTTTTTGTGAGGGGTAGACTCGTATTTCAAGCTTTCCGCTATTTATCCATTCGATGAATTTTTTTGTCCCCTCTTCCATGGATCGTGTGTCCTCGGAGTTTTCCATTTCTTCTTTGACAAGAGTTTCTATTTTTCCTTTGACCTCGGGATGCGAGAGGGGAGAAGATGAAGACTCAGGATTTAAAGAATCTTTTTCCTGGAGAGCCTGAAATGTGCGTGAATCGGTGCCAATCCCGATGAGGATGCGGATTTTTTCGGTTTTTTCCAGGGCAGGATAGATAGTATGAAATCCGCTGAGATAGAAATAGCCAACGAGACAGTCGAAAAAAGCGGTATCCTTAATGAGAACATTGAACCTTTCTTTGAGGCTCTGTTTTTGTTCGTTGGTGATGAACGAGAGATCGGTGTGCATTTTCTCCCTGCCTTTTTATGGTTTTATGGTTATTTTCACGGTGATTGGTAAAAAGCATTCGACGGCTCACGGGGAGCTTTGCCTGCTTTCCGTCGGTTTGGTGCAAGGCGAGATTGGGGGATTTTGTCTTTTGAGAGTGGGTTTGTCTGAAGTTCCTTGTTGCTCTTGTGAGACGTTTTCTATCCCCCTTTTTTATGAATTGAGTATATTATACTCCGGTATGAAAAATTTGTCAATATCATCTCTGCAATTATATAAAATTGCTTAAAGTTTTTGTCTTGTTTTATAAATGACGCCTGGGCAGATGAGAAAAAGAGTGTTTTTGGGGGAGGGGGGAAGGGGCTATTACCTTGTTGCAGTCGCTTCGATACGTTCCTTCGGAACTACTCGGCGACCACGCCTCGATACGCCCTTGCAGGGCTACTCGGTGACCGCGCCTCGGTACGCTTCGCTTGCTGGTCGCCTCGATATGCCCCTTCGGGGCTACTCGGCGACCGTGGGGTGGCTGCTCTCGCGACGAAAAGCCATCAGCCTCTTGAGCTTGTTTTGTAGCGTGGTTTGATTACCCTCTCTGCCCACCTGCCCGGGGGGAGAGACAAAATAAGAAAGGGCGGTGTGAGCATCGCTACGCGATGCTCACACCGCGGGTGCGAACGGCCACTTTTGCGCCGGCAGGAAGTAGGAAGTATACGATGAAAGACATACCCTGGGAGGCACACCATACTAGCAAGGTTTTGCCCTCTTGCCTCCATGCTTCGGAAGCCTAGGGAGACGGCTTGCTTCTCCCGACTATGCCTTTGGCATGGTACCCGGGCGCCGCTACGCCGTCCCTTTGAGGGCATAGCAACAAGTCCCCTCAAGTGCCGACCTCCGTGTCGGCTGGTACAAGCCTCCGTCGTCTCTTCGGGGAGCTCCGTTTGTAGTAAAACTGGTCGAAAACGGCCAGGGGGAGAGACAGAAAAAGGGGAGAGGGGGCTGGCGTTTGAAGCCCCCTGCAGCCCGCGCGGCAGCGCATAGCAACAAGCCCCCTCAATACGATATCTTTTTCACGAGCTTAAAGCCATTTGTCAGGCTAAAGACCGCTATGGCATGGGCCCCACTATCCAGCACATACACCTTGTGGTTGTTGACCTTAAACCTCGATTTGTAGTTGGTGATATACCCCACCATATTGGTGGTATTGAGGTCAATGATAGCAATGCAGCTATTCACTTTTCCCTCATCACCTCCCACAATCAACCAATTTGAGGGTGAATAATAAACAGCCCCTTGTGGAAAAAGTTCTTCGCCTTTGCTGTTTGTAGGCTCAATACTATAGCTCAGTTTCCCTGTGGTTGTATCATATACCCTAATCTGTTTGGAATCGTGTACGGGGACATAGAGGAAATTGCTCGCCCAAACCAGTGCAAGGTACTCATGGTCACTCCATCCACTATTTCCACCACCTGCAGAAAGATTGGACCCTAGTATAGTAATCTTTCTGGTCTCAATATCCAGGCTCGCTATGTGATAGGGAGCAAAAAAACTTGTGGCATATTGCCCGTAGAAGCGACCATCACCCCCCACCCCACCCTTAGGGTAGAAGAAGTTCTCAAGAAAAAAGGTCTTGTACAAACGATCGTGCTCCATATCAATCACCGAAGAGGGGTAGCTCCCCAACCCATGTTGGACAAGAAGCTTCTTGCTGTAGGGACTATATACCATGTAGTAAGGATTGACTTCTTCCAGCTCAATCACCTTACACTTCACCTGTTCTGGATAGACGATATAGATATAATTCGGCTCCCGAATAGGGCTCCCACTCTCCAGCACGGCTATCTTACTGCCAGCCTTCACGGCATAGTCAGCATAGCCATATTCACTATCCTTCTCCCTGAAGACGATCCTCCGAACAATCTCGTCTGTATCAGTATCAATCACATTTATTTTTCCGCCGTCGCCGGTCTCTGTGAAAAGGAGCATGTGCTCCTTGAGAGAAAAGGGTTCAAAGGGCTTCATCTCCAGAGGCTCTACCTCCCCATCGAGTAACGAGCACCCAGCACAGCCCGCGAGGTTGATAACGATGATAAGAAGGAAGAGCAAGGCAATTCCTACCCTGGCGCTATTCTTACGGATGGTCATAGTACTCCCCCCACCGTCCTCCCTCTATACATCTCCTCAACTTGAGCTCGCCCCACTTCCGCAGTTTTCCCTCCTACTACCAGGAGCTTCCCTGATTTAACATTATTCTCAGTATGCCTGTCCAGAGAGTGGAATTTTACTTCTTTTCCTTCTCCTGGTCCCATAGTGGTGAAAACTTGGGGTGTTTCCCCTGCCTGGGAGTAATACGTTCCCGTATGACCCGATAGAACCCCAGAGCTTATAGGGTCGTTATAAGCACACCAGAGGATGTCCCCACTCTTGGCGTGACTTATCACCCATTCGGTAGCCTCTTCCTTGTTGACAACGGTATCCCCTGAAGAAAGTGCTTTAGAAATAGGAAGATTATTATGAGATCCCCCTGCCTCCGAAGATGTCACTCTCATGTCATAGGCTCTCACGTCCCTCTCGAGGGCCTCATGAAGATCTTGCACCACCTGGATATTGCTTGTTCCCTCGTTGAGAAAGGCTTCTGTTTCGCTCTCTGCATGTCTCTGGAGTTCTCCTCCTACAACATGGCTCTTGGACGCCACCTCACTCCTGAGAACTGTAACTACTTCGTTCACGATGTTACTTACCTCCTCCCCCGAAATATTACTCGAGGTACTCACGTAACGAGAAAGCTTTGCAACTGTTTCATCTAAATTTACGCCCTCAAGTATCTGCCTTGAGAGTTTCTAAGTATCCTTTCCTACCGCAGCCGTAATGTGTTCGGCAATCCTTTCGTTCAAGGTACGATCGAACTCAGAGGTATTCGTCGGCAAATCAAAAACAACCACTTCACCATTGATAAGGCGCGGTTGGGAGAGGGTATTCATCGCCCGTGAACGCAGGCTCTCTGGGATAACCAGCGCTTCGTTTGTCTCTTGGACCTGGTTGGTATTTATCTCAAGAGAACCAATCTCTACCCTCGGGACAGCGTAATAGGTATCGTTGGTCTCGACCGTGATACTCGATGGCTCCGTCTTTACCTCTATTACCACCGCCTCTGGTTTAGTCTCCCCTTTCTCAACAGAGACGGCCGGGGATTGGAACGAACAAGAGAGGTTTATCATACTCACCAGCGTAACGATAGCCGTGAGCCGATACCATTTCCAATACCCCTTCACTTTTTTGGTGAAATACTTCCACTTTCGTTTCCATTTCATTATGGCTTACCCCTTTTTCCTTTAAAATCTATTTTCACGTCTATTTTTTCCTTTTCCTCCCTGCCTCGTCGTATTTCTCCTCCTTTTTGTTTATTGAACATTCACTTCTATTTACCAAAAAATAGAGGCTCCCTTCCTTTTTCCCTTTCTTAAGGGATTTTACGACAGTTTTTTTATTTGTCAAGTTTAGCCTCGTATATCGTAATTATATATCATAAAAGAACTTACAAAAATATGAATGTTTTTGTAGGATTGCATAACTCTATACATTGCAAGAAGTTAAAATAAAAATAAAGTTTTTGGGTATTTCTGAGAAAGTTTGGTGATGAAATTGAGATCTCTTACCATGTCGCAGTGGTTGAGCCATCAGAACTGTAATAAGGTAACAGGACTTTTGACAGGGAGATTAGCTATTACCTTGTCGCAGTGTAGGTGGCCTTGGAGCATCGCAAGCGATGCTCCAAGCGCCGGAGGCACAGGGGCAGGTGGGCAGAGAGGAAATAGGACGTAGGAGAAAAAGAAGGCATTTGCGGCTGATGGCTTTTCGTCGCTAGCGGCGGTGACCTGTCGAAAACAATTTAAAATGTCACACTTTGTGCAAATAGAAATGTCACCTTTTAAAATACTGCAACTAAAAAAACGAGAGGTTGCAGATGAGAGAGGTGATAACGATGACATTTAAAGCACAGAAGAGGGCAAAAATACTGGAGATGGTAAAGAACAAGAAAATCAAGCAGAAAGATGCTGCAATAATACTGGGGATTTGCAGAAGGCAACTTATTCGAATTTTTAAAGAATATTTATCAAAGGGTGATGAAGCCCTCAATCACAAATTAATAGGCAAACCGGGGAATCACAGAATTAGCAGTGATATCAAAGAGAAAATTATGCAGATAGTACGGAATAATTATAAAGGTTTTAAGCCGACATTTATAGCTGAAAAGCTTTATGAGGAACATCATATAAAAATAGGAGCATCAACGCTTCGTTTATGGATGATGGAAACAGGATTGTGGAAGAAAATAAGAAAAACTGCGAAACACCGTACCAGAAGGCCGAGAAAAGAGCATTTTGGAGAAATGATTCAAATGGACGGCAGCATTCACGACTGGTTTGGGACAGGCAAAGAAGTCTGTCTGATGAATATGGTGGATGATGCTACAGGCACATCTTACGGTCTTTTCGACACAGGAGAAACGACACAAGTAGCGCTGCAATGTTTGTTTGACTGGATAATGAAATACGGTATTCCTTATTCTATCTATTGTGATTATAAAAGCCTGTTCTATACGAAACGGGAAGCGACCATAGAAGAACAGCTTGCAGGGAAATTGCCTCTAACAAAGTTTGGAGAGGTCTGCCATAGGCTGGGGATAGAAATGATATATGCCCATAGTCCCCAGGCAAAAGGGGCGCAGAGAGATGGAATGGGATCCATCAGGACAGGTTAATAGCAGAAATGAAACTAAAAAACATAAAGGATATTGACAGTGCCAATCGTTTTTTGAAAGAATATTACTGGGAAAAGAATAACCGAAAATTTAGTAAAAAACCTCTGTCGGATGAAGATTTTCATATTGCATTAATGCCTGATCAGGACTTAAGGAACTATGTTTGTTATACGGCCGAGTGCAAAGTCTATAGAGATTATACAATAAAATTTTCTAAAAGAATATACCAGATTGAAAAGAAACAACCTATAGCCATAAAACCCGGGGACAATGTTATCTTAAAAACCTGGCTTGATGGAAGTATACATATTTTTAAGAAAAATATTGAATTGAACTTTTTTGAAATAGATGATTGTGGTCGTAGAGTTTCGGCATAAAAAAGTGACATTTCTATTTCAATAAAAAGGTGACATTTTAATTTATTTGACAGATACTCTCTAATACTTCCCCCGTTGCGTCAAATAAAAAAGTACTCGAAATTCGAATCATTGCCTCATAAAAAAAAGTACTCAAAAATTCCATACAGTTTCCTCCAAATTTTTGTTTTTTACATTCTTTTTCTTTTGAAGGCTGAAAAGTTTTCTCTGGCAAGCCGTAATTTTTTGTCTTAGGTGAAACAAATCGAGAGCCTTATAAAGCCTTGTTAGGCGTTCCTTTTGTGCCTCACTTACATAAGAGCTTTCTAAAAGCCGTTGGTAGGGAGTTTTAATATCATCATGCTTCTTTTGCACCTTGCTTCCGATTCTCTTTTTCTCTGTCATTTTCATAACCGGTTGAAAAAAGTTGGCATAAAGCCTGAGATACGCATAGAGTTGGTTCAAGAAGTATACTTCTTCGTCGGTATCGTAGCGAAAGTACCCAACATTCTGACGAACTATGGAATAGTTTTTCTGCTCGACGTAGCAGTTATCATTGGAACGGGAGCTTCTTCCCCTTGTAAATTTTATCTGGTGCTTCTCACACCAATCGCGTAGAGGATGATTAATAAATTCAGCACCGGTATCAGAATCAATTCCCCGTAAATCAAAAGGAAGTCTTCCTTTGACTTTTTCTATGGCTTCTCTTACCCATTTTGAAGCCTTGTTTTTGATTGCCACAAGCTCTGTCCAACCGCTCCAAACATCCACCATATTTAATGTTTGAGCAAAATCTCCCCGGCTATTTCCTCCCTCATGGGCAACCAGATCAATCTCCATAAAACCAGGGCAATTTTCATCCCACTCTGCCCACGTGCGTATAGCTATTTGTTGCTTTAACAACGTTCAGGCTTTTGCATGCCTTTTCGTCCTTTTTATCTCAAGCTTTTTACGCTCATGTTTTCAAAAGTCGGTCAATCGCCCAGGAAAACGCCCCATATGTCGCAAGTTTTTCTATAGCCTGTGGAGAACCGTGGAGATGTCCGTTTGCTAAGAGATTATCTAAAACTTCATTTAAAATTGGCTTTAAACGTTTGCCACACATGTAGTTTTCAATTTCCCAGACCTTTTTAGAAGTTTAGTTCCTCTTCGCCGAATTTTTCTTTCTGCCAGGTCTTTTGCCCTTCTTGGCTATGTCGGCTTTAAGGTAATTTTTTTTGCCTACATAGATGGTTTTTCCGTGCTGCCTCAAGAGCCTGGCGGCATAGTTTCGGTTTTTTAAACCTGTTATCCTCACAAAATAATCCAGTATCTCCATTTTTTCCTTTTTGCTGGCTTTTTGATACTCTTTCGCCGTTTCCCTGTAAATAGGTCTCCTTTCAAACATCGCTAATTCCACCTTTTACCTCCAGTTCTTTGAACTGGATTATTTTACACAAATTTAAAGTACTTTTTTATTTTGAAGCAACGTTCCCTTTTCGAGTACTTTTATTATGAAGCAATTCGCTTCCTTGACAATTGGTTTGAATAGCTCTAAAATATTCTTCGTCTCAATCATATCTGGCCTCCTGTGATAGTTTTATTTATATTATCACAGGAGGTTATCTTTTTCCTACCAGACACAATTAAGTATACACTGCCTTGCAGAAGGCAACTTATTCGAATTTTTAAAGAATATTTATCAAAGGGTGATGAAGCCCTCAATCACAAATTAATAGGCAAACCGGGGAATCACAGAATTAGCAGTGATATCAAAGAGAAAATTATGCAGATAGTACGGAATAATTATAAAGGTTTTAAGCCGACATTTATAGCTGAAAAGCTTTATGAGGAACATCATATAAAAATAGGAGCATCAACGCTTCGTTTATGGATGATGGAAACAGGATTGTGGAAGAAAATAAGAAAAACTGCGAAACACCGTACCAGAAGGCCGAGAAAAGAGCATTTTGGAGAAATGATTCAAATGGACGGCAGCATTCACGACTGGTTTGGGACAGGCAAAGAAGTCTGTCTGATGAATATGGTGGATGATGCTACAGGCACATCTTACGGTCTTTTCGACACAGGAGAAACGACACAAGTAGCGCTGCAATGTTTGTTTGACTGGATAATGAAATACGGTATTCCTTATTCGATCTATTGTGATTATAAAAGCCTGTTCTATACGAAACGGGAAGCGACCATAGAAGAACAGCTTGCAGGAAATTGCCTCTAACAAAGTTTGGAGAGGTCTGCCATAGGCTGGGGATAGAAATGATATATGCCCATAGTCCCCAGGCAAAAGGGCGCGTAGAGATGGAATGGGATCCATCAGGACAGGTTAATAGCAGAAATGAAACTAAAAAACATAAAGGATATTGACAGTGCCAATCGTTTTTTGAAAGAATATTACTGGGAAAAGAATAACCGAAAATTTAGTAAAAAACCTCTGTCGGATGAAGATTTTCATATTGCATTAATGCCTGATCAGGACTTAAGGAACTATGTTTGTTATACGGCCGAGTGCAAAGTCTATAGAGATTATACAATAAAATTTTCTAAAAGAATATACCAGATTGAAAAGAAACAACCTATAGCCATAAAACCCGGGGACAATGTTATCTTAAAAACCTGGCTTGATGGAAGTATACATATTTTTAAGAAAAATATCGAATTGAACTTTTTTGAAATAGATGATTATGGTCGTAGAGTTTCGGCATAAAAAAGTGACATTTCTATTTCAATAAAAAGGTGACATTTTAATTTATTTGACAGATGAAGCAATTCGTTTTCTTGACATTTTTTTCAAAATATGGTATACTATACACCTCTTATGGCGGGCAGGTACCCGAGTGGCCAAAGGGGGCAGACTGTAAATCTGCTGGCACTTGCCTTCGTTGGTTCGAATCCAACCCTGCCCAAAACAGGCTTAGCTTTCAGGGCTAAGCCTGTTTTCTTTTAAGGATAGTTTTTCATTCATTGTCACTGTCGAAAAAATTTCTCTCAGTCATGAGGGTGTTTTAAACACTGCTTGTCTGTGGGATTTGCTTGTCCCTTGTGGTAGTGTGCAGAAGAGAATTTTTAATCTTTTTTTAGCATTTTTTTAAAAGAAAGGCCGGGGACTGAAAAAAGGTAAGAGCATGGCACAATAGGCAAAAGGGCACACCTGAAAACTTGCGTTTTTCTCCTGCTTAGTGGTATAATGGTGTACCGGATTCGCTCTATAGGCATGAATCGGCACAGCGAAAAGGAGAGGAGCTCGCGATGAAACGTTTTTGTGGCATGGTATTTTTTGTTATAGCGCAGGTTTTTTTTGGCACTGAGACGCTTTTTTTTCCACTGTTTGATTGGAATCGTATCGGAGAGTATGAACTGAGCAATGTGATCCTCTCAAGTACAGGTGAGGCAACCGTCTCTTTTGCCATGAATTTTCTTTACGAGAGTGATCTTCCTCTGTGGAGTGCCACCGGATGGAAAAACTTCCTTCTTGTTGGGACGGCAGAAGAGGCTTCTCTTCTCTGGATAGACGGCAAAAGTATCCGCAAGCAGGATTTTCCTGAGTATCAGATGGTTTCTGCCCTTGCCTCGGATGATAGTTATGTCTATGTGGGGGTTGCTCCTTCGGCGAGTCTTTTGCTTTTCAATGGTTTTGAGAAGAGTGTGGCAAGTTACACACTTTCTTCTTCGTATATCTGGGATATTATTCCCTTTTCCCGGGGGGTTTGGGTTTTGGCGGGGGATCCTGCCGTTCTCTATCTTTTGGAAAAAAATAAACTCCAGAGGGTTGCCAGTCTCTCTCATGAACGCCATCTTCTCAAGGGGGTATGGACAGAGGATGGTCTGTACTGTATCGGTGAATCTTCGATTTTGTATCTTTTGCCTGTTGGAGGAACACGATTTCGGGCTGTGGCTGAGTTTTCTGATCCTATTCAGGATATAACCTTCGATGGGAAAAATCTCTACGTGGCTATCAACAAAACAACGTCCCAGCAAAGCTCTCAGCGAAAAATGACGGAGAGAAGCGAGGTTGTTGTTTTTCGTTATGAAAAAAATGGATCTCTGTCTTTTGTTTTTTCTCTTTCTCAAAGCAGGGTAAACCGTCTTTTTTTCTGGCAGGGAAAACTCTATCTTGGCGCTTTTCAGAATTTTTTTATTTATGATCCTGTTTCAGGCCAGCTTTCTGCCTCTGGTTATGGGAAAGGGGGAGTGAGGTTTTTTGCGACGGCTCGGGATCGTTTGCATATGGTTTCAGAGAAGCCGTATCGTGTTTTTCAGATGGATGTCAGGGCAGCTTCTGAGGGGAGTATTCTTACTCCTGTGTTTGATGCAGGACAGAAGGCTCAATGGGGGAAAATCCTCTCTCTTGAGAGTCTGGGACAGGTAACACTTTCCAGCCGTTCGGCTCTGGCGTTACTTCCCGATCTCTGGGAGGAGTGGGCGCCCTATCAGAAGGAGGGTATAGCCTCACCTCCTAACCGCTACCTTCAGGTCAGACTCTCATGTAGCCCCACTTCAAGGGCATCCCTCAAGGAGGTAAAGCTCTCCGGTCGTCAAATGAATCAGGCACCGAAGATTGATCAGTTTGATGTGATGCAGCGAGGGGAGAAGCTTGTGTTTTTTTGGTCGGCAAGTGATCCCAATGAGGATGATATGAATTATACCCTCTCGGTACGAAGACGGGAAAAGTGGGTGCCTCTGTTTTCTTCACCCCTGACAAACAACCAGCTTGAACTCTCATCACGGATGTTTCCTGAGGGAGAGTATGAGTTTCAGTTTCTTGTGGATGATGCGCCATCCAATCCTCATCGTGATGTACTCTCCGCCTTTCAGCGAAGTGGTTTTGTTACCATTGATCACACCTCCCCCCAGATCAAAAATTTTAATGCCACCCTTGTCCAGGGAAAACTCCAATGTGAGTGGCTCGTTTCCGATAATCGTGAGATTGTTCAGGTATGGTACAGTGTTTCTCCCCTTGATTGGCAGGAGATTTTCCCGGCAGACGGTATGTACGATAGCCGTGAAGAGCGTTTCACTCTGATAATCTCTAATTTTTCTGGAGGGTATGTCCAGATACGGGCTCGTGATCGTAGTGGGAATGAGAGTGTCTACGGGCAATGGCTTATCCCGTGATGGTTCTTGAGAATTCCCCGTTGCGTCAAATAAAAAAGTACTCGAAATTCGAATCATTGCCTCATAAAAAAAAGTACTCAAAAATTCCATACAGTTTCCTCCAAATTTTTGTTTTTTACATTCTTTTTCTTTTGAAGGCTGAAAAGTTTTCTCTGGCAAGCCGTAATTTTTTGTCTTAGGTGAAACAAATCGAGAGCCTTATAAAGCCTTGTTAGGCGTTCCTTTTGTGCCTCACTTACATAAGAGCTTTCTAAAAGCCGTTGGTAGGGAGTTTTAATATCATCATGCTTCTTTTGCACCTTGCTTCCGATTCTCTTTTTCTCTGTCATTTTCATAACCGGTTGAAAAAAGTTGGCATAAAGCCTGAGATACGCATAGAGTCGGTTCAAGTAGTAGACTTCTTCCTCGGTATCGTAGCGGAAGTATCCAACATTCTGGCGGACTATGGAATAGTTTTTCTGCTCAACGTAGCAGTTATCATTGGAACGGAGCTTCTCCCCTTGTAAATTTTATCTGGTACTTCTCACACCAATCACGCAGAGGATGATTAATAAATTCAGCACCGGTATCAGAATCAATTCCCCGTAACTCAAAAGGAAGTCTTCCTTTGACTTTTTCTATGGCTTCTCTTACCCATTTTGAAGCCTTGTTTTTGATTGCCACAAGCTCTGTCCAACCGCTCCAAACATCCACCATATTTAATGTTTGAGCAAAATCTCCCCGGCTATTTCCTCCCTCATGGGCAACCAGATCAATCTCCATAAAACCAGGGCAATTTTCATCCCACTCTGCCCACGTGCGTATAGCTATTTGTTGCTTTAATAGCGTTCCAGGCTTTGTACCTTTTCGTCCTTTTATCTCAAGCTTTTTACGCTCATGTTTCAAAAGTCGGTCAATACTTGAAGCACTTATATGGCGCAAGTTTTCTATAGCCTGTGGAGAACCGTGGAGATGTCCGTTTGCTAAGAGATTATCTAAAACTTCATTTAAAATTGGCTTTAAACGTTTGCCACACATGTAGTTTTCAATTTCCCAGACCTTTTTTAGAAGTTTTAGTTCCTCTTCGCCGAATTTTTCTTTCTGCCAGGTCTTTTGCCCTTTTGGCTATATCGGCTTTAAGGTAATTTTTTGCCCTACATAGATGGTTTTTCCGTGCTGCCTCAAGAGCCTGGCGGCATAGTTTCGGTTTTTTAAACCTGTTATCCTCACAAAATAATCCAGTATCTCCATTTTTTCCTTTTTGCTGGCTTTTTGATATTGTTTTGCCGTTTCCCTGTAAATAGGTCTCCTTTCAAACATCGCTAACTCCACCTTTTACCTCCAGTTCTTTGAACTGGATTATTTTACACAAATTTAAAGTACTTTTTTATTTTGAAGCAACGTTCCCTTTTCGAGTACTTTTATTATGAAGCAATTCGAATTCTTGCAAAAAAATCTTCCTATCACTATAATGTTAACTGGAAAAAGCAAAAGAAAATTTATCCTATTATTTATCCTTTAAGGAGAAGATATGAACAGATATGCTCTTTTGGTTTTGGCTTTTGTTGTGGCTTTGATGGTGGGATGTGGTGCCAGTGCAAAAAACAAAATTGTGGTAGCTTCGGATGCAACCTGGCCTCCCATGGAGTATGTGGATGAAAACAAAGAAATTGTAGGTTTTGATATCGATCTTATCAAAGCCATTGCTGAAAAAGGTGGTTTTGAAGTCGAGATCCGCAATACTGCCTGGGATGGAATCTTTGCAGGATTGGCGAATGGTTCATATGATGCGGTGATTTCTTCTGTCACGATTACCGAAGAACGCAAAAACCAGATGGACTTCTCTGAACCTTACATCAATGCTGGACAGGTGATTGTGGTGAAGAAGGGTACAAAAGGCACAACACTGGCTGATTTTGAAGGGAAAAAGATGGGTGGTCAGATCGGTACCACCGGGGTGATGGAAATCCAGAAAAACCCCAAGATCACGCTAAAAACCTACGATGAAATTGGGCTTGCTATCGAAGATCTCTATCTTGGACGTATTGATGGTGTTGTGGTGGATGCCCCCACAGCCGCCAGCTTTGTGTTGCAGAATCCAAAGTACAAGGATGCTCTTATGATAGCCAGCGAGCCGTTCACGGAAGAGTATTACGGTATCGCAGTACGAAAGGGCAATAAGCGTGTTCTTGATCTGATCAACAAGGGCTTGGCAGAGGTCAAGAAAGCAGGTATTGACAAGGAGCTTGAGAAGAAATGGCTTCGCTAAAAAAGCATCATTTTGGTTTTAAAGTATCGGATGCTATTCTGATTCCAGGTGAATCCTCTCTCCAGAGGATTGCCTGGAATGTTTCTTTTTTTGGTGCGCTAGCGGCGCTTATTATTTTGCCACTCGTGAAGCCTGTTCCCTATAGGGAAATTATCTCTTTTTTTCCTGATGGTTTGTGGGTGACCTTTCAGGTAACGCTTCTTTCGATTTTTTTTGCGTTGATTCTGGGGATTCTGATGGTTTTGTCGAGGATGTCCAGGTTGCCCGTGCTTAATTTAATAGCTTCTCTCTATACCGAGGTTATCCGTGGTATTCCCCTGCTGGTGCAGATTTTTTATATCTATTATGTGGTAGCGCGACTTGTTCAACTTCCGCCTATTGTCTCTGCTGTTATGGCGATGGCTATCTGTTATGGAGCCTATATAGGGGAGATTCTTCGTGGCGGGGTACAGTCGATTCCCCGGGGACAGATGGAGGCGGCCATAGCGCTTGGTCTTTCTCGATGGCAGGCGATAAGGTTGGTTGTTCTCCCCCAGATGATGAAGGTGGTTCTTCCACCGGTAGGAAATGAGTTTATTGCTCTTTTGAAGGATTCTTCTCTTGTTTCTATTATTGCGGTGATAGATATCTTTCGAAGAGCGAGAGAATATGCTTCTGTGAAATACTACTATTTTGAGAGTTATACGATGGTAGCGCTGGTGTATCTTGTTCTTACACTTTTCTTCTCTCGGCTGGTTACTATCCTGGAAAAGAGGCTTCACCATGGCAGATAGAATTCGTATCGAAAATGTTTCCAAGTGGTTTGGAGATTTTCAGGCCCTGAAAAATGTGAGCCTCTCGGTGAAAGAGGGCGAGGTAGTGATGGTGATTGGTCCATCAGGGAGTGGAAAGTCAACACTTCTTCGATGTGTGAACCGACTGGAAACCGTTGATGAAGGAAGGATCTGGATTGATCAGGATGAGGTAACCGATCCACGTGTAGATATTCGAAAGATTCGTGAAGAATCGGGGATGGTTTTTCAGTCGTTTAATCTCTTTCCTCACCTGACAGCTCTTCAGAATATTACCCTTGCCCCTATCCATGTCCTCAGAGAAAAAAAAGCATCGGCAGAGAAACGGGCTTATGAACTTTTAGAACGTGTAGGGCTAAAAGATAAGGCGCATAGTTATCCTGCACAACTTTCGGGGGGGCAGCAACAACGTGTTGCTATAGCCAGAGCGCTCGCCATGAAACCAAAAGTGATGCTTTTTGATGAACCTACCTCGGCACTGGATCCTGAAATGGTGGGAGAGGTGCTTCTCGTGATTCGGGATCTTGCAGAGGATGGGATGACCATGATGATTGTTACCCATGAGATGGGGTTTGCTCGAGAGGTTGGGGATAGAGTTATCTTTATGGACGAGGGACGAATTATCGAAGAAAATGTTCCGGATCTTCTCTTTGATCATCCCCAGCAGAAACGCACCCAGGACTTCTTAAGCAAGGTACTTTAGGGAGGACGGTATGCCAAAAATGAAGATTAGTGGCCAAACCCAGGGAAGGCTGGTGTTTGCCTATGATATTCGGGAGGGACATATCCCGTACGATGTGCTTCTGCCAGCTCTTAATAAGCTCCTTGCAAAGATGGGATACCAGCATGAGGCGACCCCTCAAGATCTTGAGGAGATTATCGGAGAACTTCTCTACCAGACCAATGAAAGGGTTTTTATGAATCTTGAACAGCTCTTTTCTGAAGGCAAATTTACCCACTCAAATATCGAAGAGATTCTTTTCCAGGCTATTCAAACGGTGATGAAGGAGCGAAAATAACCACAGGGGGGAAGTATGAGAGGAAAAGTTTTTTTTCTTTTGTGGATGGTGTGTATTGCGACGCATTGGGGATTTCTCACAAGAGTTTCCTATAATAAGCTCTCTCCAAAGCTTCAATATATTGTTACGGAATTGGAACAGCCGAGGAACCGCAATAATCAGATTTTTCTGGTAGATTTTATCATTCAGAGTAACGATCCTCTGAAAAACGAAGTGCTCAAGGATATTGTGATGTACGATGTGCGAAGTGCTGATATCTATGGGAATTCCCGTTTGTTTTCGGTGGAAACCAGGATCCATGCTTTGACGAATATCCAGTACACTGATCGGGATGGGTACATGATCTGGTATCTTCTCAAGTTTGACAAAAGCTACGAGGTACGTCGCTGGGCGGCGAGAATGGTTCGATTTATCAAGGATGATGGTTTTATTAGGGGTATATCCTATCTTCTTAATTATGATTATTATTTTGATACTTTTTCCTATACAGATCCCAAAATGCAAAAGACCGATGAGATTGTGATGGAAATTGTCAAAAGTCTCGGAAAGGGGGGATCTCCTAAAGCGGTTCCTATTCTTCTCCAGATTGTCCATATTCAAAATCATCTTCCTCAAACTATCGAGGCAGCGTGGGAATCACTGGAGAGTATTCCCTTCCCCAATCCCGCGTATCCCTACTTTATCCTCTCTTTAAAAGATACCCTCAAGAATAAACCCGAACAGGTTCCTGCCTCACAAAAGGATCAGGTTGACAGGGTTGTTCATACTCTCACAGAGTTTATTACCAATAATTTTGAGAGGAATCTCTTTTCTCCTGAAGACCTCGATATGGCAAAAGGCGAACGCAAAGACGCTGAACAAAAGTCGAAGACTTATCCGGGGGATTAATTTTTTATTTTTCCCTTGACAGGAACTTTCTCGTTCATTATAATACAGTTGCGGAGGTTTTTTGAAGCTTCCAATCATATAGAGGAGGATCTCTATGGTGGAGCGTTACACTCTTCTCAATAGTCAACTCTCTCCCTCCGCTGAAGGGCATATTTTTTACTATTACAATGTTGATAGCGAAGAAAAAGAATACATCAAGAAGACTTTTGATATTGATGAGCACTCCCTGGCGTCAGCTCTGGATGCCGATGAGGTCGCTCGTTTTGAGTTTGATACGGATCAAAAAGAAAATTATACCCTCATCTGGAAATCTCCTGCACCTCTCATGCTGGGAGATGTGTTTTCTCTTAACATTATGTCTCTTGGTTTTTTTGTGAGGGGTGAGAATCTTATCATCATTTCACAAAAGAAGATTCCCAATATCCAGGGGAAACTTCATCTTTTTCTTCAGACCAATCATGATGCGATTTTTTATTTCCAGTACCATATTATAAAAAGTTTTACCGAACATCTGAAGATCATTAAGCTTATGGCCAGAGAGATCCAGGAAAAGATCAACACCTCTCTGAAAAACGAGTACCTTCTTCAGATGTTTCATTTGAGTGAGGTACTTATCTTTTACCTTGAGGCACTCAATGGAAACAAAAGCGCCCTCACAAAGTTTCAAAACTATCTCTTTGTAAGAGCAGTGCCATGTGATGAGGATTTTCTTTCCGACCTTTTGGTAGAAACCGAGCAGGCAGCCAAACAGGCTGAAATATACTCTGAGGTCTTTGCCAGCCTCATGGATGCCCGCGCCAGTATTGTCAATAACAATATGAATGTTCTTATTAAAAACTTGACGATTATTAATATTATTTTTCTTCCTTTGAATCTTATTGCAAGTATAGGGGGGATGTCAGAGTATACGGCACTTACCCAGGGTATTCCTCTCTATATTTCTTACGGTCTTTTTTGTATTGCGATGATTGTTATCGGATGGGTTACCTATAAGGTGCTTGTTCATCTGGAAAAGAAACAAACCAAATAAGAAGCTGCTCGGGAAATTTTTTTGCCATGATTGATTTTTTCTCCTGAAAGAAAAAGAAAGTGTTTTTTTCATATGGCTAAAAAAAGAACACCTGGGTGATAAAAAAACTGAAAAAGGGTAACAGGGTATTTTTGGATAAAAAAATTATGCTATTACCTTGTTGCAGTTTTCTTGTTTCCCTTATCCCAGAATTAGCGTGCTCACTATTTTTATAACAAAGGCAAGTCCCCATGCTACCAAGAGTCCATATACAATAGCAAAAAGCGTCCATTTCCATGATCGACTTTCTACTCTCAGGGTTGCGACTGTTGCAGCACACGGGATATAGAGAAGGATAAACACCATGTAGGCAAGCATGGTGGGGAGGCTCATATGTTGAGGGAGAACTGCGGCCAGAGATTCTCCACTCCCATAAAGGACTCCCAGGGTTGAAATCACAATCTCCTTGGCAAAAAAACCGTTTACAAGGGCTACCGTCATCTGCCAATCAAACCCGAGGGGAGAAAAAATCCACGAAATTCCGTGTCCTATTCTTCCAATCAATGAGTCACTACTGCCGGGTTCTACCCCCCAGGGGAGAATGGAGAGAAGCCACAAAACAATCGAGAAAAACAAGAGGATGCTTCCTGCCCGGATGAGGTACTCTTTACTTCTATTCCAGGTATTATTCCAGAGGTTGAGAGGAGAAGGCATACGATACACAGGAAGTTCCATGATAAGCCCTTCAGAATGCTCTTTGATAAGGCTTTTACTAAGCCACCAGGCTGTAAAAATTGCCACGAAAACTCCCAGAACGTACAACGCTAAAAGCATCATCCATCCGTTTTTACCAAAAAAGGCTGCCGCAAAAAGGGTGAACACAGGCATTCGGGCAGAGCAACTGAAAAAAGGCACCATCAGCATGGTTTTGATTTTGTCTGAGCGGTTGTCAAGCATACGTGTGGACATTATCGCTGGAACCGAACATCCAAAACCAAGAACAAGGGGAACAAAAGATTTTCCGTGAAGGCCAATTTTGTGCATGAAACGGTCTACAAGAAAGGTTCCTCGGGCCATATAGCCTGAGTCTTCAAGAAACGAGAGCAAGAGAAAGATGATGACAATATAAGGGAAAAGGGCTACCACATTTCCCACACCGCCGATAAGACCATCTGAAATAAAAGAGGCAAGCCAGGGAATGGGGATGGTTTGAGCCTTTTCTGCCAGAAAACCGAAGAAAGATTCGAGATACCCTGAGAGGATATCCCCGAGTTGAAAGGTAATCCAGAAAATACTTCCCATAAAAAGGAAAAAGAGAATGGGGCCCACGATGGGATTTAAAAAAATTGCATCAAGGGCGTTGGTTATGCGTTTTTTGGTTTGCAGGGAGAGAATCCTGTGTTTTACCACTTCGCGGGCTATGCCCATACAGAGGGAAAGGATCCATTCTGTCATCACGGTGGGCATATCTTTTTTTACTTTCTGGACAAAAGATTCTCTCAGAGGTGGTAACCCGGAAAGATCTTCGATTTCTTTGGGGAGATTGTTGGTCTCGAGGTATGCATACGCTGCCCAAAAAGAGGGTTCTATCCCATTGGCAGCAAATATCTCGGCTATCTTTTCAAGAGTTTTGGTTACTTCATTTTGGGAAAGGCGGAGAGATATTTCTATTTTTTGGTCGAGTACTTCGGCAATAAGTTGTTTTAACCTCGCAATATCCTCACCCTTCAAGGCTGAAATTCCTATCACGGGGACACCTAGAAGCTCTGAAAGCCTTGAAAGGTCAAGAGAAAGCCCTTCTTTTTCTGCTTCATCCATCATGTTCACAACAACAATCATCGGGACGCGCATCAGGGCTAACTGAACGGTAAGATAGAGATTGGCCTCAAGGTGAGTAGCATCCAGGATATTGAGAAAAAGTGTCTGCTTGGCACTGAGAACAAACGATTTGGCTACTTCTTCTTCTTCGCTGAGACTTGAAAAGCTATAGATTCCCGGCAGATCTATGACCGATAGAGGAAGTCCACCAATGATGGTTTTTCCTTCTTTTTTTTCGACGGTGACGCCTGGCCAGTTTCCAACATGTTGTGAGGATCCTGTGAGGCGGTTAAAAAGAAGGGTTTTTCCACAATTTGGTTGGCCGATGAGGGCAAGTTCATTGTAGAGAATATCACGAAGAACCTCTACCTCTATTCTTGCAGCTATTCCGCGTCCTATAGCGATTTGGCGATCCTGGATGGAAACAAGGATAGGGCCTCGGGCGTTTCTTACCACCACTCCTTCCTGAATGGTGGAAAATCCCAACTCTCTGATCCTGTGAAGACCTTTGCCTTCTCCCAGAATCTGTTTTACCCTGAAGCGTTTGCCGGCTTCGAGTTTATCGAGGGTCTGTGTCATGGTGCCTCCTCTGGCAGTTTACTTTCTTTTCTTTGGTTTTGTCTGTGAATGAAGAAATTTTTCGATGGTGTTCATGGTTTCCTGGCTCACCACATGTTCGATACGACAGGCATCTTTTTCGGCTACTTCAGGAGAGACCCCAAGCGTGATGAGAAATTGGGTGAGGGTTTGGTGTCGTTTGAGTACTTGAGTTGCCGTTTGTTTCCCGGTTTCCGTGAGGTGAATGTAGCCATAGCGTTCCTGAGTGATAAAACCGTTTTCGCTTAAGTGTTTGAGCGCTTGGATGACGGAGGGTCTGGAAACATGGAGCTTTTCGGCTATACCTTTCACGCGGGTATAACCTGTTTCTCTCGAAAGAATATAAATGGCTTCGATGTAGTCTTCGAGGCTTTGCGTCATACGTTCTCCAAAAGTTAGTTTACACTAATATTATAAGTTAATATAAACTTTTTATCAAGAAAAACATTGTGTTTTTTGTAGGATTTTTTGCTGGAGGTGTTTTTAAGATCAGAGGATATCTGGCAGGTATATGTCTGGTTTTTTGTTTTCCTCGAAACGTTATGTTTTTTTATTTTTAGCACAGAAGCAAGTAAAGATTTTTTTAATTATGAATTTGTGTGGATATTCTCTTTTTTGATATGCTCTTACCATATTGCAGTACGGAAAAAGAGGGAGAAAGGAAAAATGCCCAAAAAAGGAACATACTGAAACATGGTAATATCTAAAAAGATTTGAGTGCGTTGTTTTGAGTGTTTCTTTGAAATAAAATTAGACTGAAAAAGAGAAATAGCTTGCTCATATTTTTGGTTATACTCAATTTCCTATCTTTATAAGAAAGAAGAAAAAATTTCTTTTTGTATAAAATTGACAGGAGACCAAAGATGGTTTACAATAACCAAAGAAAAATAGAAAAGAAGGAGAAATCCATGAAACTCCCCTTTGATGCTCCGTCATGGGTTCAGGAGCTGATGGAAGAGGATCTTACCATCGAGAGACTTGGAACATGTCATTATACCTCTCCTTTTGAGAATATGATTCAGGAGACGGGGTTTATTCCTGATGACGAGAGGGTTGTGGCTATTACGGACAAAGGGCTCATTGAAAAGTTTATCCAGCATGACATCCCTATTCCCTCTTTTGAAAAGGCTGGGCCACGGCGCAAAGTGTTTTTTGAGCCAGGGGAAACGGTTTCTGGGATTGTTACCTGTGGAGGAATATGTCCGGGGCTTAACTCGGTGATTCGTTCGATTGTGATGATGAACTACTATCGGTATAACAACAAAAGAATATATGGTTTTCGTTATGGGTATGCAGGGCTTGTGAAAGAAAATGGTTACGATGTTCAGCTTTTAACTCCCGAGATAGTTGAAACTATTCACACCGATGGAGGAACCATCCTTGGAACTTCGAGGGGGAATCAGGATCCTGTAAAGATGGTAGACAGGCTTCAGGAACTGAATATTGATATCCTCTACACAATCGGGGGAGATGGGACACTCCGGGGGGCACAGCAGATTGCCGAAGAGATCGCCAGACGAGGTCTCAAGATCGCTATTGTTGGTATTCCTAAGACAATTGATAACGATATCTCGTATATTGACCGTTCGTTTGGGTTTGAAACAGCCTTTTCCGAGGCGTGTGATGCGATCTATGCCGCTCATACGGAAGCGAAAGCTCATGACAACGGTATTGGGATTGTCAAGGTGATGGGAAGAGACTCAGGGTTTATTGCTGCTCATGCGACCATCGCTACAAATGAACCAAACTTTTGTCTTATCCCTGAGGTGGATTTTGATCTCGATGGGTCCAATGGGTTTCTTTCCCATCTGACCAGGAGGCTTTTAAAACGCAAACATGCCGTGATCGTTGTGGCAGAGGGAGCGGGTCAGAAATTTTTTACCAATGATAAAGAAGAGTACGATGCTTCGGGGAACAAAAAGCTTAAAGATATAGGTCTTTACCTTAAGCAAAAGATAAGCGAACATCTTACAAAGCATCATATTTCCCATTCTATTAAGTATATCGATCCAAGTTATACGATTCGTAGCCGTCCCCCTACTCCCAATGATTCCATCTTTTGTTCTCAATTAGCTCAGGCAGCTGTTCATGCAGGTATGAGTGGTCGTACGAATGTGTTGGTAGGGTATTATCAGGGGAATTTTACGTATATCCCTATAGATATAGCTACCCGTCGTCGAAAAAAGATTGATACCAATTCTTCTCTCTGGACATCGGTGCTTGAAACAACAGGCCAACCTGTTGCGATGGTCAATAGCTGAAAACCATACAGGGACGTGTGGAAAAAACTCTACCATAAAAGGAGAGAGACATTGGTGTTGGAAAGTATCACGTTCGATGAGCTTATGAGAATTCTGGAAAAGAGATTTATCAGCCATCCCCATCGCCACGAGAATATCCTCTGGGAAAATGTGATGGCGAGACTCACTGATGAGAAACTCTCATCTCTTCTGAAGATGGAGATTTCAGGGGGAGAACCTGATGTGATTGGTTATGATGAAAAGAGTGAAAGCTTTGTTTTTTGTGACTGTGCCCCCGAAAGTCCTGTTGGAAGAAGAAGTCTCTGCTATGATGATATCGCCCTTGAGAAACGCAGGCAAGCTCGACCTCAGGGAAGTGTTCTGGGAATGTGTGAGCAAATGGGTATAGAGCTTTTGGATGAAGTTTGGTATCGACGTCTCCAGCAGACGGGAGAGTATGATACGAAAACCTCGAGCTGGATACTTACTCCAAAGGATATACGGGAAAAGGGTGGGGCACTCTTTGGGGATAGACGTTATGGTCATGTGTTTATCTATCATAATAGTGCTGAATCTTACTATAGTTCGAGAGGTTTTCGAGGACTGTTAAAGGTGTAGCTTTTTTAAGAGTGTACTATTAAAACTGAAACAATCTTTTGGAGGAATATATGAAGAAAAGGGTTATTGTGATTGGGGCTGGGTATGCGGGGCTTTCTATGGCCGCATTTCTTGCTTCACGTGGACACGAAGTTGAAGTTCTGGAGAAAAATCCTGAAATTGGCGGGAGGGCTCGTCTCTGGGAAGATAAAGGCTACAAGTTTGACATGGGGCCATCGTGGTACCTTATGCCTGAGGTTTTTGAGCGTTTTTTTAAGCTTTTTGGCAAAGATATCAACGATTATCTTACCATTCATAAACTTAAAACCTACTACAAGGTGTTTTATGAAGGGCATGAACCGGTGCGTATTACCGAAGATTTTGAGAAAACAAAGGCTCTCTTTGAGAGTTTTGAACCCAATGGGGCAAAAAAACTTGTGTCTTATATGGAAAAAGCCGAGTACAAATACAAAACTGCCATGTCTGAGTTTGTGTACAAAGAGTACAAATCGATTTTTGATTTCTTTAACTGGAAAATTTTGACAGAGGGCCTGAAACTGGATATTTTTGCCACGCTGGATAGTTTTGTAAGAAAATATTTTACGGATATTTGTGCCAGACAGATTCTTGAGTATGCGATGGTTTTTCTCGGTGCAAGCCCTGCGAATGCTCCAGCGCTGTACTCTATTATGAGTCATGTAGACCTGAAGCTTGGTGTGTGGTTTCCTAAAGGGGGAATGAATGCTGTGGCGCAGGCTATTGCAAAACTTGCGACAGAGCATGGGGCAAAGGTGCGAACAGGAATTGAAGTGAAAAAAATCCTGGTAGAAAATGGTCGGGCTGTGGGGGTACTTACCGATGAAGGCACACTTCCCGCTGATCTTGTGATCAACTCCGGGGATTATGCCTGGGGAGAGACAAAACTTCTTGAACCCGAATATCAGACCTACAAGCCCCGTTTCTGGGAAAAACGAACCATGGCACCTTCGATGTTTATCGTGTATCTTGGGGGTGAAAAAGAAGCTTCCCTCCCTTGAGCACCACAATCTCTATTTTAGCCGTGAGTGGGACAAGCATTTTGATCAGATCTTTAAAAAACCTGGTTGGCCGGAGAATCCCTGTTTCTACCTCTCGGCTATAAGTCTTACTGATCCTGAAATGGCACCTCACGGATGTGAAAACCTCTTTCTTTTGATTCCCATTGCTGCTGGTTTAGAGGATACGGACAGTCAGCGAGAGATCTACGTAAACAAGGCTCTTGAGCATGTGGAACGGGTAACAGGGGAATCCATTCGACCATTTATTGAGGTTCAGAGGGTTTTCACGGTTCGAGATTTTGAGAACGATTATCATGCCTATAAGGGAACGGCTCTTGGAATTGCTCATACACTTTTCCAGACGGCAATATTTCGTCCAGCGCATAAGTCTAAAAAGGTGAAAAACCTTTACTATACGGGACAATACACTCATCCAGGCGTAGGGGTTCCCATGTGTCTTATCTCTTCGGAGATTGTGATGAAGGAACTCGAAAGAGAGGGCCTATGAAAAAATGGATGTATGTGATTATTCCTATCTTTGCTGCTTTTGTTCCTCTTGTGTTGAGTTTTGATGAGAAGGTGCATTTTGCGCGTTACTGGATACCTTATGTTGTTTCTGCTCTCTCTGTGGGAGTGGTTTATCTTGTCTGGGATGTGCTGGCCGTATGGAAGGGACATTGGCGTTTCAATGATGAGTATGTGGGAAAGTGGAGGCTTTTTCATCTTCCACTGGGGGAATATCTCTTTTTTGTGTGTATTCCCTATGCGTGTCTTTTCCTTTATGAGGTAGGCGTAGCTTATTTTGGCAATGATCAGCTCCTGCCTTGGGAGGGATGGTGGTCGTGGCTTCTTGGCGGCGTAAGTATTGTTTTTGCCTGGTTTATGCGAAGACGTGGGTATACAGTTTTTGCACTTTTCTCAGCGGCGGTATTTTTTGTGTTGCAGGGGATGTTGTTTCCAGGTCTTTTGGGGCACACGGGTTTTTTGTTTTTTCTGGCTTTGAGTACGGTCGGTTTTTTGGTTGTTGATGGTTTGTATACCAGTCTGCCTACGATTTTTTATAATACGACGGCCAATACGAATGTTCGTCTGTTCACGATTCCTGTTGAGGATTTTGTGTATAATATCAGTCATCTGGGGTTGGTGCTTCTTGTCTATCTTCAAGTAAAATCATGGATAGGCTTATGAAAAAGGTTGCTGTGATTGGTGCTGGCATGGGGGGCCTCGCCGTTGCGGCTCGCCTCGCTCGAATGGGGTGGCAGGTGGATGTTTTTGAAAAGAGGAGTGGTCCTGGAGGGAAAAACTTTGAGCAGACATGGGATGGTTTTCGAATGGATGCGGGACCAAGCCTTCTGACTATGGTTGAGGTTTTTGAGGAGCTTTTTCATTTTTGTGGAAAGCGGTTTTCTGATTATTGTACGCCGGTGAAACTGGATCCCATTTGTCATTACTGGTTTGATGATGGTTCGCGCACTTTTGCTCCAGGATCAGTAGAAAAGTTTATTGAACATTTTTTTCATCTTGGGTGGGCTCCCAAAGAGAACATACAACGGTTCTTTCGCCGAGCTAAAAAACTCTACGGGATAGGGGGAAATCTTTTTTTGTACAAGAGTCTCCAGGAGATGGATACCTATCTCTCTTTTTCAGGGATGAAAAGTCTCGTGCAACTCTGGCGGATGGATGTTTTTCGTGCGATGCATGAGGCTCATCTTCGTTCGTTTGACGATGGGCGAATGGTTCAACTTTTTGATCGGTATGCTACCTATAATGGCTCAAATCCCTTTCAGGCTCCGGCAACGCTTGATATTATCCCCTATGTGGAGTATTCCGGGGGAGGATGGGCTGTTCGTGAGGGTATTCATGCTCTGGCAACCGCCCTTGAGAGACTTGGCAAAGAATTAGGGGTGAGGTTTTTCTACAATACTCCTGTAGAGCGGATATGGGCGGAAGGAAAGATGGTAAAGGGTATCTTCAAAGAGGGAAAGAAGATTTCTTACGATCTTGTTGTGTCAAATGCTGATGTGTACCAGACCTATCGGATGCTTGGATGTTCTGATGGACGATGGATAAAACGTTACAGGAAACTTGAGCCATCTTCGTCTGGTTTTGTTTTTTATTGGGGCGTGGATCAAAGCTTCCCGGAGCTGGGGGTGCATAATATCTTTTTTTCGGCAGATTACCGCAAAGAGTTTGAGGATATCTTTGTAAGAAAGGTTCTTCCTGAAGATCCTACGGTGTATATTAATATTACCAGTAAGGTTAATCCAGAGGATGCGCCTGCTGGTTGTGAAAACTGGTTTATTCTCATTAATACGCCTCCTCATCGAGGGCAAAATTGGGAAGAAATGAAGGATGCTCTTCGGGAAAGGATTCTTCTTCGTCTTGAAAAATCGCTTGGGAAATCTGTTCGTTCTCATATTGTTCTGGAAAAAACACTGACACCTGCCGATATTGAACGAGAAACAGGGAGTACGTTTGGAAGTATCTATGGGATTTCTTCTAATTCATGGAATGCTGCTTTTCTCCGTCATCCAAATCGGAGTTCTGAGTACCAAAGACTGTATCTGGTTGGTGGGTCAGTCCATCCGGGGGGTGGGATGCCCCTGGTTTTGCTTTCGGCTAAGATAGCCTCTGAACTTATAGAGAAATATGAAAAGGGGTAGAATATGAATAAAATTATGAAAAATCCCTGGTTTTTGCTGGGAATACCTGCTCTTTTGTATGCTGTTGGGATAGTTGGCCATCTCTGGAAGCCCACATTTCCCTTGATGATGGTTTTGACGCCGTGGTTTCTTGGGATTACAGGGGTATGGGTTGTTTTGCCTTCTGTTATTGAAGGGAAGGGTCGCTTTTTGTTGTGGTTTGGTATTTCATTTGTTGGGACGTTTGCTCTGGAGGCTATTGGGGTGGCTACGGGAAAGATTTTTGGAAGTTATCATTATGGAGAGGTTTTGGGATTTGGTTTTTTTGGAGTGCCTTTGGTGATAGGATTCACATGGACTTTGGTGGTGCTTGGTTTTCTTCAGGCTATAGAAGTACTTCCTTGGCAAAGATTACGACCTTTTCTTGGGATTGTCTTTACAGCCCTGGGAGCGGTGGTGTTTGATTGGATTATGGAACCTCTGGCTATGGGATTGGGATACTGGTATTGGGCGGGAAATGTGATTCCTCTTCAAAATTATATTGCCTGGGGAGTGATTGCGGGTGGTTCTGCCATGCTGTATTATCTCTTAGGGGTTCAGGTGAAGAATCGTATTCTGACGGGGTATCTTCTCATCCAGATGCTGTTTTTTGTTGCCTTGCGGCTGGGAGGATTGGGGGTGTAGGTGAGCGGCTGTTACCTTGTTGCAGTGTGGAAAAAGGGGGTTTGGGGTTTAGCTATTACTTTGTCGCAGGAGAAGAGAGCTGCTCTTAGCCTGTTTCAGTTTTTATGGTGCTTGTGGAGAGCTTTTTTACTGCAACAAGGGAAGAGCAAAAGTTTTTTCATCTTTTACCTCACGAAAAAAACGTTTTCACCATGAATTTTCGAGTTTTTCCTGTCCTTTTCTTTCAAAAGGATGAAAAAAATTCAAAAAAACAAAATGAAACAAAAACTTTTAGTTTTCTATTTGACAGACGCAGGAAATGTGTTGAGAAAGAAAAAACGAAAACCTACGCCCAGATGGGAAGAATAAGCGGCTCAGTCACCAGCTTTTTCCACGGGAGAAGCTGGCGACGTTTGCCAAGCCTTCTTAAAAGCTCTTCAAACCTTTGAGAAGCCCCCTCGATATTAAACCGAAAACAAAACTCATCAAGATAGCGCTGCATGTGCTTTCGACAACCATAGTGATAGACGTCTTCAAGAAGGTTTTTCAACCCATCGTTAAGGTGGGAAAGCCAAGGCGTTCTTTTTTCCACCGAGGTGTGGCGGAAAAGCTTGCCAAAAAAGTCTGAAAGCCAATCGCTACTCACATCATCCACAAGGTGAATGTGAAGTTTAGAAGGGGTATCATCCGCATCAAGTTCGACAACCTGCATGGGGGAAAAGTTTTTTCTTTGGCGGCGTTTGATGCCGGAGAGAAAGAAAAAGGTTTTGACAAGCTTTTGGAGGGATTTCGTGTGATGGCGAGTGGTAAGCCGCATAAGGCTTCGCAGTTTTTGAAGAAGAAGCCAGCTTGCCTTGTAGCTGATATGAAGAAGTTTCGAGAGTTTGACGGCGTTTATGCCACAATCCTGGCAGACAAGAAACATGGCAGAAAGCCAGATTTTTGGCGAGAGGTGACTTTTTCGCATGATGGACTGGCTTTTTAAGGAAAATTGTCTGCCACACTTGGGGCACTGATACACGAGCCGGCACGAGAGAAGGTGAGCCTTTGCCTTACACCTTGGGTAAATAGGTCCCTCTGGCCAGAGGGCTTTTTCGAGAATCTGGTAAGATTCGTTTTCTGAGAGTGTGAAAAAATCCTTTTCCATAGCTTTCTCCTTAGAGAAATTTTTTCATACTATATATATCGAAAATTTTTTGTTATAGTTGTTAAAAAAGATGTTTTATATATTTTAAAAGTAAGATCGATGGGGAGATTTTGGGGGTTGAGAAAAATGCTCTTCCCTTGTTGCAGTGTGTGGGACAAGAGATTTCCTAAGGTCGGGTAAGAGAAAGTTTTTTCTTTACTGCAACATGGTAAGAGCAAATCTCAAAGCACGTGAGAGTGTGAGAGGAGATATAAAGGCTAAACGTTTAACCTGGAATTTTCGACGTAAGCTCTTACCTTTTTGCAGTGTTATCGCGATGTTTACCACTGTGAAAAAGTAATAGCTGGAATTTTTCCCACTGTGACAAGGTAACAGCAAGAGTTTTTTCCTGCAACAAGGGAATAGCTTAGGATCCTTACTGCGATATGGTAAGAGCTAGCCCAGTTTCTAGACTGCAACAAGGAAACAGCCTTCAGGTCCCACACATTTACTGCAAAATGGTAATAGCTAGCGTTTTTTGTACTGCAACAAGGTAATAGCTATAGCTCCCTCTTCCAACTGCAACAAGGTAATAGCCCGCATGACAGACACACTGCAACAAGGAAAGAGCAATACACACCCCTCCTCAATAATAGCAAAAAAAATTCCTCTTCTTTACAATAAAATAACTCCAAAAAACTCTATCCCATCCCCTGGAGGCTTTATGAGAATTCTGTATATCTGGCATGCCGCGGTAGAACCAGGTTTTCGTAGACTCCTCGATACCATGAGCAAAGAGGCAGACGTTTCTCTCACCCTGGTCACCGCTCACCGCTGGACAGAAAGCGGTCGAGACCAACACTGGGACAACCACACCCCATCATCCTACCCTGCCTACGGACTTCTTGTTGCCTTTCGTAACCATATACGAAGCTTTTTCTTCGTGAATAAATTTTCCATCATGCGTATTCTTCTCAAGACAAAGCCTGATATCATTTACATCAAAGAAGAGCCCTACTCCCTTGCAGCCTTCCAGTGGGTGCTTTTTGCCCGTATCTTTTCAAGAAAAAGCCGCATCCTTATTGAAAGCGATGAAAATCTCGTTCTCCGACAACCTCTCCCTTATCACTGGATAGAACGCTTTGTGCTTCATGCTATCGACGGCATAGCCTGTGTCCCCACCGATGGTATAGAACTCTACAAAGCAAAAGGCTTTCAAAAAAAAATCTACAAAACCTCTTATTTTGTCAATGAAACCCTTTTCCTCCCCCTGGAAAAAAAAGAAGCCTCTTCCTATTTCCCTGAGGTTGACACCTCCCTTCCTGCCATAGGATACGTCGGGAGAATCACCGAAGAAAAGGGCATTGATACCCTCCTCGAAGCCGCCAAATCTCTGCTCTCTGCCGGGTACCGTTTTCATCTCTACCTTCTCGGTTCAGTGAACCTCTCCTTCCAGCCCACCCTCGCGACTCTCCTTTCTGATCCCCTCCTGGAAAATACTGTCCATCTTCTCAAAGCACGCCCAATGGAACATTTAGTGTATTTTTACAACCTCATGGACGCCATTGTTCTCCCCTCCAAAACCACCTCCTGGTGGAAAGAGCAGTTCGGCCGTGTCATTGTCGAGAGTCAGGCTTGCGGCACCCCTGTCATTGGCTCATCCTCAGGTGAAATCCCCCATGTTGTTGGAGATCCCTCCTTCGTTTTCGAAGAAAACAATGCCACAGCCCTCGCAGAGATCATGAAAAAAATCGTTTCTCAAGAGATTTCCAAACCGCAAATCTCCCAGAAGCTAAGAACACTCGCGCTCTCTCGTTTCTCCCTTTCCAGTGTTGCCAGGCAAAAGCTTGCGATGATGAAGGATATCCTTACTTCCCCACCAGCATCGAGAGAAAAAGGAAGGTAAACATGAAATCATGCCTTTTCTTTCTTTCGTACCCCTGGTCAGTGGATGATGGCGGTGGCAAGACCCACGCCAAACAAACCATCCACGCCCTTCAAAACCTCGGTGTTGATACCAAACCCTTTGACTGGACCCAAGAAAACGGCGAAGATTTCTCTCATATTCTTGTCTTTGGATTTTCCCTCCATACCCCTGAGATCTTTCGACAATTAAAAAGAAGATATAACAGCAAAATTGTCGTTATTCCTATCTTTGACCGCCCCCAGAGCAGGCTTACTATGAAAATTTCTCACACCATGGGACTTCTTTTCCCCTTAGACAATGTAGCAAAAAGAAGAAAAGAACTCCTTACTATAGCCGATAAAATCATGGTAAACAATACCCTCGAAAAACATGATTTCATGCATATCTTTGGCATTCCTAAAGAGAAGATTATTGTCAATCACCTTGGTCTGCCCCTGGATCTTCCTGATCTTTATAGAGAAATCCAGCCAGCACTTTTCCAGCAGTTTTCAGGACTCACAAACTACATTTTTTTCCCCGCAGCAAACGTGACAGAGCGCAAAAACCAGCTCTTCCTCCTTTGCGCCCTCAAAGATACCTCTTTTCCCCTTGTCTTAACCGGAACAGAAAACATACAACCATCTCTCAAAAAAGATTTTGATCGCCTTATCGCCACACGAAAAAACACCTTCTGTTACGGACGCCTCGAGAGAAACATGCTCATCTCAGCCTACAAAGGGGCCACGGCAGTGGTCCAGCCTTCCCGATTTGAAACCGCCGGCATCGTGGCTATGGAAGCAGTCTACTGTGGAGCCCCTACCGTGGTCTCCGACATACCCGTATTTCGCGAGTATCTTGGAGACGCAGCCATTTACCTCCCTTTTCATCCTCGCCAATGGAAAGAAACCCTCCACTTCCTCTACGAGGGAAGATTCCCCCTTCCCGCAAAAAGATCACAGGAAGAATTCTACGAAAAACACAACTGGACAACGTATGCAAAAAATCTTATCGAAACTTTTCAAGGGATAAAGTAAGAGGTTGGTATGGAAAACAAAGTATCTATCCTCATCTTAAACTACAACTCCTGGGAGGATACCCTCGAATGTCTTGAAAGCGTCACCAGGCTCCACTACCCCTCGTATGAAATCATTGTATGCGATAATCTCTCCTCGAACAATTCCATGGAGCACATAAAAGCATGGGCAGAAGGCAAAGAAACCCCTCCCCATCTCTCCCCTCAACTCGAGGACTACCTTCTCCCCCTTACCCCCAAACCCATCCCCTATGTCTTCTACACCCGCGAAAAAGCCCTCCAAGGAGGCGACAAAGAAAAGGAAAACACCACCTTTTCTCCCACCCTGCCGCGACTTATTCTCATCCAGAACGACAGAAACGAGGGTTTTTCAGAGGGAAACAATCTCATGATGAGATACGTCCTCTCGCAGGGCACAAGCACTTTTCTCTGGCTTCTCAATAACGATACCGTTGTTCACCCTCTCTCCCTCTCAGAATTCGTCCAGAAAGCTCGAGAGTACCCCCAGGGATGTATGATTGGCTCAAAAACCCTCCTATACGAAAAACCCGATCTCGTTTATACCCTGGCAGGAGGGACCATCGACTCCAGGTACTCTACCCATTGGATTGATTTTGGCAAATCACAAGAAGAAGCTACCAGCGAAGAGAACGTCAAACCTGATTTTATCACAGGAAGTTCTTGTTTCCTCTCCTTAAAAACACTAAAGAGAATAGGTCTTCTTCCTGATGGATACTTCATGTATTATGAAGATGTGGATTGGGCCCTTCGGGCAAAAAATGCTCAGATCCCTCTGCTCTATGCTTCAAAAAGCATCATCTGGCACAAAAAGGGCATCCTTCACGAGGCATCCACCCCCTCCCGACGACAGATAAAGATTTTTAGCAAAACCATTTCCTGGCCAGATATTGCCGATTCCCTTATGGACTATTACTACGCCCCAAGAAACAAGATCGTTACTATAAAAAGGAACCTTGCCAAAGAATTTTCCAGACGTTTTGTTTCTTACTTTCTTGCCTGGTTGTTTCGATGGAGTCTCCTTATCCTTCTTTTTCAGGACCACAAAATCGCGCGCCTCTCTCTCCTATGGAGAGCGTTTTTTGATGCCCTCACCAATCGCCTGGGAAAAACTCTAGACCTTGAAAAATGGAAAAGAAGGTATACATCCTTGTAGGGCAAAGGATTTTATCCTTTTTTCACTTTTAAGAAACGAGGGAGATAACTCAAAATTTTTTCACTTACTTTTCTATAAAACTCGTTTCCAGACACAACAAGAGTAACAAGATAGATAAAACCTCCCCCCAACAAAACAATAAAAAAAGACAAAAGACGTGAAAGAGAAAAAGATTTCACAAACCACCCCCATAAAAAGATACCTGTACAACCAAGAAAATAGAAAAAAACATCTTTTTTAATCTTTAAGAAGGGAGTAAAATGTTTTGCAAAAAACATCTTGATCGCCATATTTATTGTCTGCGATATAATGGAAGAGATAAAAATTCCCAGATAACTAAAGCGAGAAATAAAAAAGATATTACATAAAATATTTATAGTCGATGCCACAAGAGTAGAAAAGAAAAGCTCCTTCGCCATCCCTCGTGGAAGCAAAAGCTGGCTTTCTGCCCACAAATTGACTCCATCTAGTAAAAGCATAATCCCGGCAACACGCAGAGCCCAAAAAGCTTCTTCATACTCTTTCCCCCCAATAATCCAGATAACTTCCTTACCAATAACCATAAAAAGGGTTATCGCCGGCAGAGCAAGGAGAAGGATATAGTTCAAGCTTGTCGCCAGCAGCTTTTCGTACTCTTCTGTTCGTTCATTCCCATAGTAGTAACTCGCCCGCGGGGTAACCACGGCATTGAGCATGCTTACCAGGGCGTACGTATACCCTACAATCTTACTCACGACCGTGGCAAGACCTACCGCCCGATCTCCTGCTATGTTCCCCAGGAGAATAACCGGAACATTCACATACAGCGATCCCACGAGACTACTCATCCAGAAAAACCACATGGGCTTCAAATGGCGGAGAGGATGTTTCACGGAAGAGATCTCCCATTTTACATAGTGTCTACTATGCAAAAAGTTATACAAAAAAGGAATCACCGTGGCAAGCACTAAAATCAACGCATACACCACATAATCCGATTCCCGCCGAACAAAGAGAAAGATCGCCGGCAACATGAGAAGTTTCACCGTAATATTTCGCAGACTTATAAACCGATAATTCTCAATACCACCAAAAAACCAATCTAACGATAAAGGATTAAAAAGAAGAAGGGCTCCAAACAAAAGAAAAAGCATCTTTTCCCTTTGAAAATCCGGAAAAACCAAAAAAGAAACCCCAAAAACAAGCAAAGCCACCCCATGCGTCACAAACAAAATCAAAAGAATCTCACTAAAAGTTTGCGCAAGCTTTGCTTTATCATCTCTCACCGTGGCGATCTCCCGTAGCCCATATACCCCGATATTCAAATTAGCAAACAAAAGAAAGTTATTGACCCATGCCTGAACATAATTAATCTTACCGATATTCACAGGTCCCAGGATTCGATAGGTATACATCACGGCAACCATAGGCAAAAAGAAATTGGCAAAAGTCATTAAAGCATTGTAGAAGAAATTTCGTTTAAGCGATGGTTGATTCATCGTTACTCCTTAAAAAATCTCTCGAGAAAATCAATATTCTTTTTATGATCGTAAAGCTCATCAAATTTCTCCCATGCCTGCGCGCAATCTTTTTCCCCTCTCAGGATAGTCAGACACGAGGAAATCCACTCTTCTTTCGTTCTTGCCACAGGGAGCAAAGACTCAACACCAGAACAACTCACCCCCTCAGGAAAACTTACCACATTCTTATGGTAAAAAAGCGCCTCTACCAGCTTGATCTTAACCCCTACGGGAGCTTTGGTGAGAAGAGGAATGAGATCTGCCCGTTTCATGTACGGTTTTACCGAGGGGATGTCCACAAGCATCTCAACTCCCTCGGGGAGATCCTTACCGCAAAAGTACTTTGTCACCTCATATCCCCCAAACAAAAAGACACTCTCAGGCACCTTTTGTTTGATAGCAGGAAAAACCTTTTCAATAAACCATCTGACCTCTTTTGTATTATATCCATCACGAAAGTTATTCACAAGAAAAAGGATCTTATTTTTGTGGTATTTTTTCTCAAGTTCTTGCAGGATCTGCTCTTCCTCCACTGACAGCGGTTGTTCCCTGGTTTGGGGGAGTTGGTACCAATAAGGGATAAAAAACACCCCATCTTTTCGTTTTTTCAGACACCACTCTGTATCTTTCGTAGAAAGACAAAAAACCCCGTCTACTTTTTTTATCACGGATGGTTCGTACCAGCTAAGCTTGAGCACATCCATCAGCTGAATCCAGCTATGAGGATCAAAAAGCTTCTGTTGAAGAGAAACTCTCTTGTAATGATACCAGAAAAAATCCCTTTCTATATTTTCCATACGAAGAAGGACAGGTATATGCTTCTCTTTAAAACTCTTTAGCAAAGGCTTTACCACCTCAAAAGTGAAGCTAATCTCAATAAGTACGCCCACTATCTGGCCAAGATACCCCGCCAGCCACTTTTGGAGAGAAGTCATGTCTTTCCCCCTCGGGCTTCTTTTCTTTGCTTGAAGGGGAATGGGAGAAAAAATATCTTTCATCCCCCGTCTCATAGGAAAAAGAAAAACATCATCATAGATCTCACGACATCGTGACAAAAAAAGCTCAAACTGCTCGGGATTTTTTTCGCGAAGTGTTTCATTATAAGGAGCAACCAGGAGAAGAGAATACCCCTTCTGCTTCAAAAGTGTATCCCGACAGAACCATTCTATCCTCTCAGGATGTACCATAAAACTAAAGTCCGAAGGACAGGAAAGCACGCGTTTTTTCTCTCTTGTCATTTTTCTCCCCTTTTTTTCTTCAAAAAAGGCAAAACCCATGCATAATCCACCGTGAGCATGGACAACCCATGAAGCCATGTCTCTTTTATGCTATACCTTTTGACAAAAAGGTTTATAAAAAATATCCATCCTGCTACCAGGATATACACTACCCACAAAACCGCGCTCCGCAAAAAACCATAATGCTTTCGATAAAAACGCAAAGCACTCACCTTCGATAACGTATAACTTCGCATACTTTTTGGAGAACTACTTTGCCCTTCAAGGTGCACAACGAAAGGTTCTTTTATAAGAACTCGAGGGATGTTTTTCTGGGCCATACGATATTGTAAATCGGTTTCTTCAAAATAGAGGAAAAAATACGGATCAAACAGACCAACTTGATCAAGAACACTCTTACGAACAAAAAAATCTGCCCCGACAATATAATCTACAGGATAGATTTCGGTTGTTTCTTCTGTTGTATTTACATTTATGCTATTTTTTTTCTGTTTTCTAAGCTTTTTTAACCATCGTAAAAATGGCAACTCAAGAGTAAGTAAAAACCCATCTCTAAGAATTTCTGGCACTTGCCAACCAAGATATGGAAAACGGCCATACGAATGTATGGTTTTACCCTGTGTATCCTTTAACCACCCACCACAAGCTCCGATTTCAGGGTGTGCTTCCATAAAATCATAAAATATCTTGAGGGCGTTGTTCTTAAGTAGGGTATCAGAATTAAGCATGAAAATATATTTACCCCTTGAATGTTGAATACCAATGTTATTAGCCACACCAAACCCAAGGTTTTCAGAATTTATAATAAGCTTTGTTTGTGGAAAGTGCTTACGAATAGCCTCTCCACTTCCATCATTTGAAGCATTGTCTACCACTATCACTTCAAAAGATACCCCTTCAGTATAAGAATATAAGGAGGCTAGACAGGCCAATGTAAGTTCACGTGTATTGTAGTTTACTATAATGACACTGATATACAAAGGTTTACTTATCTCCATAAAGCTACTGTCCTTTCATACCCAATACTTGTACCATCTTTTGAGCAGCATACTCCCAGGTAAATATCTCCCGATATTCCCCACGAAGGAGAAGTCTTGCTGGATTCCCCGAAAGAATAAAGAAAATGTCATCAGCAACTCTCTCTGAATCTTCTGAGAAATCACAAAAGAAAAGGTTTTCAAAAAACCTCCCAAGCTCCCGAAAAACAGGGATATCATTCACAATCACAGGGCATTTCTCCTCGGCTTCAAGAAGAGGAAGCCCAAATCCCTCATACAGGGAAGGAAAGAGAAACGCTTCACACGATTTGAATAAGTCCACGATCGTCTCATCGGACACATACCCCGTAAACACAATATCCTGCCGGTACGGATGACGATCTACCGCGTTCTGGAGCGCCGTTTTTTTCCATCCTCTTCCCCCGGTGATCACAAGCTTCAGATCAGGACGTTTTTCTTTGATAAAGCGAAAAGCCTCAAGAACAGAGAGGATGTTTTTCCTTGGTTCTAAAGAACCCAGCAAAAAAAGATAAGGAGTATACTGCTGGGAAAAAGTGACACTGGTTTCATCGGGCAGAGACTTCCCCTCATAGATTACCGACACCTTTGACGAGGGAACAAACGGATGATGCTCAAGCAGATCGCGTTTTGTTGTTTCTGAAACGGCAACAATACTGTCTGCTACAGCCAGGGTCCTTTTTACAACAAGCAAAGAAACAAGACGGTTGTACCATGACATGGTTTCCGGGTAGAACGCATACACAAGATCATGCCACGTCACCACATAAAAGCACCCCCGGGGCTTTGTGAAAGGCAGGGCATGTTGCGTTCCCCAGAAAATCTCGATTCCATACCGCTGGATAAGCCCTGGTATACGCAAAAGATACCACAGGGTTCCAGGCAGATACTTCCATTTTTTATCTTCAACGATGGTCACCTTCCCTCTGACCTGTTCGTCAAGGACGACATTTCTGTTTGAAAAAAGCACCAATTCCACCTCTCCCCGCTGAGAAAGTGCATTCACCATCTCCTCAACATACCGTCCTATCCCTGCCTTTTTTTCCCGGAGAGGGCGGGCATCGACCCCGATCCTTAACGCTTTTCCCATCTTTGCTCCCTTTTTGCAAGCTTCTTAAACCAGAGGTAGCTTAATCCCCACGTAAGAACGAAAACGCCCACCACCAAAACCGTAAAAAGGTTTCGGTAATGAATGGCCTGAAGTTTCCAATACATCGGAGAAAATTCCCAAAAAACACGAAAAACTCTCTCATCCTTCCTTAAAAAGCGTACGGGAAAAATCTCCACAGGCGTCTCTATCACTCCTAGGCTGGTATCCCACCGAATATTCGTTATAGCACTGGAAAAAAGCATATTGGTCTGCTCACTCTGGTTTGCCGGAAGATCAACAAAAGTGCACGACAGTTCAACAAGATAGTAGCGTATTCTATGCTCTTCAAGATTAGAAGGAAGAAAAGGAAAAACATCCTCCAGTACCAATCGGTGAAAGCGCACTTTTTCACCGGGAGTTTTTCTTTTCTTGTTCAGATAAAAATGCGTAAGATCCGAGAGAGGATACTTCTGAGCCCACGTGGCAAAAATCTCATCCTTCTCGAGTAAAGCATTCATCGCCCGGTAAAAGTTTTCGGGACTATCGAGATAGTGAGGATCGATTTCTCGAAGATATGTATCCCCTTCTTCAACTCTTTCACGGAAGTATTTTTCTTGAAGATGAAAACTATCTTTCCACCCGGAATAAACCTGTGAAATCTCCTCTTTTGTGAAAAAAGTCTTTGAAAGAGAATACGAATCTTTGAAAGAAAATGTGGTTGTATTACTTACAACAGGAACACCCGAAGGAATAATATCCTTAATGATTACCTCATGTACTACATAAAAAATTTTCGCCTGTATGGGTTCTATCCCTTTCGCAAATCTCCACTGGAAGTCCCCCCCATAGACCTTTACCCGTATCGGTTGAAAGACATACCCCGTGACAAAAAGAGACGCTACCACTACGGCTAAAAGAAACGAGGAGAACCACACAGGCAAAGAGAAAAGTTGAGATTCTTTTTCCTCTATCTCTTCTTTCCCCGGGGCTTCCATGGTAGCAAGAAAAGCCCCAACCATCGCCACATGATTCCACACATACACCCGGAGAATATTCTGATTGAAAAGCAAAAGAAACACCTGGAGCCCAAGACCAGCAAAAAGCCCTATCCCTATCCCTTTCTCCCATGAAGAAAGCTTGTCCCACCATCGTCTCAAAAGAACAAGCACGCTTCCCAAAAAACCTCCGAGAAGAAACATCCCCCACACTCCAAACGCAGCCATATACTCAAAAAGCACGTTCATCCCTTCAAACGCCTTGACTTCTCCCCCCTGGGGCACTATCCCCTGCTGAAGCTGAGCGATAGCCCCGGCAACCCCACCGAGTCCCACACCCCTCCACGGATGCGTAAAAAACACCTTGAGCGTATGTTGCATCCCCTCAAGCCGTTCAACAAACGACCATTTTAACACCTTCACAAAAAGATTTCGAAAAGACGAAAATCCTACCCCCAAAAGAACCACCATCACTACGGCCATTCCCACTCCTATCCAGAGATAAGGGAGAAGACGCTTGTTTTTCGTCTGAAAAAGTTTCCTTGCCCCCCATATTCCCAGACTTCCCACAAGAAATATGCTTCCCGCAAGCCACCCCATCCGAGAAGTTGTCAAGAAAAGCATCAAAGCCGCAAAAAGAAAAAAAACAGCTGTAAAAATACGCTCTTTTCCCCTCTGATGAACGATAAGGGAAACAAGAAGCGGAAAAATCGGAAGCAGATACGTCGCAAAATACGAAGGCTCATAGTTCCAGCCGTTCACTCGGTGAAGAGCATGGTAAGCCGTTATCCCGAGAGCCCCCTGGGATTTCCAGAGAAAGCTGTCACTCCAGGCAAGGGAGGGGATAACCCACTGGAGCCATCCCACTATCATCGCAGGGAGAAACGACGTCACATATACCACCACCAGTTTTGCAAAGATACCTTCTTCCCTGGATATATGGGAAAGAACAACAACCCACAAGACAAAAAGCCAGAGCCATACAGCATACCCCAGACCACGAAAGATTGCGGGACTCATAAAAGAAAAAAGCGTATGAAAAAAAGCGATCGCAACGAGCCAGCCCCACCACCATGAGAAGTGCCATTTTTTCTCCCGAAAAAGCCTCGTCCCCTCCAAAAGAACAAACGCCGCCATCAAAAACAAAACCCACCGTACGGTAAACCCTTTCACATGAAAAACCCCAAAAATATCCATCGAACCCATCGCAAAGATAAGCCAGAGAAGCACCCAGCGAAGAGAAGACATCATTTTTTGCATGCGACCCCTCCTATCCACAAAGAAACACTCACTCCCAGGGCAAGAAAAAGCCCAAGAAGAAATGACAAGAACCGTATGTTTTTGGAAGAGAAAGGCGGAAAACGAGAAAAAGAAATCTCATACCAGCGTGTGTTGGTTAAATAGCCTTTGAGAGAAGTGAGGATACGTTCCTCCTGAGAAACTGTGGGAAGCGGTTCAGCAAAACGTAACACAAACTCATAGAAAGGTTTACTCTGGCCTGGCCACCACAAGAAATCCAGTCGAGTATCAAAATCAGGAGAAATTTCTCGAAGTTTTTGGGGAAATTCTTGTGCAAAGTCATCTCTTTCAAAATCTCCACGAAAAGAAACCTTTATCTCATAGAGAGCGTACCTGATCTCCGCTATCTCAAAAAAAAGAGCAAAGAAGAAATATCCCCCCACAAAAAAGACAAAAAAAGGTAAAACCACCTTTGTCAACTCTTTGAAAGAACAGGGAAATTGTTTCATCGTTCTTATCTTCCCTTCATCCTTTCATCATCCGATACATCCCCACAATCAGGCTATTGTGGATAGCGTGAAGGAACAAGAAAAAGGGATTGGTACAATGTTCCCGGACTGTCTCCCAGTCCTCTTGAAACTGTTTTTCATACTGTCTTCCACCCTTGGAAAGACCATGAATCCGAAAAGCCGAGAGAGGTTCCACCAAAATATACGGCTTGTAATAACGAATAATTCGTAACCAGTAATCATAGTCCATGGTATAGTGCTTATCCTGGCGAAAAAGCCCGATTTCTTCAACAAGACTGCGCCTCCAGAAAGTACTTGGCTGGACTATAGGATTGGTAATATACAAGATCCACGGAAAAGGCAACCTTCGCAAAACCCTTTTGTAGAACCTTACCCCGCGTTGAATTTCTTTTCCCTCTTCGTCAACTATCAAAGCGTCTCCCGTGACCCACATTACCCCAGGATGAGTTGCAAAAACCTCCCGCACTTTGTTAAAAACACCAGGCATATAAAAATCATCCGAGTTGATATAGGCAACAATATCTCCCGTGACACGAGAGAGCCCTTTGTTAATGGCATCGGTCTGTCCTTTATCCTTTTCAGAAACCCACTGAATTTTTTGCCCATAACTTTTTAAGATCTCGACCGTCTCATCGGTAGACCCCCCATCAGCCACAAAAACCTCAATATCCCCCTCCTGAGCAAGAATGCTGTCTATCGTCTGACGAATGAATCGTCCCTGATTGTATGAAGGAATAACCACAGAAATCTTCATTTTTTTGTCTCCTGCTTATGCTCTTTTCTGAGTTTCTCCAGCTCCATCTTTGTGAGACCAAGCTCCTGCGTAAGCTCAATTATTCGTGACGTAAGTTTGGAAATCACCACAGAATACTGAACAAGAATAAGAACAATAGCCCCGATGAGCACAAGAAGAAGAAATGTCGGAGGATAATAAATCCCTACAAGTGAGGAGAGAAAGTGCAATGCCTCACGCCACAAAGAAAGAATCAAAAGCACAAACCCAAAAAAAAGCCACAACAGAGCATACTCTTCGCGAATCTTCTTTTTAAAAACTAACGGAAAAATAACAAACAAATACAGTAAACTTCCCGCAATGGCTACCAATTGAACCCTTGTCATACCCTCACCTCACCCGATACCGAAGCGCTACAAGAAAGATAGAAACAAGTACCTTTATCATATAATACGCGGATCTCCAGCCAAAGATAGAAGAGTGTCCCCCCTGCCTTTCTCGCATCTTTACCTGCACCTCTCCAATCTTAAAACGATTCCTTCCAAGAAGAATCACCGCTTCAGGTTCAGGGTAGTCGACGGGATAGTTCTCCGCCAAAAAGAGGATAGCCTCACGGTTAAAGGCACGAAAACCCGAGGTATTATCGGTGACCCGTTGTCTGATCAAAAGAGAATTTATCCATTCAAAGATTTTTATTCCTATCCTGCGCCCCATGGTCGAACGAAAAGTATCCACATCGGGACTGAGAAAACGGGACCCAATAACCATATCGGCCTGGAGTTCTTCCATACGTTTCAAAAGCAAAGGGATCTCTTCTGCAAGATGCTGCCCATCCCCATCAAACTGGATCGCTATATCATATCCATACCGGGCAGCGTATTTGAAGCCTGTTTGAACAGCCCCTCCAATCCCGAGATTCACCGGCAGATTCACCACGGTCACCCCCTCATACTGAGAAGCTACAGCCGAGGTATTATCCCGGGAACCATCGTTCACAACCAGAATATCCCCTTCCGGAAAATACTTCAAAAGATCCTCTATCACCTTGCCAATCGCCTTTTCTTCATTATAGGCAGGGATAATCACCAGGATCTTTTTTCTCATCGTTCCTCCCGCGCAACAATGGCATCATAATGCTCCACAAGCCACGCATACGTTTTTTCTAGCCCCTCGCGAAGAGAGGTTTTGGGCTTCCATCCAAGGGAAGTAAGCCGACTCACATCGAGGAGTTTTCGCGGGGTTCCGTCCGGTTTCGACGTATCATACACCACTTTTCCAGAAAAACCACTTATCTCCCGTATCATCTCCACAAGCTCACGGATTTCCACATCTTCGCCAACGCCCACATTGATATGACTCTCATCACTGTAATGATTCATCAAAAAAATGAGGGCATCAGCCAGATCGTCAATATAGAGAAACTCCCGACGGGGTTTCCCTGTTCCCCATACCACCACCTCAGCTTTCTGTTCCCGCACTGCTTCATAGAATTTCCGCAAAAGAGCGGGAATCACATGGGAGTGCGCAAGGTGGAAATTATCCCCCGGTCCATAGAGGTTGGTTGGCATAGCGGAGATAAAATCAACACCATACTGTTTACGATAAAAACGAGCCATCTCCAGACCAGCAATTTTTGCAATCGCATACGCCTCATTCGTAGGCTCAAGAGAAGAGGTCAGAAGATATTCCTCCTTGATAGGTTGAGGACAGAGTTTTGGATAGATACAGGAACTCCCTAAAAAGAGAAGCTTTTTTACCCCATGGAGATACGCGGCATGAATCACATTCATCGCTATCGCGAGATTCTGATAGATAAAGTCAGCGGGATAGGTCGCATTGGCGAGAATCCCTCCCACCTTTGCCGCCGATAAAAAAACGTACTCAGGCTTCTCACTCTGGAAAAAAGCTTCCACCTCCGACTGTCTCGTGAGATCCAGCTCCTGATGCGTTCGCGTAATGATATTGGTATATCCCTGCTGTTGCAAAGCCCTGAGAAGAGCCCCTCCCACCAGCCCACGATGTCCGGCAACATAGATTTTCGCGTTTTTTTCCATAGTTACTCCTGGAAACGATAGGTCTTGTACCCTTCGGTTTTCAGGAGATGGTCTCTTTTTGCCTCCTCCATATCAGAAGCAATCATCTCTTTGACAAGATCCTGAAGGGTGTGTTTGGGCTTCCATCCAAGTTTTTCTCTGGCTTTGGTGGCATCCCCAAGCAGGAGATCCACCTCAGTAGGCCGAAAATATCGTGGGTCTACCTCAACCAACACCTCGCCTGTCTCGGCATGATACCCCTTTTCATCCACCCCCTCGCCCTTCCAGCGAATGGGGATACCTACCTCGGCAAAAGCCATGGTGACGAACTCTCGAATCTCATGGGTTTCCCCTGTTGCCAGGACATAATCATCGGGCTGATCCTGCTGAAGGATAAGCCACATCCCCTCCACATAATCCCTGGCATGTCCCCAGTCTCTTTTTGCATTGAGATTCCCGAGGTAAAGTTTTTTCTGCAGTCCCAGCTTGATACGACACACTGCCCGGGTAATCTTACGGGTCACAAAGGTTTCCCCCCGCAAGGGGCTCTCATGATTAAAGAGGATCCCGTTACACCCATAGATCCCATACGCCTCTCGATAGTTCACGGTAATCCAGTAGCCATAAAGCTTGGCCACCGCATAGGGGCTCCGGGGATAAAAAGGTGTTTTCTCATTCTGAGGAACAGCCTGAACCTTTCCATACAACTCAGAGGTTGATGCCTGATAGAAACGGTTTTTTTTCTCCAGCTTGAGGATACGGATAGCCTCAAGGATCCGAAGAGTCCCCAAAGCATCCGCATTGGCGGTATACTCCGGCGTCTCAAAGGAAACCTGAACATGCGACTGAGCTGCCAGATTGTAGATCTCATCAGGTTGAACATCCTGAATAATACGAATCAAATTGGTTGAATCCGTCATATCCCCATAATGCAGGATAAAGTTTCTCTTCTCTTCATGCGGATCCTGATAAAGATGATCAATACGGTGTGTATTAAACAGAGAGCTTCGCCTTTTGATACCATGGACTTCATACCCCTTGCTGAGGAGAAACTCTGCCAGATATGCCCCATCCTGTCCGGTGATACCGGTAATAAGTGCTCGTTTCATCTCTATAACCCCTTCTTATAACTATAAGTAGTTTAAGGTTTTTTTCAAAGAAATTCAACTTTTTTCAGGAAAAACTGTCTTCAGATAAAGGACGAATCTTCTCATCTTTCAAAAAACCCTGCAGAACCAGGGCACCAAAAAGCACAGAGAGCGTTTCCAGAAAAAGACTCATCCTGTACGCAGAATCTCCAATGTTCCAATCCCTAAAAGTCTGAATAAACACGTAGGTCCCCGCAAAGATAACCCCAAGATTCCACAAAAACAGTCCTCCCACAAGCCACAACGCCACCTTTTGTCGAAGTCTCTGATGATTAACCATAAATCCAAACATCATCACCCACAAAAGCATATACACCCATCTACTCATCACCACCGTTCCCCACACAAAAGAAACAGCCACCGGCAAATAGCGTTTGATACGCGAAGGGGTTACATACTGAAGATAAGAAAAAATTCCACCAATAGCAGAAACCACACGAGAGAACACGACATCACGAGTAGAAAAAGAGGATTTTTCCCCCGGCTGCAAAGAAACATCTCCAGTCAAAACCACCTTTTCCTCTCCAACAAGAGCTTTCCATCGAGAAAGAGATGTCTCCCATATCACTTTTGGAAAAAGAAGCGCCCCACAAATCAGAACAAATACCACCATCCTATGCCAGAGAGATTTCGTCTTTACAATGAAAATCCCTGCAAAATAGGCAACAACAAGAGAGAGATACCAGGGTTCAGCATGCCTGCACCACAAATTTGCCGCCCCGAAGAAGGCAGAAAGCCACAAAAATCCATAATCTTTTTCCTCCCACCAGCGATACGCCATGAGAAACGCCAGGGTAAGAAAAACGGTTGGAGCAAGATTGTTGTAACCCATGGCCGCGTGACTATACAGAGAGCCAGCTAAAACAGAGGAAACCACAACCCACTTTAACCATCGGGGATCCCTTTGAGCAAAATAGCCAAAAAGCCCGATCACAAAAGCCATATACATAAAACCATGCATAAACAGTGGCGTAGAAAAACCCAAAAGATAGGCCCATGTATGCATAAGATGAACATAAAACGGGTACATTGCAAAATATCCGTAGACGAGGGTGCTTTTCATGTTCCCTTCCTGAGCAAAAGCATATCCATAAAAATCATACAAAACAACCGAATCCCAGGCATTAATAGGGTAGAGAAAACCTTTCAAAATCGGAATAAAAAGAAAGAAAAGAACAAGAATTCCCGCAACTACTTCCCACCAGGTGAACATAAACTCTCCACCACTAGGCTGGAGGATGGAGACAATGTTTTCTTTTTTCACCAGAATTTTCCACAAAAAAACCACGCTTAAAAAAAGAAAAAAAGTCCCATGCAGTATCCAGCCAGAAAGTAAGGTGTAGGGGATCTTTCCGTAGAGGTTTAAGGCGAAGAAAGAAAACGTAAACAAAGAACTGTAAAGTAAAAACCCAAAAAACACCCTTTCCAGAATACCCATGCTCTTCTTAAGCAAGGAAAGTAACAAAAAACCATTAATAAAGAAAATCAAAATTCCCCCTATCATGACAAACATCTTCATAACTTTTCCTCCAGTTCAATAATAGCCCAGACATTGGTATTCATCACCCTTTCTGGATAATAATTTCCTCCCTGAAAAGAAATTTTTTTTGTCTCCCTATCGTAGAGCCATACCCCCCTGGCTTTTACAGAGAAAAGTGGCCATACCTTGGAGGGGTCATAGTAGTCCATACCTTTTTTCAAAACCCCCACATAGCGAATACCAGTTTTTTTACAATAGGAGAGAAATGCTGCTTCATCCGAAATATCCTTTGGCAAAATATGAGCCGTTCTTGGATAAACAAATCGCCTCCAGAGACTTTTGTTCCCGTACATTGCCGTTAGACCGATAAATCCAAACCCTTCATTTTCAGCAACCACGGCACGCACAAATTCCATATAGGGATAAAGTGTCCCATAGTAGCTGTATGCCAATTCCCATCGTGCTCGCTGCGAAAGCCCAAGACCTCTCCATGCCCAATCTCCATCAAAAACAAGATATCGTACCCCATAGCGAAAAGAAAATGCATTACTCCCCAGAAGAAAGAGAGAAAGAGCTATCCCGGCAAATATCCTCTGGAAAACTGAAAACCCACCATGTTTCATCTTCTGGTAGAGCCATCCAAGAATCACAAGGGCTATTCCCCCATCCAGAAGAGATGCAGCGTACATGAGTCCCATCGCCCACCACATCCTCGGAGAAGCAAAAAATATCCTGAATAAGGCATCACTACAAAAGAGGAAAACTCCCACTATAAGCACAAAAATTTTATCCCCATCCCTTCTGGCAAGAAGAAAAAACAGAATAACAAGTACTATATCAAGCAAAACACGAAAAAGATTCACCATCTGCTTGAGAAACTTTTCTCTCCCTTCTGCAGGCACAAATATCTTTTCCCCGAAAGATTCAAAAGATACTGGCATGAGTTTGAAGGCTTGTGGAAACAGCCCGTATTTTTTCCCGAAAAAGAGCCTCACGTGCTGATTTTCAGCAAATCCACCAATAAAAAATCCCTCCCCCTTTTCCCCGGAAAACCAGTTAAAAAGGGCTTCATACCTATAGCCTTTTTTTGTTTTATGAACAGCTGGTGGGAGTTCGAGAGTTTCTCCTTCCCTCACCTGATAGATGATCTGAAGAGAAGGAAGCGCTTCCTCGCTTTCGATAATAAGAGAGTTGAGAAGTGGTCTTTGAGGAAGAATGATCAAAAAAAGTCTCACCGACACAAAATAAAAACCTACAAGGAGAAAAAAAACCAGAGAAGCCCTGCTCAAGCCCTTCCATGGCACAAGGGATTCATGCAAGAATGGCTGAAAAGAATTTTTTAAAAAAGAAAAAACACCTCTCAAAGGTTTAGAAAAAAGACTCATAGCTTTTCTCCTTATATTTCAATCTATTTTATAGACCTACCAAAAAGATAATACCAGCTCTTCTTGACCACTCCATTCCAGAAAGCAGAGAGTTTATACTTCCACGGACAGGAGAGTATGATAAACATGGTCAAATAAAAAGGATTGATGGAAGATTTTTTAGAAAAAACCTTTTTCATATCCTTAACTTCATGATAACCTGTAGTAGCTTCATTGACCCACAAAAAAACATCTGACGTCGTTTTAAGTGACAATCCTTTTCTCTTTGCCCTGATCGTAAACTCATAATCAGAAAGGTAATGAGGAAGCAATATCGGGTGAAACCCTCCTATTTTTATAAAATCCTTTACCCTAAAAAACAATCCTCTCGTGGCCAGACAATCAATCTCCTCATCTTCTCCTGCATTTCTAAAAGAGAAATTTTTCCAATCCACTTTGGTCCCTGTATCGATGAACTCCCCTGTTTGCATACTTTTCCCCTGCGCAAGGAGCAAGGTATCCGGATGATGATCCAAATATAAAAGAGCTCTCTCAAGAAAATCATTATTAAAAGAAACATCATCATTCACCATCAATACAAAATCATCACCATTGTGAACATTTCGTTTTATCCACTTATACCCCTGATGAAGGGCTCCACCCCACCACCAATTTCCCTTTCCTCGAATGATAACCGCGTCTGGAAGATACGAAAGCACCATCTCACTTGTACCATCCGTTGAACCATCATCAATAAGAAGCAAAACAAAATTCTTAAAGGTTTGATGAAGAAGATTTTTAATAAATTCTTCTGTTATCTTTTTTCGATTATGGACAGGGAGAAGAATATATACCTTTCTCTCTTTCCAGACGTTTTTCCCTTCTAAAGACTTCTCCATCATTTAAAAAACCTCCACCATAATCTCTTCACGATGAGAGAGAGAGGCATATTCAATAGCAATCTCAGATAAATCCAGCGAAGAAACTGCGTCACCCTTTTTCTTGCCAGGGGATGCTCCTCTATCACCTCGTGTTTTACCACCTCAAGAGAAAGCGGTAATTCTCTATGATGAAAAACCTTTCCTACACCAAAAGTATGCGTGCCACTTTCATCAAACCCAATATTTTGCACCAGAGATTGCCTCGGATAGAGGAAAAACATATCATGCAAAAAAACGGTTGCATACCACTGGATATCCCATGTGGATATTTTACCTTCTTTTTGATGAACTAACATCCGCGAATAATAGGGGAAAAACGACCCCCAATCAAACCTTTTTTTATCTTTTCTTTTCATTAACTCGGCATACAGAGAGCCTGCATCAGGATGGTAAAGCTCCCACGCCCTTTTCCATGTTCCCCATCCCCAACAGTCCATCTTTCTTAAAAAAAAGGTTTTAGGGAGATCCTGCCACTTCTTGATGGGATACATATACCCAGCTATACCAGCAACCTTTTCACTATTCTCATAGAGCTGGAGCGCTTCATTCATATAACGAAGAAACCCGGGCGATACTACTATATCATCCTCTATCACGATAACTTTACTATATTTATTAACTACATTAGTAACCCCATCAATGATATTTTTTGCAAGTCCCCAATTTGTTTCTCTCTCCACAATGTTGATGCTTTTAAACCCACGAATACTTCGCAGGTATTCCCGGAGTTTTTGCACCTCTTCCTCTGCTCCAGCCTTAGGCCCATCACTGTAAATAAATAAATCCGTCTCCTTAGCTTCAGGATTTCGAAGAAGTGCCTCCACTACCTGTTGGGTGTGCCAGAGTCGCTTGTACACAAAGAGAACGATAGGTGCTAATGCCATTGTGACCTCCCTCTTTATTTCCTTAAACCTTCCCGAGAATCTCTTCATAAACTTTTTTGGTGTATTGTGCTGTTTTTTCCCACGAAAAGAGTTTGAGTCGTTCTTTGCCCTTATTGATAAGTTGTTGCCGAAGGGCAGGTGAACCAAGAACCTTTTCCACACTCTCTCTCATGGACTCCTCACTATACGGGTCAAAGTAATATGCTGCCTCTCCTGCTACCTCTGGAAAAGAGCTACATAAACTGCAGCACACAGGACATTCACTGGCAAAAGCCTCTAGAAGAGGAAACCCAAACCCTTCATAGAGGGAAGGAAAAACAAAAACCGCAGCATTTTTGTATAAAAAAGCCAATTCCTCATCTGAAACATCATACCTTACCACGGCTTTTTCAAGCCCCAATTCACTAAAAAGTTGCTCTTCATCTTTTTCAAAACTGCCACCACCAACACACACCAACCCATCAATGAGATCTTTTTTTATCAGGGGAGCTAAAGCCTTGACCATCCGTTCAAAGTTTTTGTATCCCCTTCTCACTCCCACGAATAGAACGTATCTTTGAAAAACTGGCTTGGTAAAATGAGCTCTTTCCATTATTTCCGGAGAAAAAGAAATCCCATGATGGATGACAACTATTTTTTCTTCTTTTATCCCGTAGAGTTCCACAATATCTTTCTTGGTATTTTCTGAAACGGCTATAATTTTGTCAGCCCTGTGAGCAAAGATCCTCTTCCACTCTCTGGTGACTACCAACCCCCTAAAATCCCCTGGAAATCTCTCCGGGATCATGTCGTGAATGGTTACAACAAGAGGCTTCCCCCAATCATGAAAATAAGGAAAATAGTAGGTGGGATGAAATACATCATACGTATGTTTTTTTCTCTCTCGAAGAGTATACAAGCTATTGATAGCAAACTGAAATATCCCGACAAATTTTTTCCCCCTTGCCGGATATTCCCTGTATTTTTCTGGAAAAAGAGAACGCATATACACATTCGAGGTCACGGCAAGAGGTAGCTCAAAATCCATATCAGACATGTGAGAAAAATGCCTCATGAGCTCATAAAAATACCTCGATATTCCACCAAACCTCTGAAGCGAAAATACCTGATGATCAAAAAGTACTGTCATTTCTGCCACCTACCAGGAACAAGAACATCAGCAACATACTACCCATGTAAAATCCTTTTATACAATTCTACATATTTCTGTGCTACTACCTCACTGTCAAACTCCCGTACCACCTTTTCTCGTGCGTTCTGGCAGAGTTTCTCATACTCAGGGTGGTGTATCACCCATGCTATGCCTTTTGCCAGGTCAGAAGGATCAAAAGGAATTGCTCTATACCCATCTAGCTGGTGGGTTACAATATCTTTTGGACCCGTAGCATCAAAACAAACCACAGGCGTTCCGCAGGACATCGCTTCCGTCAATGTTTTTCCAAAAGCCTCCATCATACTTGGTGCCACGAAAACATCAGCGCTACTATAAACAAGCCTTAAAGAGATGTTATCATGAAGATACCCGAAACTCTTGTACTCAAATCCTAAGTCGGTGATTAACTTTTCCTCTAAAATACCAAAAAAACACAAAAAATATTTGTTTTTTTCTAACATCTTGAGGGCATCAAAATATCTTCCAAATCCCTTATAAAAATCATTCACATTCGTCGCACCAACGAGTATAATTTTTTTTCTTGTTTTGATTCCTAAAATCTCTCTTGCAACCTTTTTTTCTATGGGGAAAAATTCTTTTGTATCAATAGCATTAGGTATGGTGTGTATCTCAAAGTTACGAAATACATCACTCTCTTTTGCTTTTTCACTGAGCCAACTGCTGATACCAACCACCTTCATATCTTTAGGAAGATACTTTTTCTTACGATAGAGTACCAATCTTGATAAATCATACTTTTTATTACTTTGTAATTGCACACAAAAACCACAACCTCTCTTGTAGTTTTCACATTCCATAGAGTAGTGGCACCCTCCTGTAAACGGCCACATATCTCTCATGGTCCATACTATTGGTTTATTGATTTTTGAAAGATGCTTTATATTCACAAAACCAGCATTTATCCAATGCAAATGGATAATATCAGCTTCTCTATATTCTCTTGTCTTAGTAAAATCAATCCCGAAGAGCCCCGTACTAAAAATGACTTTCTTTCGTTTCGGATACAAAAGCACAATCAGATTATCAAACTCCCCGCGCATTAAGTTAAAAGCTTTATCTATTTTGGACTTTAGGATGGTGGTTACTGAATTATCTTCAAAGGTGTTAATACCATTTGTTAAAATCTTACTCTCCACACCTATTTTTCTTAAACCACAATGAAGCCAATAAGCACCACGAGCTGCCCCACCGTTTAAGTTCCCTGCTACTATATGTAAGATTTTCATATACAAAACTTTTCCAAATAAGACTAGATTCTCTTTTTTTGGTATTTTTTTGCTGCAACTTTTGGCCCTTTACTGTAAATCAGTAAATCACTCTCTTTAGCCTCAGGATTTCGAAGAAGCGCCTCCACCACCTGCTGCGTATGCCAGAGTCGCTTATACACAAAAAGAACTATAGGGGCATAAGCCACAAAAAACCTCCAATTTTCCTTATAAATCTATCATAGTATAAAGAAAAAAGATTAAAAAATCAAACAATAAACCACCTCTCATTACCCAACAATCTTCATAATTCTTATTGTTTATTTCCATATCAAAAAAGATAGCCTTTGTGAAGTTGGGAAAAAGTTTTAGGGGGAAAATATAACTGCCTATTCTTTTCTAGCAACCACAAAATACCCCGGTGCTTCCAGAATAGGTTGTCTATCCAGCTTATCCATCAAAGGAGCTACCACTTGAAGAAGTGTCCATATGGGTATAAGTAAAAGCTTTAAAAAAACACCTATAAATCTTATTCTGGTAAATCGCAGCGTAAAGTAGTTAAACTTCAAAAATAAAGTAGTAAAAAAAACTCCTGTAGGTTCTATAGAAAGTATTTTAAATCCAGCTTTTTCAAAGAGATATCTGAGCCCATAAGGCGTATATCGAAAATAATCATAAGGGGCTTCATGGATCCACCATTGCCAAGGGACCTGCAATACCATATACTCCCCTTTTTTGAGTATTCTGTAGCTTTCGTTAAGAAAAACTTGAGGCTCACATAAATGTTCCATCACGGAGAGAGAGATAATAGTATCTGCATATTCGTCCGGTAGATTTATTTTTTTATTGAGATCTGATTCAATATCTGCCGCTGAGTTATGCAGTGTTTTTGACCAGTCAACACCTATGTATTTATCTGCATACTGCAAGAAGTAGGCTTTATATGGGGCTTCCCCACATCCCAGATCAACAAGGATACCTTTATAAAGCTTGGAATACTTTTCTAAGAATTTGTCCCCGATATTGTAAACCAACCAGTTATAGGGTTGTCTATTGCTATGATATTGACTTGGTTTCATTATAATATCCCTTTATTGTTTGTATTACTTTTGCGGTTTCTTGCTTAGTCATCCCATAATACATGGGCAATCTTATCAATCGTTCGCTTTCTTTTGTGGTGTATCTATCTTCTCCAAAAAACCTCCCATATCTTTTCCCTCCAGGTGCAGAGTGTAGTGGGACATAATGAAATACTGCCCAGATACCATATTTTTTTAAATGTTCTAACAGAGCAGTCCTTTCCTCAAGGTTTTTTACTTTCATGTAAAACATGTGAGCATTGTGTTTGCATCCTTTTGGTATTTTAGGAAGCTCCACGTATCCACTCGTTTCTATTTCTTTTAGTCCATCGTAATAACTTTCCCAGGTATTCAGTCTATCTTTGAGTATATCTTCTGCCATTTCGAGATTTCCCCACAAATAAGCTGCACTGATCTCATTCATAAGATAACTGCTCCCTATATCAACCCATGTATACTTATCTACCATGCCACGGAAAAATTGACTCCTATTAGTTCCTTTTTCACGTATGATTTCGGCTCTCTCAACAAATCGCTCATCATTGATAATTAAAAGTCCACCTTCTCCTCCACTTGTATAGTTTTTTGTTTCATGAAAGCTATATGCCCCCAGATGACCAATTGTCCCCAGTGGCTTGCCTTTATAGCTACTCATCATACCTTGAGCCGCGTCTTCAATAACATACAGATTATAACGATTTGCAATATCTACAATAGTATCCATCTCGCATGATACACCTGCATAATGCACGACAACAATGGCCTTTGTTTTTTTTGTAATAGCCTGCTCTATTAAAGTCTCATCAATATTCATCGTATCGGGACGGATATCAACAAAAACGATGCTGGCACCCCGCAAAGCAAAAGCATTCGCAGTAGAGACAAAAGTATAAGAGGGCATAATAACCTCATCACCGGGTTGTATATCAATAAGCATAGCGCACATTTCCAGCGCATGGGTACAGGATGGGGTAAGTAATGCTCTCTTACAATTCAGTTTTTCTTCAAACCATCTTTCACATTTTCTGCCAAATTCTCCATCGCCTGATATTTTATCGCTTTTCATTGCTTGAATGACATATTTATCTTCGTTACCGGTGTAGGGAGGTTTGTTAAAGGGAATTTTATATTTTATCATTTAAATCTGCTCCTCATGTTTACTCTTATAAGATTTCCGACCAAATCTCTAATTTCAATTAATTTTATTAAACCCTTCCCACAAATTACTACTGGTTTATCATCAGCAATAAATATAACTTTCCCAATATGTCTTTCCCTGTGTTCTACAACTACATCCTCTACGACTTCCGCTTCGATAATTTTCACTACTTGATTATTAAGATAAGCCTTTGCATTGTCATAGGGAAAACCAGTCGCATCAACGAATCTTTTAATTTTATTTGAAACCCACGACCAGTCTATAAAATAGTCTTCTTCATCCAACCACATGCTATACGTAGCGTCTGCATCGTATTGCTTTACAGTCTTTATTTCTTCTTCATTACATATTTTTTGATAAATTTTCTCTACTAAATCAAAATAAAGGGGTTCAATTAACCTTATAGCCTCAATTATTTTTATTGGATAATTTATTATTGTATCTACCTGCATGATTATATCCCCTTTATCATAATCTTTGGCTGCATAAATCGCTGATACACCTATTCTAGTTTCTCCATTTATTAAACAGTTGACTAACGGAGCAAAACCTCTATATCTGGGTAATAATGAATCATGCAACACAATAAGATTTTTTTCATTTTTAATAAGCCACTTCCACCCTATTGCAAACTTATATCCTTTAAAATTCATCTCAAGCAATTCGATTTTTTCTTTTTCAGTTCTATGGAAAAAAGGTATTCCTTCACTAACCGCTAATGCTTCAATTTCTTTATAGAAATCTTTTTGGAGTTTATGGTCTTCACTACTTATTATATATTCTATATTTCCACTACCAAATTTTTTTATAAAATGATTTAATACATAAAAACCTTTTGACCCCATTAAATAAAAAGCTACCTTATGCATAAACTACTCCTCCTCAAACAACTTTTTTAATTGTTTCAAATAATTTGCCTCTGAAAAATACTCCTCTATCCTTTTTCTGTTTTTGGAACCCAAATTTTTGTCAATCGTCTCAAGTCTAATATTTTCCACATCAAAAACCTTAACCCCAATCTTTTCGAATAGTTCCCATGGTGTAGTATCCTTTCTCATATAAACCTTTTTCCCCATACCGAGAAGAGTAATAATAGTTCCCATTGCCTGCTGTCGATTATGGGCAAAAATAGCTATATCTATCGAACTCAAGAACTCAATGTATTTTTCAAAAGCCATAAAGTCGGTAAGTGGTACAAATTTATCTCCAAATAAACGCTTACCATATGCTATTACTTCCTTGGCATAATTTTCATCTCCATAAGATAGCGGTGCAAAAATTTGAATATTTTCATTTTTGTACTTTTCAAGTTTATTGAATATCTCTCTATGATTGTTTGTATCTGTTGCCGAATTTCCTACTAAGATATTTAGAGTAGTGTGTTTCTTCGATTTAACATCATACTCTTTATAAAGATTACTGGGATACATGAAACACTCATGATATTCACCCTTTGCTCTATACCATTTTTGAGTTAGCTCATAATCGCCTTTGACATATGTGATGAAATGTCCCATTTTTTTTATCACTTTCTTCTTTATCCAGCTTTGCTGTTCGGGAAAGTAAAAATCTCCACCCCACATAACCCAGTAGCACTTTTTTAAAAGCCATGGTTGTATAAATAAGAGTTGGTTTATTCTTTCAACCCACAAACCATGAAGTATGATTTTTTTTGCTTCATACATATAGCGAAGGAGTCGAAAAACCTTAGTTTTTTTGTCTATCCACTCTACAGGATGATTTATGGTAAGACCATATTTATACTCTGGTTTACCTATAAAAATAAATCGATGCTTTGTTATGTCAAAGTGCTTACTTACAAAATCTATAAATGATGGCAAAAACTTATCTAAAACTATAACATGCACTATCATCCCTGTCTCCACAAAAGCCATAATTTTTTCCAGTTGAAAAGGAGAAAGAAAGACTTTAACATTATAAGAGTAATCCTTCTTGTTCTCTTATCAAAAAGGTTCACCCCTATCGCGCTGATAAACTGAGCACACACAGTAGCAAATGCTGCCCCCTTGCCTCCCCATACAGGAATAAGAAAAAAGTTGAGAACAACATTGGCTAGAGCACTGATAAGAGTTCGTGAAAAAACCAAATTTTGCATATTTTCTATGATTGTCCATTTACTTGACGTCGCTCCCCAAAAAACAATAGAAACTGCAAGTATTTGAATATTTAAAATAGATATACTTTCCATATACTCTTTCCCATATAACAGAGGAACAAAATATCGGGAAAATACGATAACCAGAAAAGCAATGCCAAGTCCTAACCCAAGCATAAAGGCATAACTAAGTTGAAGTTTATTATAATAAGACTCTTCACTTTCTTTTTTTGCCTGAATAAAAACAGGAAAAACTGAATTCATAATAACTGGTATCAAAAGATAGAAAACCTCACTCAGATTTACCGCCGCAGAATACAACCCTACCTCAGCCACACCCAGCATCTTGCGAATCATCACCTGGTCAATCCGCAGATAGATCATGACGGCTATACTCGACAACATGAGAGGGAAACAGCTTTTAAGCAGAAGTACCGCCCTTTCTCCTTCAAAACGCCAGTGTTTCACATGAAGCCCATTTTTCAGGTAAAAGAAAACCAAAAAAATCGCCCCAACTATCCCTTCAAGCACGATTACTCCCACAAACCAAACGACGGGAGCCTTCATCAGGAGAAGAAGGATTCTCAACCCCGACGCAACAAAAACCGCTATATTCTGGGCAAAGACAACATACTTTGAATTTATCTGACTCTGAAAGTAAAAATCAATCACCAGAAAAGACTGAAAGATAAACCCAATAGAGAGAAGAAAGATAAACCACGTACTCTGCGTATCATCCCTATTCACCACAAACGAAACCAGAAGAGCAAGAAGTATCCCCACACCCGAACCCATCAGTCGCATCACAAAGGCTGTCCCGAGGATGCTTTCCCTCTTCTCCGGCTCCTTTACCAGTTCCCGGACAAGTATCCCCTCCATCCCCAGGTTCACAAAAATGCTAAAAAAAGACACAAACGCTACAGCGTAGTTGATACTCCCATACCCTGTAGGTCCAAGATACCGGACCATCCACACATTCACAAAAAATGCGAGCACAAGTCTTACAAATTTATCTATAGACAACCAACCGATGTTCTCCACTATCCTGAGAAGCATGGGACGACTCGCAAGAAATCTCCCAATCACCGGAAGAGATACCAGTATCCGCTGCATACGAAACTTTTCTTACTCCTTTTTGCCGGAGAGTTGCCACATGATCCCGCTCTCACACTGACCTACCCGCTTTATTCGCCCACGACGCTCCGAAGCCTCCAGGTAAGCCAAAACCTCGGGAGAGAGAGGAGTGTTTGCCACCCACACCAGGTAGCCTCTTTCTCCACTCTGGACTACCTCTTGGACACTCTCCAGTCTCTTGAAATCTATTTTATGATAAAGCACATCAGGAAAAAAAGCAAAAAAAGCATACTCCCCATAGAGAGGCACATTTGTTTCGCCCGCCAAGACATCATACACCATGGCATTGAGATCCCGGTAGTTCCCGAGATACCTTTTCATCCGCTCTTTCTGGATGGTCTCCAGCCTCTCATACGAATACCACCCACTCCACACCCCCACGAGCACAACAAGCATCCCCAGAACAAAAAGTAAAAGCCACACCTTGCGAGAAAACACTCTCAAAAACTGCTCTATCCTCTCATTCACTCGCCCAAAAAAACGGGAAACAACCTTTGCCTTTTGAAAAACGAAATGAAGTATCGTTCCCCAACCTATACCCGCGAGAAAAAGAAAAAAAACAAGCCCAATAGAGACATTGCGAATATCATATGCTATCAAAAGCATCCAGGCAAGAAAAGCCGGTACCACCACCAACCATCCCCAGAGAAGCCAGGGCCAAAGCCCGAGAGAAAAAGCCCATCCCGCACCCACAACAAGAACTCCTCCCCTGCCACGAAAATGAGCGGTAAGGATTCCTTCAGCGGCTTTCCACCCTCGTGTAAGAGAAAATCCCCCCCTCGTGTCCGGAGATTGTTGATACGCCTCAAAGGCTCCCTGTGTCACCAGGTCCCCAACCTTCCGTTGAATATATCCCTCCCGGAAAAAACCCACACCATACCAGAGACCCGCCCACAATGCGGCAAACACCACTACAAAAAGTACCACCCCCCGCCACAGTGTCTCTTTCCACCAACCCTTCACAAACACCAAAACACCCACAATCCCCACAAAAGCCCCGAGATAGAGAAGACCATACTGTTTCGTCAGTGATGCCATCGTCGCCAGGATCCCGGCAAGAACCACCCCCTGAGGGCTTTTATCATCCAGTGCCTCGATGAGAACCACAAACGCAGAAAACGCAAAAAAAGCCGCCGGAATATCTGCAATCCCCATCGTCATCCGTGGAAAATCCTTCCACACCACAAACAACAAAAGAAGAAACATCATCCCGGCAAGTGAAGGGATATCCCGTTTTTTCCACCAGAGATCCCAACCCATCCCCAGGATACCAAAAAAGAAAAACGGCATGATACTCCGGGCAAAGAAGTAGATACGCTCCGTGGCACTCCAGAGATACGACACCGCCCAGGTTATCGGAAGCATCTGGGGATAAAAATTTGGCTGACTCCAGACAGGATCGCCCCGAAACCACCGCAGAGCCCATCCATTCCATCCAAAGAGATCGTCCCCCGCCCATGGAATACTGCCCGATTTTGCCACAAACTGATTGAGAACCCAGAGAAAAACAAGCACACCCAGTCCCGATGATACCACCCAGAGATCGTGAGTCACTGCCTCTCGAGATTCCCTCATGTCTCGCACAAGAAAAAACACCAAAGCCACTAGACCCATCCCAAAGAGTCCCACATACCATCCAGGAGCAAACATCGAAAAAGCAAACAAAGCATACGTCACCATGTAGTTTATGGCCAGACTCAACCCCGCTGCAACAATAACCTCATGCACAACCGATGCCCGATACTTGATCCAGAGCATACCCACAAATCCCGGCAAAAACAAAAGCCACCACAACCCCACAAAACTCCGTAAAAAAAACACCCTGCCCTCCAGCATGTCGTTATCAAACAAATACTTCCCTTCAGCGAGGTTATTCCCTTACAAAAATATCATGATCACCGCAAAGATGGTGAAAAACACCCCGACAAACCACATCATCATGGTATTCACATCATCAAACCGTTTTTCCGAAGCCTCAAATCTCCTGTTTTATTATACCCCCACATCACAAAAATGTCAATATCGGCATTGTACAGAAACAATCTCCGTACAATCACATTGTTTCCTCATAAGTACCAAAAAAGTTCAATGCTAGCGTGAGATAGACGGTTGCTATTACCTTTTCGCAGTCAGAAAAACGATATGGCTATTACCCTATCGCAGCAAAAACACCTCCCACCCGCTCACCGAGTAGCGAAGCGTATCGAGGTGCGGTCACCGAGTAGCGAAGCGTATCGAGGTGCGGTCACCGAGTAGTTCCGAAGGAACGTATCGAAGCGACCAACCATAGTAGATAGAAACAAACTCTTTTTTTCTATTTCAGCTTCACGAGCACCCAATCATCATGACGGGAAACAACCACTGAAGTTTCGAAAATCTCAGGATACCGACGACGAAATTCCTCGATATCCCTCATCGTCCCCCCAAAGAGTTTCACCGTTGTTTCAGGCAGAGGTTTTGCTAAATCGTCAAGAGATCCAAAGCGGTACTCCAAAAGCCCCTGCACAATAAACCGCATATCCTGTTCCACAAACGTAGGAGTAAAAAGCACCGCTTCCCGGGGACGATCGTTTTTCTTCCAGAATGAAAGAAGTACCCGCTGATAGGAGGGATAGTACCGTATCTTCGTAGCAAACACCCACTCCGCAGGAGAAACAACCAGAAGCACAATCAGAATCTCCGTGACCACACCCATCACAAAAAGAATCTGTTTTCTCCTTGCCATGAGTTTTTGAACCCACGGGTAAGAACTCTTCCCCTCCCAGAAATGCCATGCCAGAAAAACACTCAGAGCAGGATAAAAAGGATTCAGATACCAGTCACTTTTGGTCTTGACAAGAAAAGGAAAAAGAAGCGTCGCCAGCATCCAGAACCAGAAAAGAGAAGGACCAAACCCCGAACCTTGCAGATAAAAACTATACCCATTTTCTTCCCTCTTCCATCGGAAAGCAAACCCCATAAACGGCACAACAAAAAAAAGAAAAAGTGACCACAGAAGCGTTTTCGTAAAAATCGGCTCAAGATAGTGGAGATTCGACCCTGGATGACCCTCTATGGCCTGAGAACTTCTTGCCACCAGATCATATCCCACCATCTTTTGAAAAAAAGTCAGCCCATCAACCTGGTATCGAGCGATAGCCCAAGCAATAACCGGTGCCCCCATAAGTACCAGGGAGAAAACCACATCCCCCACCCCGAGTTTTTTATAACGTTTCTCTGTGACCACCACGAGAAAGATAAAAAACGCCGGCATAGCCGCCGAAAACGATTTCAACAGAAACGAGAAAGAAACCATAAGCGAAGCAAGCCAGAGCCCCCACCTTTTTCCTTCGGCCCAGTTTACCATCCCCCAGACACAAAGCGTCATAAAAAAAGCCATATGCGCATCATAATCAGCCGTTCTCCCCGTATGAAAGGCAAGAAACGCATACATCGTCGAAAGCACAAGACCAGCCGTCAAAGCCGTCTTTTCCCCCAGACGTTTCCCGATCAACATCGTAAACACCACGGTAAGGACAGTAAAAAATGCCGAAAAGAAACGCAGTCCCCAGAGATTGACACCAAAAAGCTTGTACCCCAAAACAATAAACCACGTTCCAAGTGGTGGTTTCAGATTCCAGTAGTCAAGTCCCCCGTCGTAGGTCATGCCAATGTACTGACCACTTTTGAGCATCTCGTACGCGTTGAGAGCATGACGAGCCTCATCCCATATCTCCACTTCAAAATTTCCCAGGTTCACAAAACTATTCACAAGAGCAAGCCCTATCACCCCCACCCAGAGAACAAAAGAAAAACGAGGCTTTTTCACAAACATTTCCCTCTCCTCAATAAAAAAATAAAATATTACCGTAAAATATTGTAAAAAGAATCCTTCGAAAAAACAATTTTGAAAATTGCTTTCAATTTTCCCCTCAACCTAATCCAAAGCCACACAAAACCCGTTCAAAAAAATACTCTTCTCATACTTTTATCTTGTTTTCTCCATACTTTCCAGGATTATAGAGAATTTTCTTGTTCTTCTTTATAATATTCTAGAAAAACACCCTTTATGAGGAGTCTTTATGCCCCCAAGGATTTGTTTTATTCTTCCCTGTTACGAAGAAGAAAAAGCCCTTTCCCACACCCTCCCCAGGATAAAAGAAAAATACACCTCCCTTGTCGAAAAAAAGCTCATCTCCCCTGAGAGTCGTATTCTCTTTGTTGATGATGGAAGTCAGGACAATACATGGAAAATCCTTTCCGCAGCAAGTGAAAAAGACCCCATCATCCTTGCGCTCAAACTCTCCAGAAACTACGGCCACCAGAACGCCCTTTTAGCAGGTATTACAGAAGCGTATCATCTTGACTTTGATGCTACGATCACGATGGATGCTGATCTCCAGGATGACATGGATGCTCTCGACGAGTTTATCAAAAAATACCTTGAAGGTTACCAAGTGGTATACGGGGTGCGTTCCGATCGAAGTACAGACTCCTTTTTCAAACGAGAAACAGCCCTCGCCTTCTACAATATGATGCGATTCTTCCAGGTGCCCCTGGTATACAACCATGCGGATTATCGCCTCCTGGGGCGCCCTGCCGTAGAAGCACTCCTTGCCTTCCCCGAGAGAAATCTTTTCCTCCGTGGGATCATTCCTCTCCTTGGGTTTCCCTCCACGGAGGTATTTTACAAGCGACAGGAACGAATTGCAGGCCATACCAAATACCCTCTCAAAAAAATGATTGCGTTTGCCCTCAACGGCATTACGTCATTCTCCATTCAGCCCATTCGACTCATCACTTTTGGAGGATTTGTGGTTTCTCTGATGAGCATAGGGATCCTCTTCTATGCCCTTTTCCAGAAGATGGCCGGAAAAACGGTGAGTGGCTGGACATCTGTGATATTCTCCCTGTGGTTTCTCGGAGGACTTGTTCTGCTCTCCCTGGGAGTGATAGGGGAGTATATAGGCCGTATCTATCTTGAGGTCAAATCCCGCCCCCGCTTTTTCATAGAACAGAAAAAGGGAAAGAATTTTCATGAAAAAACTTCTTCACACTAATCATTTCGCAGAGATGCTACGGTTTGGCTTTGTGGGAGTGGTAAACACCCTCGTGGATATTGGAGTATTCTCTCTTGCAATTTTTTTGGGTATCCCGCGCGTTTTTTCTCAAGTGGCCGGGTACCTTGCAGGAACGATCAACAGTTTCTTCTGGAATAAGCATTTCACCTTTCGGGACAAAGACCACACAGACATTCTCAAAGTTATGCTTTTTGTAGGGGTGAATCTTGTCTCTCTTGGTGCCTCATCGTGGGGGATTTTTCTTCTTCCCCTGATGGGGATGCCCCTCTGGCTTGCCAAGGGATGTGTCACGATCCTTTCCCTTGCCATAAACTTTTTCGGTTACCGATGGTTGGTTTTCCGAAAAAAATAAAAGACCAGCCCGCGTCGCGCGAACTGGTCCTCGGAGGGAGAGGGATTCGAACCCCCGGAGCCTCGTCAGCTCAACGGTTTTCAAGACCGCCTCCTTCAACCACTCGGACATCCCTCCAGATAGGCCAGATATTATACACTATTTTTTTAAAAAAATCAAGCCTTCTTTTCCACCCGTACGCCAAACCCAATCAAAAGACAGTTAACAAGGGCCATCACCCCACCAAACCAGAAAGGAAGGGGAGCTGCCACCCGGTACAAAAATCCCGCTATAACACTCGCAGGAAGAAGGGTCACACCAACAATCATGTTGTAAAATCCTATGGCTGTTGCTACCGAGTTTTCGGGAGCAAGATCAGAGACAAACGCCTTTTCAGCTCCTTCCGTAAGCGCATAGTAAACACCATAGAGGATCCAGAGACCCCACACCATCCAGGGAGTATTGGCGGGAGCTAGTCCAAAGAGAAGATACACCAACCCATAGAGAGCATACCCCGTAACAAGAACTCCCTTTCTGCCTATCTTGTCAGACAAAGAACCAAAAGGCATAGAAAGAAGCGTCGTAGTAAAATTAAACACGAGATACATCAGGGTAACCATGGCAAGACTATTGCCGAGATCCTGGGAACGGAGCAAGAGAAACTGGTTGGATGAATTGCCCAGGGTAAAGAAAAACTGCGCCAGGAAAAATACCCGAAGAGCTGGCGTATAATGTTTGAGAGAGAGTTTGGGCATCTGAGCTTCTTTTTTTTCTACGTTGGGCTCTTTTGTAAAAAAGAGAAAAATCACACCGATAATCGCCGGAATCAACGCAATAGCAAAGATAGGGTAAAACCTTGCCGGTTCAGCATAGCGATCAACCCCGCGAAATACAAACGTAATCAAGACAAAACTCAGAAGTGTTCCCACAAAAGCACCGGCAAAATCCATGCTTCGCTGCAGCCCAAAAGCCTTTCCCTTTATCGAGGGATCTACCGAATACGCAATCAAAGCATCACGGGGAGCTGTCCTGATACCTTTCCCGATACGATCAAGGATCCTCGCAGAAAACACACTCACCCAATACGGGATAAAGAAGAGCACCTTGGCCAGCGCAGAAAAACTGTAGCCAAGAATCGTGAGGCTTTTCCGTTTCCCGAGTTTGTCCGAGATATACCCGGAGAAAAGCTTCAAAATACTTGCCGTGGACTCTGCCACACCCTCAATAATACCAAGAACAGGCCCAACAAGAGCTGCCTGAGACTTGAGAATCGAACTTACAAATGCTTGAATAAGGGGATACACTATCTCTGTAGATACATCAGTAAAAAACGAAGTAAATCCCGTCAGCCAGACATTTCGATGAAGCTTTGCTTTTGTTTTTTCCATATATCCTCTCCTGTAAACTCAAAAACTTTCGATATTATAAAAAAAAACAGCACAAAAAGTCAAAAAAAATTATACGATCCCAAAGATGGATTTAAGAATCCCTTATATCAAAAAGCTTTTTCTCTCACCTCGCGACCCGTTTTCCACTCCCCACAACCAAAAAATAATCACTATATTCGTGAAAACAGGAAAAACAAGCACCCTTTCTTCCTGTAAACCTTTCAACAAGGTACGTTTTTGGTTTCATGAAAAAACCCTTCCTTTGTGGGAGGTCTACCGTGATGCACATTTCTTGCAAAAATTTCTCTCTTTCATTATATTCAATACACGCAAGGAGCAAGCAATGGCAAAAAATCTTGGTGACATTCTTATCCAGGAGGGAATTGTTGAGCCTCTCCTCATCAAAAAAGCCATAGAACTTCAAAAGAAAAGTCACAAACGACTGGGCACCATTCTTATTGAAATGGGAGTGCTTTCCTCCGAACAGCTTTACCACGTGCTTGAAAAACAGCTTGGTGTTCCTTTTGTACGCGTTATTGACGAGCCTTTGCAGGAACAGGTTTTTCAAATCCTGGATATAGCCTTCTGTCGAAAACATGGGATTGCTCCCGTCCTCACCCCAAAAGGTACCATAAAAATATACATCTCAGAACCCCTTCTACCATCTCTCATGAATCAGATCTCTTTCCGTACCGGGCAAAAGGTGGAGATAGCCTATGCTACCGATGAAGCCATCCAGGTTTACCTTGCCCACTATGAAGGCAAAACCCCCTCTCTTCTCCAGAGTCCAGAAGAAAACGAGATACCATCTGAGGGGGAAGATTCTGAAACCACATCCCCCGCTGTTCAACTCCTTCAGCACTACATCGAAGAAGCCATCCAGAGAAAAGCCTCTGATATCCACTTCGAGCATCTCATCCATGGGGTACGGGTCCGATTCCGTATCGATGGGGTGTTGTACGACATTGACAGACCTTCAGAAGATATCTATCCCGCCCTCATCTCCCGTTTAAAAATCCTCTCAGAACTTGACATCTCTGAGAAACGCCTCCCCCAGGATGGACGTATCACTATCGAATACCAACAAAGAAGTGTCGACATACGTGTCTCTATCATCCCTACCGTCAATGGGGAAAATGCCGTCCTCCGTATCCTGGACAAGGGCAAAGAGGTCCTCTCCCTGGAACAATTGGGGATGCCAGAGTTTCTCGTTTCCATTGTGAAGCAGGCAGCCGAAAGACCCCACGGTATGATTCTTGTCACCGGTCCAACAGGCAGCGGAAAAACCACGACCCTCTACGGCGTGCTCAAACATATCGCCCAGTTTAACAAAAAAATCCTCACCATTGAAGACCCTGTAGAATACCAGATGGATGGAATTTCCCAGGTCCAGGCACATAGCGAAATTGGCCTCACCTTTGCAGCAGGGCTGCGGGCGTTTCTCCGCCATGACCCCGATGTCATCATGGTAGGTGAAATCCGGGACAAAGAAACTGCAGATATAGCGATCCGTGCGGCCCTCACAGGTCACCTCGTCCTCTCCACCATTCACACCAACGATGCAGCAAGTACCCTCACGCGTCTGGTGGATATGGATATCCCGCCGTATCTTCTTACGGCCACGATCAACCTCGTTCTCGCCCAGAGACTCGTGAGAAAACTCTGCACTGAATGCGCTGAAAAGGTGCCGCTCACTCCCCTGGACCATCAGACCCACCCCTGGACAGAAGGACTCAAGTATCACTGGAAACCAAAAGGCTGTCCTGTCTGTCATCATACAGGCTTTCTGGGACGACTCCCTATCTTTGAGTACATTGTCTTGAACGAAAAGATTAAAAAAGCCATCCTCGCCGGCGTTTCATCGTTTGAACTCAAGGAAACTGCCAGAAATCTCGGCATGCTCACTCTCCTTGATCAGGGCAAAACCCTCGTCGAAAACGGCACCACCTCCATAGAAGAGGTGGAAAAAGTAACCATGTGGAGTGAATGATGCTCTTTCAATACGAAGGCTACACCACAGATGGAAGCTCCCAGCGCGGGATCATAGAGGCAAAAGACAAACAGGACGCAGCCCTCAAGCTGTACCAGCGAGAAATCGTGATCGTCAGCCTCACAGAGGCAAAAAACCGAAAACCCACCATATCTCTCAAAGACCAGATTCTTTTCACCCGTTTGCTTACCAATGCCCTCAGTGCCCATCTCCCTCTCACCCGTGCACTTGAGATTATCGCCCAGGAGTTTCCCCAGCGTCACCCCCTCAAGCTGATCACACTTGATCTCATCCGCCAAATCCAGGGAGGGGAATCCCTTTCCCAGGCCATGGAAATGCATCCTGAGGCGTTTTCTCCCTTTGCCGTCAGCATGGTAAAAGCCGGAGAAGAATCAGGTGAGCTTGCCTCGACGGTCAATTCTTTGCTTCATTACCTTCAGAAACGACTCACCATTTCACAAAAGATCAGTTCAGCCCTGCTTTATCCGGGATTTATCTTTGTATTTGCTCTCGCTGTTCTTTTCTTTTTTGCTTTTGTCCTTATCCCCCAGTTTGAACAGAACTACGCTCAGTTTGGAGCGGAGTTGCCACTCTTTACGAGAGTTTTGATGAGCGGAACACGTATCCTTCGAGAGTGGGCGTGGTTGGCTGTTCTTGTGGTTGGACTTGGCATTGGGGGATATCTTCTCATGAGAGAGAAAAGATGGTTCCGCCATTGGAAAGATAGTACACTCCTTTCTCTTCCTCTTGTGGGGGATCTTCTCAACAAGGATATTCTTACCAGGTTTTCTCGCACGCTCTCGGTTCTCCTCTCAAGTGATGTGGTCCTCTCCGAAGCTCTGGAATTGTGCCGTGGAGTAGTGGAAAACATGATCTACGAGGATATGATCACACGGGCGATTCAGGATATCAATCAGGGAAGAAAACTCACGGACAGTTTTCGTCAGAATCGCTTTCTTCCACCAACGTTTATCCAGATGATCGGCATGGGAGAAGAAACCAGCCGCATTGATCAACTCAGTGGATACCTTGCCGACTTCTATGAACGGGATGTAGATAGTGCTGTAGAAAAAATCACCACCCTCCTCACCCCCATTCTGATTATTTTCATTGGAATTATTGTGGGCTTCATTATCGTTGCCCTTTTCTTGCCCATCTTTCAGTTAAGTAAAATTCTCTAAAAACAGATCACCCCTCTCCTGCAAAAGAATATCTCTCGAAAAAAAGGACAAAAAATCCACACTCAAAACTAAAAACCTCTTTTTTGACGTAAAATCCCAACATTGCTGGTTTTTCCAGGAAAAGAACACAAAAAACTTGATTTTTTTCTTTTTTCCTTTATAATGTAAAAAAATAAAAAATGAACGTGAAAGCTTTTTCAAAAAGGAGGGTATCATGTGGACAGAAGAGATGGATAGAGAACTTCTTGATCTCCTCTCCCAGTACAACTACGCCCCCGAGCTTCTCGACCTAGCCATCGAACAAACATTTCCCTCACTATCACGACAGGATGTCTACCAGAGGATATTTTTCTTGCTCGGAAGGGTTCAGCTCCTTCCCGCAGAAGTCTCTGCCGAATGGCAGGCCTTTCTCGACTACCATCAGGAGCTCATGCGTCTCTTGGGACGACCTGTCTCTATTCAGGTGGCTTTTCTGGACTTTTTCTATGAGAGGAAAAACTACTACCACGACCCTATCGTTCTTGAGAGAAGTGTCTACAATTATACCAAAGCTCAGACCTTTGTCGACAGCCTTACAGGCTTGTATAACTACCGCTTTCTCAGAGATTTTCTGCATAAGGAAAGCAAAAGAGCCAGCCGGCACAACGAGATGTTTAGTGTGATCCTCATCGACATCGATGATTTCAAAAACATCAATGACAGGTTTGGTCATATAGCAGGAGATATTGTCCTCCAGCACACCGCCAAAATGATGCTCGATGTATTACGCCAGGAGGATATTGCTATCCGCTATGGGGGAGATGAGTTTATGATCATTTTGCCCGAAACAAACCTGGAGGGGGCAAAACGATGTGCCGACCGCCTCCTTGCCCTGATGAAGGAAACCTCGATTTCTTTTCACGATACCCCTCTCCACATAAGCTATAGTATGGGGCTTGCTACCTTTGGCTATCACAGCAAAGAGGCACTTCTCTTGCTCGAACTCGCCGACCGCGCCCTCTACGCTGCCAAAAAAGCGGGGAAGGGATGCTGGCGCACCACTGAAGTAAATTATCTTTCTTCCTCGTAAAAATAAGAATCGTAAATCTCCGGACAATGCTTTTTCAAGTCCTCCCTCAGCACCTCACCAATCTCTTCATGGGTTTTAAGCTTTTTCACGGTGTTCCACAACTCCTTCGTTTGTTGCGCTGAAGACTTGAGAAGAATGGACTTCACCAGTGGTAGATAGGCCGGATTCACACTAAAGATTCTCAGCCCCATCCCCAGAAGGAGACGAACATAGAGAGGATCGCGTGCCATTTCTCCACACACAGAAACAGGCTTGCGCTGAGCTGTTGCCGCTCGAATAGTAAGTCGTATCAAAGCCAAAACAGCAGGATTCAGTGGCTGATAGTATTCACTTACGTTAGGATTTCCTCGATCGGTAGCCAAGGTATACTGCACCAGATCGTTTGTCCCTATGCTAAAGAAATCAACCTCCTTAATCAAGGTAGAAGCCATAACCGCTGCTGAAGGAATCTCCACCATAATTCCAAGAGGGATCTTGTAGTTAAAAGGCCGCCCTTCTTTTTTAAGCTCAGCAATACATTCCTGCAGGATAGCCTTGATCTGCTGAACCTCACTGAGACTCGAAATCATGGGAATAAGAATTTTTACGTTGTCATTAAAAACACTTGAACGCATGATGGCTCTGAGTTGCTGTTTAAAAAAATCCTTTTCTTTTAAGAAAATACGGATAGAACGCCACCCCAAAAAGGGATTGGCTTCATGAACAGGATTATTGAGAAACTTATCTCCTCCCAGATCAAGCGTTCGTATGGTGACAGGTTTTCCCGAAAAGAGAATAAGAAACTCGCGATAGAGATCAAATTGCTCATTCTCATTCATCATACGCTGATTTTGCATAAAGATCATCTCACTTCGTAAGAGTCCAATCCCCTCTGCCCCATGACGCAATGCGATATTGAGTTCCATAGAATTGGAAACATTCGCCATAAGGGTAATACCTACATCATCAGTGGTGCGAGAAGGAAGATTAATAAGATGAAAATTCGCCTCTTCTTGAGCGATATAGTTTCTTTGAAGCTGTTCATAGGAGTGAACGGTTGCCTCATCAGGATTGATGATCACAATACCCTTGTATCCGTCTACAATGATAGTATCACCTTTTTTGATGAAATTAAAGAGATCCTTGATACCAAAAACCGCCGGGATCTCAAGAGACTCAGCAATAATAGCCGCATGAGAGGTTGTGCTTCCGCTCTCGGTAGCGAGCCCCTGTACTGCCCCTTTTTCAAGATGAAGCACCTCTGCTGAGGATATTTCCTCGGCTACAATAATAGCAGGATTTTCTCTGGTAGGGCGTTCAACAACCCCCCCTTGAAGCACATGGGCTATACGATTGGCAAGTTCCTTGATATCCAGAAACCTTGCCTGAAAATAATCACTCTCGAGTTCCTCAAACCTCTTTTTCAAAAGAGAAAGCTCATAATGGAGAGCAGACAGGGCATTATAGTAATCACTTTCTATACGCTTAATCACATCCTTTTGAAAAAAGTCTTCCTGGATCAGATTGTAATGAAAATCAAGTATACTTGTGTTTTTATCAGAGAGACGTTGTTGAGCCTGTTCCCGCATCACTAGCGTTTCCTGGCGAATGGTTTCGAGCGCTTTTTGATACGCTTCAATCTCATCCATAACTTTTTCAGCCTCAATCCGCGTATAACGAATGTTTTTCATGAGATCATGTCGTAAGACCACTCGCCCTATAGCTATCCCTCGAGAGATCGGAATTCCCCTCAAAAAATATCCCATAGTTCACCTCTCTTTTCTTCCATCTCAATTATACCACTTTTTCCCAAAAGGTGCAATATTTTTCTCTCTTTTTACGTTTTTTCAAGAATTTTTTGCGCGACACGAATAGCATCAACAGCATCCACGGCGTAGTACGCCCCAATACTCTCGGCAAACTGGCGATTGACCGCCGCCCCACCTACCATCACAGGAAAAGATGCGTTTTCCTTCTTGAGAAGTTCCATAAACTCTGCCATCCGTGGCATGGTAGTCGTCATAAGTGCAGAAAGCCCAACAATATCAGCCTTTCTTTCTCTGGCAATTCTATAAATGGTTTCCGCAGGCACGTCTTTGCCCAGATCGATCACCTCAAACCCCTGGTTTCGTAGCATAAGGATGACAATGTTTTTGCCTATATCATGCACATCCCCCTGAACGGTGGCAAAAACCAGCGTTCCCTGGGAAGTTGTGCCTGTAGATCGAAGCAGTGGCTCCAGCTTTGCAAAGGCTTTTTGCATCGTTTCAGCAGAGAGAAGAAGTTGGGGAAGAAAGTACTGCCTCTTTTCGTAGAGTTGTCCAACCTCTGTAATAGCCGGAATGAGAAGTTCATCAAGGATAGCCTTTGGCTTGAGCCCTTTTTCAAGGGCTTCATCAAGGAGTTTTTCGATATCGTCTTTATGCCCTTTGATCACGGCCTCAGATATTCTCTGCTCTATGGTCTGGGCAACCGTACCAGAAGGAGGTGTGATGGTTTTTTGTCCACTGTACAGCCGAATATACTCCATAGCAGAGGGATCCCGTTCGAGAAGCACATCCGTCGCTCTCACAAGTCCCATTTGCTGTTCATCAAGCGGATTCACTATAGCTGTATTCAAACCATTTTCGATAGCCATGGTGAGAAAAGCCTGGTTGATAAAACTCCGTGCCGGCAGACCAAACGAAATATTCGAAAGTCCCATGGTCGTAAAAAGCCCAAGCTCCTCCCGAAAAGCTCTGAGGGTAGCAAGGGTTTGTCGTGGCGCCTTCTGATCAGAAGAAACAGTCATCACCAGAGGATCGGCAAGGATATTTTTCTTGTCTATGCCGAGCTTCTCTGCCTCAGAAAGAATTCGCTTCATCACAGCCACCCTTTTTTCCGCACTTTCGGGAATTCCATGTTCATCGATAGGAAGAGCCACAAAAGCCGCTCCGTATTTTTTAATCTCAGGGAGAAGGGCAAGCCTCTCAGGTTCCGCAGTAATAGAGTTTAACAACGGTTTCCCTGGATAATGCCTCATACCTCGAATAGCCGCAAGCGGCGAAGATGTATCAATGGCAAGGGGTATATGAACCACAGTTGAGAGAAGATCAATGGCATTTTCCATAAGCTTTGCCTCATCTGCCTGAGGAATACCCATATTCACATCAAGAACATGTGCCCCCGCCTGTTGCTGTTTGAGAGCCTCTTCTCTCACACGTTGAAAACTCCCCGAGAGAATATCCTCAACAAGAAGCTTGCGTGCCGTTGGATTGATCCTTTCCCCGATAATCGTAAAAGGGAGATGATGCCCTATTCGGTGATACTCAAAACGGCTGGAAAGTTTAAGAAAATCCACAACCCGTTTCTTATAGTGAAGGTAAGGTTTTTCTTTTTGACTCCGTTCGATGAGAAGCTTGATGTACTCCGGTGTTGTGCCACAACATCCCCCGATCACACATGCACCATACTCCAGCATGTGAATGGCGGTATCCACATAGCTTTCCGGCGTTTCACTGTAATGGGTTTTTCCATTCACCAGATGGGGAAGTCCAGCATTTGCCTGGACAATAATAGGCGTCTCAAAAAGATGCCCCACACGTTCCATGATAGCAAGCATTTCCTTTGGGCCAGTACCACAGTTCATCCCCATAATATCCACCCCGAGAGCCTCCAGGGTTGTAAAAGCCGCCTCAGGGCTCGTCCCGGTAACCATACGTCCATCCGACTCAAAGGTAACACTTGCAATGATAGGAAGATCACATACCTCCCGTGCGGCCAGAATGCCTGCCTTGAGCTCGAGAATATCGATATGCGTCTCAAAGAAAAGGGCATCAGCCCCTGCATTGGCAAGAGCAACAATCTGTTCTTTGTAGATATTCACCATCTCATCAAACGAGAGATCCCCGAGGGGCTTGACAAAATGTCCGGTGGGACCAATATCTGCAGCAACAATCGCCCTCCCTCTCGAAGCCTCTCTGGCATTTCTTACACCAGCCGCATTGAGCTCCTCAAGCCTATCGGCAAGATGATAACTTTCCAGCTTGATACTGTTTCCTCCCAGCGTATTCGTAATTACCAGATCACTGCCAGCCTCGATATAGGCTCGATGCACACTCTGGATGATGTCCGGTTTTGTCACATTCCAGAGTTCGGGACAATCCTCTCCTCCCAGTCCATACTGCTGGAGAAAAACACCCATAGAACCATCACTATACGCGACACCTTTTTGTGCTTTTTCAAGAAAGTCCTGCCACGTCATACATCCTCCAAAAAGGAAAAGATATCCTGATAAACCTGATCTCGATTGGTTTCCATAAGAATATGATGATTGCCAGGATACATGCGGATCTGCAAACGGGGAAAAAGCTTTTCAAGCACAGGAAGATTGTATCTCCAATCCACCACACTGTCATCTCGCCCCTGGACAATTAATACCGGCAGCTCACCAACAGAAGGATAACGAATTACCCTTTCATGCCAGTTTCTCGCGGCTTGAAACCAGGAGAGATGAGCTTTTTTCTCCTGAAGGGGATCTTGATTGTAGATAAAATCAAGAAAAGTTTTGTCAGAAGTGGTTCTGGTCTGTGTTCGAGGGAGTTCGGTTATAAAACCGCTGAGGAGATTGTATCCCATCACTGCCATATTCCAGTTTACCACTCGCACCAACGGAGCAGCAAGGGCAAGCTTTTGTATTCTATGGGTTCTCCGATGGGTGTGAAGATACTCTATCCACACAGAACACCCCGTACTAAACCCCATAGCAAAAAAACTCTTTGGAATCTCTGGCACTTTTCTCAGAACGCTCTCTAAAGCCTGAGCGTAGTCTGAAAAATCCTCTATTCCCGTGCGAAGTCCACTCGAAAGTCCATGCCCTGGGAGATCAAAAGCCACAATACTATACCCTCTCTTGAGAAAAAATCGATAAAACTCCCCAAAGTTTCCCACATGGTCAAGATATCCATGAATAAAGACTATCGTAGCGTGAGGGTGAGGGGGTTGCATCACGAGAACCAACACCTTATTGGTCTCTCCCCAAGGAACAATGTAGTTTTTATAAGAAATATCATCCCACAAGATACGGTAAAACATGAGGTAGTCTCTCATAACTTCCCGGGTGTTTGAGGTACCATTCGCCTGGTGGGCGAGGTTCGTCCAGGTATGGTAATCAGCATACCCATGGGAAAGCAAAATGCATACAAAAAATATAAAAAGGTATTTCATTGTTTCTCCTGACAGTGTTTTGAGACAAGGTAACGGGTATCACCATACTTTTTGAGAAGGTTATAAATGCTTTCTTCGGAGGAGCCAATCTGAGTGAGGTGATCTATCCATTTATCTTTATCACTATATTTGATACGACCCGAGGGATTAAAGTAGGCTACTGCATTCTCAACTGTCAGAATAAAGGGCGGAAACCCATCCCCCACGAGAAGATAATTGAGTATAATATTGCCTGTACGATGGTTTCCTTCAATAAAAAGCTGGGGTTGACTAAGCGCCAGTGTGTAGAACTGGGACGCTTTCCGCAACGTAGGAAGCTTTCTCCCCTTATCCTTGTACCATTTCATGATACGCCCGATTCTCTTCTGAAAACGTTCACGGGTACTTAAAATATGACTATGAAATTCTAGCCTTTTGGCAGGATCTCTCCCACAGAGAACGATATGATTAAGCTCAAGGATAGCGTACATACCTGCAGGGTTAAAAAGATCGATACCCTGAGCAAGAAGATCGTTAAGGTATTCATAGGCGAGGAGAATATGCTCAATAATCTCGAGAGTCATGGGTTCACGTTTATTCTCAAGCTGAAGATTGATCCTATCAAAATGACGATATACTTCCAGGAGACTTTGCTGGATAGCCTTGATATCAAAAATACACGTGGAACTCATCTGGTTAAAAGCCTATCCTTAATATATCCATTTTTAGGATTGATGGAAAGTCCCTTTTCCCACATCAGCTTTGCATCATCAAAACATTTCAGAGCCTCATAAACCATCCCAATGTGGTAGTAGATCTCATCAATTCCCTCAAAAGGCTCCATTCCATCCAGCGTCAAAAGGATAGAAGCAAAAACCTCCAATGCCTTTTCATACTCTCCCATCTGGAAATAAATCCAGCCAAGCGTATCCTGATAAGCTATATTTGCGGGCTGAATGGCAAGTGCCTTCTGAATATATTCCAGTGCTTTATCCAAGGAAACCTTTCGTAGGGCATAAATATAGGCAAGAAGGTTGTATGTTTCTGCGGTTGGTCCAAGATGAATCGATTCCTCAAGAGCACGTTGCGCCTCCAAAAGACGCTGAAGGAGGAAAAAAGAATTTCCCAGAGAATAGTTTACTGCTGCCGTATTAGAAAAGCTTTTTGCCTTTTGAAAAGACTGCAGTGCCTGCTCGTGAAGATTCTTTTGTTGAGCAATCAGTCCCGTATAATACCAAAACCGATACTTCTCTAAAGGAGATTGGGCAAGTGCTTCTGCCTGTCGAGAATAGATATCACTTCGATAGCTATTGGTTTGCTGCATGTGGAGAAAGGCAAGCGCAAGGGTAATATCAAAGACTTTCTCCCTCGGGATATCAGCTGTCTTTTCCTTGAGAAAAAGCTCATACCTTTTAATCGCCTCGCCATAATTCCCCACCTCCTCGTAGAGAGAACCAAGGGTGATAAGGGCATCAAGGCGCAGATCTGGCTCTTTTTCAAGAGGGAGAAGAAACTCTATGGCTAAAGAGGTTTGCCCCACCTGCTGGGCATAATACCCCATAAGAAACAGCATCTCCCGTTTCGTTTTGTTATCCTTGAGAGCCTCTGCTGCCTTAAGCTTAAGGTAGTTTGCATAGAAAATGCGTACCGGTTCCACCTGATACTCTCGACTGAGTCTATCAATCGTGGAAATTACATCTTTGTATTTCTTTTGTGCGTAGAGCTGATAAGCTTTTGCTAGAGGAACCTCTTTTTCATAGGCAGAAGCAAGCCTTTCCCATCCCTTCTCCCTCAGAAAAAATCCTGTCTGAATACGAATAAGCGCCACATCCCCGGAATACAAAAGTTCCGGGATATTCGTGACCAGGGTGTACGCCTTGCGAGCCTCGAGGATCTGCTGATACCCAAAAGCAAGATACTTATCAAGATTATAATCCTGGTCAAAAATCTTTTTTGCCTTTTCTAAAAGCTCAATGCCTGCTCGATAGTTATCATAACGGAGTTCTATCAAACCAAGAAGGTAATAGCTTTGATACACAGCCTGCTGGGAAGAAGGCTCATCATTCGTATTGGAGATCACCCGCCAGAGATAGCCCTTAGCCTCTTCAAAACGCTGTTGATTGTAGAGAAGAAGCCCCCGATAAAAATTCCCGAGCATATTTTCTGGATCTATGACAAGAAGTTGTTTGAGTGCCCTATCAAAGTCAGCCCACTCTCCAAGGGATTTTTTAACATCGAGATAGCCGTAAAGCACCTCCCGATTAGTAAAATAATTAGTATACGCCAGATCAGCAAGATAATTGATCAGGGAAAAAAGTTTCTCCTGGGAGAGAATCGACGATTGTCGCTGTTGCAAAAGAGATGATCCAATAGACAAAATCATCTGAAAAGCATAAGGATTATGATAACCATTCTCCGCAAGCTGTCCTAAAACCAAAAGAGCGGACTCCTTTTCATCCTGATAGGCAAGCGAAAGACCATACGCATACTGAGCCTCTGCCTGCTCCGGAGTAAGCAAGGGAATATTCTGTGCATACAGGGAAGTCCATAAAAAAAGCAAGAGGATGCTTTGTTTTTTCATAAAAACTCCTTACAATATCCCATAAAGATGCCCAAGTAACTGAAATACTCCTCCCAACACCGTGTTCACGAGAAAAGAAAAAAGAGGAGAATTAATAAAGATCAGAATAAGCAAAATCCCCAGAGGGAAGAGATAGGGTTCTATCTTTTCTTGCCACGCCTCTGGAAGAAAAGCCATAACCAACCGAAATCCATCCAGCGGTGGCAGGGGCAAGAGATTAAAAAAAGCAAGAAACAAATTCAACATACTAAAAATACTTCCCGTAGTGAGATACATAAAAACAGGAACAAGCACTGTCCCCACTGGATCAATATGATGGAATGGTGAAAGAGAGAGCCTTCCATTTTTGTAAGCGGTATCATCCCCCCACCATCGAGCCACAAGACCATGCCCGATCTCATGGAGGATAATCGAGTACATCACACCCACCCAAAAAATCACCATGTTTATAACAGAAAAAAACGAAAAATCCTTCACCCATTACCTCTTTATATTGTCTCTGGTTTTTTCTTACATAAATATAAGGCATAATAAGAGAAAAATCAAAAAATACATTAAACCTAACCATGCTCGCGCATTCACAAAACACACCTTAAAAAAACGCTTTCAAAAAAGTCTTTGATCAACACGAGGGAATAAAAGACACGCAGACATTCCTCTTGTATCCTAACTTAGGGCCTCATTTTGCCCCTCTCCTGGAGATAACACCACCAAATTAGGGATACATCTACCAGAGATCGTAGAACCGCACCTAAAATAAGTAAATCTTACAAATTATTCAAATAAGTTGTATAGAAACCCTTGTCCTTTTACGCTATGCTCTTGAGAAACTCAGTTGTTTGTTTTAACCATTTCGCACTTCTCCGGCCAGAAAAATAACTAAGCTTTCACATAAAAAATTGTGGAAAATCCTATCGTTGTATGGGATTACTTTTCAAAAAATAACCATCACATATTGACAAAATATTGAAATCTGGTATAATGAAGAAAAAAAGGAGAATACCATGCCAAAAGTAGAAAAACTCCCCCTCTGGAAGCAATGGATGTTTGCCCTGGGTCAGATGGGATGGTCTTTAGCATCGTACAGCGTTGCCAATCTGATTGCGTATTTTTACCTCCCCCCTGAAGGACAAGGAGTGAGTCTTTTTCCTGCATTTATTTATCAGGGATTTATTTTTGGCTCTTTTACTATCATCGGACTTATTAACGCCTTGAGCCGTGTCTTTGATGCCGTTACCGACCCCCTTGTGGCAGGTATGAGTGATCGTGCCAGATTTCGCCTGGGAAGAAGACGCACCTTTCATTTCTCCATGAATCTATCTGTTCCATTTGGTGACCTCCATTCTCGTCTTTGCCCATTGACGATAGAACTGAACGAACCCATTGACTGTTTTATTATTTCATTGATTTATTTTACTTGCTTTCATCTTTATAGCACCACCACGACCAAGGCGGGACTTGACAAGACAAACGCTACCACCTTTATGACAGTACTGTTCTTGTTGAGTTTTGTGTTCTATGTACCCATCAATTTCATTGCCAAGGCTATCGGGAAAAAGCTTCTCCTCTCTATTGCTTTCGTCCTCTTCTCGCTTGTTTTTGTCATGGTGTTCTGGCTCGGTAAATTTCCTCTTGCTCCCTTCTGGCAGGGTATTCTCTTGGTCTCACTTGCTTCCCTCCCAATAGCCATCTTTGGCATTCTCCCCAATGCTATTGTCGCAGATATTGCCGATGCCGATGGAAAACTCACAGACAACTACAAGGCTGCTGTATTCTTTGGTGCCCGTACCTTCATGATGAAGATGGGAATAGCCTTCACCAACCTTATCTTCCCTTCTCTTCTCAATCTGGGAAGAAGCACTGAAAATGACTTTGGCGTCAGGCTTACAGGGGTATTTGCTTTTGTGTTCTGTATAGCGGGACTTCTCCTTTTCCTTCGTTATCGAGAAAAGGACATTCTCTCGATTATAACACCTCAGAAATCCCCTCTCACAAAGGAAAAACCTTGATTTTCTCTTTTCTCTAAAAAAAAGCGGGGAGAGGTGGTGGGCCCTCTCCCCGCAGCTCGTATAAAGGAGATCTGTTAAATAACCCAAAAGTTTTTGGTGGAGAAAAACTTTTGATTTTTTTGTTCTATTGATTTTTTTGCTCTTTTATCAAAAAGCTCTTTTTACTTTTATAGAGCTTTATTAACATATACATTTTAAGGGTAAAAAAGAAAGAGGCAATACCACTAATGGGTAAAAAATAGAGCACTTGAGGGGATTTTTTACCCCTTTGGGGGTATTCTATGTCGCTGAGGGAGATAAATTCGCTGAAGAAGCTCAAGTCGATTGTTGACATCAAACTTCCTATAGAGTTGTGAAACACTTTTTTTCACCGTGTCCACAGAAATATAAAGATGTGCTGCAATTTCCTCGTTAGACATGCCTGGATCAATTCCACAATTTTTCTTTCTCCTCGGGAGATTATGGTTTTCAAAATTTCTTCATATCCTGAGAGCCCGAGAGAAGATCATCAGAAAAATGGATCATTTCTTCAATTATTTGAGAAAACGCTCAAAACAAGCTCTTTTTAATGTGGCTGTTTCATCAATAAAACAACAAGTAAAATTTGCAATCTGGAGAGAGTTAATACCACTAATGGGTAAAAATAGAGCACTTGAGGGGATTTTTACCCCTTTGGGGGTATTCTATGTCGCTGAGGGAGATAAATTCGCTGAAGAAGCTCAAGTCGATTGTTGACATCAAACTTCCTATAGAGTTGTGAAACACTTTTTTTCACCGTGTCCACAGAAATATAAAGATGTGCTGCAATTTCCTCGTTAGACATGCCTTGCTGGATCAATTCCACAATTTTTCTTTCTCTCTCGGAGAGATTATGGTTTTCAAAAATTTCTTCTATATCTCCTGAGAGCCGCGAGAGAAGATCATCAGAAAAATGGATCATTTCTTCAATTATTTGAGAAAAACGCTCAAAAACAAGCTCTTTTTTAATGTGGGCTGTTTCATCAATAAAAACAACAAGTAAAATTTGCAATCTTGGATGAAAAGGGAGAAACAACGGCCTATAGTAGGCAAAACCCTTCTTGGCCTGAATAAGAGTAAGATACGATTCTGTTGTTCTCAGTTTCTCCAGTTCTTCAAAAACTTGGGATCGGGACAAACCAAACTCGGCAAAGGATCTGTTTTCGTGCACCCCCTCACTTCCTTGCACACGGAGATCCAAAAGAACTGCTGGCATATCCCAGCCCATGATTGTTTCACAAAAACGCGAAACAATCTCTTCTCTTCCCCACAGATATTCCGATAACCAGAGATTCTCTTTGAGGGGTCGGAAACGAAAAAACCCCTCACGTGAACCTATATGACACCAGAGAGAAAAATCCTCATACCCCGAAAGTTTTTGAGAAATAACAGGCCAGTCGGGAGAGTTGGCTAGCGTATTGCCGTCAGAAAACAATGGAGCGGCCACGTTGTTGGCATAGAGTATATGCCCCTCATAAGAAAAACAAAAAACAGGATGTTCCATCTGTTCAAGAAGAGCAGTCTCAAAAAAATTTGTTTCTTGTCTTGCTTCTGGAATCATAACATCGAGAATATCCCCTTCATAAAGAGAAAACATATGATGCATTCTCACCGTTTTTCCCTTTTTATCCAAAAGTCCAAAACAGGTTATATATTCTTCTCCTCCATGTTCAAACACCTTAATTGCCAGAGAAAAATCCTCAGAAGGAACAATCGTCAAATAATTCTCCCCCAAAAGAGCCGAATCATACCCCAAAAGAGAAGAAAAAGCCTCATTGATTTCTTTAACACGATACGTCGCTTTATCAATCCTACACATAGGTACAGAAATACCAGGAAGAGACATTTTTCCCTCCAACAGTATTATTGTATGAAATAAAGCAATATTTCGCAATATTTTTGGGATTTTCGTAAACAAAATTGCCTTGAAAAAAATTTTTTCAAAAAAAGGGCTTTTTTACTTGACAGAATCGATTCTTTAGTAATAATATACATAAGCAATTTAGGGGAGGATTTTCTGCTATGAAAGACTACATGGATCGTTCTTACTCTGATGACGCTGAGTTCGAGGATTTTGATGATCTTGATTATATGGAGGATTTTTTGAACGAAGACGAAGATGAAGAACTTGATGAAATGACAGATGAGTACGACGATCTCGAAGATCTGTATGCCGATGAAGATGAATTCTCTGATGAGGTGAGTGAAATCGAAGCAACCTTTATCTGTGACGATTGTGGCCACAAATGGACAGAGTATATCAGTGAGCTCGACGACGAAAATGATTTCATTGACGTCTCCTGTCCGATGTGTGGTTCCTCCAATGTAAGTCAGGAGTAAAATTGATAGTCTCCAGACAAAACAAGATTGTCTGGAGACTACCCTGTCATTTTTTATCTCTTTTTTTATCAGATAAAAAAACAAAAAGGTTGCGGATTTTATGTTTTCTTGCTATAATTTGTAGAGAAAAAACTCAAAAAGAGGTGCCCAATGCAGAGAATTGGGATCATTCTGTGGTGGTTTATAAGTATTTCTCTCGTTTTTTCTCAAATGGTAGAGGAAAAAGAGTGGGAAAATCTTTTGAATCTTGCGGGTAAATCGGAATATACACGTTTTCTCCAGGCATATCAAAATATGGATTTTGTTCTCGCGGAGAAAACGATAGCTCGAATCTTTGCCAAGCAATCCTCAAATATTGTAGTAATTTTCAGTTATCTTTTTATCTCCCAGTATGAAGGATTCGGTATAGAAGCCTTAGAGTATGGTCTTTACAACAATCTTCTCCTTTATAGTAAATCGGTCGCTCAAGGAAAAGATGGCCTCGCCAATGATCTGTTACGTTATGTCGATAATCCCCGAGAAAGACTAGCTACCTTGATAGAGATAGAATCCCAGCTCAAATATGTAAACTGGCTCGTGCGTCTTGAGATTATCAAAGAACATGTCAACAGAAACAAAGATTATAATGCAGCTATGGATAAACTCTCAGACCTTCTTACACGATACCCAAATTATCCCATTTTGCATTATTATCGTCTCTTTTTTACTCTCAAACAAAAGGATTGGACTTCTTTTGATAGCTATGCCTCTTCAGCACTCAAACTCTTTCCCCGACACCCTGAAATCCTTCGCATCTGCGCCCAGGCTGCCCTGGAAAGAAAAAAACTTCAAGAAGCCATAGCATTTTATGAACGAGGGTTCCAAATAAACTCTTCCTGGCATGCCGATGCCTTTGTTGAATTAATAAAACTCTATCGAGAGAACAAACAAAACAAAAAAGCATTAGAAATGGCTCAAAAAGGAAAAAGCCTTTATCCCTGGAAAAAAGAATTGGGCATCCTTGAACAGCAGACAAGGTTTGGTCTATAGGAGGTAACATGAGAATTCTGGTGACCGGTTTGAGGGGTACCGTGGGTCAAGCCCTTCAGAATTACCTTCATTCTCTCAAACACGAAGTTTATGGTTGGCCAAGAGAAGAGATCCCTATAGACAATTACCTCGCGATGGAAAGTTATATCCAGGAAATTGCTCCCGATGTACTGTTTCATCTAGCAGCACCATCCAAACCCACAGGAAAACCAAATGAGAACTGGTTAGTTCATTACGAATGGAGTAGTGAACTTGCCTGGATTACTCACCGATTTGGCATACGTTTTTTATACACCAGTACCGTTCAGGTATTTTCTGATACCGCCAAAGGACCCTTTACCATCCAATCTGAACCCGACAATAATTATGGCTACGGATACGAAAAACGAATGGCTGAACAACGTATCCTCTACCAGAATCCACAAGCTTTTATTGCTCGTTTGGGTTGGCAGATTGGCTACACCACCGAGGGTAACCATATGGCAGCCTACCTCGAACAAAAAAACCAAAAGGAGGGGAAAATTTTTGCCAGTACCCGATGGCTCCCTGCCGCATCTTTTCTTGAGGATACGGTAAAAGCCCTCTGGGAAATCGTTGAAAAACATCCCCCTGGAATATATCTTCTCGATTCCAATCGTGGGTGGAATTTCTACCAGATCGCTACCGCTTTAAAAAAGCTTCTAAGGAAAAAATGGACGATCATCCCTGACGAAAATTTCGTCTATGATCAGCGAATGATAGATGACCGTGTGGTGCTTCCGCCGCTTTCCGTTCATCTTAAACATCTCCCCAAAATATAAATGAACAAGAGGAGAAACAAAGCCCATGGCAAAAAAGAAAAATAGCTGGTTTTCAACTCTCTGGCAAAATCTTTTTGTCAAAAAAAGAAAAAAGAAAAATCCCATACGAAAAGTATTTTTTGGGATAAGAGCACGGTGGTTGTTTCTCTTAGGGCTTCTGCTTTTTGTTACCATCGGGATATTTACTCTCCTCATTTATGTATCCCAGAGCAAGATCATCGCCCAGGAAAAAGAACAAAAAGCACAAGCCCTCACTGAAGCCCTAAGCACATCCCTTCAGTGGTATTTTGATAGTGAAAAACAAATCTCTTCCGCTGAGAAAGCCGTACGACAAGATTCTATTTCTAACGAGATCAACCGTTTTCTCGAAATGAATCCGGATGTACTGTTTGTCGGCGTATACAATCGCGGGAAAAATATGGTTTTTTCCCTTCAAAGGTTTAAGGAGAAACGCCCGGCTTTTCAGCCATTCCTCTCTAAAATGGCTGAAACCAATGAAACCCTCATCCGCGATTACGTAGTCGTTCTCACCAACAAAACCGACAAAATTATCACCAAAAAACGTTATCGTCTCATCTCCTCACCCGTTTTGATGCAGTTCGGGGATTTAATGACCCTCAATCGAGATTTTGATACCATCCTGGTCTCTTACCACAAAAACGGTCTTTCAGAAACCCAGCGGAAGAAAACCTACGAACAACTCTATAAGCGCTATGAGGAATTTCTCTCGAAAAGCCTCCATCCCACCAATTTCAACGAAACCGATGACGTTACGGCGTGGAGTCTTGACAACCTCTTTCTCGAAGCCTACAAGAGCATCTTTGCCAGAAAAGGGTATACCCTTGACCGCGCCGATAGCTGGCTTGTGAAAGATCCCTGGATTTCAGGGGCACTGCGAGATCTGAAGCAAGCCCTCGAAAGAAAAGATATTGGTGGAATAAAAACAGCCGATGAAAAAATCTTTCAAAGGCTTCAGAAACTTCGTCAGTATGGAGAACGTTTCCGATGGTTAGGAAATGTTGTCGTGGTGTATGATCGAGACCAGATCGAATCAGGTATTCAACAAAACCTCTCTATAGCCTTTATTCTCGCTGGAATTATCTACATCCTGAGCATGATAGCTGTCTACTGTCTCTCAGGAGTCATGGTGCGAAAGATTAAGCTTCTCGAAAAATGGGGGCTGGAGGTAAGCGAAGGAAATCTCAATGTCTCACTTACAATTTCTGGCAATGATGAGATAGGAAGACTCTCTGACATCTTTCAACTCATGCTCGAAGAGATTATCTCCAAATACCATCTCGAGAAGTTTGTTTCCCGTTCCACACGCTCGATGATCGAACAGCAGTCTGATGCACTTGATCTTGGCACCCATGCCCGAAAACACCTTGCCTTTCTGTTCAGTGATGTCCGTGGTTTTACCGCCTTTTCTGAACAAAACGATCCTGAAACCGTTCTCAATGTTCTCAATAGTTACTTCGAACGACAGGCAAAAATCATCAAACGCTACCGAGGAGACATCGATGATTTTGTCGGTGATCAGATTATGGCTCACTTTGGTGGAGAAAAACGGGCAGATACCGCAATTCAGGTTGCTATAGAGATCATGCAAGATATTGAGCGTTTTAATGAAGAAAGAAAGAGAAAAGGCCAACCTGTATTTGAAATTGGTATCGGCATTCACATTGGAGATGTGGTAACCGGAAACATTGGAAGCCACTTTCGTATGGATTTTGCCTGTATTGGTGATGCGGTAAATACCGCTTCCCGGCTCTGTGCTCAAGCACAGAGCCGGGAAATCCTTGCATCCCAGGACATCCTCTCTGAAGCCAAAGATTTCTACCCTACTGAGAAACTTCCTCCCCTTGTACTCAAAGGCAAAAAAGAACCTTTCAATGTCTCAAGAGTGCTCTGGAGGAAACAACCATGAAACGCTTTGTTTTCCCTCTGCAAAAGCTTCTCGAAATACGACAAAAAAAAGAAGATCAGCAAAAAATAGCCTTAGCCAGAGCAAGTGGAGCCTATCAAAGAGAAGTACGAAAACTTGAGGCCGTCAAAGAACATGAAGCCCATCTACGAGAACAAATAAAAAAATCATCACAAATGGATATACAAACGCTCAGAAGATTAGACTACTACGGATGGCATTCCAAACGAATAGAATCCGATCTCCAAAAAGAGATCGAAAAGAAAAAAAACGCCATGGAAAAAGAGCTTGCTCTTTACACCAAATATCGACAAGAAAAACGAGCGGTAGAGATCCTGAAAGAAAAAGCCTGGAAAGCCCACGTAGAGGCAGAAATGCGAGAGGAACAGCAAACCCTGGACGAACTTTCTCAGATGATTTTTCATAAAAAGAAAGAATATGCCGATAATCAAAGGGAGGAGAAAGGAGGGGAAGAAGTATGATTGAAGGTATTCACGAAGTATACCGTCGTATCACAGAGATACAGAGTCGTATTCAAGAACTTCAAGCATTGGGAAAGGTTGAACCTGTTTCCTCTATTTCAGAATCCGAAGCATCTTCACTCTCTCAAAAAACTTCTTCACCAACAACTCAAAGTTTTTCTGAGATTTTGAAACAAGTTTTAAGCGATACAAGCTCTTCCGAAGGATACCTGGAAGATGGCATAGGAGAGAAGATCAACCAGTTTATAGGAAGCACAACGGAAAAAAACATGCTTTTCAATGCCCTCTACAAGATCAACCAGAACAAAACCTCTTCATCCCGGATAGAAGATCTCATTCAGGAGGCAGCTGAAAAGTACCGCGTTGATCCAGCCCTCATCAAAGCCGTTATCCAGCAGGAGTCACAGTTTAACCCTCAGGCAGTATCCCCCAAAGGAGCCATGGGACTCATGCAGCTTATGCCCGAGACCGCAAGTGCTCTCTCCGTAGAAAACCCTTTTGACCCCCGAGAAAACATCATGGGTGGGACACGGTATCTCAGACTCATGCTGGATCGTTTCCAGGGGAATCTTGCCCTGTCTCTCGCAGCCTATAATGCAGGTCCATCGGCGGTAGAAAGGTTCGGCGGCATCCCCCCATACGAAGAAACCCAGGACTATGTCAAAAAGGTGTTGTCTTACTACAATGCCTACAAAAATATCTAAAAGGTGACAAGTATGAGTCGTGGCAAAAGAATTCTTTTTCTTCTTTTAATCAATCTCGGTCTCGTAATCCTCTCGATCTATTTTCTTGACATGCTTGAGATTCTCGACTATCGCCAGATTTTTTCTCAGATTCCATTTTTGAGAGAAAGTTTTGTTGTCAAGATTGAGAATCCTTATCTTCTCGATAAGTTAGAACTGGACAAAAAATGGCTTCTTCTAGAAGAAAAGCAACGTAATTTAGAATATGCACGCCAGGAGATTGAAAAATCATTCCTCGCCATTACCCAGCAACAAGAAGCTCTCGCCCAGGAAAAAGAAAATATTCAGAACATGATCGCTCAGTTTGAACTTGCCAAGCAAAATCAGGCCACTTATGAAAAACGTGTGGAAGAGATCGCAAATCAAATAGAAAGTATGCCCCCTCAAAGTGCGGTAAAAATTCTTGAAAAACAGGAAGACGAAATGGTAATAGATGTCCTTCGCATGATGGAAAAAAGGGCACAAGCCCAGGGAAAACGTTCTATCGTCTCCTTCCTTTTATCTCTCATGGATCCAGAACAATCGGCCAGAATCCAGCGCAAAATGTTGGAATAGGGGGAAGTAGTGACACCTTACCCACATGAAATCTTTTTTACCGAGTTTATGGGAGCGCTTGTTGTTATTCTGTCTGTAGGAGTGGTTTTCACCTCAGTCTATGTAGGTATTTTTCGACATCGGTCAACAGAAACACATGAAGCCCCCACCTCCCTTTTATCCCAGAGACCACCTGAACCCACTAAAAGCCGCAAAGGATCTTCAATGACAGATAAATTAGGACAGAAAATTGTTAACTACCTGATAGAGGTTTCTGTCTCAGAAGATAAAAACCTCATAGAAGACAGAATAAAAAAGATCCTGGCAGAGTGTGAGAAACTCTCCCAGCAACCCCTTCCAAAAGAAAATAAAGAGATCATATCAACAGTTGCCATTTGGGCCAAACAATTTAATATTGAACGCCATCTCAGAGACATGAAGATGCTCAAATTTTCCACTCAAATAGTCTATGACAAGGCTCATAATGACTTTAAGTTAATGATCGCAGGAAAATAACCCCCGTAGCTACACAGATGTCTTCTTATTTAAGTCCGCTTTCATCCTCTTTAATCACAGAAAGATCTACGGAAGAAGAGGATTGTAAAGAAACATCTTCCTTTTCTGGAAGTGGTGGGGTTTTGAGTATTTTCTCCTCTGAGGTGTCCTTTGTTCCTTCTTTCATAGCGTAAAGAGAAAATGTTGGGGCCTCACTTCGACGATTCTCGAAAAATTTTTGCTTGATCTCCTGAAGTTTTTGAATAGCCGCTTCATGAGTGATGAGACTTTTAATGCTCCGCGTATCGTCGATAGCGAGATTTACCTGGATAGGATAACGCATGATTTCTCGTGATCCACTAATGTAGATCATCACTGTGGGGAAAAGCGAGTGCGGATTATCAAAATCAATCACCTCGCCAACCTCTCCCGTACTCAGTACCACAAAGGATCCAACCGGGAAAATAGGTTCTGTAACCAGATACGAAGGAATATCTGTAATAAAAGATTTCGCCAGTCTTGGAGCAAAACTTATTCCACTTTGTTGATACACCTCCACCAGAGCCGCCCAAAATGGTTTAGCTGGTCTATAGGGGTGATCCGAAGTAATAGAATCAAAAAGATCACAGATACTCACAATCTGAGAAGCCTCTCCCATCTGTTCTCCTCGAAGACCAAAAGGATATCCCTTACCAGAAACCTTTTCATGATGGAGCAATACAATCTTCTGGATAATTCCTCCATAATCAGAATAGCGTCTCAAAAGCTCATAGCCATAAATAGGATGTTTCCGAAGTATGTCTATTTCTTCAGGGGTGAGAGGCTCAGTTTTATGAAAAATCTCTGGGGATATGAGTGTCTTGCCCACATCGTGAAGAAGCCCAGCAAGCCCAAGTACATTAAGCCCTACCTCATTGTAGTTTAACTTCTTCCCAAAGAGAATGGCAAGGAGAGAAACATTAATCATATGACTATAGGTTTGTTCATCAAAGTTCTTGGTCTCAATAAGGTTCAGAAGGGCTGTCTGGGAAGTCTGTATACTTTCCACAAACCCATTCACTACTTTATTGACTGATTCCTTGGGAAGAATAGACTTTTTTTTGATAGCTTCCTCAATCTCTTTTGATACATTGATAGCCTCTTTGATAAGCGCATCATCTATCATTTTCTCTTTTTGAACAAAAACCTCTGCATCACTTTCTTTGTCTCCAATCTCTGGGAGCACACGATCATAGTAAACTTTTTCAATTCCTTTGGCAAGAAGAGATCGAATGAATTCTTGAGTGAGAGGAGTCCTCGCATCCAAAAGTTTCTGCCCTTTGAAACTGTAAAGATCCCCTTTGAGGATCATCCCAGGATGAAGAAACTTGGTAAAGAGTTCTACCCGTTCCTTTGCCATACTACGCCTCTTCTATCATCCGAAGAAATTTTGATGGTTCAATGTAAAGCATTTTTTGATATTTCGAAGGACTCACCGCTGAGTGCAACCCAAAAACCGAATAAAACGTATAAGAAGAACTGGATGGAAATTGTCTTTCCACCGTACCCTCTATATCCATAATATCCTTTTCGGTAACAGGAAGAGGCTTACGGAAAAAAACATGGATCGTGTCACCGGTGTCCAAAACCCAGTAGTCGCCTGTTTTCACCGTTTGTTTAACAAAACGCGCTTTTATAACCCTCTGGAGAAAGTCTTCAAGCCCCACAGGACGTTTGTGAAAATAACTCTCCAGTTTGGGATACTTCGCAAGAACCTGATACGTATCGAGAAGATTTTTCACATCCTTGTAGCCAGGTATTGTTTTTTGAATTTTTTCCCAGAGACTATAGGCGGCATAAATTTCCTCATTCTTAAAGTATTGAGCAGCAATGAGATACCATGCTTCGGCGAGACGAATCTTTGAAAGTCTCCCGCTATACCGCGAAACAAGATCTTCTGCCTCTTTCATACGATTAAATTTAATATAATTATCCACCATCTTGACCAGAGCATCCTCAAAGTATTCCGGAACATCAAGAAGGAGCCTGTAGGTATCGATGGCTTTTGCATAGTTTTTCAGTCGGCTATAACACTCTGCCTGGAGAAAACGCACACTTTGGAGAAAAGTATCATTGGAAACTTTATAATTCTTGGCTATTATTTCCAACTGACCCAGAGCCTCCGAAAATTGACTGAATTGAATATAGGTTCTCGCCAGCAGAAAACGCCCACGAAAATGATCCCCTTTCATCTTTACCAGAATCTCGAGGTATTCTTTAGCTTTGCGGTAATTTTTTGTCTCGTAAAGTATTTCGGATGCTGCATAAAGCGCTTTGCTATTGTTGGGATTTTTATCGAGAACCATAACATAGTATCCAAGCGCCTCTTTTTTACGCTTGATCTTGTTGTAAAGCTCGGCAATTTTAAGAAACATCTGAATGGCTACTGTATCCTGTGAAACACCATTCATAGAAGCTGCCACCGATGCCTTTTCATAGTATTCTACTGCTTTCGCATACTCCCCTAAACCTTCATAGGCTTGAGCCATATAGTACTTGAGAATATAGTTGTCAGGGTGTTGGATAGCGTACTTTTGAGCAAGGGTAAGTGCTTTTTTGTAATGTTTGTTTTGAAGGGCTTTTTCTATACCGGTAAGTGCCGTATCTCGTGTCAAAAAACGAATAAGAAAAAATACACCGAGCCCTACGATAAAGAGAGCAACACCAACCCAGATAATAAGAGTCACATTAAGCCATTCCACGAAGAAGCCTCCTTGTGAGACCATGTTTTCTTTTTATTATCGGCATAGGAAAGCAGAAAAATTGAGTACTCTAGAAAATTTAAAAGTTTTATATGGATCGTCAATAAATCGAAACTCACCAATATTTTCCCGTTTGTTCTTTTGTCGCAATATGGAAAAATGGTGAACAACGAACTTGTGTCCCGAAAATATGCTATTACCTTGTCGCAGTTTTTGTCTATCAATCTTAGGGTAGCAACACTGTAACAAGGTAATAGCACTTTGAAAAATGATATAATTAAACCTTCTTTAAAAATAAATTTTTATTTTTAAAGAATATCCTAAACTTAGCACAAATGTTTTTGGAAAAGCTATTTCTTTTTTGCAGTAGGAAGGAGTAACGTTTTTCATATCTTTTCATATACACTTTTCATGTTTATTTTGTTTTTTGTTTATTTAAAGGTGGGATCTTTGAGCTTCTCATAATAATAAAAATGGGGTATTCCCAGGCAAAAAATCCTTCTCTATCAAGCTTTTTATTATTTCTCCGATGATATAAATAGAGAAAATACTTTCTCGAAACAGAGGAGGGACTATGCAAAAAATAAAAAAATTCACTCTTTCGCTCCTATGGCTTCCTGTTATTCTCCATTCTTATGAGGCCAAAATAGAAGTTTCGGCGTATGGCCGTGAACTAAAAGTTATAGCAAACTATCGTTTTGAATCAGACTCGGTAACCCTTACTCTCCCTCAGCGAGCGCGAATACAACTTGTCCAGGGATCAAACCAGCAGATCGTTCCCCTCTATCAGAACGGTAATGTCCTAACTTTTTCAAAACTTGGGGAAATGGGACGTCAGATAAATATCACCTACGTTATTCCCGTCGTTGCGGATGAGTTTTTTCTTGAAGATTGGCTTCCTGTATCCTCTGAATCAGGTCGTATCACCGTGAGTACTGTTGCTCCACAGGGGTATAGGTTTCTCATTTTTCCTTACGAAAGACGCATGGAAAGTGGTTATATTCTCAATCCTGAAGACAAGCCAAGAATTGTTTTTGGAAGGTACAGTGTAACCGATGACTCAAGAAATCAACGCGTTATCACTATTGCTTCTCACTTAAAACTTCAGATTGATACATCGACAGTTTTCGAAATGCTTAATACCCTCGAAAAACTTCTCTTTCCTCTGCAGGTACAGAGTATTGATCTTATCACGCTTCCAGCATGGCAGGGACAGGTGTTTCGCACAAGTAACCGCATTGTTGCCATTCTTGGAAATACAACCCCTGATGCTGTAAAAACAACCCTTGCCACTATGTATTTCGCCCCCATTTCAAATGTTCTATGGCGACAAGCCCTTATAGATTATTACAAAAGAACAATTGCAGATGATGGAAAACCTCAAAATGACGAAGGATTTCGTCTCCATGTTCCGTCTGAAAGCTATTACCGCAAGATTCTCAAAGATGGTTTTCCTTCACCTGAAAGAGTCTTTGTCGATATCAATGGCATGGAAAAAAACTATCTTCTTCTGCAGTTCGGCTTCTTTACCATCAATGAGGCTCGTTTTCATTCAGCCGTGAGAGAGCTTCTCAAAAACCCGACATCGCAAAATTGGGATTTTTCTCCTCTTTTTGAAGGGACAAACGAAACTCAAAATAAAATTGTGCAGTGGCTGGTAGAAAAATACCTCCCGACACCTTCTTCTTCACCGGATATCTCTATAAAACATCCTTTTGTTTATCGAAACTTTACGGAGGTAGAGGTAAGTGTCTGGATCGATGGCAAACTCACCCCCCTCGAATGGAACGGGAACCGAAGTTTCCCTTTGAGTAATGAAAGTGGAGAGGTGAATCTCGATCCTGCAAGATGGATCCCTCAATGGAATTATGCCAATGACCTCTGGATACCACCAGCTGAAAAACCTGTCTGGGATCAGATTTTTACGGTAGCCCAGAATCACAAGTTGACTCCAACAGACACCACACGGGAAATTCTCTACGCTCGTCGATTTGACGCGCCGGCTGGCAACAAGTGGAATATTCCTGCCGGAAACCCTGTGTATGTTATTATCTCTCGAGTGTATACTACCCACCAGAATCGAATGGTTGTGGCTTTCAAAGAGCTTATCATAACTGTAAACGAGAATAAAGCTAACATTGTAGCCTATCGATTACGATTGTAAAAGTTGCAAACATTCTAAAAATATGCTATAATATATAGCTCTTTGGGGCCGTAGCGCAGTTGGGAGCGCGTTTGAATGGCATTCAAAAGGTCGTGGGTTCGACTCCCATCGGCTCCAAGAAACCCTCCATCACGGAGGGTTTTTTTATTTTAGAGCACAATACTCATCCCTTCTCGTGCCAAAAAGGTTGGTGGGAAAATTCGCTGTGCTTCTTTTTCCATGGAAAAACAGGCCTGATCGCTTCTTTCAGGATCATGGTGGAAAAGAGCTAACTTTTCAACACCAGCTTGTTGTGCTACTTGAATGGCTTGCATCCATGTACTATGTCCCCACCCAAGTCTGGATTCGATCTCATCGTCGTTGTACTGCGCATCATGGATAAGAAGATGTGCTTTTCTCGATATCTCTACCACCCGTTCATCAAGCGTTCCCTTAAAATGTTCAGTATCCGTGGCATAAACGACCGTTTTTCCCTCATGTTCTATACGATACGTATAGGCAATGCCTGGATGAATGTGTCGTTTGGCCAAAACCCTGATACCATCAAATTGGTATCCTCCTTCAGAAAGATCATAGAAATGGATCTTTGCTGGAAGATGGGAAATTTTCACCGGCCAATAGTCATACTGCATCTGTCCTGAAAACACATCGGCAAAATGCCTGTTTGCCCTTCCCGGACCAAAAAGATGCATCTCAAACGCAGAAATATAAATGGGAGCAAAAAAAATAAACCCCTGAATATGATCCCAGTGTGTATGACTAAAAAAGATATAAAGCTTTGGCGCTTTGCCCGTTTGTTTAAATTCCTGAACAAGTTGTTTTCCTAGAGGACGGATCCCTGTTCCAGCATCAAGAATAATCCTCCGGTCTTCATCAATTATAACTTCAACACAAGAAGTGTTTCCCCCAACATCTAATTTGTCCTTATCAGTAATAGGGGTGGATCCCCGAACCCCCCAAAAACGCACCACCATGCTGCCTCCTTTTTTTCATTATCGGAGAGCCTATGTCAAAAAGTAAAGTAAAAATCCTCTCTTTTACCTGAAAGTTCTTAGAAACTTATCAAAAAGCCTCTTCAAGGGGATAGGCAAGCATACCGTCCTTGAGTTTAGGTTCAAACCAGGTAGATTTTGGTGGCATGATTTTATTGGCATCTGCTACCGCAAGAAGTTCGTCCATACTGACTGGATACATTGCAAAGGCTACAGCAGCCTCTTTGTTATCAACAGCTTTTTTGAGGCTTTGGGTTCCACGAATACCTCCAACAAAACGGATCCTCTGGGAAGTTCTAGGATCATCAATTCCAAGCATGGGATGAAGAATCAATCGTTGCAATAGACTCACGTCCAGGGATTCGATAGGATCATGCGGTATAATACGAGAAGGAATGGTAATATGGTAAGTTTCTCCATCCAGATACATGCCAATAACACCCTTACGGGGAGAATCAAGCTCAGAACTCACATCAAGAGCAAACCTCTCGGCAAGTCTCTCGAGAAATTTTTCCGAGCTCATGCCATTGAGATCTAAAACCAGCCTGTGGTAAGGCAAAATAGCAAGCTCATGGGAAGGGAAAAGTGCTGCCATAAAATAGGCATACCCTTCCCCTTTGTCTCCGTAACGTTTCCACACGTTATAGGCAGAAGCTGCACGGTGATGGCCATCTGCAATATAGAACTTCTCTATATCCTCAAAATACTCCTGGATAGTAGCAATCATCTCGTCGCTCTCAATTATCCAAAGCTTGTGTTCTACTTCTTGCTGGTCAATGAAATGATATTCTGGGGCATAAGCCATAATGGTATTTTTTATACCTTCCCATGCCCCAAGATCACGAAAAGTAAGAAATACTGGTCCTGTTCCTACCTTAGTCGTGGCTATGTGTGTGGTTCTATCCTCTTCTTTGTCTTTTCGGGTGAGTTCGTGACGACGAATATCTCCTTTTTCATAATCCTCACACCGCACCGCTGCATAAACAGCTGTTTGTTCCCTTTCTTTCCACTTCTGCCAGAGAAAATAAAAACAGGGTTTATTTTCTTTCAATAACCATCCTTTCGTTCGAAAATCTTGAATGGTTTGACGAGCTTCTTCATACAAACGAGGATCGTGTTCGTCCCAGTCAGGATGAAGAGCATCTGGGCGTGTGATACGAAGAAAACTTTTTTCATTCCCATGAATCATCTGAGCTGCTTCCTCCCGTGACATTACATCATAGGGGGGAGCCTGTATTTCTGTTATATATTTGGCAGGGGGACGGAGAGCCACAAAGGGGCGAACAACCATGAAAACCTCCTTGTGTAAAATGAGAGATATTATTATACAGGAAAAAAAAATCTTTTTGCAAAAACTTTGATTAAAAAGCTTGTGAGAAGAGGATTTTACTTTATTAAAATATTAAAAAAACTTGCTATAAACTTTTTTCAGTCAAGAAAAGAAAAATCTCAAAACTTTTTTAAGAGATGCTTTCCGGAGAAGGCTTTGCTATAACGATGTCGCAGTGGTATGTTTGGAGGGTGTGTTGCTCTTCCCTTGTCGCAGTGTGCCTGTCATGCGGACTATTACCTTGTCGCAGTGAGAAGAAGGATCTATAGCTATTCCCTTGTTGCAGTGAATGTGTGGAACCTGAAGGCTGTTTCCTTGTTGCAGGGGAAAGGTTTTTGCTATTACCATGTTGCAGTCTAGAAACCGTGCTAGCTCTTACCATATCGCAGTGAGGCCCTTCAGCTATTCCCTTGTTGCAGGAAAAAACTCTTGCGGTTACCTTGTCACAGTGGGGAAAATTTCTAGCTATTCCTTTTTCACAGTTATAAACCATCTGATGCCACTGCAAAAGGGTAAGAGCTTACGTCAAAACCCCAGGTTAAACGTTTAACCTTTATATCCCCTCTCACACTCTCACGTGCTTTGAGATTTGCTCTTACCATGTTGCAGTAAAGAAAAAACTTTCTCTTACCCGACCTTAGGAAATCTCTTGTCCCACACACTGCAACAAGGTAAGAGCATTTTTTCTCACACCCCCAAAATCTCCCCATCGATCTTACTTTTAAAATATATAAAACATCTTTTTTAACAACTATAACAAAAAATTTTCGATATATATAGTATGAAAAAATTTCTCTAAGGAGAAAACCATGGAAAAGGATTTTTTCACACTCTCAGAAAACGAATCTTACCAGATTCTCGAAAAAGCCCTCTGGCCAGAGGGACCTATTTGCCCAAGGTGTAAGGCAAAGGCTCACCTTCTCTCGTGCCGGCTCGTGTATCAGTGCCCCAAGTGTGGCAGACAATTTTCCTTAAAAAGCCAGTCCATCATGCGAAAAAGTCACCTTTCGCCAAAAATCTGGCTTTCTGCCATGTTTCTTGTCTGCCAGGATGGGGGGATAAACGCGGTGAAGCTTTCACAACTTCTTCACACAAGCTACAAGGCAAGCTGGCTTCTTCTTCAGAAGCTGCGAAGCCTTATGCGGCTTACCACTCGCCATCACACGAAATCCCTCCGAAAGCTTGTCAAAACCTTTTTCTTTCTCTCCGGCATCAAACGCCGCCAAAGAAAAAACTTTTCTCCCATGCAGGTTGTCGAAATTGATGCGGATGATACCCCTTCTAAACTTCACATTCATCTTGTGGATGATGTGAGTAGCGATTGGCTTTCAGACTTTTTTGGCAAGCTTTTCCGCCACACCTCGGTGGAAAAAAGAACGCCGTGGCTTTCCCACCTTAACGATGGGTTGAAAAACCTTCTTGAAGACGTCTATCACTATGGTTGTCGAAAGCACATGCAGCGCTATCTTGATGAATTCTGTTTTCGGTTTAACATCGAGGGGGTTTCTTCCAGGCTTGAAGAGCTTTTAAGAAGGCTTGGCAAACGTCGCCAGCTTCTCCCGTGGAAAAAGCTTGTTGCTGAAGGGCTTATTCTTCCCATCTGGGCGTAGGTTTTCGTTTTTTCTTTCTCAACACATTTCCTGCGTCTGTCAAATAGAAAACTAAAAGTTTTTGTTTCATTTTGTTTTTTTGAATTTTTTTCATCCTTTTGAAAGAAAAGGACAGGAAAAACTCGAAAATTCATGGTGAAAACGTTTTTTTCGTGAGGTAAAAGATGAAAAAACTTTTGCTCTTCCCTTGTTGCAGTGAATATGTGGGTTTTAATAGCTATTGCTCTGTTTCAGGAAAAAATTCTTGCTCTTATCTTGTCGCAGGCAAAAAACGATGTTATTCTCTTGTTACAGTGAAAAGCCAGGTATATAGTTATTACCTTCTCACAGTACCGTTGTACCGTTGTACCTAAAACTGCAAAAGGGTAAGAGCTTATGTGAAAGATTCCAGGTTAAACGTTTACCCCTTATATCCCCTCTCGCACTCTCGCGTGCTTTGAAATTTGCTTTTTCCTTATTGCAGTGAAAACTCAAGTTTTGATAGCTTTTCTCTTCTTCCAATCTGGAAAAACCTTTTGTTATTCCTTTGTTGCAGTTCAAAGTGTGCTCTTCTCCTTAAACTATTTCCCTCTTGGAGCCAAAAACAGAAGAGGCATGCTCTTCCCTTTTTGCAGTGAGAGTGAAAAACCGAAAGCTATTCCCTTATCACAGTCAGATAAACCCTTCCTTTTCTCTTGCTGGAGTGAAGAAAAAAACCCGCTCTTCCCTTATCGCAGTAAACCCCTTGTCCCACCCACTGCAACATGGGAAGAGCAATACACCTCCTCCCTTTCCCCTCCCCAAAATTCCCCTCTGGATGACACCTTCTACAAAAAAGGACTCTAAAAAACAAAAGCTCTTACCTTATCACAGTTTTTTTCTCTTTCACATTCCTGCTGCGACAGGGTAAGAGCAAGCCCTCTCTTACTGCGACAAAGTAAGAGCAGTTTTCCCAAAGTAAAGCAGTTTTCTCCTCAAAGCTGTCCCCTTTGTCCCTAACTGCAACAAGGGAAGAGCAATACAAAACTACAACAAGGTAAGAGCATTTTTCCCCTTTTTCAAAAGAAAAAACCTATTTCAAAATAACCCGTTGCGTCAAATAAAAAAGTACTCGAAATTCGAATCATTGCCTCATAAAAAAAAGTACTCAAAAATTCCATACAGTTTCCTCCAAATTTTTGTTTTTTACATTCTTTTTCTTTTGAAGGCTGAAAAGTTTTCTCTGGCAAGCCGTAATTTTTTGTCTTAGGTGAAACAAATCGAGAGCCTTATAAAGCCTTGTTAGGTTTCCTTTTGTGCCTCACTTACATAAGAGCTTTCTAAAAGCCGCTGGTAGGGAGTTTTAATATCATCATGCTTCTTTGCACCTTGCTTCCGATTCTCTTTTTCTCTGTCATTTTCATAACCGGGTTGAAAAAGTTGGCATAAAGCCTGAGATACGCATAGAGTCGGTTCAAGTAGTAGACTTCTTCCTCGGTATCGTAGCGGAAGTATCCAACATTCTGGCGGACTATGGAATAGTTTTTCTGCTCGACGTAGCAGTTATCATTGGAACGGGAGCTTCTTCCCCTTGTAAATTTTATCTGGTTCTTCTCACACCAATCACGCAGAGGATGATTAATAAATTCAGCACCGGTATCAGAATCAATTCCCCGTAAATCAAAAGGAAGTCTTCCTTTGACTTTTTCTATGGCTTCTCTTACCCATTTTGAAGCCTTGTTTTTGATTGCCACAAGCTCTGTCCAACCGCTCCAAACATCCACCATATTTAATGTTTGAGCAAAGTCTCCCGGCCATTTCCTCCCTCATGGGCTACCAGATCAATCTCCATGAACCCAGGGCAATTTCATCCCACTCTGCCCACGTGCGTATAGCTATTTGTTGCTTTAATAGCGTTCCAGGCTTTGTACCTTTTCGTCCTTTTATCTCAAGCTTTTACGCTCATGCTTCAAAAGTCGGTCAATACTTGAGGCACTTATATGGCGCAAGTTTTTATAGCCTGTGGAGAACCGTGGAGATGTCCGTTTGCTAAGAGATTATCTAAAACTTCATTTAAAATTGGCTTTAAACGTTTGCCACACATGTTTCAATTTCCCAGACCTGTTTTAGCATTTTTAGTTCTTCTTCGCCGAATTTTTCTTTCTGCCAGGTCTTTTGTTCTTGGCTATGTCGGCTTTAAGGTAATTTTTCTTGCCTACATAGATGGTTTTTCCGTGCTGTTCTCAAGAGCCTGGCGGCATAGTTTCGATTTTTAAACCTGTTATCCTCACAAAGTAATCCAGTATCTCCTTTTCTCCTTTTTGCTGGCTTTTTGATATTGTTTTTTTCGATTTTTAAACCTGTTATCCTCACAAAGTAATCCAGTATCTCCTTTTCTCCTTTTTGCTGGCTTTTGATATTGTTTTGCCGTTTCCTGTAAATAGGTCTCCTTTCAAACATCGCTAACTCCACCTACACCTCAGTTCTTTGTAATTCGAATAATTGACTTTTTTTAAAAAAACACCTATAATTGACACTATTCATGGAGGAACCAATGGAAATTTTTGGTGTTTGGCGGATAGACTCCCATACGATTGATGTGAATGCCCATGAAGAGTGGCCAGTTCTTGTCGCGTTGCGAGATGTGGAGAATGGAGAAACTTTTCTTATTACTCGTAAAAAAAGGCTGAGAAAAGACACGTGGCGCCTTTTTACGCCTTTTCTGCGAGATGACCATAACTATGAACTCATTGTGCACAACCGCGTTTTCCCTTTGGGATTCAGCGAAGCCTATTGGAATCGTTTTCGTTTTCGAGGATGGTTAGGGGTACGAAGGACTTCTCATACAACCATTTTTCGCCTTTTTGCTCCCCGAGCTCAAAAGGTTATTCTCTCACTTTTTGAAAAACCGTATCAGAACTTAGAGCCAGCTCTTTATTATGAAGGAGAGATCCAACTCGAGATGCGACGTATTGGACACGGCGTGTGGGAAATTTCTGTTCCCCGGGACTGCAAAGGGTACTATTATGGGTACCGCGTCTTTGGACCAAAAGGTCCAGGAGAACTTTTCAGACCAGATATTATTATTGCCGATCCGTATGCTCATGCGGTAGCGAGTTTTGTGGTATATCCTCAACGACACCTTGCTTTCATTGTGGACGATAACTACAAATGGAAAAATCCCCGCATTCAACTACCAAAAAATCATGAGTGGCTTATTTACGAATGCCATCTTCGCGATATGACCATGCTTTCTTCCTGTGAAAAGAAAGGCACGTATGACGGTTTCGTGGAAAGGAATCAAGAGGGAGGAATAGCTCATCTCAAAGAACTTGGTGTCAATGCGGTAGAATTTCTTCCTCTTCAAGAGTTTGCTGAGATAGAACCGTATTATCTCGATCACTCCACTGCTCCTTTCTATAATGATTTCAATCCTTATAGTCGTAACCACTGGGGATACATGACAACTTCCTTTTTCTCTCCGGAGAACTATTACGCTAGAGGAGATCTTCATCAAGGTGCATGGAATGGGAGTGACGGGTATCAGGTATATGCTATGAAAAATATGGTAGATAAACTTCACGGAGAAGGTATAGCAGTTATCATGGATGTTGTGTATAATCATGTTTCTCTGTATGACGCTAACGCTCTCCGACTTATTGATAGGCACTACTACTTCTGGACGACCTCCATGGGGCATGATGAAGCCCGAACAGGATGTGGAAACGATTTTCGAAGTGACCGTTTTATGTCCCGACGTCTTGTTATCGACAGTCTCATCCATTGGGTCAAAGAGTATAACATCGATGGCTTTCGGTTTGATCTTGCTACGGTTATTGACTGGGAAACGTATCGTCAATTGGCGCGAAAACTTCGACGGCTAAAACCAGATATCTTTTTAACTGTTGAACCCTGGCATGGAGGAAGGGGTGGAAAAAGAGACGGAGGAGACTACTGTCTTCATCCGGGACAGAATCACTTTAGCCGTATGGGAATCACTGCATGGAACGACCGTTTTCGAAATCTTATACGAGGGGGGACGCATGCGCATCCCTATCCTTCCTATGGGCTTGTTTTTGGAAAGATTTCAACGGATGAGATCTGGCAGGCACTCCAGTGTTACCCAGGTATATTTTTAGAGCCTTACCACAGTGTGAACTACATTGAATCTCATGATAACCATACCTTTACTGATTTTCTCCGTATTGGGAGTGGTGACATCAGACCAGATCAGGAAATAAAACCAGAAGAGATTCTTGACAAAGCGGTTCTCACACCTCGGCAACTTGATCAGGCAAAACTTGCCGCGCTCGTACTTTTTCTCTCTCCCGGTGTTGTTATGATCCATGAAGGACAGGAATTTGGGAGAATGCGCCTTGTCCATCCTCCTGATGGGAGCTTTTCTCTTTTGGGACATGTTCACTGGCATAAAAACATGACAGGAGAATGGGTAAACCACCATCAGCGCTGGCCAAAGCACAAGGCGCATCCATGGACGATTGATGGTGATGGCTATGAAAAAGATAATCCCACTAACTGGGTAGATTGGCGTCTTAAGGAGATAAATCGTCCACTCTATGATTTTTACCGGTCTCTTATTGCTTTTCGTAAAGCACATAGCTGGATAGGAAAAATTCGCCCCCCTCATCTCACAAAAAAGCTCCCAGAGGCAGGGGAAGGGTTTGGTTGGGAGATGTCCCACAAAAAAGAGTCTCTTGTTGTCCTTATAAACTTTTCTTCTGCAAAAACAGTGTTTCATCTCTCTCCCTCATGGGAGCTTGTGTTTTCTACCCATTTAGAAGAAACGTATAGAGAAGGACAAAAGATAGTACTTCCGTCCACGCGTGGTATAGTTTTAAAGAAAAAATAGCCAGAGATTGCCTAAAGTGATTTTCTCCCTCTCCAAAAGGGGACCAGGAATGTTGTTCTCACAATAAAAAGGGAAAAATTTTAAAAAGATGAATAAGAATTCAAGACTTCGATTATTTTGTTGCGTATGGCAATGCTTGAAAAATTTTTAGGGAAAAACAGTAAGAAAAACATTAAGCGTTCCAGAGATATTTATGAAAAACGAAAATGAAAGAAAGGATAAGGGTTTTCTAGAGTTGTTTTTTTTCTTTTCTCATGATATAATAGAGGGCAAAATTTATCCAAGGAGAAATGCTTATGAAAAGCACAAAATTTTTTCTGCTGGTGGGGGTTCTTGTTGTTTTGGCTGCCTGTTACGATATAGACCGTGTCCGGCCAAACAATGTGGCTAAGGTTATAGAAAAACATCCTGATAGGGGTGTTATTTATCTTACGTACAGTTACTATAACCCAAAAGGTGAATATATAGATGCTCTGGGTGTCTATCGTTTTATCTGGAACTATAAACAGCCCAGGGAAACCTACTACCTTCTTGAAATGGAGAACACTCGGAGTAACGAGATGGTGGTGTATTATACCGCGCCAACGGTTATCTCTCCTAAGGATTTTATTCTCAGTAATACTATTGTTCATACAATAATGCTACGACACAATTTCCCCGAACAGGTTGTCTATGTGAAAGCTGGTGAGGTTGTTTATCTCGGTCATATTTACATTCACATCACTAATACCAAAGTGGGTTTTATTCCTACCACGGGGTATAAATTTTACTGGGAAGACAGGGAGGCGGAGGATAGGGCAAAATTTGTAGAAAGTTTTCCTCAGCTAGCTAACTGGTCATGGAGAAAAGAGATTATCCAGCTCTACCCTTCACCTCAGATTCCTCTCATGCCTCAACAGCCCCAGCCGCCTGTTCAACCAGCTCCTGCCGCTCCTCAGGTGATCTATGTCACGAATGTGATTGTTGTTACCAATACGACAAATCAGTAGAGATTGGAAACCCCGGAGTATGGCTATTGATGCTCCGGGGTTTGTTTTTTTATAGGAGAAAAGAGGGATGGGGATACTGCAATCTGCTCTTACCTTATTACAGTGGGAATGGTGAATGTGGCCACTCCAGCAGAGGAAAAATATGTCGTGTTTTTATAAAAAAGATCTTCCCTTATCGCAGTGAGGTGGTGTATCGTCATTTTTTTCTGAGTATTGTTGTACTGCAAAAAGGGAATAGCTTTTCTTACATTGCAGGTTCATTGTTGCAGCAATGCTTTTTATACCGAGACTTTTTTATTGCTGGCAGGAGATCTGTGCTCGAAAGCTATTTCCTTTTCACAGCAAAAGCCAAAAACTTTTTCCTCTTTTTTAAAGTGCTGTGAAGGGAAAACGGGGCTGAGCATGGTAATAGTATATTGTTTTTTCTCAAATATGAGCTCTTACCCTGTTGCAGGGAGAATGAGAAATTCCTATGCTATGACTTTATTACAGTGAAAAAGGGTTTTGCATCTCGACTCACGAAGTTTCTCGAGACGCTTCACGACTCGGTGAGTACATTGAGGGTACTTGGCGATGGTCTCTCGTCCACTGCAACAAGGAAAGAGCATCTCCCGCTCCTGTTAAAGATTCACAAACATGCTCAACGCTGCAACAAAGGAATACCACCTTCCTCCTGCTGCAATAAGGTAAGAGCATTTTTTCCTCATGAGAGGGAGTTAACTTTTCCCATGTCACCGTGACGCAGAAACCAATGAGCTTTTTCCCTCTCCCCCGAAATTGATACCCAAAAACTGCAAAATGGTAATAGCCTATATCGAAAATTTCACGTTAAGCGTTTACCCCCTTTCCTCCCTTTCTATTCTAAACTACTTCGGTGAGGCTCCCTCACTGCAACAGGGTAAGAGCAAGCCTGCACCAGCAAGGAAATCCCCCCGAGAGGGTTTTTACCCTCACACTGCGATAAGGGAAGAGCTCCCATGCCAGCAGCCACTGCGACAGGGTAATAGCTTTCTTGCTGCAACAAGGTACCAGCACCACCCTCTTATACCCTGCAAAAAACCGCCCGGCAGCTTATTCCCTCCTGGACCACCCTTTTCATTCTTCAAAGAGGTTTTCATTCCTCTTGATATTTTTCTCTCTTATCGGTGATACCGCAAAAAAAAACAAAAAAATCCCCAAAACCCCTTGACAAAACCAAAATTTCGTGTATAATACTCTATAGAAAACCTTAAAGAAAATCCAAAAAGGAGGAGGATAAGGTTATGAAGAGATTTTTAGGTTTAGTTTTGGTGTTGTCCGTGTTGGCAATGTTTGGTTGTGCCCAGATTGATCTATCTAAGGTTAAAGATGCTCCTCTTTTTGATGCTACCAAGGTAACGGTGATGTGGACGGCCGATGTGCCAACTTCCGCTCCTGTGAACGCTGGTGACCACATTATTGCTGTGGGTGAATTTGGTGGTGCAAGTGGTGGGAGTGGCAGTTTCTGGGGCGCTCCTTTTAAGGTCGTTGGGACGTATGGAACGGCAGGGAGTGTTACGTGTACGACGCTTGATAGTGCTACACTTGACGATTGGAGTGATACAGCCAAGCTTGATGGGAAATTTGTCGTAGGGACAAACGCTGATCCCAATAGCGGTTTTACCGCCGAGATCAATGATGGTGGTAACAATTTCTCGATTCTTGTGGTAGGGGTATCTTCGCTTGTACAGGGAGTGGAGCAATCCACGGCGAATGATGGTGTGACTTATATTGTAGAATAAGTGAAAGTTAAGGAACGACGAAGGAGGAAAGAGTCATATGAAAAGAGTCATGGTAGTTTTGTTGTCTATCGCGGGTCTTGTATTTGCCCAGACGGGTGAGGTTTTTACCAAGATTGTGGCTGGCGGCCTGGATGAGGCAAACACGGGATTTAAGGTAAATTATGATGCCTTTGGTCTTGAGTACAAGTTTGTGGAGAAGTCGCAGGTGCTCGGTGTTGATACCTACTCGCCAGGGTACTTTAATATCACGGGCATTAAGGCCGGTCTCGTGACCATTGGGTTTGGTATCACACCAAAGCTTGGGTATGATACCTATGCTGTGACGAAGAATTCCAATGGGCTTGTAACAGCTCTGAGTGATGGTGGGAAGACCAAGTTTGCTTATTCTCTTGATCTTCTCCCACGTATTGCGGTGAACATCGGAACGGTAAATGTCACTACCTCTGATCAGTCTGAGATCCTCTTCGCTGAGTCGATTGTAAGAACCTATCAGATCACGAATGCAGGGACCAATGTGACCGAGAATGCCGATGCTGCTCTGTATAAGAGAGAACTCAGGACCAAGATTGGGGCAAACATGAAGGGTCTCTGGAATGGGGAGTTTGGTGGCTATGTGAATCCTTACTGGAAGTGGGAGCAGGCAGGAGCTGGTTCCTACAGTGAAAACTTTAGCCTTGAGATCAACAACTGGGGTGATTATACCCTGCCACTTGGTTCTTCTCTCGATCTCTACATCAAGCACTGGATTCAGTACAATACCTCGAATAATATGGTAGAAACGAGGGCTGCTCCTGGTATTACCAATAACACGTATTATCGTGATTCTACCCTCAAGTTTGGGCCTGAGGTTCGTCTCCAGTACAAGATCGCTGGTGGTCAGGTAAAGCTCAATGCTGGTATTGGACTGGCAAGTCAGATCTTGAGCGAGTCCTATAATGGAACGAATATGCTGAACAATGTAGCTACGAATATTGAGGTTACGAATGCTCAGGAGACCTGGTTTACCCTCTATGGTGTAAAGCGTGATGACAACCGTGCTCTTCTCGAGTTTGGTGGTTCCACCAAGTTCGGTGATTGGGAGTTTGGTTTGAACGGTCGTCTCTCCCTCACGGTTGCTCTCTACACGAAAGTCTATAATCCTGTAACCAAAGAGGTGACTGAGCAGGTTCTCAATGATATCGCTCCTTGGAGTGAACCTCTCTTCATTCCTCTTGTGAAGACTCTCTATCTCAAGTACTCCAAAGGGATGTTTAGCGTAACCTTCAATCTGATCAATCCTGATCAGGAGAGAGGTTCTTACGAGGATACAGCTATCGGCTTTGGTACCGATGCTACGAAGCGCTGGTTCTACTCTGTTGACTTTAACTACAAGTTCTAAGCGTAAAATGAAACTCCAAAAGGCAGGGCTTTTGCCCTGCCTTTTTTATTTTTTTCCTTGAGAGAGAAATGGCATCTCGAAAGAGGGGGAGAAGATCCTCTTTTGGGTACTTGTTATAGAGGAAAAAAGGCAGAAGAGTTGTTAGAGGAACTGTTCTATACCATTAAAGGTCTCTCGTGGGCAAGGGAAGTCAAGACGAGGAGAGGAATTTTTGTTTCTTGATGTATGCTGTTTTAAAAAAGAGTTTTTCCCAAAATAGAAAGTGACATTTTAGGAAGGGATTTTGAAGACCTTTTCCCCATAAGGGACCACCTTTTCCCCCGGAGGAGAAAAGGTGGACACTCTTACTCTGTAATCTGGACAATCATACCGTTTGAGACCTGAAACCTCAGCGTGTTGGTGATTTTTCCCTTTTTATCGTAGAGGTAGCGGTACTTGTGGATATGCCAGAGGTTGTAGTTGACAGGGTTGTCGTTTTCATCGTAAAAGGCTCTCTCGATGAGACGGTTTTTCTTATCATAGGTGTTTTTCCGTATAGCGTATCCCCAGAATCTATTTTTCGCGGGGTTTCCATCTTTATCGAGGTAGCGCTCTTCGATGAGGTTTCCGTGTTTGTCGTAAGTGAAGACGACACTGGCAAACCCGCCTGCCTCCACCATCTCGTCGTTGGTATTGTAGCTTGTGGTACGGAGCACGCGGTTCTGGCTATCTCTTTCCAACCGGTAGGAGAAAACACCCCGGAAGTCACCTGCCACCTCACCATTGGTGCCGTAGTAACGGACACGTATCGCCTGTCCCCTGTCGTTGTAGTCCAGAATAGCCTGAGCGTACTTCTGTACTGAAGAGAAAGTTATCTGGTTTGAAGCATCAAGAAAGGTACGCTTTTCCTGCAGGGGAGTGTACTCAAAGACGATCTGGGCAACATTAAACACGGGATCGTTCGTAAGGATGTTCCCGTAGCCGTAGACAATCTTGAGGGGTCGCTGTTTGCTATCGTACCAGATGGTATAAAAGGGACGGTTGGTGAGAGCTTTTTTGAGGGGACTTCTCCCCACAATCATATAACGTTCGTCAAACCCGATAGCCCGGTAGGA